>CAUSBY010000009.1:0-174310 GCA_963530025.1 uncultured Weeksellaceae bacterium
CTCATTCTACTAACCTTGGGGTTGGGGTGGAGGATTCTATGACCCTTGGGGATATGGCTATGGTGGCTGGGGAGGTTATTATGGTGGATTCTATGGATCACCATATTATGGAAATGGCTATTACAGACCTCAATATCACAGATCAGGAGCAAACGGCAGTAGATTAGGAGGAATGCTCCCTCAAGGTAATGGACGAAATAATGGACTTAGAGGAATTAATAATTCTGGAGGATTTAGAACACCTCAACGTATTGCTGGAATTAATAATGGTAACATTAGAAATAATAACAATAATATTAGAATTCCTAATAATTCCGGAGGTGGAAGAAACCCAAACATCATCAATAATGGTGGCGTGAGACAATATCCCAACAATGGTGGAATAAGAAATACTTATCCTAACAACAATGGTGGAAGCAAAAATCCTTCTAATTATCCTAATAATGGAAGTGGAAACGTAAGAACTCAGCAAAACAATGGAGGTTTCAGAAATGACACTTACACAGCACCAACGAGATCTGGAGGAAACTCAGGAGGTTTCAATTCTGGTGGAGGAATGAGATCTGGAGGTTCTTCTGGCGGTGGCGGTGGAATGAGATCCGGCGGTGGCGGAAGAAGATAATCATTGATTTTAAAATATAATATTTCATATTAAAATGATAAAAAAGACTTTATTACTGTTAAGTATTCCTGTTTCTGTTGCTTACTTCAAGGCTCAGGATGTATCGGTAATTACAAATACTGTTGATGTTTATTCGGGAAATCCAATTAATGGAACTGCTAAGTACAATTCGATGGCAGGGTCTATGGGGGCTTTAGGAGGTGATATTTCTTCCGCAAGTGTGAACCCAGCTGGTATTGGAGTTTTCATTGCTAGTGATATCAATCTAACGCTTGGAATCAATAGTAATAAAAATGCTACAACTTTTGGTGGTAATTCATCAAGTTATAAGATCAACAAAACTGACCTTAATAATAGTGGCGGTGTATTGACAATAAATCTTGGTGATACAAATTCTAAATGGAAATTTGTAAACATTGGAATCAATTATTCTACACAATCCATAGATAATTATACCGAAACCAAAGGGAATCAAAATATTCAAATTGCAAGTACTCCAACTGAAACCATCAACTCTTCAAACTATACATTAGCGGGACATTGGTACGATAGATACGGTGATATTTCCAAAACTAGTTTTACTGTTGGTGCTAATTACGACAACAGATTATATTTTGGAGCTGGTCTTAATTTCCACAATTCTTATCTCAATCAATATGATTCTGCTAGTTTTGGAAATGGAAATAGTTTAACAAGATTTGATAAGCAATTTACAGATTTCGAAGAAAAAGCTGACGGATTTTCTGCCAATATTGGTGTTATTGCAAAACTAAGCAATCAGTTCAGACTTGGTGCTGCAATAGAAACTCCTACTTGGTGGAACATGGACAGATATTACAACGAATATTATCTTAATAGTAATCTCTATGACAGAAATTATGAAGACAGAAAATTATCAACTCCTATGAAAGCAAGCATCAGTGCAGCTTTTGTTCCGACAAAGAATTTTGCATTGAATGTTGATTTTATCCAAGGAATCACAAAACCAAAGTATAAAGAATATGGAGATGCGGAAGCTGAGCTCAATGATTTCTTCAAAGAAACTTACAAAAATTCATCAGAGGTGAGAGTTGGTGCAGAATATAGAATTATGGATTTTCGTTTAAGAGGTGGATATGCTTATCAAGGAAATAGTTTCGACAATATGTCGACCCTTAGTTATAATGACAATGGTTCTGCCTCCAATCAATCCTACTCTAACCTATTTGTTGGAAAAAGAAATATAATTGGAGCTGGTATTGGTTATGATTTCAAAGCTTTCTATATAGATGCTTCTTATCAGAATATCACATCAACATATTCTAGTCCATTTCTGTTGGGCAAACTAATAACTACAGATCAAGGAACATATTCTTCCGGCTATTATTCTCCAAATGGAACAGAATTGTTAAGTGATGCAGAAGTTGTTTCAAAAGTTAAAAATACTAGAAGTAATTTCTTTATCACGCTTGGTTGGAAATTTTAGAATTAAAAAAAATATAAAATTAAAATCCTACAAACAAACTTGTAGGATTTTTTTTATTTTTGATTGATTTCTTCTGCTTCTTCCATCAGTTTAAGATAAGTACTATATCTGGTCTCATCTATTTCTCCTGTTTCCAAACCATCTAAAACAGCACATTTCGGTTCGTTGATATGCATACAATTATGATATTTGCAATCTCTACCTTTCTGGAAAATTTCTGGAAAATAATGCTGGATCTCTTCTTTCTCCACATCTATCATCGCAAATTCCCGAACGCCTGGCGTATCAATCACTGATCCACCGAAATCCCAAAAATGCATCTGAGCAAATGTTGTTGTATGCTTTCCTTTGAGCACGGATTCTGATATCTCGCCAGTCCTGATATGAAGATCAGGCTGTAAAGCATTCACTAACGTTGATTTCCCACAACCTGAATGTCCGAAGAAAACAGAAGTTTTGTCTTTTATTTTTTCTTCCAGCAAATCCAGATTCAGTTTTGAGTAAGAAGATATTTCTAATGTCTCATAACCTATATTTTGATACATTGCTTCAATATTTTCCACGATTTCTTTTTCCTCATCAATCAATGTATCCATTTTGTTGAATAAAATCAAAGGAGAAATATTGTAAGCCTCGCAACAAGCAAGGAATCTATCCAAAAATCCTAATGAGGTTTCAGGAAATTTCAAAGTGTAGATAAAACACGCAACATCTACATTGGAAGCAATGATATGTGCTTCTTTGGAAAGATTGACCGATTTTCTGATTAGATAATTCCTTCTCGGAAAAATTTTGGTGATCCAAGCGACATCATCTTGTTCTAAAGAAAATTCTACCTCATCCCCTACTGCCAAAGGATTTGTAAGTCTGGTTTTTATCAATTTGAATTTACCTCGGATTCTGGCTTCGTAAACAGTTTTAGCTTCTGCTTCCAAAACCTGATACCAACTTCCTGTAGATTTGATGATGATTCCTTTCAAAAAATAGATTTTTATGTTTTACAAAGTTAAAGCTTTTATCGTGTTGACAAATAAAAACCCTTTCAGAGTTTGGATTTCTGAAAGGGTTTGTTCTGTTTAATGACAAAACTCTATTCGTATGTTGAATCCGCAGCCCGGCCTGAGTGGAAATCCTTTTTTGCTTTGCCTTCAAGTTCTATTAAAACTAAAACGTCGGCAAAAAAGATTGGGAACGGAGGACGGATAAAGCTGCCCAAATATTTAAGAGTTTTCTAGAGCCTCAGACTGACACTGATATTTATCTGTTGATCATGATGTGATTCTGAACCTCGATGCTTTCTTCGTGGATAGCTTTGAAAACTTTCTCTATAAACTCTTGAGACATTCCTGTTTCTGATGCTTTTTGTGTCGCATATTCGGTAATTACTTTCCATCTTTCCGGTTGAAAAATAGCGATATTATTTTCTTTTTTCAAAGTTCCGATTTTCTCAGAAATTTTCATTCTTTGAGATAACAATTCAATCAATTGGAAATCCATATCACTGATCAAAGTTCTGTGTTTTCCCATCTCATCTTCGTATCCGGAAATATCGGAATTACGAACCTGAAGATTGTTGATCATTTCCGCCAAAACTTCCGGCGTGATCTGCTGAGAAGCATCGCTCCAAGCATTGTCCGGATCACAGTGGCTTTCTATGATTGCACCTTGGTAACCAACGTTGAAAGCTTCCTGAGCAACTCCTGCCAAACCTGTTCTATTACCACAAATGTGTGACGGATCAATGAATAAAGGGATATTTGGGAATTGATTTTTGAAGTCCAAGGCAATCTGCCAGTTTGGGATATTTCTGTATTTAGTTTTTTGGTATGTGGAAAATCCTCTATGGATTGCTCCAATATTTTCTACACCTTGCCCTAATAGTCTTTCCAATGCACCAATCCAAAGCGCTAAATCCGGATTCACAGGATTTTTCACTAAAATCGGTTTGTTAGTTCCTCGCAAAGCTTGAGCAATTTCTTGAACAGTAAAAGGATTCACCGTAGAACGTGCGCCAATCCAGAGGATATCCACATCTGCTTCCAATGCTGCAAAAACGTGGTGTGCATTGGCAACTTCTGTTGCAGTTTTGAAACCGAATTCTTCCTTCACTTTTTTCAACCAGTTAAGACCAATCACTCCTACACCTTCGAAACCATTTGGTTTTGTTCGTGGTTTCCAGATCCCTGCACGGAAAGCGGAAATCTCTGCTCCACTTTCTTTCAGTCTATTTGCAGTTTCCAGCATTTGCGATTCGCTTTCTGCGCTACAAGGTCCTGCGATGATCATTGGATTTGCGAAGTCTTGGATCCAATCGTTTTTTAATTCATTAAGGTTCATATTTTAAATTTTATATATTTTTAAATTAATGCAATAGTGTATCTGTTATAAATCTTGATTTATAATTCTTTTCCAAAAAAAATAACGTTTAAAAGTTTTAAATGAGTCACGGAAAATTGAATATTTCCGTAGTTTTTTGAGAAAGAAATCTAGTTAGCTAAACCAATAAAATCGGTAATAGTTTCTAAAATTTCTGTGATATGTTCCAAAAAAGCTAAACAATCCGTCCCAATAAAAGACAGATTCTGTAGTTGCAAAATATGGAAGTTTGTTTGATTCCATTTTATAAATCCTTTATTGAAAGGACTTTTAGCTTGTTTTGATTAGTATTATTCCTTCTAGTATTGAAGAAATCTTGAACAAATATATAAATAATGAATGAATGAACTCAATTATATTTCAATTAATTTTAAATAAAAAAAAACAAAGGCAAAAAAATCTGCCTTTGTTAAAATTGATTTTCAACATTTGTATGCTTTTATTTAAATAGAAATAAAAATTAAATTTAATTGGAAATTTTATAGATATGAACATTGACTTTTCCACTGGTCAAAACCCCAAGATTGATTGGTAAAACCCCAGAAGTATTAACTGCAAAAGTAATTGTATCACCAGAATCAAGTTGTACCATTGTGTTAAGTGAAGTAGATGTAACTGGAATTGATGCAATTGTAATAACCCCAATTCCTAATGGTAGACTTAAGGAAACTCTTACTGCGTCAAAAAGTTTTTCTTCCCAAATATTAGTATTATTTTTTATAACTCCCAATTTCTTACCACCTAAAAGTTCCAAATCGACCCCAGAAGCAAGCTGAAATTCATAATTAACAACATATACACCTTTTTGCGGTGCAGTGTAAACACCATCCGTAAAAAGAGATGTCTTCCCTACTTTTGTATCGCTTCCTGTAAGATTTATTTTATACCAAGAATTACCCAATGCAAGAGCTAGAAGTGACCAAGCACCATTTTTAGAGGCATAATAAGCATGTGAATCGAGTAAAATATCAGCACTAACTTCTTTTACAACAAAATCACCTGATACAGACTTGTCTCTTAACAAAATAACCTGCTCACTTGTAAGTATTGTATTTACTGTATTTAGAGTTCTAATTTTTAGGTCCCCATTGATGTCAAGTGTAGCTTTTGGATCGGTTGTATTAATGCCTACTTGCGCAAATATGATATTCGATATTAGCACAGTAGTGAATATGAAGATTCTATTTCCCATGTCTTGCGTATTAAAAGTTATTATTAAAGCAAAAAAAGTAAGGTCTATATAACTGCTTCTTTAATTAAGTTAATGTCGGATCAGTTCTCAATACATAAACATTCTTGGATATTTAACTGTTTCTTTGATCAATATATTTATAAATATAATCTTACCACTGGTGACCATTTTTTGGAGGTGGATCTCCTGGTAAAGGCTTGTTTGCACTATTCAAACTATCAGCTACCTGTATGCTATCGCTAGTCCTATTAAGAACAGAATTGTTTTTTGAAACATTACTGTTATCTACTGGAAGGTCAATGTCATTTTCTCTACAAGAGTACATTGTGACCATAACTATTAAAATTGAAATTGTTGAGATAATCTTATTCATAATTTTAGATTTAAAGGTTATCCCGGCCGGTTAATGTTAGAATTCTGACACCGAAGTTAGGAGACAAAAAACGAGCGTCAAAGGCATTGTAGTGCTTATTCAAGAATAAGTACATAATAATCAATATGACTAAACATATTTAATCAATTGATTTATATATAGATAAATACAATAATAAAATTGATTTATTTATTAGAATTAAAAACTGGAAAAACATTTTTTGTAGCACGATTTTCGCTACTTTTATGAAAACTAATCTCCATACACACAATGATATTATGAAAAAAGTCTATTTTTTTGTAACAATCTTACTTTTTGGGATATTCTACTCTCAAAAAAATAAATTCAGTAATTTCTATGAAATCAAAAGGAATTATGAGAATCTCTCGGAAAATGATAATCGAGCTTTTAAGTATTTAAACAAATACATTGCCCTAGCAAAGCAAGAAAATGATTATGTCCACTTGGTACAAAGTTACAAAGATGCTGTTTTCTATTCTTCAACAGAAAAAAATAAGCTTCTTTATGCGGACAGTACAATTTCAGCAAGTTTTTTAACAAAAGATAATGATATTATTAGTGATGCTTATTTGGGAAAAGGTATCATTTATTATTTCAATTACAAAAAATACAAACCTGCTCTAGACCAATACATAAAAGCTTATGAATACTCAAAAGAAACAAAAGATGAATATCTGAAAAATGAGATCCTCTATCATCTTGGAAACGTAAAAAGCTATTTAGGTTATTATGATTCCGCCCTCCAGCATTTTCAAGAATCAAATATTTATTTTGGTAAAAAAATAAAAGAAAAAGCACATCCGAATATAATCTTTAATAATAAAAAAGGGTATTACAATAGCCTACACAGAATGATTGTTTGCCACAGACAGCTTAAAAACTACAAAGTCGTAGATTCTTTGCTAAATATTGGATTATCACAAACTCAAAATAATGAAGACTACAATCAAGAATATGGCTATTTTTTGAAAGAAAAAGGCATCGATGAATTCAGGAAACAAGATTTCAAAAACGCATTAATATCTCTTCAAAAATCTTTACAGCCAATCACCCACATCAATGATTTTGGATGGATCACCGTCAATTATTTTTATATTGGAAAATCCTATCTGGCAACGAACGACCATCAGAAAGCAATGCTTTATTTTGAAAAAGTAGATTCAATTTTCAACGAATATCAGTTTATCCTACCAGAATTAAGAGAAAATTATGAACTATTAATCCATCAGTATAAGGATGAAAAAGATGTTGCCAAAGAGCTCTATTACACCAAACAACTTCTAAAAGCAGACCGTATCATCTCCAAAGATTTCACCTATCTTTCGTCTATTATTCATCGAGAATATGATACAAAAACACTTCTGGAAGAAAAAGAAAGATTAGAGAAAACAACCTCTTGGGGGATTTGGTTAATTATTTTTCTGGTAATTACTGCGAGTTCGTTAATGATATTATTGGTTATAAAAAACAAGAATGAAAGGACTATAAAAATAAATTATAAGATATTAGAAGAAAAGATTCTAAATAATTCATGCCTTCCATCCCATGAACAAATAATTCTAAAAGTAAAAGATGATGAAAAATCTGTACTGAATGAAAAGATGATCAAAACTATCCTTATTAAATTAAAATGTTTCGAAGAAAAATACGGATTCATAGAGAACGGATTAACTCTCAATAAGTTAGCGCATAAACTGAATACTAATTCTAATTATCTTTCCCAAATCATCAATGAATATAAAGGCATGAATTTCAACAAATATCTTAGCGAATTGAGAATCAATTACATAACGAACAAATTATATAATGATAAAGTTTATCTTAATTACAAAATTGAAACTTTGGCAGAAAAATGCGGAATTGCATCCAGAACTAATTTTTCGAATCTATTTCAAGAAATAAATGGAATAAGACCAACTGATTTTATAAAAAACAGACTTAAAACCATTAATAGTAACCAAAACTGCTCGGTTCTCCCAGTCGTACAGAATGCAAATCTATGACAAATCAAAACGCATCAAATCATCCAAATCTTTCAAAATAGGATTAATTTCAACAAACTTTTCGAAGATTTTACGCTTGGTCATCACTTCTTTTTTGATTGTCAAGTCAGTTGCGTATTCAATTTCAAATTTGAAATTATTGACTTTGTGCCTGAAATGATTAAAAAACTCTGGACTGATTCTATCAAATTCTGATTTAGCAAATTCTGACGAATACTTTACAATTACAAGATTCTCATCAGATTTCTCCATCTTGAAACTGCTTATGGCATTATAGACAAACGTATTAGTCTTTGCTAGATTTTTTAGAAAAATTTCCCACTCTCTATCCAAATCTGTTTGTGAAAAATGGTTGGAAGGAAGATTCTCATCTTTAACTTCTGCAAATTCATCTTTTTGGATTTCTTCCTTTTTCTCTAAAGCAGCTTTGATGCTAAACTTGGACCCAGAATTAGTTTTTGCAATTGGTTCAGAAGCTTTTTGAATTTCTTTCTTTGGTTCTTCCCAAACAGATTTTACAGGCTGAGTTTTTACTTCAACTTGATTTTTTTGTTCAGAAGAAACTGGCTTATTTTCAGAAATTAAATTAGCTTCAAGAAGCGGAGCTAATATTAAGAACTTTTTTTTTTAGCTTCCAAACCTGCAGTGAGGCTTGATAATTGCATCAGAGCAATCTCAACAGTCAATCTCGGGTTTTTGGAATTTTTATAATTAATGTCAGCGAAATTACAAATCTCAATTCCGTCAATCAGCTGCTGAGCAGACCATTTTTGGGATTGTTCAGCAAATTTGGATTTAGTCTTCTCTCCAACTTCGATTAAGTTCAAAGTTTTAGGATTTTGAGCCATCATCAGGTCACGGAAATGATTTCCTAGTCCAGCAATGAAAATATGCGGGTCAAATCCTTTTTTAACAATCTCATCAAAAGCTGCCAAAACACTTGGAATATCATTCTCTTTTGCCAAATCTACAATTTTCAGATATTGGTCATAATCCAGAATATTGAGAACTTCAGCTGCTTTTTCGAGAGTAATATTCTTTTGAGAGAATGTACTTAATCTATCAAAAATTGACAAAGCATCTCTCAATGCACCGTCTGCTTTTTGAGCAATCAGATAAAGTGCATCATCTTCGTAAGTGATACTTTCTTTTTCAGCAATCTTTCTAAGATGCTCCTGAATATCTTCAATTGTGATTCTCTTGAAATCATAAATCTGACATCTAGAAAGAATCGTTGGAATAATTTTGTGTTTCTCTGTTGTCGCAAGAATGAAAATAGCGTGTGCAGGTGGTTCTTCCAAAGTTTTCAAAAACGCATTGAAAGCGGCCTGAGACAACATATGAACCTCGTCGATAATATAAACTTTATATTTTCCGACTTGAGGTGCAAATCTTACTTGGTCAATCAATTCACGGATGTCATCCACAGAGTTATTGGAAGCAGCATCTAATTCATAAATGTTAAATGCAAATCCATCATCATCTGCAGCTCCAGATTTTTCATTGATTTTTCTTGCGAGGATTCTGGCGCAAGTTGTTTTACCAACTCCTCTTGGTCCACAGAATAATAAAGCCTGAGCTAACTGACTTTCGTCGATGGCGTGTTCCAATGTATCGGTAACGTGAGATTGTCCAACAACAGTGTCAAACTCTTGCGGACGGTACTTGCGTGCGGATACGATGAAATTTTCCATTGTTCAAAAGTAAGGATTAATTGTGAATTTTGGAAATGGTTTTTGTTTAATTATTTCTTTTTTAAACGCAAAGAGCGCAAAGTTTTTTTTGATTTTATTGAAAATATTTTTAAGGCTAGCAAAGGCATAAAACTCAACAAAGACAAATTTCGATGGTTAGCAAATCCTGAACTCTAGGCAAATTCTCAATCTTGCGAAGCGCAGCCCGCCTTCCGCTCTCAATCTTTTCACTCCACTTCGTTGCGTAAAAAGATTGAGAGCGGAAGGCGGATTAAGCTGCCCAAATAATTATTGTAAATAAAAAAGAGAGCAAAATTGCTCTCTCTTAATATTTTGATTGTAATCTCTTACAATTCTAATGCTTTTCTTTCGTTACCATCCATTAGGAATTCTACTGGATTGTCAATTGCTTCTTTCACAGCAACCAAGAAACCTACAGATTCTTTACCGTCGATAATTCTGTGGTCATAAGACATTGCAACGTACATCATCGGTCTGATAACAACTTGTCCGTCAACAGCAACTGGTCTTTGGATAATGTTGTGCATTCCCAAGATTGCAGATTGAGGCGGGTTGATAATCGGAGTTGACATCATAGAACCGAAAGTTCCACCATTTGTAATAGTGAAAGTTCCACCAGTCATTTCGTCAACACTGATTTTACCATCTCTTACTTTAACTGCCAAATCTTTGATGTTAGCTTCAACACCTCTAAGCGTCATATTTTCAGCATTTCTAAGAACAGGAACCATCAAACCTTTTGGTCCGGAAACTGCGATAGAAATATCTGCAAAGTCATAATTGATTTTGAAATCGCCATCAATAGAAGCATTCACGTCTGGATAAAGTTTCAATGCTCTAGTTACAGCTTTCGTAAAGAAAGACATAAATCCAAGTCCGATACCGTGTTTTGCAGCGAATTCTTCTTTGTATTGTTTTCTAATTCTGAAGATTTCTGACATATCAACCTCGTTGAAAGTCGTCAACATAGCAGTTTCGTTTTTAACAGAAACTAATCTTGCAGCAATTTTTCTTCTAAGAACTGAAAGTTTCGTAGTTGACTGACCTCTATTTCCACCTGCAGGAGCACTTCCCATTGCAGGAACAGATGCAGTTACAGCATCGTCTTTTGTGATTCTGCCATCTCTACCAGAACCAGTTACTTGGCTTGGAGCAATTCCTTTTTCGTCAAGGATTTTTTTAGCAGCAGGAGAAGGTGTTTGAGCAGCATAAGTTTCAACTTTTGGAGCTTCTGCTTTTACTGGAGCTGGCTCTTCTTTTTTAACTTCTGCTTTTGGTTCTTCTTTCGGAGCTTGAGTAGCGCTTCCTGCTGGTTTTGCAGCATCCATATCGATAAGACAAACCACCTGACCAACTTGTACCACTTCTCCTTCTTCTGCTTTCAAAGTAATGATTCCACTTTGCTCAGCAGGAAGTTCCAAAGTTGCCTTGTCAGAATCTACTTCTGCAATCGGCTGGTCTTTTTCTACGTAATCACCGTCTTGGACTAACCACGTTGCAATTTCAACTTCTGTGATTGATTCTCCCGGTGAAGGAACTTTCATTTCTAATATTGACATACTAATAATTGTTTTTAATTTCAGAACAGCCGAAACTGTTATTCTTTATAGTTTATTAATTTTATTAAGCCGTTACAGGTCTTTTTGCAGGTTCGTCATTACATTGAAAAACCGAATTGATAATCTTGGTTTGGTTTTTCTCAAACATCTTGTGACTTCCCGGAGCTGGTGTTCCGCTCGCAACAGGAGAAATCAACTGAATATTTGTATCACGGAAGTTTCTTAAGATGAAACTCCAAGCACCCATATTTTCTGGTTCTTCCTGAGCCCAGATTAATTCTTTCTTGTTTGAATATTTATCAAAGATTGAATTGATTTTTTCAAAATCCAATGGATAAACTTGCTCCAATCTTACCAAAGCTACTTTATCATCATTGATTTCTTCTTTCTTAGCCAATAAATCGTAATATAATTTACCTGTACAAAGCACTACTCTTTCAACTTTTGAAGCGTCAGCAGTCGGGTCGTCCAAAACTGGCTGGAAACTTCCGTTTGCTAAATCTTCCAATGGAGAAACCACTTTTGGATGTCTCAATAGAGATTTCGGTGTCATAATAACCAATGGTTTTCTAAATCCGAATTTCATCTGTCTTCTCAGCAAGTGGAAATAGTTTGCTGGAGAAGTAATATTGGCAACAATGATATTTTCGTTAGCACAAAGTGTCAAGAATCTTTCAAGTCTTGCAGAAGAGTGCTCCGCTCCTTGACCTTCAGACCCGTGAGGCAACATCATTACCAATCCGTTTTGGATTTTCCATTTTTCTTCAGCAGCAACCAAATATTGGTCAACAATAATCTGAGCTCCGTTGGTGAAATCTCCAAACTGAGCTTCCCAAATTGTCAATGTTTTAGGTGCAGCCATCGCATAACCGTAGTCATAACCTAGAACACCATATTCTGACAAGTGAGAATTGTAAACATCAAATCTCTGCTCGTTTACGTGACGAAGCGGGATATATTCTTCTTCTGTATCTTCTGTTTTCACAACAGCGTGACGGTGAGAGAAAGTTCCTCTTTCCACATCTTCTCCAGAGATTCTTACATTGTAACCTTCTGTCAAAAGTGTAGCATAAGCCAACAACTCTCCTACTGCCCAATCCAAAGAATTATTTTCTACCATCTTCACTCTATTTTCGAAAAGACGGGTAATTTTATTAATGAATTTCTTATCGCCCGGAAGCGTAGAAATCTTAACAGCTAATTCCTTTAATTTTTCTAAATCGTATTTTGTATCAACAGTAGATTTTTCAACAGCACCTTTACTTCCAATCGGGAAATCTGTCCAGTCATCTTTCATAAAGATGTCCATTGTATTTCTTTCGATTTCTTTGGAAGCATCAAAATTTTCATCAAGCAGAGCTTTGAACTCTTGCTCCATTTTTTTCAAAACTTCATCAGAAACTACATTTTCCTTAATTAAAAGTTCTTTGTAAATCTCTCTTGGATTCTGATGTTTTGAAATTAATTTATAAAGATTCGGCTGCGTAAATCTTGGTTCATCACCTTCGTTATGACCATATTTTCTATAACCCAAAAGGTCAATGTAAACATCTTTACCAAACTTAGCACGGAAATCTGCCGCAAATCTAATGGCGTGAACCACAGCTTCTACATCGTCAGCATTGATGTGCATCACTGGAGAATCTGTCACTTTTGCAATATCTGTACAGTAAACTGATGACCTTGCATCCATATAATTGGTTGTGAAAGAAACCTGATTGTTTACAACAATGTGAACTGTTCCTCCTGTTCTATAACCTTCAAGATTCATCATCTGAGCAATCTCATAAACGATACCTTGTCCAGCAATTGCACCATCACCGTGGATTACAATTGGTAACACTTTAGAATAATCGTCTTTGTAAGTATTATCAACTTTTGCTCTGCAGATTCCTTCTACAAGTGCTGCAACAGTTTCCAAGTGTGATGGATTCGGAGTAAGGTTAATTCTTACTTCTTCGCCATTTGCAGTTGTGATTTTCTTAGAAGAACCCAAGTGATACTTAACATCACCAGAGAAAACGTCTTCTTCAAATTCTTTTCCTTCGAATTCTGAGAAAATCTGTTTGTAAGACTTTTGGAAAATATTAGTCAAAACATTCAAACGTCCTCTGTGAGCCATTCCAAGAACAACCTCATCAACTCCTAATTGTGAAGAACGCGTAATCAATTGGTCAAGAGCAGGAATTAGAGATTCACCACCTTCAAGAGAGAAACGTTTTTGTCCAACGAATTTTGTATGTAAATAATTTTCAAACGCAACCGCTTGGTTCAATTTAAAAAGAATTTCAGTTTTTTCCTGAGCAGAAAGACTGGGATGGTTTTCGTTAACGTTAACCCATTCCATAATCCATTTTTTCTCTTCCACATTTTGGATGTGCATATATTCCACACCAATAGAATCACAATAGATGTTCTGAAGATGAGTAATAATTTCTTGCAAAGTTGCTGCACCAGGCATTCCAGTCTGAGTCGCAGAATTGAATTTTTTGTTCAAATCGTCCTTGGACAATCCGAAATTTTCTATATCAAGAGTTGGGAAGTAATGTCTTCTTTCTCTTACTGGATTTGTTTTTGTGAAAAGGTGTCCTCTTGAGCGATAAGCTTCAATCAGATTCACCACTTTGAATTCTTTTGAAATATCTTCGGAAACTGCATTGTTTGTAACAGCCTGTTGCGCATACTGAACAGGTGTAGAACTTTGAGGTTGTGAAGATGCCACCTCGCTATCCTCACCATAGTATTCTAATGCAAAATCAAAACCTTGAAAAAAGGATTTCCAAGATGGCTCCAAAGAATCCGGGTACTTTTGGTATTGCGCATACATATCATCAATCAACTGAGCATGTACGGCATTTAGAAACGAAAATTTATCCATTATTACAGATTATCTGTTATTTTTTTTATATTAAATAATTGTCAACAAAATTACTAAATTTTTGTTGATCATCATTAAATGTAATTATTTATTCCGTTAAATATACGTGATATTTATCAGATTTACCTAACGGAAAACGGGTAGGGATAATTTCAACTTTACATCTTGATTTTCAATAGGATCCTCAAGGAATTCCTCAATAAGCTGACCATTTCTTAAAGTATCTTTTTTCGCCTGTTTTAGCAGCTGCTGTATGTTTTTCACCCTATTGTTATAATTACCCTGATAATACATCACATAGACCTTTGACGCATTAATTGTCTGAAAATTAAAATTATTATCACTCACAGATACTCTTTTTGATAATGGAACACCGTAAAAATAAGAAACTTCCTTATCCTTAAGATTGGAAGGATTTGTAAGTAGAACAGGCGCCCCAAATTCATCATCTTTCTTTCCAAGATCAGAGCGAACAAAATTCAAAATCTTACCATGATTCATAATGACATTTTTGAAAAGTATTTCTTTTGTATTCCTTGTACTGACATTGACACCTAAAAGCAATCCTCCTTCTCTATTTTCTATCATCAAACTGTCATATTTCACAGACGCCAACTTCTGATCTTTATCCACTTTATTTCCTAATAACTGATAAAGGTTCTTCATACTTTTATCAATATTCTCAACAAAAAAATCTTCAGCGACCAGATTTAACGATCTTTCAAGATAGCTTCTTTTTGGTGTTTGCACATTCCAAAGCATCTTGGTCTTATTACCGACCGCTGTAAATTTGACATCTATCAAGTAAGGATTATCCTGTTCTCCGTCAAAAAGCTGATAACGAAGCGTACGGTTTACGTTGGAATAACGAATAAAAAAATCCCCGGTTTCATCATTATTTTTATCCGAAAATTTCATTGCGCTCCCAATCCCTTGATATGGTGTAAAATATGTAAAACTCAAATCTTTCCTGCCTGTAAAATAATCGTTCCAAGAAGTAAAATTCTGAAGATTATTGAACTGTGGAAATACCTTATCGACAGGATAATCTATTTCTGACTGATGGGTAAAACTTTTACTCTCATCCACAAAATTCATGGAGATAGAATAAATACCAAACAAGCAAAAAGATATAATGATTATAAATTTGAAAAGACGCATTTTTAATTTTAAATTTAGAAAGGATAACCTATTGCAAAATTGACTGTTGGCTGTAATGGTTTTAATTGATCTACTACCCATCTATCGCCCTCGGGACGGTTTGGATCGTACATTTTATAAGCAAAATCTAATCGTGCTGTCACGTATGCCACATTGACCCTTATTCCAAGACCACTTCCAACGCCCATTTGGGAAATGAATTTTTTGAATTTGAACTGATCTCCAAAACCATTATCCTTAAGTCCCCAAATATTCCCTGCATCCGTAAAAAAAGCAGCCTCGAACATATCTGTCAAAGGAAGACGGTATTCTACACTGCTGGTTAATTTCACATTATCCATCGCATAAGAACGTACCCTTGCATCCAGCTGGGAATCTGCAGGACCAAGCCCTCCAAATGCTACCCAAGCTCTGATATCATATGCTCCACCATTGAAATAAGACCTAATAAAAGGCATAGATGAAGAGTTACCATAAGGAATCCCTATTCCAACGAACTGGCGAAACGCTAAAGTATGAGGTTTTGTACGATCATTGAAAAAAGTAAAATATTTTTTAAAATCCAAATCAAATTTTACGAACTGTGAAAACGGAATATTGAATATAGTCTTCGTGTTACCATAAACGAGATAATTCTCTTCTCTTTTGGTTATAAGATTCAGAAAATTGCCTGCAACTTCTACTTTCGCTGTAAATGCCAAAGGATTTCTATATTCCTTTTTTCCAATTTCGTTATATGCGAAATTATAAATTAAAGAAGAAATAATTACATCTTGAGTCTGGCGCTCCTTATTGTAGATTGACTGCATAAAATTATACAACAAATTTCTGTCGGAATTGAGAAGATTTGTAATAAAAGTAGTATCCTCAAGAATTATAGCAGAAATTTGATCATAAGAATAGTTATTTGGGTTTACATCAGGATGATCGATTTCATACATACCAAAAATACTTTTTCTGATATCATTATCCCCAGGGAAATAATCGTAATATTTATCTTTATTTTGGGTTAAACTCAGCTGTGTGTTGAACAAAGTCAACCTATGCTGCACTCTTCCGTCATCCACATTGGCAGAATAAGAAAGACCTGTGTTGAAGTTGATTCTTCCCAATCCAATATTATTCTGAACAGAAGCACCAAGGTTGATACTAGTGATTGGCGAATATTTTTTCGGAACCACTTTATAATATTTCCTGAACGGAACTAATAATCTTGGAAATTGGAGAGAGGTCTGCGCAGACAATTCGTAAGCATTGAAGACCGCATCAGGATTTTTGGAGTCCTTGGTAGTTCCTATCACACCAGAAAAGCTTGTGACAAGGTTTTCCGCTCCGCCGAAAATGTTTCTAGTTGTAAGACTCACGGATGGAGAAAAACCAAACCTCAAAATTTGGGAATAATGAAGATCTGTCGCAATATTGAACTCATATTTCTCTAAAGGTCTCAGAACATACTCTACATCTATGATGCTATCAGAACCTTTTCGGAAATCGTCTGACGCTTTTAGAATCGTAAAATTGTTCATCGCAATGAAATTCTTTCTTGTAAGATCCAGATTGGATTGCGAATAAAGATCTCCTTTTTTAAGAATTACAGGTAGCCATAGAGAATTAAGAGAATATGCAGAATCTTTCCTTAAAATATTGATACCTCTTAAACTATCCTTTAGTGGAAGTTTATTGGCGTCATTCAAACTATTCGCAACAGAAACTGTAATTTTTCCGATTGTAGATTTTTTGTAAGGTGTATTAAGGGAATCTCTGCTGACATTCATGATTAACGGAACATTCTTTCTACTTTGTAAAGAGTCTGCTACAAAATAAATATCCTGATTCTCATCATTGAATTTATAATATCCTTCTTCCTTCATCAGAGCATTGATCCGTGTAATCTCCTTCTCCAGAATGCTTTCGTCTAATATTTGTCCTTTTCTTACGAGGCTTTTGTTGAGTTGTGATTCATAAATACCTCTGACATTTTGGTCAGTAATCTTATAAAAATAATCTTTGATATAAGTAGGATCTTTATGTGTAATGATATAATCTACTTCTGCTTTTTTACTTGTCGAATCTCTTTTTACATTAGTTTTAACTTCTGCATCCCAATAACCTTTGTTGATCAATCTATTATTGATACTTTTTGCACTCTGCTTGGTTTTGGCATCGCTGTAAATCACAGGAGCTTCTCCAACATTATGAAAAAATCGGTTCCAAAAAAGATTTCTGCCAACAAACTCAGGATGTTCATATTTTATGAAAAGAGAATCTCTGAGTTTTTGGTTTCTTATCTCACTGGGATACGACATATATTCTTTCAAGATCGTATCATATTTTGGATTGGCAGCATTATATAGCAACAATCCTAAAGGTACAGCAAAAAGAGTTTTCTTATTAGGTTTCTGAGCTACCAAATCTGGAATCTCATCAGCGAAAACCTTTCCGTCGGTAAATTCAAATTTATTTTTTGTTAATAGGAATTCCCCATTCGGTACTTTTTTGTTTACATTACAAGCATACAAAAACACACTTAAAATTGTGGAATAGTAAAATATATGATACTTTTGGAAATATTTGTTGATATGCTTACGGCTCATACTATAAAGACTATACAATCTCTGGACAAAAAGAAATACAGGCAAAAATACAATTTGTTTTTAGTTGAGGGCAATAAAATCATAAAAGAACTGCCAAATTCTAATTATAAAATTGAAAACCTGTACTCCATAAATCCGGAAAATTTATCTTTTAAAACGCAAGAAATCGAAAAAATCTTGCCTGCAGAGCTTAAAAAAATAAGTTTCCTTCAAAATCCGAAAGATTCTGTTGCGGTTTGTAAGATTCCTGAGAATAGAATCTTGAAAAATGTTTCTATTCAATTGGTTTTGGACGGAATTCAGGACCCAGGAAATCTTGGAACGATTATCAGGCTTGCTGACTGGTTTGGTATAGAACAAATCGTTTGTAGTAATGATACTGTAGATGTTTACAATCCAAAAGTAATCCAAGCGACAATGGGATCATTTCTCCGAGTTAATGCTTATTACACAGATCTGGAAGAATATCTACCAACTTATCAATATCCAATCTTAGGAACAGATATGAATGGCGAAAATATTTACAAAACTGAATTTCCTGAAAAATTCTCCCTGATATTCGGGAACGAAGGAAACGGACTGAGAGCTTCCACAGAAAATCTTATTTCGAAAATGATAACAATACCAAGATTCGGGCAAAATCAATCTACAGAAAGCCTGAACGTATCTATGTCAGCAGGAATCATCTTAGGAGAGATATTTTCCAAGAAGTAATTTTATTTGTTGAAATTTAGAAATAATAGAAAAATCAGATCAATTTTTCCAAACTGTTTGCTGTTTTATTCCTCTGGTATTCATCCAGTTTTTTACGTGCAAACCTTAATGCGTAAGGAGCAACATAGATCAATGCAAGACCTAACGCTTTTCTTTTCCAATTTTTATTCATCACACTTTTTTTCGCAAAATTACCCACCAAAGTTACAACACCCATTTTTATTGTACTCTCCAGTAATCCAGATTGTACACTGTCATTGGCCAAGCCAAGAATATTTTTTTTAGAAGCAGATTCTTTGAGACCTGAGGAAATTTCTCTCATTATATTCTGAGTATCCAAAGATATTTCGCTTTCGCCATCTTCAGTTTTGGTTTCTTTGATAAATTTATCTGTAAAACCATGGGTTATCACACCCAGACTTTCTTTTTTACTTTTGAAAGTAATAATATCTTCAAGTCCTTCGATCTCCCTTTTCAGATTTTTTTTCTGAGCTCTCAATTCATCGAGATTATTGTAGTTAGTTGCCATAGATTATTTTTTTAGAAAGTCAATAACTTGATTTGCAATCACTGTCACTATTCTTTTCTTTAGTAGAAAAACCAATACCATAATCAGAAAATAAAATCCAGCGACTATCAAAAATCCATATGCGGCATTTCCCAAAGATTGCCCGATAAGAAAAGCAATTCCGAAATTGAAAAGAATGATAAAAAATGAAAATGCAATCAGTAAAATCGAAAGAAACGCAATAATTCCAGCCGAAAGAGAAGATTTCTCCGTAAACTGTAGCTTGATAAGATCAAGGCGTTTGGTTGTATAATCTTTTATAATTTCAATCATAAGAATCTAGTTAAATATAAAATTACACTTTTATTTACAAAAAAAGGAACTTAGAAACTAAATTCCTTTTTTATAGCTATTTGAAAGGTTATTATTTCAAACCATCCAATTCTGTTTCTACATCTTTTACAACATCAGAAGTTTTAGAAACAATCTGATCTTTATATTTGTCATAGCTGTCTTTTACTGTAGAAGCAACGTTCTGAGCTGTTTCTTTGAAAGTTGAAGACAAAGAGTCGTATCTATCTTTTACATTGTGAGACACTTCCGAGTATTTATCTTTTACCCTTTCAGAAGTTTTCCCATACTCATCTACAGCTTTATCTTTTAGGTCGTTCGCCTTCTCTCTGATTTTTTTTCTAGTTTCTTTACCTTCTTCCGGAGCATAAAGCAATCCTAAAATGACACCAGTTGCAGCTCCTGCTAACAATGCAGCCAATACCGCTGCTGAGTTTGATTTTTTTGACATTATTTATAATTTTTTAAGTTAAAATTAAATTGGTTATTAATAGTTATTGAATTTACAACTAAAATGCCAAAGAAAAAATAAACTTCTTAAAATTTTGTTAAAACTTTTTGATATAGGACAATATCAACTCAATCGTCTCTTCTTTGTTGATATTGGTATTATCAATAAGAATAGCGTCATCTGCTTGTTTTAAAGGAGAAATCTCTCTTTCACTGTCGATTTTATCTCTTGATATGAGATTTTGTTTCACTGTTTCGATGTTGGTTTTTTCACCAGCCAACTCCAGTTCCAGAAAACGCCTTCTGGCACGCTCATCCTGACTTGCTGTCATAAAAAATTTGTAATCGGCGTTTGGAAGGACAACAGTTCCGATATCTCTGCCATCCATTATCACTCCGCCTTTTTCAGCAATATCGCGTTGAGTTTTCAGTAGAAAATTTCTGACATCAGCTTCTTTTGCTACTTGGCTTACATTATCCGAAACTTGTGGAAACCTAATCTCTTTATCTATATTCTTACCATTAAGAAATAACTTAAGTTCACCATCAATATCCTGAAATTCAAGTTTGATATTAGGAAGGTCAGCGATTAACTTTTCGATATTAATATTTTTATCAGCATCTACACAATTCTGAATAGCAAAATAAGTAATACCTCTGTAAAGCGCGCCTGTATCCATATGAATAAGACCCATTTTTTTTGCAATGATTTTAGAAATAGAACTTTTCCCTGTGGATGAAAATCCGTCTATAGCAATTACCGGCTTTTTTGTCATGCTGCAAAATTAAAAAATTTTGAGATCTCGACATTAAAGAAATTGTTTGATTGCGAAATCTAATGCTTTAAATCTTGATTCTTAGTACTTTTTTATTGAATCTTAATTATCTTCTATTTCCTCCAAGTTCTATAAGGTCCATCGTAAGGCCAAGCATATTGACATTGGAAGCATTGTGATAACGCATATGGGAATAATCGAATCTGAAAGAAGAAATCTTGATACTGAAGCCTGCGGACAATCCCGTAAAATTTCTCTGATCCAGAACTGCCAAATCACCTCCTCTTTTCACATTATAACCAAATCTGATATTAAAAGCCTGACCAGGAAACAATTCTGCTCCAAAAGATAAGTGATCTAAAGCTTTTCTACCAAATTTAGTCTCTTGACCATTGATATCTGTATCCGGAGAAATATTGAATTCTTGCAAATCATGTGCAGTAATCGTAAGCGCAGCTGGAAACTCATCCAAAATCTTTGTGTATCCAAGATCCACACGAAAAGGCAACCTTTCCCTTACACCATTATATGGACTAATCTGATAACCGAAATTTCTAAAAACCAAAGCTAATGTTTCATTAGTCTTATCAAAATAATAAGTCACACCCGCATTAGCAGCAATTGCAGAAGATGAATAAGTATCAATTTTTGAGGTTATAAAATTAACATTCATCCCAATTGTCCAGTTATCTTCGAATTGATAAGCATAGCCTAATCCCACAGATGCATCCATTGCAGAAAAATCACCATTGATGTTAGAACTTTCATCAGTCCTTGGCATCGATCCGTAATCCATATATCTAGCATTGAAGGAAACTAAATGTCCAAACTCCATATCACGGACATAACTGATGCTCCCGATTTTTGTATCCGCAAGATAAGATGCATAATTTACAGACAACATCTTGTCCATTTCTAAGTTCATCAGAGCCGGATTGGCAGCCGTAAAATTCACGTCATAATCACGAACAGAAACTGCATCTCCCAAAACTGCTTGTCTTGGAGAAATCGGAATATTAAGGAACTGATAAACCGTGGTCCCTGTCTGGGAAAAAACCACTTTGGAAACTATTATAAAAAAAAGGTAGTAAAACTTCTTCAACACGATGTCTTGGCTTTGCAAAAATAATCTATTTTGATACTAATCAAAATTTTTACACTACTATCTTTTTCATTAACGTAATTCTTTTGCTTTCATTATATTTGCACAGTCAAAATTTAAAATAAATCTATAAAGACTGATGAAATATAAAAGAATCCTTCTGAAACTAAGTGGTGAAGCACTTATGGGAGAACGCCAATATGGTATTGACAATGACAGGTTGAAAGAATATGCTGTAGAAATCAAAAAAGTAGTAGATAAAGGTTGCGAAGTTGCAATCGTAATCGGAGGCGGGAATATTTTCAGAGGATTGGCTGGCGCTGCAAAAGGAATGGACAGAGTTCAGGGTGATTATATGGGAATGCTGGCAACTGTCATCAACGGAATGGCTCTACAAGGCGCTTTGGAAGATGCAGGAATCATAACAAGACTACAATCTGCTATAGAAATGGACAAAGTGGCTGAACCTTTCATCAAAAGAAAAGCAGTTCGTCATTTGGAAAAAGGACGTGTTGTTATCTTCGGAGCGGGAACTGGAAATCCTTATTTCACAACCGATACTGCTGCAACGCTTAGAGCAATCGAAATAGATGCTGATGTAATTCTAAAAGGAACAAGAGTTGACGGAATCTACGACAGTGACCCTGAAAAAAACGCAGATGCAGTGAAATTCAATAGCTTATCATTTGACGAAGTGTTTGAAAAAAATCTTAAAGTGATGGATATGACAGCCTTCACTTTAAGCCACGAGAACAAATTACCAATCATCGTTTTTGATATGAACAAACAAGGTAATCTTGAAAGACTAATCGACGGGGAAATCATCGGAACTTTAGTAAACGTTTAAATGAGGATTGGTTTTTGATATTTGATTAAAATCATTTATCAATTATAATTCATCATTCATAGAATATGTGTCAATTATCAAATTTTAAATATACAATGGAAGAATTAGAACTCATTGTAGCATCGGTAAAGCAAGAGATGGATGCTGCAATAAAGCATTTGGAACACGCTTTTCAAAAAATTAGAGCAGGACGTGCTTCTACATCTATGGTTCAGGACGTAATGGTAGAATATTACGGAGCTCCAACGCCTCTAAGTCAGGTTGCTAACGTGTCTGTAGTAGATGCAATGACACTTTCTATCCAGCCTTGGGACAGAACTGCGCTTGGTGCTATCGGAAAAGGAATCGTGAACTCCAACCTTGGATTTGCGCCGTCTAACAATGGTGATGTTATTATCATTAATGTACCGCCTTTAACTGAGGAAAGAAGACGTGACCTTGCAAAACAAGCGAAAGGAGAGACAGACCAAACAAAGGTAACTATCAGAAACGCAAGACAGGAAGGTAACAAAGAGTTGAAAAGACTGGACGGTATTGCAGAAGACCTTATAAAAGGTGTTGAAAAAGACATTCAAGAATTGACTGATGCTTATGTAAAAAAAGCTGATGAACATCTGAAAGTAAAAGAAGCAGAAATCCTTAAGGTTTAATCTTCTTTTGTTTATAAAATATAACCTCGATTAAAATATTTTAATCGAGGTTTTTTATTGTTCCGTTACAATCTAAATAAAATCGCCAGAATCAATCGATTCTCTCTTTTAACCAAATCTGGTCTCCAATTTGGATCCAATTCAGAAACAGTGTAACCTGTCTGTGAAGTTACACCTCCGTGACCCGCAAAATAAGGAACATTAGCTTCGCGATGAACAAACTCTAAACGAAATGTAATGCTTTGATTCGGCATATAATCTAAGTTGGTAGAAAAATCCCAGCCTTCAAACTGATCCCCAGGATTAGCTGAAAATGGGAAAGCGCCCTCGGTTTGTGTCGAATTATTTGGATTTGGCAAAGGACTCGCCTGCCCTGTTGGATAAAGAACCAAATACCGCCCAGGGTTTTTCATCCAGCCACCACCAAGTGTCCAAGCCATTTTATCTTTCGCAAACCAAACTCTATTGTAGAACATTGCACTCAAGAAATATTGTGCTGGCTTGTCTGGATTACTATTATTAAAACCATTCACCCCACCACCTTTTTCAAAACCGATATCTCCTGTAAGAGAAAGGGCCATTTTGGTAATTCCATTGGATTTTGGTCTGTTGTAGTATCGCCACAACACACTATTATCACTATGAAATCTTTTTCTGTCGGGAATCAGAGCAGCATCGGAGCCATAATAATTATTCGTGATTAATTTTAAATTACTGCTAGGAATATAAGTGACATTCGCGCCAAATCCCGGCATTGCATTGAACCTTCCATAACTCTGCCAGCCATTGATAATCCAAGGTTCGATTTTCAAATTCTTAGTCGGAAATATCTGAATCCTCAATCCATTAAAAAACCAAGGTGTATTATCCGAAGTGAACGACGCCTGATATTCCCAATTCTCAGCCTGATAAAAAGAATTAAGTCCAATATAAGACATAAACAAACCTGCATCTATATTGATTCCGTACCATTTGTTGATGTGGATTCCAGCATTGGCTTCACTCAGATATCTATAAACATCATTCAGCTTATATTGTCCGCGATAAGGACTGTAATCATTTCTCGGAATAACGATAGAACGTGTTCCAAACTGCGTCATAATTCTCGCTCTTGCATTCTTATAATAGAAATCGCCACCAAAATGCAAAGCAGAAATCTGAATTTCATTATGTCTTGCAATAGCCGTACTTCCAATCGCTGTATTATCAATCGGATTGTTGAAAGAATAATTGTAATTGACATCCACCAAAACACTTGGAGCAAAGAACTGATTATCTTTCCAAATATTTTTGGTTCGTCTGTCGTTTCCGTTTGCCCAACTCATATCCAGACCTTCGAATGGTTCTCCGAGTTGTTTATTCACTTTGGGTAATTCAGTATCAGCTGTGTCAATTTCAGAATTAGTCTGTAGTTTTAAACTATCAAGAATTTCTTTTTTAATTTGCTGAACGATACTTTTTTTGTCAGTTTCTGTTAAAGTTTGAGCATTACTGTTCAATGACCATAAGCACAAGGCTATGATGATATTTTTTTTCATTGGATTAATGATAAAATTTAGATTTATAAAATAGGTTGGGTTTTGATTTCTCTTCTCAAATCGATTTTTGAAACAGGCTGATAGACCAAAGGCGTATGCTCTATCACAACATCACTTTTGTCCAATCCAAACGCTGCTTCATCACTTTGCCCGAGACGTTTCAAAAAGAAATAAGAATTAAGTAAAACGCCTTCTCTTAAAGTAAATTCGTTTTCTACGGAAAGGAATTTTTCAATGATGACAAATTTGAAATCCGGTTCGTTGTTGTATTTCGTAGAACCATCGGGACGAATGTGAAGATTAAGCTCTTTACAATTCACCAAATCCTGCATTATTTTTTTAAAATACAATTCGGTTTTGGGCTGAATCCTGAATCCAATATTGATATTAACTTTAATGACTTTATCATCTACCAATTCCGAAATATTGTAAGACAAAGTATAAGGTTCTTCGGTTCTGTTGATATGGAAAAACCAATAGACATCAGCTCGTTTTGGATTTTTAGAAAATATAGATTTGATGATTTTATCTTCAATCTGATGACGATGATTAGCCTTAGTCAAATAAACCAAATGCGTCGCAAACTTCGGAATATCCTGGTCAGAGCTTAATTCTTTGATTTGAGGAACAAATTGTCCAAGGTCAACAAATTTTGTAAATCTGTTATTGATTTTTCTAGCAAAAAACCAAACATACATTGTCATAAAAATGAACAATTCGAAGAACAAGAACATCCATCGTTCTTTGATTTTAGCAACATTCGCAATAAAAAATGAAATCTCAACTGTCGCAAACAAAATCAATAATCCGAAAACTAAAAACTTATTCCATTTCAATCGATAAATCAAGAAATAACAAAGTAAAATAGTTGTCATCATCATCGCAATCGTAATACTGAAACCATAAGCCGCTTCCATATGTGTTGACGATTGGAAATAAACAATCATCAGAATACAACCTACCCAAAGGATATTATTAACACTTGGGATATAAATCTGACCTTTGATATTCGAAGGCTGTCTCACGGCTACTCTAGTCCAGAAATTAAGGTTCATTGCTTCACTGATTAATGTATAACTTCCACTGATTAAAGCTTGTGAAGCAATTACAGTTGCAACCGTCGCAATAATAATTCCCGGAATCAAAAACCAATCAGGCATTATTTCGTAAAATAAGTTTCTGCCGTTCAATGTTGTTCCATCTTCATTTAAAAGCCAAGCTGCTTGTCCTAAATAACAAGAAATCAAACAAACTTTCACAAACATCCAAGTGATTCTGATATTCTTTTTACCACAATGTCCAAGGTCAGAATATAAGGCTTCCGCTCCTGTTGTACAAAGGAAAACAGCTCCCAATAGCCAGAAACCGTGAGGATAATTAGCCAGTAATTCATAAGCGTAATGTGGACTCAAAGCTTTTATAACCGAAGGAAATTGGATAATTTGTGAAATTCCCAAAACGAACAACATCACAAACCAAACAGCCATTACAGAACCGAAAACTCTACCTATCTTATGCGTACCAAATCTTTGAAAAAAGAACAGCAAAGAAAGAATCACAATCACAATTGGAACTGTTGGGATGTGTTCCAGACCTTTTACCATTTCCAGACCTTCAACTGCTGAAGCTACGGAAATCGGAGGTGTAATAATTCCGTCCGCAAGCAATGTTGTCGCTCCGAGAATAGTCGGAATTGCCAGCCATTTTCCATAACGACGAACCAATGCATACAATGAGAAAATCCCGCCTTCGCCAGCATTATCGGCCTTTAAAGTCAGCCAGACATATTTGATAGTGGTTTGCAAAACCAAAGTCCAAAAGATACACGAAACGCCTCCTAAGACTAAGGTTTCCGTGATTTCTCTTTCTCCAATGACCACCCTCAAAGCGTAAAGAGGACTTGTACCGATGTCGCCATAAATAATTCCTAAGGCGACTAATAAGGAAGCAGCTGTAATCTTGCTGTTCATTCCATTTTTCAACTTTTCCATTCATCTAATAATTGATGATGCAAAAGTGCCCAAAAGCCTATAGGTAAAAGATAAAAAGAATGAAAGTTTGTATAAAGAAAATATAAAGAGAAATAACTACATAGAATAAGTTATACAATATAACACTTAAGTTTTATTTTAAATAAAAATGACAAAGTTCACATTAGAGCACTTAAGTTTATGAAAATATTAAATTTTAAACTAAAGTGAGCTTTTATAAACGATTTATTTTAATTCTAACGTGACTAAAGTGTCTAAAACTATTGAAATCTGTAACCTACTCCGCTTTCGGTAATGATGTGTTTCGGTTGATTGGGATTGTCTTCAATTTTTTTACGAAGCGTTCCAACAAAAACTCTCAGATACTGTGTTTCGGTTTGGTAGCCAACACCCCAAATTTCTTTCAGAATATATTGATGCGTCAAAACGCTTCCTTCGTGTTTTGCGAAAAGCGAAATGAGATTAAATTCCGTTAAGGTTAATTTAATCAATTCATCATTTTTCTTAACCGTTCTATTGACCAAATTAATCTCTAAATCTCCAACCTCAATTACAGAAGTATTTTCCTGAGTCTGATTCCTGCGAATCGCTGAACGAATACGGGCCATTAATTCGGCAGTTCGAAAAGGTTTTGTGAGATAATCTGTTGCGCCATTGTCTAAAGCGGAAACAATGTCATTTTCACTGTTTTGGACAGACAGAATAATAATCGCTTTGTTGTACCATTCTCGCAATTCCTTCAGAATCTCGTGACCGCTTTTATCAGGCAGACCAATGTCCAATAGAATCAATTCTGGAGGATGATTGGCCGCCATTATGATTCCTTGCTTTCCTGTTTCAGCCTGCAAGACTTTATAATCATTACTTTCGAGAGTGATTTCCAGCAGTTTTCGGATTTGCGGTTCATCGTCTATGATGAGAATCTCGGCTTTATTCATTTTTAAGGTGATTGATATAAGACGTTTTTGCAGGAATTTCTATCGTAAAAACAGCACCGCCATTTTCTTTATTATTTAGTTTTATTTTTCCATTTTGAGCTTCAACAAAACCTTTGACTATCGATAATCCTAATCCGCTTCCGCCTGTTTTCGAATTTGGTAATCGATAAAATTTATCAAAAACCAAATTGATTTTATCCTCAGGAAAACCTTTACCATTGTCAGAAATCAAAATAATCAGATTTTCTGACTGATGCTTTACTTCAATTTCAATGATTGAATTCTCAGAAGTATATTGAATCGCATTATGCAGAAGATTATGGATAATCTGTTCTGTAAATCCTTCATCAATTTTGAACAACGGCAAATTTTCATCAGACTGAAAAATAATTTGATGATTTTCATTAACCGATAATTTTTGAAGAACAGAATTAATCAAATCATTAATATCACACCAATCGAACTTTGGTCTCAGAATTCCATTTTCTAAGCGGCTAATATTTAATAAATTTTCAACTTGTCTATCCAAACGAAATCCCGCTTTTCCAATTTCATTAAGTAAGATATTTTGATTCTCATCAGACAGTTTCTCTTTATTTTCATTAAGTGTATCAACTGCTCCAAGAATCGTGGCAATGGGTGTTCTTAACTCGTGAGAAAGGGAGCTGAGAAGCGTATTGTATAATTTGATTGTATTTTCTTTTTCCTCTTTATCTCTCGCTTTTTTCTCAGCTTCTCTGATTTTAAAAGTCAAAACTGCATTTACTAAAGCAATAAAAAAGTACAGGAAAAACATCAGCAAATCCTGCGTATTATTGATATGAAAATTATAAATAGGAGGAATAAAAAAGAAGTTCCAAATCAACGCACTTAAAACCGCTGAAATAATCACTGGGACAATATCAAAAAGCATTGCAATTACAGAAACAGTCATCAGCAAAATCAATGAAGAAGTTCTGTAACTCAGCCATTCTTGCAGATAAAAACATAGAAAAGCAACAATAAGAACTGTTAAAAGACTTATCACATACTGCTTCGTCAATGAAATATTTTTTGTTGCAGGTATTTTCAATTCAATAATCAAAAGGTTGAACAAATTTAAGTATTAAGCTATAAAGATTTTATAAAGAAATAAGTAATTGATTCGTAATTAAAATTTTGAAATACTTATAAAATAAAAAAGGATGAACAAACGTCCATCCTTTTAGTTTTTCAAGTTTATTATTTAGCTTCCACTACTGAGCTTTTCAGCCAATTGCTATGGAACTTACAATCTTTGTATTTGTTATCTATCGAAATGAAGATTGATGGAATTTTGTTATTGACCCATTTTTCTACAATCTCATTCTTCTTTTTGTTAAGAGCCATATCTTTGATCCTTTCATAGTCAGTTGACAATTCTAACTGATGTGCATCTATAATATCATTTACCTGAATGATGCTCATCATTTTTCTTTTCTGTGAATCTTCTTGCTGGAATGGATCTGTAATATCGTCTTTTTTAAGACCTGCAATCTGATAAGAAACTGTAGGATCTAAGCTTAGTTTTTCCAATTTGTCCGACCCATCGCTATTATTAGCCATCACACCTGCACTGAACTTGTTGCTTTTATCATCAGAGAATTTGTAAGCCGCATCTTTGAAGCTGATTTTCTTCTCTATGATCAATGTTCTGATACTGTCCAATTCTTTTTTAGCAGCACTTATTTCTCCTGCATTCGGAGTACTTTTTATCAGAATATGTCTAGCATCATACTTTTTACCGTTTCTTTTTACCAATTGAATCAAGTGATAACCAAACTCAGACTCCACAGGATCAGACAAATCGCCTTCCTGAAGATTAAGAGCTGCGGCCTCAAATGGTTTTACCATCTGTCCTGCATTGATATTTTTGTAAAGTCCTCCAACAGCAGCAGAACCTTCATCCTCAGAATAGATCCTTGCCATATTCTCAAAGGTTTCACCACCTTTTATGTCCTGCTTTATCTTATTCAATTTATCAACAATCTCTTTTTTGTGAGAAGCAGATAACTTTGGATAGATACTGATCTTGGAAAGTGATACTTCATCTTTTACATTCGGTAATTGGAATTTGAATTGATTGTAAAAATCTGTTACTTCATTAGGTGTTACGTCCGCTTTGTCTGTGATACGTCCGTATTTTGCTTGTCCGTAATAATTATCCGCATCGATCTTCTCGATTGCATTTTTCATCTCGTAGCTCGTTCTGAACTTATAAGCCGCCAACATCGCTTTCTCATCTGGGAATTGTCCCAAGATCTGTGTATATTTATTACCAGCCATTTCTTTGATAGCTGCAGATCTGTTTTCTATCAATGTATCCTTTTTTGCTTCAAAAATGAGCAATTTGTTATTCAGGATACTTTCCATAAAATCACATTTATCCCCAACATTCGCCCCTTGCTGTTTAGCATAGTTCGCTTGATCCTCTATGTCAGATTCTAGAACAATCTCATCACCAATTACGGCAGCGATACCATCTATAAGCTGACCTTTTTTTACCTGAGCCGAAAAACTTGTACTAAAAAAGCACAGAATAGCAGACAATAAAAAAAGACATTTCGTGTATTTTAACATTATTTTTTATTTATTAAGGTGCAAAATTAAGATTATCAACCAATTTTGCTTTATTTTTAATTATAATTATTTCTTAAAGTTTTTATTCAATTCTTGCATAAAAGCAGGCTGAATCTCAACTTTTGTTTTTTTACGCTGATCCGCAATCGTTTTTTGCAATAATTTTTCAGTAACAGCATCATCCATTTCAGGTTCTGCTTCCGCCTGTGTCATCTGTTGCTCTGGCAAAAGTTCATCGATTGCAACTATTACGTCTCTCTCTCCAATTTTAGTAAGGAACGTTCCTTTTTTGAAAGGTACATTATGTTTTTTGAAGATATCAGCAGATTCCTGAACTTTTCCTTCTTCAAAATGAACCAAAACCTGATTTTTATCGTTGACCTGATCTTTATATTTTGTTTTGAGAGCTTCCCATTTTTTAGAATCTTTTAATTCTTTTTCTACATCTTTTACCAGTTTCGGGTCAGATATCACGGCTACTCTGGAAACAGCTCTTTTTTCCCAAACAAATTTCGATTTGTTCTCATTGTAATATTGGGTGAAAAGTTGAGGATTATTCTTCACCTCATTCTTAAGATATTCTGAGAAGATATATTCTGAATAAAGATTTTTCTTCAAGTCATCTAATTCAGGTTTTATCTCAGGCAGGTCTTCAAAACTTCTGGCGTAATTCCCTAAAACATATTGCAAAGCCTGATAGCTCACAAGATCAGACCATTGATTACTTGGCATTTGTTCTAGATTTTTATACTGAGAATCGATTGCTTTCTTCAAATCTTCATACGTTACGTTACTTTTTCCATAAGTAAAAAGAATTTCTTTTGGATCTTTTGGATTGAGGTAATTTTGATAAGATTTTTTAATCTCGGCAAGGTTGGCAGTTTCTGTATATTTATTCTGAGTTTTTAACCAATCTGTCAATTTCTCTGTCATTTCCTCACCATAGCTACTTGATAACATTTCTTTCTGGAAGAAAGCCCTGTTTGCATCCGTAAGCACATAAGGTTCAAGGTTATAAATATTAAAAATAAAATACTTATCATTGAACAAAATCGGTTCTTTTGTATAATAGTTTTTTTTCTGACCTTTCAACGCATTATAAACATCATCCGGTAAAATCGGGGATCCCATTACTGCGCCTCCTGATTTTTTCTCTTCCTCAGTCGCACCAAAATCTTTTACAACAGCCTGGAAGTTTTTCCCAGATTCCAATTCTTTATAGACCTTGGCTTTTGTTGTTTCATAGTTGTCATCCTTAGGAATCGTTAAAACCCCAAAAACCATATATCCAAGACTAGGTCTTGTATTCACAACTTTTGCAAAAGCTACGACATTCGGTTTCTCGATGAAAGTAGTGTAAGAGTTTACTGGTGCATTTTTAACTTGCTGATAAAGGTCATAATCCAACATCCCAGGTTTTACATAAAATGCTTTGCCTGCCTCTGGATTGGCATTCTTTGCCAAGAAATCCTCCATCTTCATTTTCCCACTCTTCACCTCATTATAAAGTGCTTTGTAATCGGTCTTGTCTTCTGCTTTTTTCTCCTTTATGAAAAGTAAAACCTGAATTTCATTGTTATTAGATTTCACAAAATCCTGAAGTAGTGGATCAACCAAATTCTTTGGATAGAACTTCTGTTCTCTCAGTTCAGACAATTTCTGATTCACAGTATTCACAAAAAAATTAAGCGTATCAGCTTTCTTCTCTCTTGCTAACTGTTGCAATAGTAAAAATTCTACTGTAGAGTTCACAGATTTATCTGGACCCGAATTCTCAAGACCATATTTGTTGTCTTTCATATAATCCTTTACAGAGATACTGTCTTTACCAACAATAAGATATTGTGAAAAGAACATTTGTGAAACTAGAACAACAGGAAAAAAAATCTTCTTCATTTTGTATATTTTAATTTATAACACTTTTTTTCAAGTGATAAATTTTGATAAGTTTAAATTTATATTGCAGATTCGAAAGATGTCAATTCTTTGAATTGATGGATTCTTTCACTTAATTCTTCTTTCGTAACTGCCTGAATTCTTTCTGTACCGAATTTTTCAACCGTGAAAGAAGCCATTGCACTACCTACGATAATTGCAGTTTTCATACTTTCAAAACTAAAATCACCTTTCTTAGTAAGATAAGAAGCAAATCCACCAGCAAATGTATCTCCTGCTCCGGTTGGATCAAAAACTTCCTCAAGTGGCAAAGCAGGAATTGCGAAAACTTTCCCTTCATGGAAAAGTAATGCACCATGTTCTCCTTTTTTGATGATCACATATTTCGGTCCCAATTCGTGAATTTTCTTAGCAGCTTTTACTAGAGAGTATTCTCCGGAAAGTTGTCTTGCTTCTTCATCATTGATCGTAATGACATCCGTTTTAGCAATCACTTTCATCAAGTTATCCCACGCGATATCCATCCAGAAATTCATGGTATCAAGAATTACCAATTTTGGTTGCGTCTTCATTCTTTCTAAAACAGAAAGCTGAACAACAGGATCAAGATTACCTAACAAAAGAACTTCTGCTTCTGATGAATGCTCAGGAACTTTTGGGTCGAAATCTGCTAAAACATTAAGTTCTGTAACCAAAGTATCTCTGGAATTAAGGTCATTGTGATATTTTCCACTCCAGAAAAAAGTTTTACCATCCTTCACCACTTCTACTCCATCAACATTGATATTTTTAGAAGTCATCATATCTAGATATTCCTGTGGGAAATCACCTCCGATAACAGAAACCAAACTCACGTCCGTATCCAAAGCTGAAGCTGCCAAACCAATAAAAGTTGCTGCTCCCCCAAGAATTTTATCTGTTTTTCCAAATGGTGTTTCGATGGCATCAAATGCTACAGTTCCTACTGCTAGTAATTTCATATTTTAAGTTTTTATGTCGGAAATCCGATTAGTGGATACCCGAAGTTTTTTATATTATTTTCTAAATTTTCAAATATTGCTTCCTCCTACTTTTTCCATTCAAAGGAATCTATCATATGGAGAAGGTCTCTTTTCACATAATCTATTGCCGGTCCTAATGAATCCGGTCTTGGACGGGAATTGAAATACAAATTCCCCGTTACAAAATGTCTTGTACTATCTGTCACAAAAAATTGGACATTAGACGCGGTTTGACCTTTCAAAACATAAAAATTTCCATAGACTTTTTTCTCCGGGTATTGGAAAAATTTGGTATCGATAGAACTTGCTTTGATCGTGTGTTCATAAACCATTTTCTCAACTTCTTTCACGTGAAGCGGGAAATCATTTTTAATAGGAAAATAAGTAAGGAAAACCTTTGCTTTCATCTTTGGATAGTTGACATAATACCAACAATTTTCCTTAGCATCTTCTACTCTGGAAAAATCCGAATAGTCAAAAGAATAATTGCAAGGTGAATCGAATCTCAAATATTTTGGATTTGGGTATTCCAAACGCAGGTCTCCTTTTGGCTTCGGAATGGGTTCTTTGCCACAGGAAAACAATACGAGTCCTATAAAAATTCTCAATAGATTTTTAAACATCCGGCAAAAATAACAATAAGAATCGATACAGAGAATTTTGAAAACCTAATTTTTGTTAAGAATAATTGATTTACAGAGAAATAGTTTAGATAATGATTGAAAACTTGATAGATTTCTCGCAGATTTGGCAAATATGGCAGATTTATTTTGGAACAATTTAGTCACTTTAGAGTAAATCATTCATCAATTAAGTTCACTTTAGTTTTTACTTTCAATAAGTCTTCGACTCCGCTCAGACTGACACTTTTGAAATCATGAAATTATTATTCATTTGTCACACTGAGCGGAGTCGAAGTGTTTTTAATAAGAATAACAAAACCGTCAAATCTATGTAAAAAGTTCTGATAATGTAGAATCTGCAGCCCGGCTTGAGCGGAAATCCTTTTTTGCTTGGACTCAAACTCTATTTATTGTGAAATGGTCTGCAAAAAAGATTGGGAGCGGAAGACGGATCAAGCTGCCCAAATTATATTAATCTCTTTTAAAATTAGTTAAAATTGGCTCATAATCTGTAAAAAATAAAATTTTTGTAACCTTTTCCAAGTTATGAACGTATAATATAATGCAACCTAATAGAATGAGGTTTTTATAATGAGACAATTAAAAATTACAAAACAGGTTACCAACAGGGAAACCGCATCACTAGACAAGTATCTGCAAGAGATTGGAAAAGTTGAATTGATCACCGCTGACGAGGAGGTAGATTTGGCTCAGAGAATCCGTGCCGGCGATAGAGCTGCTCTTGAAAAATTGATCAAAGCTAACTTACGTTTCGTGGTTTCGGTTTCTAAACAATATCAAAATCAAGGACTTTCTCTTCCCGATCTAATCAACGAAGGAAATCTTGGTCTAATGAAAGCGGCTAAAAGATATGATGAGACGAGAGGTTTCAAATTCATCTCTTATGCTGTTTGGTGGATTCGTCAATCGATTCTTCAGGCTTTGGCGGAGCAATCGAGAATTGTAAGATTACCTTTGAACAAAATTGGTTCTATCAACAAGATCAACAAAGCTTACGCTCACCTTGAGCAAGAGAACGAGAGACCGCCTTCTCCGGAAGAATTGGCAGAAGTTCTTGATATGAGTGAAGAAGACATCAAGGAATCTATGAAAAATAGTGGTCGTCACCTATCGATGGATGCACCGCTTGTGGAAGGTGAAGATTCTAATTTATATGACGTTTTACGTTCTGGTGAATCTCCAAGTCCTGATAAAGACCTGATGCTTGAATCTCTACAAATCGAGATTGAAAGAGCCCTTCAGACTTTGACACCGAGAGAAGCCGATCTTGTAAGATTATATTTCGGATTGAACGGAAAGCATCCAATGACTTTGGAAGAAATTGGTGAAACTTTTGACCTTACGAGAGAAAGAGTTCGTCAGATTAAAGAAAAAGCAATCAAGAGATTGAAACATAATACTAGAAGTAAGATTTTGAAATCTTACCTTGGTAAATAAGATTTTTGATTATAAATTAGAAGCAGGTTTTTTAGCCTGCTTTTTTTTATTCAGATTTTACAGTATTTACTATGGAACAACAAACTATTATTTCAATATTAATTTCATTATTAACAATTTCCTCAGGCATTTTCATTGTTATATTACAAAGAAAAACTGAGAAAATTAAAATAATTGAAAATCAATTATCCGAAAAAAAATATAAAGCATATTCAGAGCTTATTGAAATTTTTTATAACATTTTCAAAGACACCAAAAACAACAAACCACTTAATAATCAAAACCTTACTTCAAAACTTATTGATGTAAAAAAAGATTTGTTCATATATGGTTCGGATGAAATATTTAGAAAATTTACTGATTGGCTATGTTTTAGTACTGACAACAATAACAATTTGAACCATATGAATTATTTTTTGGAGTTAATGATTGCTATAAGGAAAGATATGGGTAAGAAAAATACATCATTAACAAAACACGAAATAATGTTAAACATAATTCAAGATAAAAAAGTATTGGATGAATTTTCAAAATATTGGAATTAGATGAGCATTTCAATCATTGGTGGCGGAATTGGCGGTTTGACTTTAGGTAATTTTCTGAAGCAACAAAACATCGATTTCAAAATCTATGAAAGTGCTCCGGAAATAAAACCTGTCGGAGCTGGAATTGCAATGGCGGGAAATGCAATGCAAATCTTCGACAAACTCGGATCGAAAGAGAAAATCGAAAATGCAGGAACCAAAATGCACGCCTTGATAATCACTGATAAAAAACTCAAAATTATTTCCAAAACCGATGTCCTAAAACTTGAAAGCAAATACAATGTCTGTAACATCGCAATCCATAGAGCTGATTTGCAGAAAATCCTCAGTGAAAATATTTCGGAACATATTATTCTCAACAAACGTCTTGAAAAAATTGAGAAAAAAGAAAATTATCATTTGACGTTCCAGGACAAAATCGAAATTGAAAGCGAAATCGTTTTTGGTGCTGATGGAGTAAAATCTTTGGTTCGTAATCAAATCCTAAAATCCGGAGAAATCCGAAATGCCAAACAAAAATGCTGGCGTGGAATTCTGAAAACTGAAATATCAGAAAAATACAGTCACAATGCTTATGAAATGTGGGGAAAAGGAAAACGTTTTGGTTTTGTAAAGATTAAGGAAAATACTTTGTATTGGTATGCTTTGGTAAATAAAAAATTCTATTCTGAAGAGATTAATTTGTTAGAAGAATTTAGAGATTTTCATCCTGATATCCTGGAAATGATTTCTAAAACTCAATCAGAAAATATTATTCTGAATGATATTATCGACTTAAAACCGATGAATAATTGGACCGCGGAAAATCTTTGTTTGATTGGAGATTCTGCGCACGCTACAACTCCAAATATGGGACAAGGCGGTTGCCAAGCCGTTGAAGATGCTTATGTTATCGCAAAGCTTTTGGAAAAAGAAAAAGATTGGAATAAAGTTTTTCATCAATTCGAAAAAATAAGAAAATCAAAGGTAAATCACATTGTGAATACAAGTTGGACACTTGGGAAAATTGCTCAATGGGAAAACTTGACAGGACTTCGGAATTTTATTTTTAGAAATATTCCAGAATATGTAAATCAGAAACAGATGGAAAAGATTTTGAAACTGGAATTATAGAAACTACTCTTCTTCTTTCCTAATTTTTTCAATCAAACCTTCGAGCTCTTTGATTTTGTCTTTTAGATTTTTGATGTCATTCTTGTTGTTGGAAACTTTGCTCTTTAGCATTACCGTTCTGGCACGTTCACTGTGGTCATCTTCGTCTTCATCTTCAACAATTTCTTCCACGTCTTCCTGAATTTCTTCTACGTCTTCTTGGATTTCCTCAACATCCTCTTGAATCTCATCAATATCTTCCTGAATTTCCTCAATATCTTCCTGAATCTCATCTATATCTTCCTGAATCTCATTAACATCTTCCTTCAAATCCTCGATATGTTCAGAACTTTTGTTAACGGACATCTGAATAAAAATCGCCAAATAAATCGCTTCCAAAGAAACAACCGTTGTGAGAACCAACAGCATATGTTCAAATTCCACAATATTGAAAATCGGTAAAGCAAAACTGACTATAAAAAAAATGGTATGAAAAACAAGCGACTGAATAGAACCTACCCACCAGATAATTCCATTCGCAATTTTCTCTAAAAAAGAAAGTTTTTCTTGATTTTCTTCTGTAAGTCTCATTGATGATTTTTTAAACTATTTGATTCTTTTTCAAAACTTTTCTGCAAAAAATAATAATTAAAATAAAATTGAAAAAGATTACATAATAACCAATTTTAATTTGGTCTATAGATTCCAGAACGCCACAAAAATAAAGTAAAATTGCAGAAGTTGCCAATAAAATCAAATTAATTAAAGATAAAATTTGTACGGTTTTAACCTTATCAAAAAAAGATATTAGAAACATCACAACTGTCGAAATCAAAACCAAAAGAAATCCTAATAATGGATAAAATGTTTTGTCAAAAAATGGATTTGTTTCAAATTTTCCTTTTCCTAAAGTATTTATTAACAGTCCATAAAAGCTTAATATTGAAGAATCTTCTTTATTGATTTCCACATTATGGTCTTCATTTATCAATTCATTTTCCTGTTTTTGAGGAAGTTCTTTAATCGCATGATTGTATCATTTCCTTTTACAAATGTATTTAAAGAATCCACAGCCAGCGTTTCCGCAGTTTCTACTTTGTTCACATTAGAACACATTTTTAAAAATGGCAGAAAGAAAAGCAGAAAACTCAAAGAAATCAAACTTCTTAATGTTATTTTATTTTTCATTAATTGAATTAGTTTGATTTCAAAATTACAAACATTCAGCTAAAAAATTTCAATTAATAACATCCGTCAAAGCTTTGTCCAAATTATCATATTCAAATCTGAATCCAGAATTTTCAATTTTTCTAGAAGAAATACGGCTTCCTTCCAACGCTAGAACTGACATTTCTCCTAAAATAGTTTTGATAATGAATTTTGGAATATTAGGTAATATTATCTTTTTACCTAGATGTGAAGCCATCTTTTTAGTTAAAATCTCGTTGTTTACAAAATCCGGTGCAGAAGCATTATATGCACCATTCATAGAAACATCTTCCACAGATTTTAGATAAATATTAACCAAGTCATCGATATGAATCCAAGGAAAATATTGTTTCCCTGTTCCAATAGCGGAGCCAAAACCATAGTCAATTGGCTTTTTTAAAGTATCCAAAGCACCACCTTTTTCTGACAAAACCGCTGATGTCCGAATTGTAACTACTCTACTACCAAGATTTTCAAATTGCAAAGCTTTCAGTTCCCAATCTGTACAAACATTTCCAAGGAAGTCTTCTGCCGGCGAGTCTGTTTCTGAAAAAATATGCTCCGAAGTAATCTGACCATAAATCCCAACAGCTGATGCTGAAATGACCGCTTCCGGGTGAATATTTTGTTTCTGCATCTGCTCATAGATGAATTGTGCAGAATCTATTCGGCTTGTGTAAATTTCTTTTTTATAAGTCTCTGTCCAGCGTTTACTGATTGGAGCTCCGGCCAAATGAATGAAAATATAAGTATTTTCCAGCGCACTTTCTTCTAGAAAACCATTTTTATAATCCCAAATGTAGGATTTAAAATCAGAATCTTCTTTTTTTGAACGAACTAAAATCTCAACACGATAGCCACTCTCGTGCAGTTTTTTTGAAAGTTTTTTACCAACAAGTCCGGTTGCGCCACTTATAAGAATCTTTTTCATCTGGGATAAAACAATTTCTTTTCCAGATTCAAAAACGATTCCATTAGGGAAATAATTGAATTTAAATTAGAGAAAAATGATAATATACAGGAAGGACAAAAGTTATTTTAAAGTAATTTAATTTTATCATCCTGAATTTCAATGACTTTATCTTTATATAAGCTTCCTATTGCTTTTTTAAAGTTTTTCTTACTCATCTGCAATTCATCTTTAATCTCTTCAGGAGAAGATTTATCAGAAAGATAAAGCAGTCCGTAATTATCATTCAGCTTATCAATGATTTTCTGTTTGAATTCATCAACATTCTCAAAACCTTGAGGCTGAAGTGTAACATCTATTTTTCCATCTTCACGGATAGTTTTGATGTAACCAGATTCTTCAGAAAGCGGATATAATTTTTTGAAAACATCTGTTGCGTAGATGAGTCCGATATATTCTTTATTAATAACGACATTCCAGCCCAATTCTGACTCGTTCATCATAATTAAGTCAACCTTGTCTCCATTTTTAAGTGGCAGATTTTCGTATTGAGGATTACGTTTGAATTTGGTAGTTCCGGTCGTTAAACCAGTTGCTTCATCAGTATAAACATATACCAGATAACGTTTACCTTCCAAAATTTTGGATTTCTGTTGCTTGTACGGGATGAAAAGGTCTTTTATAATTCCCCAGTCCATAAAAGCTCCAGTTGGCAGACTCTGTACGCAAGTCATTACAGCAAATTGTCCAACTTCGGCGTTTGCTTTTTCTGTAGTAGCTTTTAGGTTTCCATCGTCTTGATAAACAAAAACGTCTACTTCATTTCCAACTTCCCAAGATTCATCGGTAAAAACTTTTTGGATGAATGCTTTTTCTCCGAATTCATCTTTTAGGATATAACCTGAAGAAATTTTTTCTGCAATTGTGAGAGTTTGGGTTTGGCCAGCGTTCATAAAAATTGAATTTCCTGCAAAAATACAGATACTTTTCTTAATCTAACTTTTAACATTCACTTTTATTGAATTTTGAGGTTTTTATACCTGTTATGATAAATTTAGATGAAGTGAAGATTCAGAAAGCATATCAGTTATTCTCGTAGTCCGGTCTTTTTCGGAATATATCTTCGCCAAAACACATTTTCAAAACAAACAAAATGATGGCAACTAATTTCACGACTATTAAGTTATTGAATTTTGACATAATAAAAATGGTTATCTTATTTTATAAATTGAAATCTCAGCAGAAACATCTCCCAAAATAGAAACATCCATACCTCCTGTTACAATCCCGAAATTCAGTTTTTCTCCTGTTTTCAGATTATAAATATGATTGATGCGCCCTTCTGTTAAAGAAACTTTGGTCGCGATGACAGGAATGGTTCCGTTTGCCAAGAAAGTATAATCTAACAAAGAAAGAGATGTTTCTACATCTGGCGTTCTAGAAATCACCAAGCCCGGTTTTGCAGAAGCAGGAATATCTTTGGTCAGACCATCTCCAAATCTCAGAGAATAGTTAATTGCATAAAGTCCCGTTTCTGGTACTACATATTGGTTATCCTTTACAAACTCTTGTCCCATTTCTTTCATCAATTGCGCATTGAATTGAAGAATCTTGAAATCAGAACCCAAAAGCTCCGTCCCAGAACTTACGAGTGCTAATCCCGATGTTCCTTTTGCCGCAAAAGCACTTGGATCACTGAACATTTTTTTCCAAAGACCTTTGGTCTTTTTATCCGTATGTGTGTAATGCGCATCATAGATATAATAACCAGAACTGGTCATATTCTGGGTCTTTTGGGAAGCAGATGAAACTATAGGTGCTATAATATGGATAAAAGTACCATTTTGTGCAGGACCATATAGTTGGTCTTTTAACTTTAGTGAATCTGCTGTGGTTCTCGGCGGTATGATACCATCAGGAATTGTAAGCAGTGTAGATTTATGCACCTCAAGGTTAGCTAAAGGTTTCGGTGTATTTATTCCAATCTGTGATTTGACATTGATGAATATCAAACCAAAAATTAAGAAATATATCGTTTTCATAAAATTAGTTTTTTACAGAACGCGAATCTTATTACTATTCCTCGATCTTATTCGATGTTCATTAACAGTACTCTAATGGTACTATTAAATCTCCTGCTTTATACTCCGCCTCATTTCCTAAAGAACTGAGGCAGATATAAAAATGCAAATAATGAATGTTTTATAATTAAAAGCGGTCTGATGAGACTACCATCTAGTTCCATCTCTTACTGGTGGATCTGGATCAACTTCTGGCTTTCCAGCTACAGAAGTAGTAGCACCTGCTTGTGCAGAATCACCTGTTTTTTTAAGAAGCTTATTTTGTTGAGTAATACTTTCTTGTAGGTCAGTAGTTTCGTCTTCTTGTCGGCAAGAAACGAAGTTCATAGTCACAAAAGCAATCGCTAAAATGGAGATAAATTTTTTCATGATATAAATGATGTTTAATGTTTTAAAAAATGAGTCGGTTAAAAAAATATTTCATTTGAAATACATGACAAAAGTATATGCAAAAGACCGATTATAAAAACATACATGGTCTCTATTGGGAAATCTTGACGTCCTAATTCATAAATAAGGACACTATTAAATTATTGATTAACAATTAATTAAAATTATTTTTAACAGTCAACAAGCCATAATACTTTTTTATTAAAAAATTCCCAAACATATTTCATATTTCCGTATTTTTGAGGGCACAAATGATTGAGGTAAATATTACTATGAGAAATTTTTTCTTGATCATATTTATACTATTTTCTGGCTATGTTTTTTCCGAAGACATTAGTCCAAAAAGCTATGAGGTATTAAGAAAAAAGTACATTGCTTTTTCTGAAGATGATGGTCGTGCTTTTGTCTATCTGAATCCTTATATCAAAAAAGCTAAAGCCGAGAAAAAAGACCTAGAGCTTTTTCAAGGTTACCGTGACGCTGTCTATTACTCCAAATCTTTGGACAAAAAATTGAAATATGCAGATAGCTGTCTAGATGCTGCTTACAAATCCTCAAACGATAACAGAATAGCAACCGCCTACGTACTGAGAGGAAGTGTCTATTACGCCAATTACAGAAAATACAAACCAGCTTTGGACGAATATCTGATGGCCTACAAATATTCTAAAGACACTAGAGACCTTTATCTTAAAAATAAGGTTTCTTACCATTTGGGGGTTGTAAAAAATTATCTCGGCTATCACGAGGAAGCCCTAGAACTATTCAAAGCCTGTTCAGCCTATTTTGAATCAGAGGCCAATGATCAAAAAGCACATGAATCACAGAAATTCAACAACCAAAAAGGATATTTGAACAGTTTACATCAGATGATAATCTGTTATAGAAATCTGAAGGATACAAAAAAAACAGACTCTTTGATAGATGTCGGGCTTCTGAAAACCTTCAATAATAAAGATTTTTTGTTGGAAAGAAGCTATTTCTTGAAATGTAAAGGACTTTCTGAATACAATAATAATAAATATACATCAGCCATAGATTATTTAGACGAATCTTTGAGCTTGATCAAGGACGATTTTGCTTGGATGTCTGTAGATTATTTCTATATCGGTAAAAGCTATCTGGCTCTTAAAGATGAAGAAAAAGCAATCTCCAATTTCAAAAAGACTGATTCCATCTTTACAAAACATGATTTTATACTTCCGGAACTGAGGGAAAATTATGAATTGCTCATCAATCATTATAAAACAAATAAAGACCACGAGAAGCAACTTTTTTACACCACACAATTACTAAAAGCCGACAGTATTATTTCCAGGGATTTCGCCTATCTTTCCTTGAAAATCCATCGAGAGTATGATACAAATACATTGATAGAAGAGAAAGGAAGATTAGAAACAGCCAATACTTGGGGAGGATTCCTTATCGCTGCATTATTTATTTTTGGTGGGATTATTGTCTTTACGCTACACAAAAAATATAAAAAGGAAAAAGAAACCCTTAGCAAATATCTTCTTTTGGAGGATAAGATGAAGAACAACAGCTATGTAAGTTCTGAAAATTTAACCAAACCTACATCGCCAATTGCAATTCTATCTTCAGACAATTCTATAGACGAGAAAAAGACACAAATTGCAGCGACCATAAAAAGAGATCTTTTAAGAAAACTGCAATCCTTCGAGGAGAAAAAGCAATTCACCCAAAAAGGTCTTACGATACAAAAGCTTGCCATTCAAATGGATACGAATACAAATTATCTATCCAATGTCATCAATGAGCAAAAAGGAATGAACTTCAACAAATATCTGGGTGACTTAAGAATCAGATATATTACGAGACTAATGTTTGAGAAGAGTATCTATCTCAATTACACTATCGATACTTTGGCAAAAGAATGCGGTATCGCTTCTCGACAAAATTTTTCAGATCTCTTTTATGAGATCAATGGCATCCGTCCTACAGACTTCATTCGTAAAAGGAAAAAAGAGCTCGAAAACAATAACGGTGGCGGCAACTTTTCTCCTTTAGAAAGACTTCACGGATTATTATAAATTTTCTATTTTAAAAACTCTTCTATTTTCAACGTTTGCTGTTCGCCTGAAACAAGATTTTTGACTGTAACATTTCCGTCTTTAATTTCTTGTTCGCCTAAGAAAACTAGATTCTCGATACCTTTTTTCTCAGCGTAAGTGAATTGCTTTTTCAGTTTTGAAGCTTCTGGATATAGTTCAGCAGAGATATTTTTATTTCTAAGTTCAGAAATTAATTTCAAAGCTTCGATAGATTCTGCTTCTCCATAATTGGCGAAAAGATATTTTACTTTAATATCAGAATCTTCGGGGAAAATATTTAATTCTTCCATCACGAGATAAATCCTGTCCAATCCAAAAGAAATTCCAATTCCAGGAACATCTTTCACACCGAAAACTTCTGTCAGGTTATCATAACGTCCACCGCCGCCGATAGAACCCATAGCAACATCATTAGCTTTCACTTCGAAAATAGCTCCTGTATAATAATCTAATCCTCTTGCTAATGTAATATCGAAAACCAAACTTTTAGAATCGATTCCTAGTTGTAAAGCATTTGTAATGACAAATTCCAATTCTTCTACTCCTTTTAGTCCTGTTTCATTTCCTTGGAATTTTTCTTTCAAGTTTGATAGATTTTCAAGTGCATCAGAACTTTGAGTGAAAAGGAAATCCAATTTAGCAATCGCTTCTTCCGAAATTCCTTTTTCCAGCATTTCTTTCGTTACGCCATCTTTTCCGATTTTGTCTAATTTGTCAAGTGCTACTGTGAAATCAATCAACTGGTTGGCAATTCCTGCATATTCTGCAATTCCGGAAAGGATTTTTCTATTATTAATATGAACTGAAACTGATAATTTCAAATCTTTGAACGATTTGAAATACAATTGAAGTAATTCCACTTCCTGCCAAAGGCTTGTACTCCCAACAACATCCGCATCACATTGATAAAACTCTCTAAACCTTCCTTTCTGTGGTCTATCAGCTCTCCAAACCGGCTGAATCTGATAACGCTTGAATGGAAATGCCAATTGCCCTTGATTCATTGCAACAAATCTTGCGAACGGAACTGTTAAATCATAACGAAGTGCTTTATCTGATATATAAGGAATTAATTTTTTTGAATCAACATTGGAAAAAATGTTATCTCTTGAGGGTATTGGTTGTAAGTTCTTATCAGTATCTAATTGTTCTTTCGAATAATTTTGTTTATCAACTAAATATGAAATATTTTGTACATCTTTCAAGTAATCTCCAGAATTCAAAATCTTAAAAATTAATCTATCACCTTCTTCGCCATATTTCCCAGTCAAAGTAGAAAGGTTTTCAAAACTTGGTGTTTCTAAAGGCTGGAATCCAAATAATTCGAAATTATTCTGTAAAATATTGATAATATATTTTCTTCTGGAAACTTCTTTCGCAGTAAAATCTCTAGTTCCTTTTGCTAAACTCGGCTTCATTATAAATTGATAAATGATGATTGATAAATAATAAATCGGTTGCAAAAATACGGATTATAGCTAAGAGCCTGTTGAAAAAAGGCAAAAATATTTGAACCACAGATGTTTCTGATCCATAGTCTGTGGCATCTGAATTATTAATGATAATAAAAATCAATAAAATGGTAGTAAAGACTCATACTATTTGTCTAAAAACCAATATAGTTGGTTAAAATAATCAACAAACTATAGTATAACAACCAAGTTACTTGGTTAAGATAACTAACAAACCATAGTATAATGCCTAAGTAAGTTAGGCAAAATGACCAATTTACTTGGTTAAGATAACCAACAAACCATAGTATAATGCTTAATAAAGTTGGGTAAAATGACCAATTCACTTGGTTAAGATAACCAATAAACCATAGTATAACACCTAAGTAAGTTGGTTAAAATGACCAATTTACTATAGTATAATAACCAATTGAATTGGGTTTTATATTAATAAATTAAAAAAACTATTAGTAATAGGTTTTATTATTTTCACAATTATATATGCCCGATAATTTTAAGAGCCTTTAAAAAAAGGAATTGCTGACCTCAGTCGATTTCAATATAAAATTGTAAATTAGTGACCAAACCAATCCCAATGAAAATCATAAAGTCTATATTTTTTCTTTTAACAATAAGCTTTTTACTGGCTTCTTGTTTTAAATCTTCTTGCAAGAAAAACACAGAAAACGAACAATTGGTAAAACAATATTTCGAATTGTTCAATGCGCACAAGTGGAAAGAGCTTTCGGAGTTGTATATTGAAAATGCAGAATTCAAAGACCCGAGTTTGGGAAATGGAATCGTAAAGCAAAGCCAACAGGATTTTATTAAAAAATATTCTGAATTGAATCAGATTTTTCCGGATCTGAAAGATGAGATAAAACAAATCTACGTTTCAGGAGATAAGAATGTGATTGTAGAATTCGTTTCAACCGGAACTGCTCCAGATAATTCAAAATTTGAACTTCCAATTTGTACAATTTTCACTATTGAGAATGGAAAAATAACAAAAGATTTTACTTATTACGATAATTTTGAAGAGACAAAATAATGAGCCTTTTTGACGACCAATTTGAAATCATTGAGAACATTCTGCCTTATGACGGAACAACTTCTTACTATGGAAAAGTATTTTCTGAGGAAGAAGCCAATCATTATTTCAATCAATTAATGACCGAAATCGAATGGAAAAGTGATGAAGCGGTCATCTTCGGAAAATTGATTGAGACCAAAAGAAAAGTGGCTTGGTACGGGAATGAAGAATTCAGTTATACTTATTCCGGAAGGACAAAAACGGCTTTACCTTGGAACAAAACTCTTCTTGAAATCAAAGAAAAAATTGAGAACGTCAGCGGCGAAACATTCAATTCCTGTTTACTGAATCTGTATCACGACGGTTCGGAAGGAATGGCTTATCACAGCGATGGAGAAAAGGATTTGAAAGATAATGGCGCAATCAGTTCTGTGAGTTTTGGAGCAGAAAGGAAATTCAATTTTAAGCATAAAACTACTAAAGAATTGGTTTCTTTGATTTTGGAACACGGAAGTCTTCTAATGATGAAAGATACGACTCAAAAATTCTGGTTGCATAGATTACCGACAACTACGAGAATCATTAAATCGAGAATTAGTTTGACTTTTAGGACAATTGATAAGTCGAAGTAATTTATATCTTAGAGTTTAAATTTAAAAATCTCGCTGATTAGGCAAATTAAGTAGATTTTTTTCTAAATTAAAATCATTTTCCCCAACCCTAAAGAGAGTAATCTTAAATAACTGCTTTATATTTTCTCATAAAACCAAGGCAAAGTATCAATCCTATAATAGACAATCCTGCACCAACCAAAGACGGATAATTGTAAGTCAATCCATATTCCAAAGGTAATCCACCGAAAAATGCACCGATAGAATTAGCAATATTGAAAGCAGCCTGCATAATTGCAGCAGCCATCATTTCAGAATTTTTTGCAGTTCGCAACATGATGATGTTAATCGGTGTTCCAACAGACATCGATAAAACGCCACAAATAAAGGTCAGAATCAAGGAAATAATTTTGTTTTCCGAGAAGAAAAAGACACAAATCAAAGCTAAAATCATTGCTGTAAAAAGAATAGCTGCAGCCAAAGCTGGTCGCATTTTGTCAGACATTATTCCACCAAGAAAATTCCCAACAACCATTCCCGAGCCCGCTAAAATCATAATATACGCTATGGAATCTGTCGGAAATTGGGAAACATTGGTCATCAAAGGCGTAATGTAACTGAACCAAGCGAACAAACCTCCAAACCCAATAGCCGAAATTGATACAATATGCCAAGCTTTCATTGTTTTAAAGAACTCCAATTCGTCTTTCAAAGTAACAGTTCGCAGGCTATCCATATAGGGAAGGAGAAATTTCAAAGCAATAATTGTAACCAATCCAATAAGTGCAACAACACCAAAGGCATATCGCCAAGACAGCTGATGCCCAAGCCAAGTCACAAAAGGAACCATCGCAAGATTTGCGAGCGTCAACCCAGCAAACATCATTGCTATACTTTGTGCCTGCTTTCCTGGTTTTGCCAATCGTGAAGACACGACAATCCCAACACCGAAAAATGCACCGTGAGGAAGCCCAGATAAGAATCTGAGGATCATCATCGTGTAATAATCATTGGATAAAGCAGATAATCCGTTGAAGATTGTGAACGCAATCATCAGAAAAATCAAGATTCTTTTAGGTGGGAATTTTGCAGCATAAGCTACTAAAATTGGCGCGCCAACAACCACACCCGCGGCATAAGAAGAGATAAAATGTCCTGCTTGTGGAATAGAGACATTCAAAGATTTGGCAACATCTGGCAAAAGTGCCATTATTACGAATTCTGTAGTCCCAATTGCCAATCCACCAAGTGTAAGCGGAAGTATTCTCTTATCCATTTTGCAAAAATCAAGATTTTATCAATCAAATTCAAATTTGAATGTTGCAAAATCTATAATCGTATCATTGATTTAAACTATTGTTTAAATTTGGTTAATATTAGAAATAAAAATATTCCAGAATGCAACTGTTATTGTTCGTTAATTTTGATTCCGATTGTGTTTTTTCTTTTATTTTTGCATAGCTCAAAATTATGCTGAACAAAATCCTCACTTTTCCGATTGTGGTTTTGATAAAGTTTTATCAACTCGCCATCTCGCCTTGGCTGGGGAAGAATTGCCGGTACGACCCGACTTGTTCGCATTATACTTTGGAAGCTTTGAAGGTCCACGGACTTATAAAAGGAAGCTGGCTGGCAATGAAAAGAATTGCAAGCTGTCATCCTTGGGGAGGCGAAGGTTACGACCCCGTGCCACCAAAACAACATTAAAATCAATTATCAATGAATCATATTTTTCTTAGATTTTATCTAATCCTTTTCGCAGGAATTTCCCAGCTTTTCTTTTCACAAAGTGCTTCCAATGGACTTTCTGACGGAACACTGAAAATTAATAATAAGGAAACTGTTGCCGTGAAAATCTTCGCGACACAGAATAGCAATAAGTTTTATGATGAAGCCTCCAATAATGTTCCTAACGAATTGATTATTCTAAATGAAGACAACATCAAGGCTGAATCTGCAGAACACCTTGGAAGTATCCAAAATATTCTATTGAAATATAAAGCTTTCAATTTCCAGTTTTTGGATAAGAATTTCAAGCCTGTAGATGCTACTTTGGAGCAAAAAAATATTGAAAATTTTAAATACCTTTTAAAATCAAAAACTGTTATAAAACCAACCGACCAAGTAGAGCTGGAAACGAGTTTCAAGATTTGGGACCCTTTGAAAGGAATTAAATTGGGACCAGTAATGCTTCATTTTTATAGCTTAATGTTCATTTTTGCTTTTGGTTTGGGTTATTTTATAATGGCAAAAATTTTCAAAATCGATGGTGTGGACGAGAAATATCTGGAGCCATTTTTTACTTGGACTTTAGTAGGAACTATTCTCGGAGCAAGATTGGGACACGTTATTTTCTATCAGCCAGAGTTGTTTAAGGAAGATTTCCTGAGTGTTTTCTTGCCAATTAGTACAAAAGGAGGTTTACACTTCACAGGTTTTTCTGGTTTAGCAAGTCACGGAGCGGCGATTATGGTAATTGTAACTACTCTATATTACAGTTTAAAAATCATCAAGAAAAATCCGCTTTGGGTCTATGACAGAATCGGAATTGTTGTAGCTTCTGGTGGTGCTTTTGTGAGAATGGGAAATTTTTTCAATTCTGAAATCTTAGGAAAACCAATTGACCCAAATTCTCCTTTCGCTATCCTTTTCCCACAACAAAGTTCTGAATATGGCGTAACTATTCCACGTTATCCAACGCAATTATTTGAGGTTTTTGGCTACGTTTGCCTTTTTGTTTTGCTTTGGTTCTTGTACAAGAAAACAGACAAAAAATATCAACAAGGTTGGTTATTCGGATTATTCTTCATTCTACTTTGGGCAATCCGTTTCTTTGTAGAGTTCCTGAAAGAGCCACAAGGTGACGAGATTATTCATTTTGCAGGACTTAATACAGGTCAGGTTTTGAGTATTCCGTTTATGGTTGCCGGATTGGTAATTATGATTTATTCTAAGAAATTTAAGCTTCCGAAAGAGGAAGCCGTAAAAGCATAAAATAGAAACTCCCGAATTTGATTCGGGAGTTTTTTTATTGTCAACAATAATTTACATTCTGCAAACTATCTTAATCTTTAATAATTTTAAATGATTGATCATTAAACTTCAAGATATAAGTTCCTTTCACAAAAGAAGAAATACTAATTTCAGATTCTGGAATTGCAACTCCTTTCTTTATCAACTTTCCATCAACAGAATATATTTCATAATCTGTTGATTTCTCTAGTCCAGAAATTTTAATGAACGACTTCGCAGGATTTGGATAAATATTCAGCTTTCCTTTATTAATATCATTTACAGCTAAAGAATTATCTTTAATTACAGTAGAACCTCTGGTTATGATTTGATTTTCATAATTAAAAGCAACACTTGTCACATCAAAACCTACATCTTGTGTAAAATACTGGTTGTTGGAAGTATTATTCAGAACAAAATAAGCCGTTTGTCCACCAGAACCTGATACTTTTATAGGTAAAGGCATTTCAAAGAAACTGAAAGCTGTACTTGTTCTTGTTTGTCCAATCCTGAAAGTCAATTGCTTACTCGTTGTATTTTGCATCCATCTCACCTGATAGCTAGGATAACCTTCTCCATAAATCCAATCATTAAAAAACTCTGTAAAATCTTTTCCTGTATAAGTACTTAGAAAATTTTTGAAATCTGGCGTTTTAACATAATTATAGACAAAAGCAGGATTGTTCTGATAAGCTTTTAACATTGCATAAAACTGATCGTCTCCAAGAATCCATTTTATCATTCTCAAAACAAATGCACCTTTTGAGTAAGACAATCTCCCATTAAAAATTCTATAAAAGTTAAGATCAGAATCTGGAATATAAACACTTCCACTAGGATCACTTGTAATATAATCAATTTCATTACTAAGATAATTCTGGAAGACAGAAGGAGTCATCATCAGCTTTTCATAAGTAAGATGTTCACCAAATGTTGCAAAACCTTCATTCAGCCAAATGTCGTTCCACGCGCCACAAGTTAGCTTATCTCCAAACCATTGATGCGCTAATTCATGTGCAATAAGACCTTGTCCAAAATTGATCATCGAGGTCATCGTCTGATGTTCCATTCCTCCACCCCAATTAAACTGCATGTGTCCGTATTTTTCATTTCTGAAAGGATAAGGCCCGAAATGAGTTTCAAAGTTTTGCATAGAGCCTGGCGTCCAATCCAAGCCATATTGACTATTTGCATCTGCCGCAGTTGCTGGATAAAGATAATTGATAAATGGAAAACTGCTTTCTGATGTAGTAATCGTAGAATTGACTTTAGTATAATTGGAAATTCCCAAAGCAAAAAGATAAGCCGCAATTGGGTAATTGGTTTGCCAATAAGTCAATTTTTTTCCGTTTCCTAAAATAGTTTCTGACATCAATGTTCCGTTGGAACCCACCGTATATTGTGCAGGTGTCGTAATTTTGATATCCATCTTTTCTATTTTATCATTCATGCTTTGTTTGGTTGGCCACCATTCTCTTGCTCCAAAAGGTTCAGATAAAGTTGCCAAAATAGGATCTCCAGCCGGTGTTACATCAGCGGAAAAAGAATCAGCACTCGCATCTGGAATTCCACTATATGTTATTGACAAAGAATCTGTGGTCTGAGCGGTCAACGATGCCGGAAAATCGATTTTGATCTCGTCTGTGCTTAATTGTTGGAAAGTAAGATTTTGACCATGATATTTCACATTAGACACCGTAAGATTATTTGCAAGGTCAAAATATATATTAGAAGAATTCGCCAACATTTTGAAATGTGAGGTCATTGTCCCAGAAACATATTGTTGAGTCGGATCCAAATCCAGCTCCAACCTTACATATTGCAAATCATAGTTCAGTGTATTTGGATTGACATTCACGTCTAAGGCCGACCTTGACGCCGCTTTCATTTCAGATTCTATCAATCCTTTCCTATCAACATTACCAAATTGTCCGAAAACAGAATTAATTGTTAAGAAAACAATCAATAATCCATAAAATTGTTTCATTTTACTCAAATATTTTGATTCAAAGCTACAAAAAAACTCACAAAAATTTGTGAGTTTCTTAATTTATAAGATATTGATAATTACAAATCTAAAGTCGGGTCAAGCAACTGTTCCATTCTATCTTTCACTTGGGCAACAGAACCTGAAAACTTATTAATCAATAAAGAAAAAGCAAGCGTTTTGTTATTTCTTGTTTTGATGTAACCTGCTAAACATTTAACACCATTCAAAGTTCCTGTTTTTGCAAAGATCTGTCCGTTAGAATTGACCATAAACATATGCTTGAGTGTTCCAGATTGTCCTGCAATTGGCAAAGAATCGAAGTATTCCTTATAATAAGGAGATTTCATCATTTTAGCTAAGAATTTCGCTTGAGAAATCGGTGTTACCGTATGAGCTTTGGAAAGTCCGCTTCCATCCATATAATTAAGCCCTTCCAAATCAAAACCAATAGACTGCAAATGTTCCGTTACAGCCAATCTTCCGGATTCCACAGTTTGGTCACCCAGCTTTTGAAAACCATTTGACTTCAATAATGCTTCAGCGTAACCATTATCACTTCTTTGGTTGGTGTAGTTAACGATTTCTGCTAAAGTTGGAGATTTGTAAGTTGTTAGAATTTCTCTTGGTTCTGGCTCTCTGTCAACAATTTTTGGTGTTACTTTTCCAATAACTGTAATTTTATTTTTAGCCAAACTTTCTTTCAATTTGTTCGCTAAAAAAGCAGGTGGTTCAGCAACTTTGGTAGTTACCCAATTTCCTTCGAACTTATCAGCATAAACCATTTTCTTGGTGTAAGGCGAGATATAAAAATATCTTTTCTGTTGATTAAATGGATTATTAGATTGATTGATAATCAGTTTTTCATTTCTTGGTTCGATACTTTCCGTTGTTCCAACTGGCAAATAATAATTATCCTGTTCTATCCAAACAATATTTTGTGGAAGTTCCTGTCTTTTGTTTTCTTTGAAAATTGCAGTCTGGATAATAATATCACCAGTCACTTTCTTGATTCCTTTTTCTTTTATCGATTCCAAATATTGGTTCACGATTTCTCCATAACTAGAAGCTCCTCCTCGATTTCCACCTAAAGATGGGTCGCCACTTCCAACGATGTAAAGATTTCCAGTCAAAACTCCTTCCGTATCAATACTTCCTGAATATTCTAACTGAGTGTTCCATCTATACTGCGTTCCTAAAAGTGAAAATGCAGTTTCAGTAGTTAACAATTTGGTTGTGGAAGCCGGAATCAATGGTGCTGTTTCGTTATACGCTGTTACAATTTTCTCCGTTTTTGGGTCATAAACCACAAATCCCCAATTGGCATTCCTTAGAACTGGGTCGGTAAACATTTTATTGATGTTAAATTCTATCTGCTCTTTCGGAGACAACAGCGCCTTTTCTGCCGTGATATCCTTTACAAGATTCTGCTGGTCAGCAACTTGTGGATAGGTAGAAACTGCAACGCTCCCTTGCGAAAATACAAATGAGGAAAAACCAATAGCGAAAATTGAAACGTAATTTCTGATTTTATTCATTCTCAAAACAATTACAATTTTTATTGAATTTTTATTAATTAAGGTTAAGATTATCTAATCTTATTATCATAACTAAGTAAAGTTAGAGAATATTGCCGTGGAATATGTGTCAAACTCTAATAAAAAACTAGAATTTTTGTTAAAAACAGTTAAAAATCGACAAAAATGTCTTTTCTGATGGATTTGTAAGCTGTGATTTCATCAAACTCATCAAAAGATTTCAAAAGTAATTCTTTGTAGATTTTGTAGTTTTTATTTTTCGGAAATTTGAGAAGAATCTGATATTGATAAAGATTGTTTAGCCTTGCAATAGGCGATTTCTCCGGACCAAGAATACATTCTTCCGGAATATATTTTCTAAGAATCGAACCGAGAAATTGAGAAGCTCTGTTGATTTTATCTTCTTTCCTATGTTTCAGTTCAATCATTATTAATTTCACAAATGGTGGATAAAGAAACTTTTTTCTTTCATCTAGGAAGTAATTATAAATCTCTTTAACATTCTGATTTTTAATCAATTCAAAAACAGAATGCGACGGATTATAAGTCTGAATCAGGATTTTTCCATTTCCAGAAACTCGCCCTGCTCTTCCTGCAACTTGCGTAATCAATTGGTAAGCTCTTTCCTCCGCACGAAAATCCTGAACGTAAATCAGAGAATCTGCTTTGGGAATCGCCACCAATTCTATATTATCAAAATCCAAACCTTTGGAAATCATCTGTGTTCCGACCAAAATGTCGGTTTCTCCGTTTTCCAACCTTTCGTAGAGTTTTTCATAAGCGAATTTCTTCCGCATTGCGTCAACGTCCATTCTGTCAACCTCAGCATCAGAAAATATCTTTTGCGTTTCCTCTTCTATTTGTTCTACGCCAACACCTTTTGTATTTAGGTTATCGCTGTTGCAACTTGGGCAGACTGTTGGTTTTCCGGAACGATGTCCGCAATAGTGACACTTCAGCTCATTCGATGCTTTATGATAAGTCATAACAACGTCACAGTTACTGCAATAAGTTACGTGACCGCAAGTTTCACATTCGATGACATTGGCATAACCACGACGGTTGTGAAGAATAATCGTCTGTTTTTTATGGTCTAATTGAAGATTGATTTCGTCAACCATTTTTTGACTAAAATTCCCGACAATTTTCTTTTGGTTTTGTGCTTCTTTGATATCAATTATTTCAAATTTGGGCAAATCAACTTTCCCAAATCTTTCATTAATGGAAACATAGCGCAACTTATCTTTCATCGCCAAATCATAGCTTTCCAAAGAAGGCGTTGCCGAACCGAGAATCAATTTTGCTTGATAAAATTCCGCCAACATCATCGCAGAATCTTTCGCATTGAAAAAGAAGTGTTGGTCACGTTGTCTGTAAGCCGAATCGTGTTCTTCATCAACAATGATTAATCCTAGATTTTCAAAAGGCAAAAACAAAGAATTTCTAGTTCCAATCAGGATTTGAAGCTCATTTTTTTTGATTTTTCTCCAGACTTCTACTCTTTCAAAATCTGTCAATTTATTATGATAAAATCCGAGTTTCTTGCCATATTTCTTTTCAAGTCTGATTGTAATTTGTTTGGTCAAAGCAATTTCTGGCAAAAGCAAAAGCGCATTTTGTCCGGAATTGATACAATCTTCAAATTTCTCAAGATAGATATGCGTTTTTCCAGATGAAGTCACACCGTGGAGCAACACATTTTTGTTTTCTTCAAAAGCTTGATTGATTTCCGAAATCGATTTTTTCTGATTTCTCGTCAGTTCTTCAATTTCTTCGATTTCGCCGTCATAAGAATCGATTCTGTCTTTTTCCAGATAATATTCAGTCACCCAACCTTTTTCTATCAAAGATTTCAGTTGAGAATTATTAAAATTTCCTTCGTCAAAAATTTCTGACTTCCTAATTAGTTTTTCTGGGTTTTCTGTTTCTTTTTCCAAAATCAGAAGAAATAATTCTTGCTGTTTCTTGGCTTTTTTTAAACTCGAAATAATCTCCGGAAGATGACTTTTAATTCTTAATTCTTCATTATTAATTCGCAAGTAAGCGATTTCCTTCGCCTTATATTTTTCAGTGATTTTTTCATCAACAGAAATATATCGTTCATCAATCAGCGCATTGATGGTTTTGATGATTTCTTTTTTTGGAATGAAGGCTTCAATCTCCTGCAGATTCAGCATTTGTCGAACTTCCAATGCTTGAAGAAGATAAGTTTCATTCGCATCCAGATTTTGCCAGTCAATTGTTCTTTCGGATAATAATCTGACGTAAGTTTCACTCTCTAATTTAAGAGATGACGGAAAAGCCAAACGGTAAATTTCGCCCAGATTACAGAGATAATAAGAGCTGAGCCAATTCCAAAAATCCAACTGTTGTTTTGGAACAATCGGTTGATTGTCTAATAAGTTGATGATTTCTTTCGGAACAAAAGTTTCTTCGAAATCATTGAATAATTCTGCAACAATTCCCGTGTAAATTTTCTTCCCACCAAATGGAATCAAAACTCGCATTCCGACCTCAATTTTATCCAAAAAATCTGCTGAAACTTTGTACGTGAAAGTTCCTTTGAGGTTGAGCGGAAGGATGATTTGGGCGAAGTTCAAGTTGTGCTATTTTTTAACGCAAAGAGCGCAAAGTTTTTTATTAATTATTGAGAATATTTTAAAGTCGCCAAGATGCTGCGATAAAAACTCTCTTTTTGTCATTCCGTAGGAATTTAAATCATTTTATTAAAAAACGTAGAGATTCCTACGGAATGACAAATATTGTTTACTTAAAGGTATTGTGAAACTGATTTATTAAGCTTCAATAATATTATTTATAATTAAACCGTATAACTTTGGAAAGCTTCTTCCAAACTTGCAAATTTTCCTTTGAATTCTGAAATCGGAGAATCTTGTAATATTTTTCCTTGATGAATCAGAATCACACGTGAACAAAGTGCTTCCACTTCCTGCATTATATGTGTGGACAAAATCACAGTTTTTGCTTTTCCGATTTCTTTGATGACGTTTCGGATTTCTACGATTTGATTGGGGTCGAGTCCGTTAGTTGGTTCATCGAGAATCAATAAATCTGGTTCGTGAAGAATGGCTTGCGCCAATCCAACACGTTGTTTGTAACCTTTGGAAAGCTGACTGATTTTTTTAGATTTCTCTGGTGTAATTCCAACCAAATCTATGACCTGTTCTACTCTTTCTTTTTTGATATTATGAAGATTCGCTACAAATTGCAGATATTCTTTCACAAACATCTCATTGTAAAGCGGATTGTTCTCCGGAAGGAAACCGATTTTCTTTTTGGATTCGATTTCGTTTTCTGAGATGTTTTTTTCGTCTAGGAGAATTTCGCCTTCATCGATTTTCAGAACGCCTGTGATGGATTTCATCAATGTGGATTTTCCGGCGCCGTTTGGTCCGAGTAATCCGATGATTTCGTTATTAGCAATATTGATATTGATATCATTGAGCGCAATCTGCTCTCCGAAATGCTTTGTAAGTCCTGAAATTTTTAAAGACATCGAGTTAGTTATAAGTGATGAATTATGAGTGATTTTTAATCTTTACAAAAATATGAAAATTACGGCATCTTTTTTAACGCAAAGAGCGCAAAGATTTTTATACATTATTGAAAATATTTTTAAGAGTCGCAAAGGCGCTTCGCTCAGCAAAGAAAACAGAAAATTTAAAAAGTATGTTTGTCATTCTGAAAGAATCTCAGCGTTTAGATTACTGCGAAATGACAAAATTGTCTTGATTTCAATTAATGAAAAAATGTTAATTGCAAGACAAATGTTGAAACTTGGCGAAGCGCGCCCCGACCTGAGTGGAGCTCTTTTTCTTTTTTCTCAAAAAAGAAAAAAGCGGGAACGGAGGGCGGATAAAGGCGCCCAAATTAAATTAATGAGTTTTGTGTTCGAGAGTTTTAGAGTTTGGGAAACACTAGAGTCTTTTGCCTTTTTTCTTTTGTCTTTAATTTTTTTGTAACAAATTTTTAATATCATTACTAACCGAATAGAGTTAAAACAAAAATGGGTTCGTCTGAGAAAGAATTTTTAGAGAAAATCGATAAACATAAAGGAATCATCTTCAAGATTTCTAAAATGTATATGGATAATCGTGATGACCAGAATGACCTTTTTCAGGAGATTGTTTATCAGGTTTGGAAGTCTTTTTCGAGTTTTGAAGGTAAAAGTGAATTCTCAACTTGGCTTTACAGAATCGCTCTGAATACAGCAATCATCTTCCTAAAATCTGAGAAAAGAAGAACTTTCATTCAAAACGATGATGTCTCGCTCTACAAAATAAAAGAAGAGGAATACAACTATGAAGATGAACAAAACCTAAAGCTGATGTATGAATCTATCCAACAACTTAACCCAATTGATAAAGCTTTGATTTTTTATTATCTAGAGGATTTTTCCGGAAAAGAAATGGCGGAACAAATGGGAATCTCGGAAGGAAATGCAAGAGTAAAACTGAATCGTGCGAAAGAAAAATTGAAAGAACTCATTAATAAAAAGGCTTCGAGAGCCTCAGCCTGACAACCGTTAAAGACACAAGAAAAAAAGGCATAAGAAAAAATTTAAAGTCTTCGACTCCGCTCAGACTGACAACTATTAATTATCAACCAACAACTATAAAGATATGGACCTAGATAATCTTAAATCACTTTGGAATAAAGAAGATGTTTCCGAAACACCGGAAATCTCTACGGAAAGACAAAAAGAAATACATCTACCACTGGAAAAAATCAGAAAAAATATGCGCAATGAATTTTGGCCAACGGCTATTTTGTTACCAATCATTCTAATTGTTATTTGGTTTTTCCCAATTCCTTTTCGTTTTAAGCTTTACATCGAAGTTTTAGTGGCTTCTATGACTTTTGTAACGGGTTTCTTTTTCAGTAAATTCTTTAAACTTTACAAAGAAATCAGCAATCCGACTTTGGGAACTTTTGATTCTTTGAAAGATTTACTTCATCAGTTTGAATTGAATAAGCAATATTACCTTTCGTTTTATCTAAGTTTTGTTCCGTTTTTGGTTTGTGAAATAGTTATCATAACCGAATCTATTCCATACACTCATCAATATACAGATGGACTTTTGGCTTTGAAATTCATTGTATCTATTTTGTTTGGATTGTTTGCACTTTATTTTTTTGGACTCTGGTGGTTCAAGCATTTTTATGGAAAATATATTGACAGAATTAAAAAACTGGTTGATGAAATGAAAATGGATTAAAATAAAAGCCTCGCAAATTTGTGAGGCTTTCTTAATTTATCAGACTAAAATTTCTCGTAAAACGCAATAGAAACCTGCGGATGAAATGCAAACATAAAGGTTTCCCAAGCATTTTCTTTTTCCGTTTGTTTGCTCAAAAGATATTTGTTATCAATAATATCCAAAAGTAAGAGTTCTGGCGTGAAGAAAGTAATCCCAAGCTTGTGTTTTGAAGAATCCTCAACATTAGAACTTATCAAATCAACTTTGAATTCGCCAATTCGAAAAAATGTATTGCCTAAAACATCCGGAAGACTTTTTATCTCGCCGTTCAACTGAGCAACGTAATTATTAACAGCCGAACTTAAGATAAATGGTATTTTCTCCGCATTTTTATTCTGAGCCAAAAGTTCCCAATAATTATTCACAGGATTATCCTTAGAATTATAAACCTGATGCTGGATTTTGTACTCCAGATAAGTATCTTCGAAAACATATTTGTCCCAAATCATCTCAGATTTTTCATCGATGACAATTCGGAATGCAAGTTTTATTTTGGCTTTCATTTTTTTGATTTAAAGGTAATTAATAATGGAAATTTTTAACACAAAGCTCACAAAGATTTCTTTAATAAAAACTGTTTTTAAGGTTCACAAAGGCGCTATCACTTATAAAAGTTCTCAGACTAATTATTTAACCAAGACTTTCAGATTTTCTGTAAAGTAACCGCTGGAATTTTCAACATTAATTTTTGCAATATAGAATCCTGCTTTCAATTGGTTTCGGCTCATTTTGATTTTCTGCTCGCCAGAGCTCAAAGTTTGTTTAGAAATTACCGAACAGACTTTTCTTCCACTAAGTTCATATAAATCGATAGAAACAGAGGACCTTTCCTTTAAAACAATTGGAAAGATTGTTTCTTCTCGGAAAGGATTAGGGTAGTTTTGCTCCACTTTAAAATTTTTAGAATCATTGACTTCATTTGTAGCTAAGGCTGGTCCGGCAACATTAATTGTATGTGACAGTGTAAAACCTCCGGAAACAGAACCTGTAACTGTTGACATTTCTGTAGAAACACCATCAGAAAAAACATTATCACTCGCATTATAAGTATATCCTGTCATTCCTTTTGTATAGCCATAAGCTGTAGCAGAATTTACCAAAACAACTGCACTATTTGAACCTTCTGGAAAAGCAATCTGAGTCACAAGAAGCGAAGTTCCATCAGGTTTATAAATATGTACGTGGATATGCGTTGCACGACTCGTGTACCAGCCTGGAAAAATACTTGTAAAACTCACTTGCCCATTCGCATTTGTTGTTTGTCTTCCTCTTAAGAAATGATAAGCTGTGTAATTAGTCGTTTGCATTTGAGTTCCACCATATTCGGAATAGTTTCCGTCTTTGTCGCAATGCCATATATCTACGATTGCGCCTGCATAAACTGAGCAATTTGTATTGGTATTCTGAACTGTAATATTGATTGTAAAAGCAACACCAGTCCTGTCTCCAATAATATCAGTCTTTACTAATGTTGACGGCGATTTTGTAGGAAAAGGGCCTTCGGTTTCAGTATTTGTCACAGTACACGCAATCGTTTCTTCCAAAACCGTACCTGTTGCTTGTGCAGGTTTTAAGAAATTTTCAGCTCGGGAAATAATTGGAACCGCTACAGCTACGCCTGCTAATCCCAACGAGTTTTTCAAAAATAATTTTCTGTCCATATTTTTAGATTTTAATTTTATTCTTGATATGAAATTAGAAACAATTAAAAACCTTAGAAAAAAAATGAGGTAAACTATTAAAATCCATCGATTATCGATATAAATTGAGTTATAAAACTTTAAAAAATCAATTTAGAAATCATTAAGGCACTGATGCATTTTCATAAGCTGAAAATTTTTGTAAATTTGCAAACTTATGGGACAAATCCTAGCCATCGACTACGGAAAAGCAAGAACAGGAATAGCCGTTACAGACGATATGCAGATTATTGCAAGCGGACTGACAACAGTGGAAACACCAAAACTTGTAGATTTTCTGAAAAAATATTTTTCTGAGAACAAAGTGGACGAGATAGTCGTCGGACTTCCCACAGATTTGAAAGGAAATATGTCCGAAATCGAAACTGACATTCAGAAATTTATTTCAGTATTCGAAAAGGAATTTTCCGATAAAAAAATCAATCGTCTGGATGAACGTTTCACTTCCAAAATGGCTTCTTTTTTCATCAGCCAAAGCGGAAAAAATAAGAAACAGAGACAGGAAAAAGGATTGATTGACAAAGTAAGCGCAACCATTTTGTTGCAGAATTTTTTAGAACAAAAGAGATGATTCTACCAATTAGAGCCTTTGGCGACAACGTTTTGAGAAAAAAAGCCCACGAAATCGATAAAGATTATCCTGAGCTACAGGCATTGATTGACAATATGTTCGAGACAATGTACGGCGCAAACGGAATTGGTTTGGCCGCGCCTCAAATTGGTTTGGATATCAGACTTTTTGTTGTGGATGTTTCTCCACTTTCAGATGACGAAGATTATGAAGATATCGGTGAGGAACTGAAAGACTTTAAAAAGGTTTTCATCAATGCAAAAATCCTTGAAGAATCTGGCGAAGAATGGAAATTCAATGAAGGATGTTTGAGTATTCCGGAAGTTCGTGAAGATGTGAAGCGTAAATCAACGATTAAAATAGAATATTACGACAGAAATTTCGTTAAACATACCGATACATTTTCTGACATCAGAGCGAGAGTGATTCAGCACGAATATGACCACATTGAAGGAATCTTATTCACAGACCATTTGAGCGCTTTGAAGAAAAAAATCGTAAAAGGAAAACTTCAGAAAATTGCAAACGGAGAAGTTGCCGTAAGTTATAAAATGAGATTTCCAAAATAATTTCTAGATATTAATTAGCTAGACATTAGAATTTAGAAAAACAAAATATACTACTAAAGAAAAATATTAAAATGCAGTTAGAAAAAATTATTTCAATCTCTGGAAAACCAGGACTTTTCAAATTGGTTTCTCAACTTAAAAACGGATTTATCGTTGAGGATATTACTACTAAGAAAAAAGCGAGCATCTCGAACTCGAGCCAAGTAAGTCTTCTTGACAACATCGCTATGTTTACATTTGATAAAGAAGTTCCTTTGTTCGAAGTTTTTGAAAATATTGCAAAAAACTACGATTATAAACCAGCTATTAATCATAAATCTTCCAGTGAAGAATTAAGAGCTTTTATGGCAGAGTCTCTTCCTAATTATGACTTGGAAAGAGTTTATGAATCTGATATCAAAAAATTGGCTCAATGGTACAATCTTTTGCACAAGGCAGGTTATATCACTCCAGACAGTTTTGTAAAACCAGAAGCTCCAGCTGTTGAAGTAGCCGAAGAAGCTAAAGTAGTTGAAGAAAAAGCAGAGAAAAAACCTGCAGCTAAAAAAGCTCCAGCAAAAAAGACCGCTGAAAAAACAGAAGAAGCTCAAGCTGAAAAACCTGCTGCTAAAAAGCCTGCTGCAAAGAAAGCGACTAAAAAAGAAGATTAATAATTAATCTTTAAAGTTATATGCTCTCTCAGAAATGTTTATTTTTGAGAGAGTTTTTTTATATTTAAAGTCTCGAGAGCCTCAGACTGACATCTCGAGAAATTAATTATGGTCACGCTGAGCGGAGTCTAAGCGTTTCATAGGTAAGTTTATTTATGAGAGTTATTTCTTTAGTTCCTTCGATTACTGAAACTTTGTTTGATTTGGGCTTGACGGCTGACGAAATTGTTGGTCGGACAAAATTCTGTATTCATCCGAAAGAAATCATTGATAAAGTTGAAATTATTGGTGGAACGAAAAACCTTAATATTGAGAAAATAAAATCTCTTAAACCTGATTTAATTATTGCCAATAAAGAGGAAAATGTAAAAGAACAAGTTGAGGAATTAATGAAAGATTTTAAGGTTTTGGTAACGAATATTGAAACTCTTGAAGATAATTATTACCTCATCAAACAGCTTGGACATATCTTCAATAAAGAAGAAAAAGCGCAGTTTTTCAATCTGAAAACTTATGAAGCATTTGATATTCAGAAACCTGAAAAGAAGTTAAAAGTCGCATATCTAATTTGGAAAAATCCTTATATGACAATTGGTGGCGATACTTTTATTTCGAGGATTTTGGAAGAGTTGGGATTTGAAAATTTGTTTAAAAACCAGAAACGTTATCCTGAAGTTCAGTTGGAAGATTTGAAAGAAGCAGATTTGATTTTTCTTTCGTCAGAACCTTTTCCTTTCAAAGAAAAACATATTGAAGAAATCCAAGAAGTTTGTAAAAATCAAAAAATTATGATTGTTGATGGCGAAACTTTTTCTTGGTATGGTTCACATCTTGCGAAATGTGGGAATTATTATACAGAACTTTTAACAGAAATAAATCAATAAAAAAAGTCGCAACAATTGCGACTTTAATATTTTAATAAAATTAATTACAAAATCTTCGCAACCTCTTCACAAAGCCAATTCAGAAGTTCTTCATCTTCTTTTGTAAATGGGTCTTTCGAATGACTATCGATATCAATCTGCCCGATATTTTCTCCGTTTTTGAAAATCGGAACTACAATTTCCGCTTTTGTATCAATGGAACAAGACAAATAATTATCCTGAGCCCAAACATCCGGAACTACAAAAGTCTCGCCCGAAACCGCAACTTGGCCACAAATCCCTTTTCCAAATGGAATAATCGTGTGGTCTGTTTCCGCACCAACATAAGGACCAAGAATCAATTCGTCTTTGTCTCCATTTTTAAAATAAAATCCAGTCCAGTTGTAATAAGAAATTTCCTTATCCAAAACCTGACAGATTTTCAGAAGTTTAGCATTTGTATCGTGTTCAGGACTTTCTAAAATAAACGAAAGTCTCTTTTTTAATTCAACCATTTTTTTGAAATATTAATTTAGACCGTCAAAAGTTAATTCTTTGTAACCGAACATTCCTCTTTCTTTAATCATTTCAGCAACGCTTCTCGGTAATTCTTCTTCCCAGCCTAACTCGTGAGTGACGATTTTTTTGAGAATCTCTCGGGAATAGATTTCCAGGAATTTTGGGTTATAATTAGAAATATCAACAATCCTCTTATTGAGTTTGAAATATTTGTACAATTCTTTAAGATTATCGTGAACCTTCAAGTTTTCTGAAGTCAGCAATTCGCCATCATCCGGATTTTTGTAAGGATAAAGATAAACTCGCATATCTTTTTTGAAGAACTTTCCGAAAGCTTCCAAAATTCCACCCGGAAGATTCTTATAATATTCCTCATCAAAAACATCCAAAAGGTTATTAACGCCCATTGCAACACCGATATGCTGATTTGTAAATGTTGAGAAATAATCTACCATTCGGTAATACTCGGAGAAGTTGGAAATCATTACTGTATAACCCAAAGTTCCCAAAATATCAACTCTGTCAAGGAAATCCCTTTCATCGATGTCTCCAGCAGCTCTTAGATTTGAAATTGTAATTTCGAAAAGAATCTGTGTATTCTCGTGGTCACAGGAATTATCCTGATTAAACATTTCCAGACCGTGCTCGAACATATCAATATTCACGCGCGTTACTGGTCGGAAACTTCCTCTTACTGCAAAAATATTTTTCTTGTAAAGAATATCAGCTGGCAACATATTACTGCCTTTAGAATTGAAAATCACGGCATCAGTCATTCCCAATTTCACAAGCTGAAGACTCATCAGACGATTATCCACATATTGGAAAGCCGGTCCACTAAAGTCAATCATATCGATTTCCAATCTATCAAGAGAAAGGTCATCATACAAAGATTCCACAAGGATTCTTGGATTATCTGTATAAAAATAAGCACCATAAATCAAATTAACTCCCAGACTTCCCAAAGTCTCCTGTTGCAAAGTAGGGTTTGTTTCTTTGAACTTTACGTGAATAATAATCTCGTTATATTCCTCATTTTCAGAATTTTGAAATCTTACACCAACCCAACCGTGACCTTTGGTCGTTTTATCAAAATTGATAGTGGTTACTGTATTGGCATAAGAAAAGAATTTTTTTCCAGGATTATTTTCCCTTGGGATTCTTTCTTCGATAAGAGCCACCTCGTAGCGCAACATCTTGCGAAGTCTGTTCTGTGTTACATATCGGTTTTTGGCTTCCTTACCATAGATGGCATCGGAAAAATCCTTATCATAAGCAGACATTGCTTTTGCAATCGTTTGAGAAGCACCACCAGCTCGGAAAAAGTGTCTTACAGTTTCTTGACCCGCTCCTATCTCCGCAAAAGTTCCGTAGATGGATGAATCTAAATTAATGGCTAATGCTTTCTGCTTAGGGGTAAGTTTTGGCTTTATCACGAAGAATTAGATTTATTTTGTAAATTTACCAAAATAACAGCAATAATAAAAATGCTTTTAAAATTTTTAGGAACCGGAACTTCACAAGGCATTCCTGTTATCGGCAGTCATCATCCGGTCTGCCTTTCCAAAGACCAAAAAGATAAGCGTTTACGCACTTCAGCACTTGTCACTACAGATTCTGGAAAAAAAATATTAATTGACTGCGGTCCCGATTTTCGTCAACAAATGTTGATGAATCAAGAGGAACAAATCGACGCAGTCCTGATAACTCACGAACATAATGACCATATTATTGGCTTGGATGATTTGCGACCTTTGATTTTTAAGAACAAGGCTTCGATGCCAATCTATTGTAATTCCAGAGTTTCAGCAGAAATAAAAAGCCGTTTTCCTTACGCTTTCACAGAACAAAAATATCCTGGAGCACCAAGTTTCGATTTATTTGAAATTGAGGATAATTTTAAATTATTTGATGAAGTCGAAGTTCAACCTATTGATATTATTCATTCCGAAATCAATATTCTTGGTTTTAAATTTAAAAATCTAGCTTACATCACTGATGCGAGTAAAATTGATGAAAAGGAAAAAGAAAAGCTGAAAGATTTAGATTTTTTCATTATTAATTGTCTTAGAAAGACAGAACCTCATCATTCGCATTTTATTCTTCCCCAAATTTTGGAGTTGGTTGATGAGCTTAAACCAAAAAAAACGTACTTAATACACATCAGTCATCATTTGGGATTCCACGAAGAGGTCGAAAATGAACTTCCAGACAACATTCATTTGGCTTATGATGGATTGGAAATAGAATTTTGATAAAAATATTTTTTTGATTTACAGATTGTTAAGAATTAAATTGAAAAATAATCTAAAATCGTTTTCACGGGCTGAAAAATAATCCTATATTTGCACACCAATTTAAAACAAACATCAGCCCAGTTGGCGGAATTGGTAGACGCGCTAGACTCAAACTCTAGTATCGAAAGATGTGCCGGTTCGATTCCGGCACTGGGTACAAATAAGTAAAAATCCTATTGAAATTCAATAGGATTTTTTTTGTTTTATATCGTCAATTATCTTCAATCTGAAAAAATCAGACCTACTCTATTATTCTTATTAACTTTTAACGAAAATAAAACATCATTACCAATAAACATGTTTTCACATTACACATAATAAATTGCGAGAGATATCAATTTTATAAATTTTCAGTAATTTAGTGACCTATAAATTTTATCAATGAAAAAAATTCTCTTATCAGCATTTGCTTTACCTGCTGTAATGGCTTTTGGTCAACAATATGGAGGAATGTGGATCCCGACAGAACTTAATGAAAAAGAAATGAAAGATTTGGGAATGAAAATTTCCGCAAAAGATATCTTCAATCCAGAAAAAGCAAGTATAAAAGATGCTGTGGTACAATTCGATGGTGGTTGTACCGCAGAGGTAATCTCGCCAAAAGGACTTTTATTGACAAACCACCACTGCGGCTACGACAATATCCAATCCCACTCTACTGTTGAGAACGACCTTTTAACAAACGGATTCTGGGCAAAAGACATGACTGGGGAATTACCAAATCCTGGTGTAACAGTTGATTTCATAACAGATATCAAAGAAGTAACTTCTCAGATTCTAGCAGGAACCGAAAGCCTTACAGGAGCTGACCTCACAAGGAAAATCAATGAAAATATCGATGAATATAAAAAAGCTCAAAAAATTGAATCTTACCAGACCATCTCTGTAAGATCGATGTATTACGGCAATAAGTTTTATGCTTATGTAATTGAGACCTTCAAAGACATACGTTTGGTTGGGGCACCACCTTCTGCAATCGGAAAATATGGTTCTGATACAGACAACTGGGTTTGGCCAAGACATACTGGAGATTTCTCTATGTTTAGAATATATGCTGATAAGAACAACAAACCTGCAGAATATTCTAAAGATAACATTCCTTACACACCAAAACACTTCCTTCCAATTTCTATGAAAGATAAAAAAGAGGACGATTTTACTTTTGTGTTCGGTTTCCCAGGAAGAACAACCGAGTATCTCCCAGCTATTGCTGTTGAAAAGATTATGACAGAAACAGACCCAGCAATGATTGCAGTACGTGATGTAGCCCTGAAAACGCTGGACGAAAAAATGAGAGTTGACCCTGCTACAAAAATAAAATACGCTTCAAAATATGCACGCGTAGCAAACTATTGGAAAAAATGGATTGGTGAAGTTGAAGGTTTAAAAAAATCAAATGCCGTTGAGAAAAAGAAACAATACGAGCAGACTTTGATCGCAAAAAATCCAGCAATCAAAACAACCATTGATGGACTTAATCAAAAATACAACGAACAAGCGCCCTACAATCTTCACAAAGCTTATTATTCGGAAATTGTAAGAAATTCTGAAACATTGACTTTGGCTGGTATTTACACTAATTATATCAAAGCCTACGAAGAAGGTAAAATGGATGCAAAATCTCTGGAATCTTTGAAGACGAGATTATCTGAACTTTACAAAGATTATGATGCTGAACTGGACGCCAAAGTAACTGCAAAAATACTTGCTCTTTACGCCAATAAAACTCCTGACCAATTTTTACCAAAAGATTTTGGACAATTAAAAGACATCAATAGAAATCTTGGGATGGTAGAAATGATTTCAAAAATTTCTGTAATCACAGGTAGAGGAAACTTAAATGGAACTAAGAAGACCTCTGATTTAAACAAATTATTCGAAGACCAAAAAGCATTGGTTGAAAATCTTAAGAAAGACCCTATTATTCAAATGTTTGGAGCTTTCAAAACTTCATATTTGGAAACTACCGATACAAAAGTAACCGCTCTTCAATCGGACATTGATGCTTTGCAGAAGAAATTCATGGCACAACAAATGGAAACGGATAAAGACAGGAAATTCTTCCCTGATGCCAATTCTACCCTTCGTGTGACTTACGGAAAAGTAAAAGGTTCTGAGCCTAGAGACGCCGTTTCTTATGGATATCAGACACATCTTGCTGGAGTTTTGGAAAAATACATTCCAGGAGATTATGAATTTGATTTGCCTAAAAAGTTAATCAATCTTTATAATACCAAAGATTACGGAATCTATAAAGATAAAACAGGTGACGTTCCTGTAAATTTCACAGCAACTAATCATACAACTGGAGGAAATTCTGGAAGCCCTGCCTTGGATGCTTATGGAAACCTCATCGGACTTAACTTCGACAGACAATGGGAAGGAACGATGAGCGACATTAATTATGACCCAAAATTATGTAGAAATATTATGGTCGATACCAAATATATCCTTTTCGTCATCGATAAATATGCAGATTCTAAATGGTTATTGAACGAGATGAAAATCGTGAAGTAATTATTAATTAACAATATCAGAAAACGCTGAAGCTAATTGCTTTGGCGTTTTTACTTTATATTTGTAAATATCTAAAAACAAACCATGAATCCTAAAAAACACATTGTTATTTTTACATTTTTGCTTTCTCTTATTTTAAGGGCTCAAAATGAATTTATCACTATTTGGAAACCGAGCAATCCTCCTACACAAACCTACACACAAAATAACACCCCAAGACCCCTAAGTACAAATAATCAAGCATATTTTCCAGGTATTGGAAATAATTATAGAATTGATTGGGAAGAAGTTGGAAACGCTGCACACTCAGGAACTTTATCAAACGTCTCTTCTTCTTTATATCAGCCCATTTTAATTGATTTTGGAAATCCAATAGCAACAAATCCAAGTTATAAATTAAAAGTAAGCAACGGAAATGGTAATTTTAATTCAGTAAGATTTTCATCTTTTGATGCTGATGTCAAAAAAATAATCGATATACAACAATGGGGAAATATCCAATGGCAAGATATGCCTAATGCATTTGGCGATTGTAGCAATTTAAATATATCGGCTACGGACATTCCCAATTTTTCCGAAACAACTACGACGAGATATATGTTTTCAGGATGTACAAATCTAACTGGTAATTCATCTTTTAATTTATGGGATACTTCTAATATTACAGATATGTATTCAATGTTTAGCGGAGCATCAAATTTCAATCAGGATATCGGGAATTGGAATACATCTAATGTCACTGACTTTAGTTGGATGTTCTATAGAGCGACTAACTTTAACCAAAATATTGGAAGCTGGGATACATCTAATGCTAAGAGTATGCAATCTATGTTTTGGGAAGCAACAAACTTTAATCAAAACATTGGAAATTGGAACACTTCTAATGTAATTACAATGGCTTCAATGTTTCAAAATGCTACTAATTTCAATCAAAATATTGGTCAATGGAATATGTCCAATGTAAAAGACATTTCTCAGATGTTTGCATTTTATACGACTTTTAATCAGGATATAAGCAATTGGGACACATCCAACGTTGTTAACATGCACGGGATGTTTTATCATGCAAATAATTTTAGCCAGAATATTGGGAATTGGAATACTGCTAATGTAACAGATATAGGCAGTATATTCGCCTACTCTGATAGTTTTAATCAAGATATTAGCAAATGGAATCTCAAAAACCTTACCAATGCAGTATATATGTTTTTTGATGCCAAAATAACTTGTGATAACTATAATAAAATACTTGTCGGCTGGGCAAACAACCCTAATACACCCAATAATATCGACATAAGCCCCGTTTCTTTTTTGAAATATTCCTCCACTGATGCAGTTACTGCAAGAAATAAACTAATAAATAAAGGATGGGTAATCTCTGGTGACACTTATGACCCAAGTTGTCTATTATCAACTAATGAAATTTCTGAAACTTCTAAAATAAAAATCTATCCAAATCCAACTTCAGAATTCTTTTATGTAAAAAACGCCAAAGAAAACGATATCATTTCTTTTTATGATACTTCAGGAAAGCTTATCAGAACCGAAAAATTAGATTCTGAGAAAAAAGTTTCTGTAAACGATTTGCAAAAAGGAAATTACGTTATTGTTATTGATGGTAATTCTTCTAAAGTTATTATTAAATAAACAGAGACACTCTTAAAATACCAACTTTGCCAGAGTCCAAAACTTTGGCAAAGTTTTTTTTCTAAAAACTAATATTCACAATGATTAAGGAAATAAAATTTTTATTTGATCAAGTTTTAAAACCTTTAAAATTACAAATCTCCGATATAAATACCGATCTTGAATGTGAAGATTACTTTGGTCATAATTTCAAAATCAATGAATTCAATATCAAATTCAGAAAGTCAAAACTGACCCCTAAGAAAATTGGACAATTCGTAACGTTGTGGAAAAGAAATCCTAAAGGAAAAACAATTCCTTTTGAGAGCGAAGATGATTACCTTTTCTATATTATTTTTGTGAAAGAGAATACCAATACAGGTTTTTTCATCTTCCCGAAAACTATTCTAGAAGAATATCAAATACTGACAAGCAACGGAAAAGAAGGCAAACGTGGCTTTCGGATTTATACTGATTGGCATTTCCCTAAAAACAAACAAGCTGAGAAAACCAAACAATGGCAAACACAATTCTTCCTAAATTTTTCCGATTCTGAAAAAGAAATTCTTGAAAGATTCAAAAAAATTTTAGAATTCAAATAGGTTTTTACTTTTCACAATCACATTTTTCCCTTCTGTGACGTTTGAACTCATTATCCCAGAATGGATATAATTTGATTGCCAGATAAAAGGCTGCAGCATGCAGATGTTTATGCTTGAAAAACATCGGGAAAAGATTCTCACTACCCAATATCACAGGACCTAATCTCAAGTAACCACCAAAATACAGATGTTTGTATTCTGACAACGATGTAGAAATGCCATAACCAACCGCCTCTCTCTGAACCGAATAGTTGGCGTTGACCATATTATTACGTTTTACAGAATTCTTGAAAAACGGAATTCTCTGTATCCAGTTGAAATTGATGAAATGATTTTTTTTGACCCTCTGACTATAATTTGCATTGATGCTCGTAGGTAAGCCGACACGGAATCCATTTCCCACAAACGAAGCATTCTCATCTCCATAAGCCTCTTTACTAAGCTTTTTAAAATAATCCTCCTGTGTTGTAAAATCCTCATCTTTAAAAACCGGATTATTTTGTAACCATATTGTTTGTCCATTCTTAAAAGAATGATTGATTCCTTGTTTGAAATTTACAGAACCTATATCCAAAACATTAAGAGAAACTTTAGAATTATATTCATCCTCTCGCTTATCTTTATCTACCATTGTAATCCCAACATCCAATCCTAGTCCTGAACCGTTCTGCTTGTATTCATATCTATTATTTTCAAAATCATAATTGGTGATATAGCTCATCGATACATCATAGTTAGAAGCATAGATATTCATATAATCCGGATCTTCTGTAGGAGCTGGCTCGCTAGCTGATAGATCAATATCTTTATGACTGATAATATTGGCAGCGTCCAGACCTATCTCGTACTTCAGATTCATTCCTAAAATCCAGTGTTTATCAGAGTAAGGAAAAATCTCAGTGCCCATGTTCAGTCCAACCTCACTCCAATTCATGACAGTCGAAGAAAAAGGATTCATTTTATAATCCGAAGGTTGCGGAATCATCTCGTTCCCAAATCGGAAATAATTATCCAAATGCAAAACTGCTCCTTGAACTCTCATACGACTGAACAATCCAAATACATACTTTTTTTCTTTTATGTTAGCTGTCATAGAAAAAGAAGGCCCCATAAAATCAGAATTCAGTAAAAAATCAGCTCTTTCTTTGTTATAGAAATCGAAAACATTGGGTTGATTCTCTCCCTTTATATTCTTCTTTGGATTTGCAATCAGAATCTCCGAATTCAATAAACCTAAAACATTTTGTTTTGAAATATAGGCATAATCATTTTGTAAAAGTATATCCGCAGATATCAGGTTAACATCCCAAGGATTTGAATTGAGGAAAGGTTGCGTGGGAGAAAGAACTGTAGAATTGATCCCGCTGTAATTATCATTGGAAAAACTAAAATTATTTTGTGCTGCAATTTTTACAAAACAGACAATTAATAGGCAGAAACAGAATAATTTTAACATTTTAAATCCAAAGTGAATATATAACTAAGATAAGCAGAAAATATTGTTGAAAAATAAAAACTTGGATATTTTGATTTAGAATTAGCAAATCTAACTTTTTGCACTAATTCGTACTGATATCACTTATTGATATTTAGTCATTTACAAAAAACAAAAACCTAAGAGATAAAAAATTATTGGAATTCTTTTTGATTCTCAATCTCAAATTTAATTAGATTTGCGAATCAATAAAAGTAAAAATGGGAACCACTACAGAAAAAATTTTAGTCACAGGCGCACTTGGGCAAATCGGAACAGAGCTAACCATTAGATTGTCTGAAATTTACGGAAAAGAAAACGTTATCGCTTCCGGCCTTGACAAATGGAAAGAAGGAATTACCGAAGCTGGATATTACGAAAGACTAGATGTAACTAATTTTCAAGCCGTTACAGAAGTAATCAAAGAACACAATATTACTACCGTTTATCATTTGGCATCACTTCTTTCAGGAACATCAGAAAAACAACCTCTTTTCGCTTGGAAACTGAATCTCGACCCACTAATCCATCTTTGCGAATTAGCGAAGGAAGGGACACTTAAAAAGATATTCTGGCCAAGCTCTATTGCTGTATTCGGAAAAGGAATTCCAAAAGAAAATGTAGGACAAGAAGTAGTTCTTAATCCAACAACTGTTTACGGAATCTCAAAAATGGCAGGCGAGAAATGGTGCGAATATTACTTTGAAAAATATGGTGTTGACATCAGAAGTATCCGTTATCCCGGTCTGATCTCTTGGAAAGCACCAGCTGGTGGAGGAACTACAGACTATGCTGTTGAGATTTTTTATGAAGCTGTAGAAAAAGGGAAATACACTAGCTTCATCAGCGAAAATACAGCGATGCCAATGTTGTATATGGAGGATGCAATCGAGGCTACGATCAAGCTAATGACCGCTCCAAAAGAGGAGGTAAAAATACGTTACTCTTACAATCTTGGAGGGATGAGTTTCACACCAAAAGAATTAGCTTCTGAAATCAAAAAAACTATTCCGAATTTTGAGATAAAATATGAACCGGATTTCCGTCAGGCAATTGCAGATTCTTGGCCAGCAAGCATAGATGATTCTGCAGCAAAACAAGATTGGGGATTGGATTACAAATTTGATATCTCATCCATGTCCATAGATATGATAAATAATCTCAAAAAGAAATTAAATAAATAATTAAACTAAAGTAATTATTTAAATACAATATATTTTAACATTTGATTTTTAATTATTTATAAATAAAATATAAATTCTAGTTTAAGTGATTTTATTTACTTTTAACATATCATTTCCAGAATATAAAATATCAAAAGGTGAAAACATTCCCCATCCTGAATTGATTACGTCTATTGAAAAAAAGACAGAAATCATTTTGTTATTATTGGAGCTTCACGAATTTAAAGCCACTTTTTTTATTGAAATTTCGATTGTAAATAATTTGCAAAAGTTAATAAAAAAGATAGCGTTTGCAGGTCATGAAATTGCTCTTTACAACATCAATTCTAACTTAAAAGAGATAGAAAAAACCAAACAAGAACTAGAACAATTCTTAGAGAAACCTATACGCGGATTGAGACAAAAATACCACCAAATTTCTTATCCAGAAATTAAAAAATTGGACTTCAATTACACATCTAATATCGAGGAATCCAAACTCAATTTTCTATGGCGTAAATTAACTTCCAAAACAGAGATTCACGTACAGGAAGACTTGACAATTGTTCCGGAAAGTCAGTCGCCTTATTCTCAACTTCCATTCAACGACTATGTATTTCAAGTCATACCAATGAAATATTATGAAAGTATGCTTTTGGAAAGTTTAAAGAATAACGAATATGTGATGACCTATGTAAATGCATGGCAATTTTTCAACTCAAACGAATTACCATTTGACCTACCTTTTTACAAAAAAATAAATATCGGTCGGCGTTTTGAAAAACGTCTTGAGCAACTATTCCAGTTTGTAGAAGAAAACGAGATAGCCGTTTCTAGAATGAAGGATTATCTATTTTAAATATCAGATAAAGCCGAAGATTCTTAAACTTTTCATTTTACAAATCAAGATGAGAAATAACATATATGAACTATTTTTATATGGACTAATGCTTTTTTTTCTTAATTTTAATTCAATATTAATTCATTATTAATGAAAACACTTTTACTTGTGAGACATGCCAAGAGTGATTGGCCGGTAGATGTTGAAGATTTTGACCGTCCTTTAAACGAAGTGGGAATTATAAATGCGCCTAAAATGGCTCGTTTGTTAAAGGAAAAATCTGTAAAAATTGATACTTTTATTTCGAGTCCGGCGAAAAGAGCCTTACATACATGCGAATTATTTTCGGAGATTTTTGAAAAATCTTATTCTACAGACAAAACATTATATAATCCGCGAGAAAGCAATTTTGAGAATTTAATTTACGGATTAGATGATTCTGTGAACTCTGTTGCATTATTTTCACATAATAATGGAATCTCTAATTTTGCTAATTCTTTAACTGATGAGATTGTAAATCTTCCGACTTCTGGTGTTGTTGGCTATGAAATAGATTGCGATAACTGGAGTGATTTTGAAATGGCGAAAAAACGATTTCTATTTTTCTACTCCCCAAAGAATTTTAATCAATAATTTCTAAATAAAAAAACTCCCAGATTTGGGAGTTTTTACTTTTATAATAATATTATTTTTATAATTCTAGAGCCTTTTGATAAGCATTTTCCAGACCATCAAGATTTTTTCCTCCAGCCGTTGCAAAGCCCGGATTTCCACCGCCACCGCCTTGGATTTCTTTCGATAAATCTTTTACGATTGCTCCTGCTTGATAACTTGAAGCCAAATCATCAGAAACGCCGACTGTAATCATTGGTTTTCCGTCTGCATCAGAAAGGATAATCGTTACAGAAGTTGGGATTTCTTTCTTTAATTGGAACACGATATCTTTCACAGAACCGGCATCAAGAGATGTTTTCTTTACTAAAAGCTGTTTGTCTCCTTTTTGCTCATAAGCATTTTTCCAGTCGCCGATTTCTCCTTTTGCTTTTTCTTTTTTGAAGACCTCAACTTCAGATTTTAAAGCTGTATTTTCTTCGATTAATTTCTCTATTGAACGTACAACATCTTTAGATTTCAGCAATTGAGAAAGCTCGGTGATTTGCTTTTCTAAACCTTTGAAATATTCTTCAGATTTATCTCCAGAAATAGCTTCAATCCTTCTTATTCCCGCTGCTGCAGAACTTTCGGAAACGATTTTGAAATGACCTATTTCGCTTGTGTTTTTCACGTGAGTTCCACCGCACAATTCCATTGAAGTTCCAAACTGAATCATTCTCACATAATCACCATATTTTTCCCCGAAAAGTCCGGTTGCTCCTTTATCGAAAGCCTCCTGAATCGGAATATTTCTGAATTCCTGCAATGCAATACTTTCTTTGATTTTTGCATTCACTTTATCTTCAACCAACGTCAATTCTTCCTCCGTCATTTTATTGAAATGAGAGAAGTCGAAACGCAAGTAATCAGGGCCAACGAATGAACCTTTCTGCTCCACGTGTGTTCCCAAAACTTCTCTTAAAGCCTCGTGCAACAAGTGTGTTACCGAGTGGTTTGCCTGAGAATTTTTTCTGTCGGTTGCATGAACTTTAGCATAGAAAACGGCACCTGCATCTTTCGGAAGTCCGTTGATTAAAGAGATAATCAATCCGTTTTCTTTTTTAGTTTCTAAAACTTCAAAACTTTCGGTTGCATTTTCAATAATACCTTTATCACCGATTTGTCCACCACCTTCAGGATAGAAAGGCGATTCGCTTAGAACAACCTGATAAAATTCTCCATCTTTATTTTCTACTTTTCTGTATCTTGTAATATAAGTTTCAGACTCAATTTTGTCATAACCCACAAAGTTTTCAGGCTTTTCTTCCAAAGTTACCCAGTCATAAACCTTTTGAGCAGAATCTGCTTTTGAACGTTGTTTTTGTTCATTTAAAGCTTGTTCAAAACCTTTTTCATCAATCGTTAAACCTTTTTCCTCAGCAATAATTCTCGTTAAATCATCCGGGAAACCGTAGGTATCGTACAATTCAAAAACTTCTTCTGTTGGCAATACTTTTTTACCTTCAGAAATGGTCTGCTGAATTAATTTATCAACTCTGATTAATCCTGTTTCAATGGTTCTTAAGAAAGATTCTTCTTCACTTTTAATCACTTCTGTAACCAAAGTTCCCTGTTTTTCCAATTCAGGGAAGAATTTACCCATTTGTTCCTGTAAAACAGCCACTAACTGATAAAGGAAAGGTTCTTTTCTGTCTAAGAATCTGTAAGCGTAAGAAATTCCTCTTCTCAAAATTCTTCGGATTACATAACCCGCACCTCCGTTAGAAGGCAACTGTCCGTCTGCGATTGCAAAAGAAACCGCTCTGATGTGGTCAACAACCACACGAATTGCGATGTCTTTTTCATCAGTTAAAATTCCAGTATATTTTTTTCCTGAAAGTTCTTCCACTTTAGCAATTAAAGGTGTAAAAACATCGGTGTCGTAATTAGATTCTTTCTGTTGTAAAGCCATACAAAGACGCTCGAAGCCCATTCCTGTATCGATATGTTTTGCTGGTAAATTTTCCAGAGAACCGTCTGCCTTTCTGTTGAATTGCATAAATACGAGATTCCAGATTTCTACAACTTGAGGATGGTCATTGTTTACCAATTCCAGTCCAGAAACTTTTGCTTTTTCTTCTGCGCTTCTCAAGTCAACGTGAATTTCTGAACAAGGTCCACAAGGTCCGCTTGCGCCCATTTCCCAAAAATTATCTTTTTTATTTCCGTTGATAATTCTGTCTTCAGCAATGAACTGTTTCCACAAATCGTAAGCTTCAGTATCTCTATCCAGATTTTCTTTTGCGTCTCCTTCAAAAATGGTTACGTAAAGATTTTCTTTCGGAATTCCATAAACTTCCGTCAACAATTCCCAAGCCCACGAAATCGCTTCTTTTTTGAAATAATCGCCAAAAGACCAGTTCCCCAACATTTCAAACATTGTATGATGATAGGTATCACGACCCACATCATCCAAATCATTATGCTTTCCAGAAACTCTTAAACATTTCTGAGTATCGGCAATTCTTGAGGCTTTAGGCTCTTTATACCCTAAAAAATAATCTTTGAACTGTGTCATTCCAGAGTTGGAAAACATCAGTGTAGGGTCATCTTTAAGAACAATGGGTGCAGAAGGAACAATCAGATGTTCTTTGCTTTTGAAAAAATCTAAAAATTGCTGTCTTATCTCTTGTGAAGTCATAATCTAATTGCTTGTTTAAAAGCTTTCTTTGTAGTTGGCAAATTTAATGATTTTGAAAAGATTCTTTGATACTAAACATTGAAATATTTAAGAAAATCAAAAATCCGAAAATAATATAAAAAGCTTGTTTGGGAAGTTGAGAAAGAAATTCCTGAAATTTATAATAACCTTTTGGCTGATATGGAAAAGCATCATTATCATTACAAAGCATACAAGGTTCATCAACTTTGTTCGGGTCTTTGTAATTAACCATTGCGAAAAAATGGTTTGTTTTACCTAAATCTAACGTATAATACTCTTGCTTTGTTTTAATAAAATCATTTAAAATTGAAATCAAATCATCGTAAGAATTTTCATCATTTATTATAAATTCAATTCCAGTCTTTTTCTCGTTTCTTTGTTGTAATTTTTTAATTTCAGAAACATACAAATCAGAATTTTGCCTTGCAGTATTAGGCTTTACTAAAATTTTCTTATAATCCCAATTTCTATAAGGTTCAAAACTTAAATTAGGTTTACCAATTTCTTTCGCTGGCAAACCGATGTCCATTACATTTGGAATTGGTTCATTTAACTTTCGATTTCCATAGAACCAAAATAAAATTGGAATAATGCAAGTGCTTATTAAACCTGGAACGTAATGTATTCTTTTTAAATGTTTCATTTTGTTCAATTATAAATCCACATCAAAACTGGCTTTTTAGAATTTTTCAACATTGGGTCGATTTCCTTAAATGCATTATTAGAAACTGTTGGACAGCCCCAGCCTTCCGGTGAACCTTTTGGATAAACCTCATCGTCACTCATCTTTTCCCAAGAATGGAAGACAATAATTCTTTTTAGCGCATTGCTATTAGTTTCGTCTAGACCGTGCATCAGATATTTTACATTCACACCCCAATTACTATAACCTCTTTCTCCCAATCTATATTTCCCTAAAGAAGAGAGATGACTGTTATCCTCATTACTAAAACTTGGATTATCTTTTGAAGAATCGAAACTCCAAAAACCACTTCCACAACCGTGACCTACCAAATATTTTTGCGAAATTTCATTCTTTTTAAAATCATAAATAAAAAAACGATTAAGCCCCGAATGTAAACTCATATCAATCAAAATACAAAAATCCGTATTGAAGTTTTTGGTTTTACAAAATTCTAATGCTTCTTTGCCTTTTTGCTCAGTTTTGGAAATATTAATAACAGGTTTAGATTCAGTAACAGAATCGGTTTTAGCTAGAAAATTGGGTTTCAAGTTTTCTTTCTGACATCCAGAAATGATTATCAGAAATAATAAATAAAAAGACTTTATCATTATTATTTATAATGCTGAAAAATCCCAAAATCTGTTGGTGTCCAAAGCGCTGCATTTTGTCCGGCAGCTTTTAAACCGTTATTAGCCCAAGTGTTGCAAGTATAAGTGAAGTTATAACTGCCTTTTGCATCGTAAAAAGCATCATTATTTCCATAAACTGCATCAGTGTTTATCAGAATATATTTTCCAGAAGCATCTTTATCAAATCTATCATCTATGAAGTTAATTAGATTTTGATATTGCTGTTCGGTCAGCAGCATTTTTTTACAATCGCTGCCTATTTTCATTTGTTTGTAATAAGTACAATGCATTGCAGAATCGCTAAGCCAAAAAGCAGCCTTGAAAGCTGTTGAAAATTTGAGGTCAGACCAATTGGGTGTATCAAGATAGAAACCTTTATCACCCCAACCGAATGAGACATAATTAAAATCTGTCTGTTTCCCTTTTATATTTTCGAATGGTAATTTCTCGCTCCAATCAACATATTTTGTTTTGACAGGAAGCACCAAATCTGTGTGTACACCATTGGTCAAGATGTACAATTCTATCGTTTTTGGTTTGTCAGTTTTTTCAGCTTTTACGGGAATATAAGGAATCAATAATCCCAAAATGATATACAAAAAAACGACTCCAATTATGAAGCCGATTATTTTTATGATTATTAGCAGCATTTTTTTCATCCGGTTGTTTTTACGAATCGTAGAGAACAATAAAGATAATAAAATTTTTAAAGCAAAATGGATATGTTAATTTTTTTTAATTTTTCTTGGATTTATGGAAATTTATTTTGAAATTTAATAACGAAAAATCACTTATATATGCCGAAAAAACGCCAATCCAACAAAAGATTAAAAATTAGAGTAAAAGTTGCACCTAAAAGAGTTCAAAAAAGAAAATAACTCGATAAACGGGATTTTACTCTGACAAGAAATCGAGATTCCGTTTTAGTCCTGCAAACTTTGTCCGTTTAACCGCAGATTTTCTGAAAACCGAGGAAAAAACTTCTTGGGTAATGTCTTTCCACTCTTGTTTTGTAAAGTTTTTGAGCTGAGAATTCGGTTGAAATTTCTCTTCCAAAGTAGGAGCCGAAAAACGATTCCAAGGACAAACATCTTGGCAGACATCGCATCCGAACATCCAATCGTCCATTTTGTCTTTGAAAAAGTCAGGAATCTGGTCTTTCAGTTCGATGGTTGCGTAAGAGATGCACTTGCTTCCGTCGATGATTTTGTCAGAAATAATTGCTTGAGTCGGGCACGCATCAATACATTTGGTACAGCTTCCGCAATGGTCTGTAACAGGAGAATCTTCGACTAAATCTAAATCACAGATAATCTCCGCCAGAAAATAAAACGAACCATATTTTTTGGTAATCAGATTAGAGTTTTTCCCAACCCAGCCAATTCCGGATTTCTTCGCCCAAGCTTTCTCCAAAACCGGCGCCGAGTCTACAAAAACACGAAAAGAGAACTCTCCTATTTCGTCTTGAAGTTCCACAACAAGCCTTCTCAACTTTTCTTTGATAACCTCGTGATAATCTTCTCCGTAAGCATATTTTGCTAACTTGAAATTTTCAGTTTGTAATTTTTCTTCGGGATAATAATTATAACTGAGAGAAATCACAGACTTCGAACCTTCAACAAGCAATCTCGGGTCAAGACGCTTATCGAAATAGTTTTCCATATATTTCATCTCACCGTGATGATTGTTTTTCAACCAATTTTCTAGATGAGAGGCTTCTTCCTCCAAAAAATCCGCTTTCGAAATTCCACACGACTGAAATCCAAATGCAGAAGCTTTGGTTTTGATAAGCTGCGTGTGTCTTTCTTTAGGATTCATAAATATTTTGCGAAATTAAGATATTTAATTAATTCTATTCAGAATTCATTTTTAAGACGAGGAATTTTGTATGGAAATTTGAAATTTATATTGTAGTTTTGTTATAATTAAAACAGTAAAAATTTAAATTTATGGCAATAGAAGACGTATTGAAAGCGGGAAATTATCATTTGATTGATGTTCGTGAACCATTGGAATTGGAAATGGATGGAAATATTGCAGAAGCTAACAATATTCCTTTAGGCGATATCGAAGCTCACATCGATGAAATCAGAGCTTTGGACGGAAATGTAATTTTCTTCTGCAGGTCTGGAAACCGTTCTGGAAAAGCAACAGAGTTTTACAAATCTCAAGGTTTTGACAATGTTTATAATGGTGGTGGTTACAATGACCTTAGCCAGACTTTAGAAAATCTTTAAGATTAACTTTATAAAAAAGCAAAAGCGGGAAATATTTCCCGCTTTTTTAGTTTTTACCCCTCGATAGAAGCCACATTACTAAACCGATAACACCGACTACGAGAATAATTCCCCACCACATACCGGCTTTGAAAATAGTTTCCACTGCTTCGCAGCTTGTTAATAATCCCAACATTAGGAATAATGGAATAATATTGATATATTTTTTCATAGTAATAAAATTTGTGAGTTAAATTCAAAACTTAAGCCAAAATTTGAAAACATCACAATCTTTCATCATTATAATTATGAAAAACAAAAAATCCATCAATAATTGATGGATGATTTTTAGTTAACTGGAATTTCTTTTGGTGGAGTTTTTTTAGAAAATCTCTCTTCAATTTTTTTGACAATATATCCAATTACAATCGGAGCAACCCAGGCTAAAGCCATTTTTAACAATCTTGATTTCATTTTTTAATATTTTGAAGATTATTACAAGAAATAAGCCACACTTAATTTGATTTTCATTCCATCAAACTGGTTTCAAACTTTCATCTAGCTTTCAATAGAAACCAATATCAATAACTTATCTTTGTCACAAATTAGTTTTTATGTCATTCGAATCGTTAGGATTATCAAGCAATATTATTCGTTCTGTTAAAAAATTGGGTTACTTAAAACCTTTTCCAATTCAGGAACAGGCTGTTCCAGTTATTTTGCAAGGTAAAGACCTTATGGGAATTGCACAGACAGGTTCAGGGAAAACAGCTTGTTTTGTAATGCCTATTTTAGAGAAATTACAAAATACGGAAGTTAAAAAAGACCGTAATGTACAGATTTTGATATTGGTTCCTACAAGAGAATTAGCGATTCAGATTGATGAAGTTTTCCGAGCATTTACAGATAATCTGAAACGTGAAGTTCGTACAATGGCGGTTTACGGTGGAGTTTCTATCAATCCACAGATGAAAGGGATGTTTGGTGTGGAAGTTCTTATTACAACGCCCGGTCGTTTATTGGATTTGATTGACCATAATGCGTTGAGCATTTCCGGAATTCAGCATTTAGTAATTGATGAAGCTGATAAAATGTTTCAACTTGGTTTTGGTGAGGAAATGAATAAACTTTTTGCGATGATGCCTGTTGCAAAACAGACGACTTTATTTTCTGCGACTTTAAATGATAAAGTTGCCGAGATGAAAGAACGTTTGTCCATCAATCCAACAATTATTGAAATCAAAAAAGAAGAAGTTGAAATTGATAATATCGAGCAATTAGCCTATCACGTTGCTCCCGAAAACAAAGGGCCTTTTTTAAGATATTTAATCAAAGAGAAGAAAGTTGAAAAGGCTTTGATTTTCGTTTCTTCTACAAGGTCTGCGGATAATCTGGTCGAAAAATTGAAGAAAAATAAAATAAAAGCTGTGGCGATTCACAGCCAAAAATCGCAAGGAGCACGTAGAAATAATCTGGAAGAATTTAAAGTAAATGGCGCACAAATCTTAGTAGCGACAGACTTAATCGGTCGTGGAATCCACATCGAGTCTCTGCCTTGCGTTATCAATTACGAGTTGCCTCGTTCGCCTTTGGATTACATTCACAGAATCGGTAGAACAGGTCGTGCAGGGGAAAAAGGAACAGCTATTTCTATTTTGACCGATGACGAATTACAACATTTCCGAGTGATTCAAAAGAAAATGGGCAAAAAAGTGACTTTGCAGCGAACGGAGGATGTTAATTTACACGGTTATTAATTTTCAGATTCATCCGAAGTATAATTTTCACTAGCCAATTTCAAACTTTTTGCGATTCTTTGTTTTAATTTTCTAGGTCCCAAAACCGTAATAAACTCTCCCATTCCTAGAATCATTCTTTCTAATTCGAAGTTCAGCTGAACACAGATTTTGAAAGTTGTCCCAGTTTCATCCTCTTTTATAATCTCCTGAGAATGATGAAAAGGTTTGGTTGTGACGTAAGGTGCGTGTTTTCGATTAATAAAAAAAATGACATTCTGCGGTCGTTGCGTTTCCGAAACCGTTGCTCCAATCACTTCTCCAAAATATCTGTCCGCATTGAAATCTTTATCAATATATTCGATTTTGTCTTCAACTGTGATTTCTTCCATTCTGTCCAAAGCCAAATTCATAATGCTACTTTTATGAAAACAGATGAGAAACCAACGGTTATTATATTCCTTCAACAATTGCGGATGAACAACATAATCATTAGACTCTCTTGCTTTGAAACTTTTATAACCAATTTTCAAAACCTTTTTATTAAGGATACTTTCATAAAGAATATCAATATGTTCAAGACCTTTTAACTGTTCATTTTTGTCAAGATGAATAATCGATTTTTGATTAGTCGACTGAATCGAATCTTCCAATTTCTGAATCACACCATTCATCTCCTTAAACATAGAAAAATCCTTGAATTGTTTCAGAATCTGAACTGCATTGTTCATCGCTTTCAAATCATTTTCGTTGACGGAAATATTATGAATACTGTAATCTGGGTCGCTGTAACGATAAAATCTTCTTTCGTAAACTTCAATCGGTGCTTCATAGCCAAATTTCTCACTTCGCATATTCTGCAAATCCAACTGAATCGTCCGTTTGCTCACAAAAGATTCCTTGCCTTCAAACTCAAATAACGCTTCTGAACATTCGTCAATCAAATCTTCCAAAGTATATTTTTTATACTTATTCTTCAGACATTTATCGAGAGTTTTGTAGCGGATTAATGCGTTTTTATTGGATGACATTTTTCTTCAGTTTTAGTTAAACACAGAGGCACAAATTTTATTTAATTCGAATATTTATAAGGCACAAAGACCAAGAAAATCAATTTTATCTTCGATAAAATCTTTGTGCCTTAAAATTCAATAATTGCTATTTCCTCTTTTGTGCCTTTGTGTTAAAATTATTTCTGAGCTAAAGCCTCTCCTTCAAAAGAAATCCCACCCCAACCAAACTCGATAAAGTTTCTGATATTCTGATGGTCATTTCCTTCAGGATTTTGCAAGACATCAGTTCTATAAAAATCACCAAATAATGCCAAAGTCTCTTCTTTCGAGAGTTGATTCAATTTCGCAAAACTGAAAACTTTACAAGAACCATTATTTTGATTGGCTTCATTAACTGTATTTCCATTCGTGAATTTCGCTGGTGTGAAATCATAATTCTCATCAATGAAAGCAATTACTTCTTTGAAATCGATTGTTTGTGGAGCATTTTTCAGTTGTTCTAAAATCATATTATTTTCTTTTTTATTTTTTGTAATTCTGCTTCCAGGTTCTGCCAAGAATTTTGACTCCAAATCCTCACATATTCAAAACCTGAATTTTGTAAAACCTTTTCTTTATGCAAATCTTCAAGATAACCTAGATTTCCGGCATATTTTTCTTTGCTCATACATTCTGCGACAATCAGTTTTCCGTTTTCGTTTTCTATCAGAATATCAAATTCATAACCTCCAAAATGATAATTCTTTGATATTTTCAAATCTGGAAAACTCTGTTTCAAATGATTATAAATATTATCAATAAACAGATTAGAACCTTTATCTACTTCAACTTTACTGGAAACACCAAAGACATCCAAAGTTTTCAAAATTTCAGTTCTTTGGTTTTCATTTTCTTCACTTACAGCTTTACAATATGCCAGATAAGCATAAAATACAGCCTTTCTGTTATTAGAACCTTCTTGCTCCAAAGCTTCTTTATAATTAGAAAAAATATCTTCCGGAATCGAGTTGCAAATGTAGATTTTCTCTTTGGCTCTTGTAATAATTACGTTCAATAATTTATAGCCTTTTGTATGATTGACGGGCCCAAAACTTTGGATAAATTTCCCGCTCGGTTTTCGTCCGTAAGTTGTAGAAACAATGATAATATCTCTTTCATCTCCCTGAATATTTTCAAGATTTTTAATGAAAAACCCTGCTGTCTCCAATGCTTGAATTTTGTTCTTAAAACCTTCATTTTCTGGCAGACTTGCTTTCTGTAAAATATGTCTTTTGATGTAATTACGTTGTGTAATATTGAAAGTCGCAATCCCAACAGACGGATAACTTCCATCTTTTTTAGGTTTGATATTCTCAAGGATTTCTAGGACTTTTTCTGCTTCTTTTTTATTGGTATGTTCATCAAAAATTCCGTCAATCTGAAAAAACTCAATTGGTTTGTCATTCGATTTTGAAGGAAGTGGCTTTAGTCGCGAATTATAAAATGCGTGGTTGGAAAAATCAATCAGATAAGGATGTTTGGAACGATAATGAAAATCCAGATGGTTTTTATCAAACTGATTTTCCATTGCAAAATCCAACAATGACTCGATGTTCAGCATTGCGTTTTTGTAAGTTATGACTTCGTTTTCAGGCTCGATGTCGTCCTCGTCTTCCACATTGCCGTCAAAAACTTTGCTGAAATAGCTGGATGGCGGCATCTGATGCTCGTCTCCTGCAATCACGATATTTTTGGCTTTCAACATTGCCGGAAGATTATCTTCCAATTTGAGCTGACTTGCTTCATCAAAAACCACATTATCGAAATAGAAATTTTTCCCCTGAAAAAGATTGCTGCAAGCGTCTGGCGTTGTAAAAATTACAGGAAAAAAATTGGTGAATAAATCGATGTCTTTTTGTACAATTTGTCTCAGTGTCAGTTTTTTATAATTAATACTACTTCTTTTATTATAAAGGTTGGCAACCGTAATATCTTTGTTATTTTTCTCAAAATATTTTACCGATTCTTGTTGGGAAACATTCCAGAAATATTGGATAAATGATTTTTGAAATGTTCCAAATTGTTTTATTTTTCTGCTGATTTCCTCATAATTTTTCTCATTGAAATTAAGTCCGGAATCAGAATAATGATTGAGCAACAATGGAAAATACGCCGAAAAGAAAGAAGATTCCCAATGATTGATTGGATACAATTTTTCCAGAATCTTTTTCTGAAAACCGGAAAGAGGAAAATAAAAGAAAAACCAATCATATTCTCTCAACAAAGGATTTTCAGGATTATTTCTGTATAATTTATAATCTTCAAAAATTTGTATCAAATATTGTTCTAAGGTCTGAAAAGTATTTCCAAAGTTCAAATCTTTCAACCATTGGTCATTAGAAATTGTCTTTCTCAATTGCTGACTACGTTGCGAAATGAGTTCTGTTTCTTTACCCAAAACCACAGAATCGAATACATTCAGAAAATCAAGTTGATTAAAATAATTTTCCAATTCAGAATCAAATTCTGCTTTTATGGTTTGTACTTTTGCTCGGTAGTTGATGATTTCGTTTTTGTTATTCCAAAGATTATCCGACAATTCTATTGATGGAAAAAATTCGGTCAAACTAATTTGTTTTACAGACGCACTTATCTCAATCAAACGTTTTTGAGTATTGATTATCTTTTTCTTTGATGACGAAAATAGTGCTGTTAATTTATAGAAAAATCCGTTTGTGATTTCCGGGTGAAACTCTTCGGAATTTTGGTTTAAGACAGACGTAATAACTTCTGTTTCATCAATCAATGAAGATAATTTTGTTAAGTTTTCTGCAAAATATTTTTTCTTTTTCTCTTCATACAAAGGCTTGAAATCAAATATCAAATTTTGGATTTCCTTCCAATCATTTTCATATTTTTGAAATGAAGCGTCCAGATTTTGTAAACTGCTATGATAATTTTCACGAATCAATTTTTCAGGATTGATGAATGAAGAACTTTCAAATGGTTTAAAATGTTGATACAAATCAGCGCCAATCGACAGAACTATTCCGATATCATTAAACTCCTCTTCCGAAAAGGAAAACTGAATATCTTGCAAATTGACAAGTTCTTTAGAATCTTGATATGACAATAGATTTCCGACAATTTCTGTTCGGTTTTTCTGTGGAAGCAAATCTCTGTTCAAAAGCTGATGAACAGAGTTTATGTTTTGCTTATGCTGAGAAATTTCAACCAATTGATTTTCCAAAGACTGAACAGAATAAGGCTGAATCATTTTTTTGAAATCAGTGGAATCAATTGTATTTCTAACCGCATCCACAACAAGTCTTCTATCCGCTGCAGAATCTTTTATCATAATACAATAACGTTGTAAACCAAGTTTATGAAGCGCATTATAAAGAACCTCAAGAGCTGTTTGTTTTTCACAGACCACGATTGTTTTCTGCCTATTTTCCAAAGCATTGAGCAAAACAGCCGTTAAAGTCTGACTTTTTCCTGTTCCTGGTGGACCTTGAATCAGAATTTTGAATTGAGATTTCAGAGATTCCAAAATTTCCTGCTGAGAAGGGTCAGTTTCTACAGAAGTAATCGTCTGGAAATTATCTTTGACAGGATTTTCAAGCGGTTTGAATTCCTTCTTCAGAGTTTCATAATCATTGATAATATTCTGTTTCTGAACTTCGAAAATTGAGAAAAGACCAGATTTTAAAATAATCGCATCTCCTTTTTCAGGAAGTTGATTTTCGTAAGAAGCTTTTGATTTGATAAGAGGAATCTCTTCGTAGTTATTCAATAAAAAATCAAGATTTTGTGAGATTTTCAATTGTCCTAATAATGTCTCACAAATCTTGAAAAGTTCAGGTTTATCAATTTTCCCATCGGCGAGCATTTCTTCAGGAATCTGCTCCAAAGTAATTCCCGAATCGTTTTGTAAATGATTGATGAGAACTTCGTTCATATAAATCGGGTCATCCTCCATCCTACTGATTTCCCAAGTGTTAAGCTCATTGATAGGTTTTATATTGACAGACCAAATCAAAATCGGAGAGGCAGAAATTTGTCCATCCAAATCTTTTCTTATCAGAATCGGAAAACCAAATCCCAAAGAATTGATTCCTTTTTCAGATTGGATGACCTCGTTTTGAAAAATCAAATTTTCCAAGCTTGTGGAAAGTTTTTCTAAAGTAATTGTACGATTATTTTCTTTATTGGATGCTGGAAAATTTAGATTTTCAGGAGTTTGCTGTTCTTCATTCTTATCATCGTCAAAAAGATAAATACTATCTTTTTTAGAGTTATCAGAACTTGCTTCATTTTTTTTATCCAGAACAGAAAATTTAAAATTGACATTTTTCTGCGTCAAAAGGTCGATGATAAAATGTTCCGGAAGACTTTTTTGAATTTCAGAAAGTCGAGTCAAATCAAATTTATATCTGGAATTTCCCGGAATAGCGTTGAGATGAACACCTCTCCTATTTCCTGTTTTAAGTTTATTCTGAAATGCCTGAAATATCTCTGAAGTCAAATTCTCCATTGTGTTTTAAAATAATTTCAATAAAAATATAAAAAATTTCGACAACGCAAAAACATTGCGCACTTATACAATTACTTTGCATCATCAAAACAGCCTTGTAGCTTAAAAGGAAAAGCCTACGGAAAAATTTACTTATTCGTAGAGTTTGGGGATATTCCGGTTAGACCTGCGCGGACTAATGGGTAGAGTTTACAGAAGCACCGAAATTCTTAGAAAAAGTAGGGAAGCGTATTTACAGCCCCAATGCCAATATGGAATGTGAGTTCGAATCTCATCAAGGTTACAAATAAAATTAATATTATGACTACAATTACAGGAAACGACTTAATCGCTTTTGGATTCACACCGAAAAAATGGTTTGCCGAAGCTTTGCAATATATCAACGAAAATAACCTTGATGAAACTCAGATGAAAGAATATCTGGAGCAGTTCAAATCTCCGGAGCCGATTTCATTATTAGAAAATCCGGCAGAATTCATCATCAACATCCGAGCAGAAGATGAAAGTGAAAATGACAATGTAGAAAAAGTCATCAACACAATGAAGGTTCTAATGAAAACCCCAACGTTGATTGGCGGTGCTATTATGCCCGATGCTTGTCCAACCGGACCGGAAGGACATATTCCCGTTGGCGGTGTTGTCGTAGCAAAAAATGCGATTCATCCCGGATTTCATAGTGCAGATATTTGCTGTTCTGTGATGTTGACAGATTTTGGAAAAGTGAATCCGAAAGATGTTTTAGACACAGCACATTCTATCACGCATTTCGGTTACGGCGGAAGACCTCGAGGTGAGCAAATGCCAATGTCTCAGGAGTTGATGAATGCCTTTAGAGAAAACCTTTTCTTGAATGATGAAAACTTAATCAGTATCGCCCGTTCGCATATGGGAACTCAAGGTGACGGAAACCACTTTTTGTTTGTAGGAATTTCCAAAAATACAGGAAACACAATGTTGGTAACACATCACGGTTCAAGAGCGCCTGGTGCAAAATTGTACGACAAAGGAATGAAAGTCGCCAACCGTTTCAGAATGGAACTTTCACCAGAAACACTGAAAGAAAATGCGTGGATTCCGTATGAAACTGAAGAGGGACAACAATATTGGGAAGCTTTGCAATTAATCAGAAAATGGACGAAAGAAAACCACGAATCCATTCACAATGCGACTTTGGAAAAATTAAATATCGAAAAACAAAACAGATATTGGAACGAACATAATTTTGTATTCAGAGATGGAGATTTATTCTACCACGCGAAAGGAGCAACTCCGCTGGGCGACAAATTTTTGCCGGATATTACAGGTCCAAGACTGATTCCTCTGAATATGGCGGAACCTGTATTGATTGTCCAAGGGACAACCAACGACAGAAATTTAGGTTTTGCTCCTCACGGCGCAGGAAGAAATTTCAGCAGAAGTTCTCATAAAAAATCTTTGGCTCATAAAACCATTGATGAAGTTTTTGCTGAAGAAACCCAAGGTCTGGATATCAGATTTTTCACCAACGAAATTGATATTTCCGAATTACCAAGTGCCTACAAAAGTGCGAAAAACGTAAGAGCTCAAATCGAAGAATACGGACTTTGTGAAGTTCTGGACGAAGTGATGCCTTACGGTTGTATTATGGCGGGCGATGTTGGGAAGAATGCGCCTTGGAAAAAGAAGAAAAAATTTAGAAAATAAAACAATGAAAACAAAAATAATAGATAAATTAAAAACTCTTGAAAAAGAAAAAAATATAGAGATACTTTTCGCAATAGAATCAGGAAGCCGTTCTTGGGGATTTGCTTCTCCAGATAGCGATTACGATATACGTTTCATATACAAACATCCGGTTGACTGGTATCTTTCGCCTTGGGAAAAACGTGATACGATAGAATTTATGACAGAAGATGATTTGGATGGTTCCGGCTGGGATTTGAAAAAGACTTTTCATCTATTGAATAAATCGAACGTTCCACTTTTGGAGCACTTGTTTTCACATATACTTTATATAAAAAACGATGCTTTTTTGGAAAAGATGTTACCTTTAGCAAAAGAAGCTTTTTCTCCTGTCGCAGTAGTTTTCCATTATTTATCGATAAGTAAAAAATATTTGGAATCGTGTAACAAAGATGCAGTGAAGCTTAAAGATTATTTCTATTGCTTAAGAACAGCTTTAGCCTCAAAATGGATTATTGAGAAAGGAACATTTCCGCCAGTGATATTTCACGAAATGTTAGATTTGTTACCAAAAAACATATTTGATAAAGTTCAATTTTTATTGAATGTAAAATCTGAGAACGGAGAAAAATATTTCCACGCTCAAGATCGGGAACTTTTTGAGTATCTTAAATCAGAAATAGAAAATCTTTCAGAAAAAGCAAAAACTTTGAGAGCAGGAAATCTTGATAAATCAGAAGCTGAAAAAGTATTTGTAGAATTATTAAAATTATAATATTTTGTGAATTAAATTTACAATCAATTATAAGTTTAACCTACAATGAAAATCATCAGACCAAAAACTCTAGGCACTTTAGAAATAAAAGTAGCATTAGCAGGAAATTTTCTTGTAACTAATGGAATCCGTAAACCTCCAAATAAAATTAGCATTCCCTGTGAATCATATCAAGATGCCTTAGAGATTATTGACAGGTTGAAAAATGCAAAAATTGGAGAAGTAATTTATACTTAAAATGACAATAGATTATTTAAAACAAAACAACCTTATCCTTTTCGAAGCCATTTCCGGAAGTAAGTCTTTCGGTTTGGCTACGGAAAATTCGGATACGGATATCAAAGGAGTTTTTTATTTGCCTAAAGATTTGTTCTATGGTTTAGAATATATTCCGCAAGTTTCAAATGAAACTAATGACATTGTCTATTACGAGATTGGAAGATTCACTGAACTTTTATTAAAGAATAATCCGAATATTCTGGAAATATTAGCAACGCCGGAAGATTGTATTCTTTACAAAAATCCAATAATGGATAAGTTTCGTCAGGAAGATTTTTTATCAAAACTTTGTAAAGATACTTTTGGCGGATATGCTTCAACTCAGATTCAGAAAGCAAGAGGACTTAATAAAAAGATAGTGAATCCTGTAGACAAAAAACGAAAAGGAATTCTTGATTTCTGTGTGATATTGGAAGATTCAAATTCAATTCCCACAAAAGATTGGTTGAAGGAGAAAAACCTTTTACAGGAAAGTTGTGGTTTGGTAAAAATGCCCAATTCAAAAGGGGTTTTTGCGTTGTTCTATGATGAAATTGGAAATAAAAATTACAGCGGAATTTTTAAAAATGAAGATTCTAATGAAGCCAGTTTATCGTCTGTTCCGAAAAATGAAAAGCCGGAAGCTTATCTGTTTTTCAATCAGGATGCCTATTCTACTTACTGCAAAAGTTATAAGGAATATTGGGATTGGGTAGCAAAAAGAAATGAAGACCGGTACAATACCAATCAAAAACACGGCAAGAATTATGATAGCAAAAATATGATGCACACAATTAGACTTTTGCAGTCAGCTGTTAATATTTTCAAGAATAATAAGATTGAAATCCGTGTTAAAAACCGTGATGAACTTTTAAGTATCAAAGCTGGAAATTGGGATTATGATGATTTGCTTTTGTTGGCTGATAAGTTAATTGAAGAATTGAATTTGTTAGCGGAAAGTTCTTCATTACCGGATTTGCCTGATAAAAGAAAAGCCGAACAAACACTAATAGAAATAAGAAATCAACTTTACACATAACACTATCAAACCCGATAGTGTTATTTTTTTCACCCATCTGTAACAAATCAAAAACTTCCACAACAAATTAATTGATATATCAATAATTGATAAGTCATTTTAAAATTTCAAACTATGGAAAAATTAGATTCAATCATATTTTACAACATCGACAAAGCCATCAGAGCTTACCGAAATTACGCACAGAGACAACTGAAAGAAAACGGTTTCAACATCACGATTGACCAATGGCTCATCATCAAAGCAATTCTCGAAAACCCGGAAATCACACAAAACGAAATCGGAAATCTGGTTTTCAAAGACAATGCTTCTGTCACGAGAATTATCGAATTATTAGTAAAATCAGAATTCATTTCGCGTGAAGTTCATCCCAATGACCGAAGAAAAACCAACCTGAAAGTTACCAATTCAGGAAAAGAAATCATCGAAAAAGTTCAGAACCTCATCGAGAATAACAGAAGTGTAGCATTGGAAAATGTTTCAAAAATCGAACTCGAAGTAATGAACTCTGCTCTACTCAAAATAGCAGAAAACTGTATCAATACAAAGAAATAAACAGAGCATATTCTTCTGCAAAATCAATAAAATCTGCGAGAAATAAAAAATTAAGTTTCAACAATAAAAAATAACACAATGACCAGAATATTTTTAGCCATCCTAATTTGGACAGTGTCTTTTTTCACCACATTGTTTGCACAGTCCAGCCAGAATTTTTCTTTGTCGGGAACGATTGATTCCGGCAATGAAAATCAGATAGAAATCAATCTTTTCAACTCAGAAAACAAATTGGTAAAAACCGAAGTTGCCGACCAAAACGGAAAATTCAGTTTCAATGATTTGATTTCAGGAGACTATAATTTGAAAATCAATAAAAGCGGAACAGAAGTTTATCAGTCACCAGTTTCCGTGAATGAAAACATCACACTTCCAGCAATTTCACTTAACGAAAAATCAATCGAAGCCGTGACGATTACCAAAACAAAACCTTACATCGAACGGCAAGACGGAAAAATGATTCTGAATGTAGAAAACAGCATCGCCTCCACCGGAAATTCAGCCTTCGAAGTGTTGGAAAAAGCGCCAGGCGTCAATATCGACAGCAACGACAACATCAGTATGCGTGGCAAAGCAAATCTGCTCGTTCAAATTGACGGAAAAAACACGCCGATGACAGGAACCGACCTTGCCAATTATCTCCGTGGAATCCCGTCTTCGACTGTTGAAAAAATCGAATTCATTACCAATCCGTCTTCAAAATATGATGCATCCGGAACGTCTATCATCAACATCAGACTCAAAAAAGACCAGAGAAAAGGCACCAACGGCAGTCTTTCCACTTCTCTCGGAACCGGAAAATATGTGAAGAACAACAACAGTTTCAGCATCAATCACAGGAACAAAAAAGTGAATCTTTTTGCCAACTACAGCTTTGCTTACCGAGAGTTTTACAACAAATTGACGTTGGACAGAAACTTCTACGAAAACGGAACGTTCCAAAACGCCTATGTTCAGAACAATTTCCTGAAAATGAATTTCCGAAATCACATCGCAAAAGTCGGGATGGATTATTACGCCAATGACAAAAATGTTTTAGGATTTTCAGTTGGTCTTGTGAGCAATAGATTCGACCCGACGAGCAATAACGACACTCAGATTCTGAATCAGAATTACCAGCCGGACGGAACTTTCAACACCAAAAGCAACAACCGCGACCATTGGAAAAATGCGTCTTTGAACTTCAATCACAAATACAAAATCGATTCACTGGGTTCAGAACTCACGACGGATTTGGATTATATCAATTATGCCAACACATCGCTTCAAAACTTCAACACAAGAAATTTTGATAATGATGGAAACCTTTCTCCGTCAAGTCCAGCTAACCCAAATCCCTATATTTTAAAAGGAGATTTGGACGGAAACCTCAACATTTATTCCTTAAAATCAGACCTTACCAAAGTCTTCAAAAAGAACTGGAAATTGGAAACAGGACTTAAAACGAGTTTTGTAAAAGCGGATAACGACCTTCAGTTTTTTGATGCCAGTTCAGGAACTTCCGTTATTGACAATTCTAAGACCAACCATTTCATTTACGAGGAAAACATCAATGCCGTTTATGGAAACGTGATTAAGAATTGGGAAAAATTCAAAGTCAATTTTGGTCTCAGAATGGAAAACACCAACGTGACGGGAAATCAGCTCACAACCAACCAAATCAACAAAAAGAATTACACACAGTTATTTCCAAGTGCCGTTTTTTCTTATGATGTTGATGACAAAAACAGCGTAGAACTCAACTTCAGCAGAAGAATTACCAGACCCAATTACCGTCAGCTCAACCCTTTCAAATTCTATCTGGACCCGACAACCTACCAAGCCGGAAATCCCAATCTCGACCCGCAAACCACGATGAATTATGAGTTCACGTACAGTTTGAGCAACAAGTATTTTGCGACCTTGAGCTACAGCAAAACCAACAAAAACATCACAGATGTCCTGATGCCGATTATCGAAGACGGAAAAACGGTGGTGGTACAGACCAACGAGAATCTCAGCTCCGCTTCTTATTACGGACTCAACCTGATTGCGCCTGTAAAAGTGACCAAATGGTGGGAGATGAACAACAGTGCCAATTTCTATTACGGCAGTTACACCGGCAATATTTCCAACACCAATATCAAGAATCAGGGGAACTTCACATTTGACCTCAACAGTATCAATTCTTTCAAAATCGGAAACGGGTTTTCGGCAGAACTTTCAGGGAACTACAAAGCCAAAGAAGTTTACGCCTATATGTACCTGAAACCGATGTGGTCTGTCAACATCGGTGCTCAGAAGAAGTTCAAGAACAACAGCACGCTCAAGTTTTCTTTCAACGACATCTTCTTCAAGAGCAATCCGGAAGCCCGAAACATCTATTCCGGCTATGTAGAAAACTTCATCGTGAGAAGAGACACCAGAGTGGCAACGCTTTCCTACACCTATAACTTCGGTTCAGGAAAATCCGGACAAGCAAGGAAAACTGGTGGAGCTGATGATTTGAAGCAGAGGGCTGGGAATGGGTAATAGTATTGAGAGGAGCAAAGTGACCAAGCAATCTTTACTTTGTAAACATTCTCTTTGTCGTTCCGGAGGAATCTCAAGAAAATAATTTCATTTATCAATTTATTTAAGGTTACGGTTTTCCGTAATCTTTTTTTGTTATATGTTAGTATATTTACAAAAAACGAAACTCTTAATAACCATAAAAACATTATGATAACAAGATTACAGCTTAATAATGTAGCAACTTATAAAGATTTAGTCGAAATAAATGATTTGAAAAAAGTCAATTTTTTCTTCGGAAATAATGGTTGTGGTAAATCAACAATTGCTCGTTTATTCTATAATTATTCCCAAAATGAAATTCCTTTATTCCCTTTCAATAATTGTTCTATTGATGGATTTAATAATCAAGAAGAAGAAATACTTGTTTTTGATTATGATTTTGTTCAAAATAATTTCTATACGAATACTGAATTATCTGGAATTTTTTCACTAGATGAAAAAAATGAAGAGATTGACAAAAAAATAAAAAATGAATATCATAATTTATCTACAATTGAAAAAACAATTTTAGATAAAAATGAAGAAAAGCAGAAACTTGAAATTTTAAAAGACCAAGCCTATAAAAGTATATTAGAAGATTGTTGGATTTACAATAAACAATTTGAAAAAGATTTTAATAAAATAAATCTAGGAAAAAGGAAAGACCCGTTTTATGAAAATCTTTTTTTAATAAATAAGACAGAATATTCTCCTAAAAATTTAAACTTTATTTCAGAAAAATATAAAAAATACTATCTAGAAGAACTTTCTAAATTAGAAACAAGTATTTCCATAAACATTTTTGATTCAATTATTGATTTTGAAAAAGAGTTCAATATTGCTTTAGATGAAATCATTGTAGGAAGCAATGACGTTCCAATTGCATCAATTATAAATGAATTAAATAATAGTTCTTGGGTTCAACAGGGAATTAATTTCTTAGACAAAGGAAAAGATTTGCAAGATTGCCCATTCTGTCAACAGCAAACAATCAGCAAAGATTTGTTAAATCAATTTGAAAAATATTTTGATACAACTCGTGAAGAGAAAATTAAAAATATTAAAACTTTATATTCTAATTACATTGTAAAAATCTCAGCTTTTGAATCTAGCTTAAAATCATTATCAGACAAAGAATTAGTAAAATTTGATGTCTTGAAAATACAAAATAACTTATCAAAGATTTTCACTAAAAATGAGAAAGAAGTCCAGACAAAAATTGACAACCCAAATGAAAAGAAAAAGCTAGAAAGTCTTGAATCATTAAAAAATGAAATTGAAAAAATCAATGAAAATATAAGAATACATAATGAAGAAGTTGACAATATAAAAAAGAACCAGAAAGAATTGACAGATGAAATATGGAAATATATATCTTATCAAGTAAAAGATAAAATTAATTCTTTTAAAATTACAGATGATAGCAATTCAACACAAATAGAAAAGTTAAAAACAGAAACTAGGGCTTTTGAAGATTTAAAAATTGAGTCAAGAGATAAAATAAAAGAGTGGCAAGGTGAAACAATTAACACACAAAAAGCTGTTGACAATATAAATAATCTTCTATTAAAAAATAACTTCACTGGATTTAAAATTGAAAAAAAAGAAACTGATAATAATATTACTAAATATTATATTTTACGAGAAGAAGGAGCTTCAGAAAATCACGTATTCAAAACATTAAGTGAAGGAGAAAAAAATTTTATCGCATTTTTATATTTTTATCAATTATGTTTAGGCACTAATGACTCCGAAAATTCTACAAAAAAGAAAATCATTGTAATTGATGACCCTGTGTCAAGTATGGATAGTCAAGTTTTATTTTTTATTTCTACTCTGATAAGAAAATTAATTGCGCCAAAAGGAGGTACAGGTGGAGGAAAGATTTTTAAAAATGAAAACTTAGAGCAGGCATTCATTTTAACGCATAATAGCTATTTTTTTAAAGAGGTATCTTTCTATCAAAGATTAATCTACAAAGATGAAGTTTTATTTAAAAAAATATCAAAAAGAAATAATAAGACTTTAATTGAAGATATAGGGTATTCTAATATTAATGATTATGGTTTATTATGGAGAGAAATTAAATTGGAAAATTCAGAAAAAATTACAATTTCTTTACTAAATAATATGAGAAGAATAATTGAAAGCTATTCAAATTTTATGGGGTATATAAATGGTAGTAACCTTTGGAGTTTATTAAATAACCTGGAATTGGATGAAGAATCAATTGAATATTTAGTATGTGTATCTTTTTTATCAAATATAAACGACGAAAGTCATAAAGTATCAATTAATGACGAAATGTTTTATAATAGATTATGTGATGAATCAAGACAAATTGCCATAGATAGTTTCAAACTATTTTTTGAAAAATTAAATGCATCTTCTCATTATCAAATGATGATGGAAATATGTTAGTGTATCCCGAAAGCGCGAATTTGCAATCCGCACTCACCCACAACAAAACCAAAAACCCTAGCCTCCAGCTAGGGTTTCCCATTTCCAATTTAACATAATATCCTGATAACAAAATATTTAACCTAAAAATCATTTCAATTCAAAATAAATTCTATATTTGAAAAAAACAATTTAAAACACAAATCATATGTCTAGTACCTCAGAAGTAGGACACGCTAAAAACGTAGCCAACCTACAAAAACTCACAGAGCAAGTTTCCGTTTACACACTTTACAATCCACCGGTGACAAACCTAACGGTCGCAAGTCTTCAAACCCTCTACACCACTGCCGTTGCAAAACTCAGCGAAGTAGAAGAAAAACGAACTGCTAACAAAAACGCCATTGCACTCCGTCAAACCGCTTACGAAAATCTAAAACCAACCTGCACCCGTATTGTAAATCTCTTAGGTATTTTTGATTTGCCACAAGCAACAATTGACCATGCCAAATCTCTAAACCGCGCCATCCAAGGTAGTCAGAAGAAAACCACTACCCCTCCCGAAAATCCCGACAACGGACAAGCATCCACCAACAACTCAATTTCCACATCCCGTCAATCCTACACCCAGCAGGCAGAGAATTTCGGCATTCTTTTACAGTTATTGTCAACCATTAGCTATACTTCAAATGAAGAAGACCTGAAACTTAACAATCTCACAACCTACAAAGATTCATTGGTCAGCACTACCAAAGTCGTAGACCAGACCGAGGCCGAGCTCAAAGTCAAATTTATAGAAAGAGACCAGATATTGTACACAGAAGGCACAGGGCTCTATACCATTGCCCAAAACGTCAAAAAATATGTCAAAGGACTTTACGGAGCCACTTCTACAGAATACGCCAACGTATCCGCAATCAAGTTCACCGAACCTAGATAATATAAAGAGACCACAATCGTCTATTGGATGGTCTTATTTCTCAAATATCACATCCTGCAAATATATTCTTGCAGGATGTTTTTATATATTGTCATCTAACAATAATATTCTTCAATCCCAAATTTATATTCTTGCATCCGCAATTTATATTTTAACATTCGGAAATTATATTCTTCAATCCCAAATTCATATTCTTGCATCCGTAATTTATATTTTAACATCCGGAAATTATATTCTTCAATCCGTAATTCATATTCTTGTATCCGCAATTTATATTCTCGAATACGGAAACTATATTCTTCTACCTGCAAATCATATTCTCGTCAATGTAAAATTGACCTTGCAGATTTTTAGTCCAACACTCATCATAAAATCTTGACAAGTAAAAAAACCAAAGCTCCATCAAATAAATCGATGGAGCTTTTTGATGAAGAAGAAAATAATACTTTTTTTTGCTAAATATCAACGTTATAAAGTCAAAATCTTATATTTAAAACGTTAATAAAAATCTTTGCCACGTACAAAAGAAGCTCCAAATGGTGCTTTCTTTCCAGAATATGACAGTTTGAATTCTTTTTCTGTATCAGTATCAACCCTTGTTTCAACATTTACACCTTCAACATCAAAAGAAATTCCTATATCTACTCCCGCATTCTTTTCAAGATATATCTCAACACTATCAGCATAAAATAGTGATTTTGTAATAAAATTTGATTTTATATCTCTTCTATATGCTTTGGATTTTTTCTGTGAAAATTCAGATAGTGCACGCATTATCTCTATTCCTGGAGAATCAATGTTTGTAATACGAGATTTTACAACATCATTAACTTTGACCGATAATTTTTTAGCGTTTTTTACATTTCCCGTAAATTTGATATTAAATAAAGCAGGAATGCCGGCTCCAAGTTCAATCATTTGTTCTTTAGTAAACTCAAAGTCAGGTACAGATGCATAATATTTAGGAATTTCTAGAAGCTTTTTTTTAATTAATTGTATTTCCGCATCATTAAAGATATACCCAATAAGGTTTTTTTCCGTTGTTCTCCAATTCCTTCCATTCCATTCAAAAATTTCGCATAATAGAGTATCTTCAGATGAATGTGGAAGCAAGTCAATATCTATCCATTTGAAAATCTCTTTTGCATAGGGTCGCCTATTTATATTTGAAAGTCCAAGATCAAGCTCTAGTAGCTCGATCAGCTCTTGATTTGTTGCCATCGTTTTTAATTTTTAGTTTTTTTGCCTACTTTGTCATATGGTGTTCGGCTTTTCCATTAAATTCATTTTATCACTTTTGGATAAATTGGATTTTTCTGTATTGAAAACAATTTGATATAAAATAACTGCCTCTTATTTTTTCACCAGAGAATTATGCACCCAACCATACAGAACATCTTCGCCATCTTTCGGTTTTTCTGCTATGAAAACATAGAACCAGCCTTTCTCACTCTTGATGAACTCTACTTCGGTATCTTTCGAAAGTTGTCTTATTACTGCGTAATCTGTTCCAGCACCTCTTCTCAAATTCGTGCCATTAGTGGTAATTTTGAAGATATCGGCTGTATCGTCATGTCTTCCTAATAATCTAGCACGGAAATTCTCCATTGGGAATAGTGGTCCCGGATCATTTTTTCTCATCGGAGAAATATCATCATGTCCCAAAATTTCTTTGATGGAAGGATATTTTTGCATCAGAACCTTACAGACTTCGAGACAAGTTTGTATTTGTTTTTCAGTATAGCTATGCCAAAAACTAGGAGCATCCTCATGCTTGTGTATTGCCTCAACAGCATTCTCTTCAGGATATTCTTTTCCAAACCATGCGATATATTTGCCGCCTTCTTTTTTAAGTCTTCCAGGATTATCCAACTCTATCCCGATAGAAAAATTATTAAATCCTACATGCTCAGCCCATCTGCTCACGCCAGCATGCCAAGCCTTTAAATTAAAATCAATGAGTTGAGAGATTTTACCATCGCGACCGATAACAAGATGAGCAGAAGCTCCTGCTCCGGGATTCTTGAACCAATCTACCGAGGATTCGGCACTACGTCCCGCAGTGAAATGAATAATGATGAAACCTGGAGTCATTGTTCCCCCTTTGTTGCTGGTTTTCTCCTGAGTTATTTTCTCAGAGGCATTTTCGGAAACCAATTTGTGATTGTTGATTTTCATAGTGTCTTTGTTTTTATTTTTAATGATAATAGGTTACATTTTGCAATTGGTGCTGTAATTACGATTTATAAATCTGCCTAGCCATTAAATCCGAATCAAATTTTCATAGAAACCCAACTATCTGTCAATTACACAAAAGGGTATTTTTTAACAAAAAAACCTTCAGTAGCAACTGAAGGTCTCCTTAATGAATGTGTCCATTCTTGAAATAGGTTAATTGTCTTTCATGGTTGTTAGTTGTACCAAAATTGAGAAAAATAACAACTTCTGTCAATTACACAAACGGGTAATTTTAATATCCAAAAACGAAAACAAAATCAAAGCCTCAAAGGAGATGAGAAGACCAGAAGAGCTCCTTTTTCTGTTATTGGAAATTGCAGAGTACCCGAGATATCTCGCATTCTGTTTTGCATATTGTACATACCATTATTACTGATCTGATTATGGTTTTCCATTATTCCGATACCATTATCCGAGATGATCAATTTCAAAGTATCATGCTCTATCTTAAAAGTAATCTCAACACGTGTGGCCTGACTGTGCTTGTAAATATTATTAAGTGCTTCTTTATAACAAAAAAACAGATTTCTTCTAATTTCCGCATAAAGAGGGAGGTCATCCTGAACCATCGTTTCGAAGTATATTTGTATTTTGGACCTCGAGAAAAAATCTATAGCGTATCTATGAGAAAAACTTATGAAGCTTAATAGAAAATCATTCTGCGTTTTTAAGCTCCATATCATCTCCCTCATTGCAATGGTCATTTCTTCTGTCGTTTTTATCAGCTCATCCAGTTCAGAAATCAAAAAGGGATTATTTGCAGAGTTTTCTTTTATGAATTCACTCTGCAACTTCAAGGCAGAAATCCTCGCTCCAATATCGTCATGCATATCGCTGGAGATCCGCTCTCGCTCCCGCTCTATTTCTTTTTGTTTCTCAAGCTCTTTTTGTAGGATATTGTTTTGATGTTCAGACTCTTTCAATCTTTGCTGTTGATGAAATAATAGCTGCCTCTTGTTATATATGAATACTAGAAATATTAAAAACCCGACAAATAACATCATCACAAAAATAGAAATGATGTATGTGATTCTTACTTCCTCTGGTATATATTTCATTTATGGTACAAGCTTTTAAAGAAAATCAGATAGGATATAATTGTTGCGATTTGATATATATTGTCCAATACCAATAGAAACTCCAGATCTTGTCGATTGAAAAAGTATAGAGGTATCATCTTGAAAATAAAAAAAATAATCCAGAATAACAAAGCAGAACTTACCCAAAATTTTTGCTTATCTGTAATTCTCTGTTCATCAACAGTCATTATTTCCTTGGCAAACCAAAACAAAGGGAAAATAATATACACCAAGGACATCAAAATAATAAGTGGCGTCCCATATGGATCCTTCGAACTGAAAATCAATAATAATCCTATTAAAAAAACTAATGAAAAAATCAGATAATAGATAAGCCTATTATTAAATAATGCTCTGTAGTAATATATAAAAAAACAAATATAAAATAATATGGCATAAGGATGAATGTTCCACAATGTCTCTTTGAAAAGAAAGTACATATACAGATCGACCAACAGAACTGCCGAAAAATAAACATACAAAATATCCTTTCTAATGATAGATTTCACCAAACAAAGCGTAACAACAATAATGTATATATAGTATAAGTATTGCATTTTAATACAAATAGATTAAAAGTTCCCTTAATGGTAAATCATCAACTTTCTTTAAGAGGTGGATAAGTAGGAAACACATCTCCATATTGAGCGATAGCAGCAACTCCCACACCACGTTCCAATGCATAATATAATGTAAACTGTCCCATATTAAAGAAACTAAGTCGGGATTCTCCTCTGAAAATATCCTCGAGGTCAAAACTGATAAGCCCTGTATTAAAAGATAATAATGCTTCTGTTCCGTTTTCATCCGTAGCTGCTCTGCACAATGACTGAAAATATGAGTCGTAGGAAACAATTATTTTTTTAGTATTATCATTCCCAGAGAATATATTGCCTGAAAAACTTCTATCAAATGTCTCTTTATAGGTGTTATCAAAATTATTCTTGTAAGTTTGAAAATCGGATGAAATATCAAGAACTTGATTTCTATCAAAAACTAAATAATATGTTTCAGGAACATCTGCAAAACTCATAGCAAAAGTGATTTTTTTGTCGGATCTAGAATCTTCAGGAAGAACAATTAAATCAAAAATCAAATCAACACTATCTTCAGCATTTGCAACAATAAAATCTACACAGTCCTTTCTAAGCTCATACTTATAACTGAATTCGCTTAAACTTGAGGTTTCTAGATTACTTTTTAGTTTTGCAGCTCTTTGAGTTGTAATCTGATGTCCTGATGACACTGTTACTTCTTTCTCAATGAAATCATTGACTATGCGTTCTACATCATGTCTGCTACGATTCAGATAAGCATCCACATCTTGTCTGCTTGTTGTAAAAATCTCCAGAAGATAGTCTTGAAAAGCGGTTTTCAATTTGTCTAATTTGTCACTCATGGTTTTTTTAATGTTTTGTTTGGTTATATTTGTTTACTGCTTCTATTTTATTGGCTACATGTAATTTCCGATAGATATTCCCGATATGCTTTTTTACAGTGTCTATACTGATGCATTTTTGATCAGCTATTTCTTTATATAAAAACCCTCCCGACAGAGACTTTAGGATTTCCAGTTCTTTTGTTGTAAGAGAATCCAAATCCTTATCAGAATTTTGTCTTTTTTGGAAAAATTTCAGAACCTTTTGAGCGATAATATTACTCATCGGAGCACTTCCTACAACAGATTCTCTTATAGATTCTGTTATTTTCTGCATACTTTCATCTTTTAGTAGATAGCCACTAGCACCATTTTTCAAAGCTTCGTAAATCGTATCTTCATCCTCATAGGTAGTACACATGATGAACTTTGTCTCTGGCAATAAAGAATTGGCAAATTTTACGACATCAGTCCCATACATATCTTGTAACTGTACATCCATTAAAACTACTTGTGGGTGGTATCTTTCCAAATTCTCTTTTGCATCTTTTCCATTAAAAAACTGAGCAACACAAATTAAATCATCCTGATGATTGATAATCTTTTTCAAGGCATTACTGTATGTCTTTTCATCTTCTACTATAGCAACAGTTATTTTCATTATCTCTTTTTACACAAAGATGGAATCTTATACACTGGAAATCAATTACACAAAAGGGTAAAACATCAAACAATTATCACATTCCTAACCCAAAACACTTAATTTTATAAAATTAATATTTTTATAACCCAAATCAACAAAACATTACAATAAATTAACAAAATAAAAGCCTTGCAATTGCAAAGCTTTTATTTTAATTAGTTTTCATAAAGTCGAAAGCACCTTTCCTCAGATGGATTTTATATTCTAGCCAAGCTTTCATACACGCTAGAAAATTTGCCCAGCCTTCGGTTTGACCGATTGCCCACTTTATGCCTTTTTCATCATTGTTATGCCCTTCTTCCGCAACTTTTATCAATGTGTTATTTTCAGACAGTTGTTGCAACTCAATTGTCACGACAGATTTTGAGTCCCAGACAAAAACAATTTTTTCATTAGGGATTATTTCTTTCGTGGTTAATGGATAAGAACCTTCAAACTCTGGGAAAGACCAAAAGATTTCTTTATCCGTTTCCATTCTTCCGGAACCTTTTGAAATGAAATAATTTTGCATTATTTCCGGATTGATAATCGCTTCAAAAACTTCTGAAACAGACTTCTGAATTCCAATAGATGCTTTTGCTGTTACTTTTTCCATAGAGTTATTTTTCTGTTATATAATTCAGTTCGGTCACACCATTGGTGAATTGTTGAGTACTCAAAAGCTTCAGATTAATTCTTTCCTTAATGTCTACAAATAAAGGAATACCTTCACCAAGAACAATTGGATTAACAAACAACCAATAACCATCAATCAAATTCTGCTGAATCAGAGAATGAGTAGCCGACGGACTTCCAAAAAGTAAAATTTCTTTTCCCTTTTGTTGTTTTATCTCATTGATTCTGTCTACAAGATTATCATTGATAATTGTCGTTTTGTTTGAATCTTGACTCTCAATCGTTTTTGATAAAACAATTTTATGAACCTCTTTATACCATTTGGAATGTTCAATATCGTGTTTACTTGCATTTGGTTTGTCCGCTGCAGTTGGCCAGTAACTTTCCATCATCTGATAAGTCACACGACCATACATCGCCGTATCGCTTTCAACAATACGTTGAGCTACAAAATCAAAAATCTCTTCATCAACTTTTATCCAATCCATTTCTCCGTTTGGACCTGCAACATAACCGTCGAGAGATATGTGCATAAAAGAAATTATTTTTCTCATTCTTGATTATCATTCATAAACGGAATCCTTGCTGTAATTCACCATCCAGTAAACACCATATTTATCTTTAAAGCTTCCGAAATAATCGCCCCAAAACTGGTCTTCCATTGGCATTTCCACATCTCCACCTGCAGAAAGTGCATTGAAAATTCGGTCTGCTTCTTCTCTACTTTCTGGAAAAATAGAGATGTAATTTCCGTTTCCTTGATTCAGTTTGTGTCCCATAGACGGAACAATGTCAGAAGCCATCAAAAGGTCTTTTCCAATGGGCAATGCAATATGCATTACTCTGTTTTTTTCATCTTCGGAAAGATGTTCTGCTCCTGGAGCATTTCCCATTTTCATCACGCCTCCGACGAATTCTCCACCGAAAACGGATTGATAAAATTTGAAAGCTTCTTCTGCTGTACCATCAAAATTGAGGTATGAATTTAATTTTGGCATTTTTTAATTTTTAATGATTATTTTTAAAAAGGTCTCGCAGATTGAGCTAATTTTGCAGATTAATTTCAGAAAAATCTGCTGAATCTGCATAATCAGCGAGCGAAATCCCGAAATTATTAATGTTCCTGAACTTTTGCTGGGTCGTCGTAATTAATCATCCATTGGATTCCGAATTTGTCTTCCCACATCCCGAAATAAGCGCCCCAAAATGTGTCCTGAAGTTCCATCGTAACTTTTCCACCTTCGGAAAGTTTATCGAACAATTTCCTAGCTTCATCTTTGGAATCAGCTTTGATTGCGATTGAAAAATCGTTTCCGTTTTTGTACTCGCCCATTCCCGGAAGAGAATCGCTTCCCATAATCACAGTTTCGGTAGAAATCGGAAGTGAAACGTGCATTATTTGGTTTTTGTATTCGTCTGCCAACGGAGGCATTCCTTCCTGAGGTGGCATATCGCCGAAACGACTCCAAAATGGAACTTTGGTTCCGAATGCAGATTCATAGAATTTGAAAGCTTCTTCGCACTGACCGTGGAATGTAAGATAAGGATTGACTGCTGCCATAGTTTTATTGTATTTATTTATGAGTTTAAAGATTTCTCCAGATTTGCTAAATATTGATTCCAAGCTCCTGAACAATTTTCATAGCATTCGATTTTGGGAATCAAACCTTCGTGTGTGAAAGTGACTTTTGTTCCGTTTTCAGTTTCTTCGATATTGAATTTGATTTTGGTGTTTTCCCATTCTTGAGTGTCCTGAAGAAAAGACAGATTACTTTCTATAACCAACCAAACTAATTCTTTATTAGGATTCAATTCTATCAATTTTTGTTTTGAAAAATGAACGCCGTCACCTGCTGAAAAAGAAAATTCATCACCGATTTGGTTACTTTCACCTGTTATGGTTTCTCCAAACAAACCGCTCCACCAAATCTTTACATCTTTTAGAATGAGAAAAATATCCTTAGCAGACTTATTAGAATTAAAGCTATATTCGAAGTTTTTGTTGGGTTCCATTAATATTTCAAATCTTTATCGAAGTTATATTTCATCCCTTCGTAACCGAGGATTTTTCTCATCAATCCCAATTGTCCAGACAAATAATCTTCTCTCCCAATACACATCCCGACAAAATTGAGAACATCTTCCTTAAAGAAGTCAACACCCATTCCCATTGGAAAATCTTTATCTAAATCTTCATCCGTTGCTTGAAGCAATTTCTCATAAACCAAGGGCGAAATCTTGTGAAAACTTTCTTTCAATTGTGATAAGGTTGGATAATTGAAGCTCTCATCCAAAGCTTTTCCTTGGAAAAATAAGTCGCTAAAAGGGTCTTCTTCCTTGAGTCCCAAAACCCAACCCAAACTGTAACGCATATTGACAAAATTCCCAACCATCCAAATGATGTGATTGGTTTTTCCATCGATTCTTTTCTTGGCGTCTTCCTCAGAAATTCCGTCCAAAACCATCACGAAAGTCTGAGAATGGGCACGAAACGCAGGAATGACAATATCTAATTTTTTTGATGTTGATTTATCCATCATTTGTATTTTAAAAATTAATTTTCAGAAAGATTTTTTATCACTTCCAATCCTTTTTTGAATCCGTTGTCGAACATCTCTTTGAATTCATCATTAGAATCAACTTCGACTGTAAGCGTTGTTTTTCCATTAGTTTCTTCCAAATAATAAGCTTCAAGACTTCCGTTCCAAGCTTTTACTTTTTCTGAATCCACATCTTCTACGCCACCAACCATTTCGCCAAGATGTTTAAAAACCAAATGTTTAGGTTCTTCGATACGTTCTATCGTACTGACAATTCCATTTTTCTTGCTGGAATCCGTGAAATAGGTTTTACCTCCAACTTCCCAATCCGTTACCATATTGGAATCTGGACTGAAATAATAAGTCCATTGAGAATAAGTTTTCTCATTCCACAAAATGTCCCAAACCTTTTCTGCTGGTGCATCAATTTCGATTTGATATTTTAATTTTTCCATAGTGTTTTATTTTATGAGTTATAAGCGTCTTCGATATCTTTGATGATGATTTTCTTCATTTTCATCATTGCTCCAAAAGCTTTTTGAGCTTTCTCAACTTCGTGAGTATTGGTGAGTTCAATCAATCTGTGAGGAACAATCTGCCAACTGAATCCATATTTGTCCTTAAGCCAACCACACATACTTTCTTCGCCTTCTTTTGTGAATTCGTTCCAGTAATAATCGGTTTCCTCTTGGTCTTTTGTCATTATCGTCATAGAAGTTCCTTCGGTAAATTGGACTTTATGGTCGTGAGAACTATCCATTGCCATCATCACATAATCATTGATAATAAACTGAGAATGCGCTACGTTTCCAGCAACATCGCCTTGACCTTCTTCATACTCCATCACACCTTCAATTTTAGAATTTGGGAAAATATTGGTGTAATAATTCAAAGCTTCTTTGCATTTTCCTGCATTATTTCCAGTGAACATCATTACCGGAGAAAACTTCTGTTTTGCTTTTTCTGCACTTAGATATAATTGCCAAGAAATCCCGTATTGGTCTTCTACCCAAGCATATTTTTCGCTCCAAGGATAAGAATCCAATTCCATCATTACTTTTCCATTTTCGGACAATTTTTGGTAATAAGTTTCTACTTCTTCCGCAGAATCACACATCATCATTAATGACAAAGTGAGATTTGGTTTAAACATTGGACCAGCATTCAGGAACATTAATTTTTGACCTTCGATTTCTATATTGATGACCATTGGTGTATCAACAGTAATCTTTGAATTTTTGAAAATAGAAGTGTAAAATTTTGATGCTTCTGCTCCATTTTGGTTGAACCAAAAGCAGGGAAATATATTGTTGTTCATTTTTTTTGTTCTTTTTAATTAATTGTTTAACGCAAAGATTTTTTTAAGTATTAAGAATATTTAAGAAGCCAAAGAATCAACAAGTTGATTAAAAAGCTTTTTAAATTTGACCTTAATCAAAACGTTAATTTATTAATGCTTTGGAAACTTAAAACTTATTAATCTTTGCGATTAAATTGTATCTACAATTATATACTTTCCGAATAACTCTTGAAATTATCCAGAATTGCCTGCCAACCATCTTTTTGAAATTCCATAGGATTCTGATTTTCTGGGTCAAAGTTTTCTGTGACTTTTGTTTTGCCGTCTGATAGTTTTTCGAAAATCACTTCAATTTCTCGTCCGTCTTCGAAATGATATTTAACGGATTCATTGTTTTTGACCTCATCATAAATCCCAACCAAATCGAAACCAAAACTCCCGTCTTTTGCCTGCATTCTGACTTCTAATTTTCCTCCGACTTTCAAATCGTTCTTTGCAGAAGGACATTCCCAGCTTTCGTGCGCGAAGTTCCAGTTCACAATGTGTTCAGGATTATTAAAGAAGTTCCAAACATCGTTGATTGATTTATTGATTTCTGCAGTTACTGTCAATTTATTCATTTGAATTTGTTTTATTTCAAAGTTAAATTTATTTTGAATCCAACCACTTGCCTTAGGACAATTATTATATTTAAAACAAAAAATCACTCGTAAAAGAGTGATTTTCAATATTTTTATTTTTTAAAGCTCAATGGATATTTCACATTGCTATAACTATCGATACTTGCTTTGAGCGAACCAACTGCGAGCTCTGCTTTTATGAGAACAGGCACTCTGTTCTGGTCGTTGGTCACCCACATTGTCACGCCTTCTTTCTCTTTGAAAACCCTTCCACTAATTACGGAAGGAATGATTTTCAGACAATCTATTTTACCAAATTTGGTAGATAGCTTCTCTGTTCCGGCTACTTTTAATTGAAAAGGAAACAATTCGTCATCAATCCAGACATTCATTCTTACAACACTTCCTACTTTCAGATTTTCCGCGGGCAAACTTCTCATATAATAAAAACAAGACAACATATCCTGAACGTCATTCGGAACTTTTACCGTTTTCGCGGGTCTGTCTGTATGTTTTTTATCAACTAAAACTAAGGTATTATTATTCGTATTAAAAGTACTTTGCAAATGTTGAGTATAACTTCCTTCGGAAACATTCCTTACATAGAAAAGTGGCTCTTTGTTTTCATTAATATAACTTTCGTAAACATCTTCCACTTTGAAAAACGCTTTCGCAGCGCCACTCGTTTTACCGACACCTCTCACATAAAATGCAGACTGACCTTTGTAAGATGTCTTAGTTGTGGACAAAGTCGCATTACCAGCAGTGATAAATCCATAATGAATTCTATAACTCAAAACCTCTCCAGCATTGATATTATCAAACTGAGCCGAAGCCGTTGCAAAAAAGAAAACAGTGAAAAGAAAAAGAAGATTCTTCATTAATTGTTGTTTATAGAATTCTAATGTCAAATTATCTGCCAAATTTAAAAAACAAAACCCTTCTGTTGCGAAGGGTTTTGAAAATATGTATTAAAATTACATAATATTTGTTCCGTCCGGAATGACTGCGTTTTTCTTAATAACCACAATTCCGTCTTTTATAGAATGTGTGTCGTAATCGCCATCCGGATGATGTTTCCCTCCAATGATTCTCACATTATTTCCGATGTAACAATTTTTATCAAGAATCGCTTTGTCTATATAACAATACTTCCCGATTCCCATACTTGTTTTTCCTTCTACCTCATTTTGAGCAACTTCCTGAGCCGTTTGGTAATAATCGGCTCCCATCACATAGGAATTCACAATCGTAGAACCTCTGTCCACTCTTGTTCTGTTTCCAATGATGCAATTTTCAATTTTATCCGCCAAAATAATACAGCCGTCTCCAAAAATCGTTTTGCTCACATAAGAACCATTGATTTTTGAAGGAGGAAGCATTCTCGCCCTTGTATAAACCGGATTAGAGCTGAATAAATTGAACTGAGGTAAATCTTGAGCTAAGTCTAAATTAGCTTCGTAAAACGATTCAATTGTTCCGATATCTGTCCAATAACCATCGTATTGATAACTTAACACATTCAAATTTCCGATGGAAGCTGGAATGAAATCTTTTCCGAAATCATCGCCTTCGTGTTCTGAGAATAATTTTCTCAATACGTTCTTAGTAAAAACGTAGATTCCCATTGAAGCCAAATATTCTTTACCTTGAGATTTGCTTTCTTCGCTGGTTTCAGATTTCCAATCTTCAAGAACGTCCAGACTTGGTTTTTCTGTGAAAGCTGTAATATTCCCATCTTCATCAGCCTTCATAATTCCAAAACCTGTTGCATCTTTTGCATTTACAGGAATGGTTGCAATCGTAATGTCTCCACCTTGGTCTTTATGGAAATTAATCATTTCCTGGAAATCCATCTGATAAAGCTGGTCTCCGGAAAGAATCAAGATATATTCGTACTCATATTTTTCAAGATGCTTCATTGTTTGACGAACTGCATCTGCTGTTCCTTGGTACCAATTTTCGTTCTCAACATTTTGTTCCGCGGCCAAAATATCTACAAATCCTTTGCTGAAAATATCAAAGTGATAAGAGTTCTTGATGTGGGAATTCAATGATGCTGAATTGAACTGGGTCAGAACTAGAATTCTATTAAGTCCCGAGTTAAGACAATTTGAAATAGGAATATCAACCAAACGGTATTTTCCTGCGATAGGAACTGCCGGTTTGGACCTTGTATAAGTCAATGGAAACAATCTCGTTCCTCTTCCGCCTCCCAAAACTATGGAGATTACGCTTTCTTTCATAAATGTGCTGAATTTATATTTTGTTTGAGTTTAATTAATCCATTAAAGTTAATGATAGTTTTCAAATATTAAGCCAATGTTAACAAAAAAAATCATTAATAATTATACAATTCCAAATAGTTCTGAGCCGATTTTTCCCAAGAGAAATCAAACGACATATTATTATAAATCAATCCTTTCATCAAATCCTTTTGACTATAGATATGCAACGCTCTTTTGATTGCAAAAACCGCATCTTCTGCACCCGCATTTGTAAAATTCAACCCACTTCCTCCAGTCGAAATATCCTGAACCGTATCTCGCAAACCGCCTGTATATCTTACAATTGGAACGGTTCCATATCGCATAGAATACATTTGGTTGAGTCCACAAGGCTCTACTCGGCTTGGCATCAACAAGAAATCTGCAGAAGCATAAATCTGATGCGACAAATATTCTTTATAACCTAAATCGATTGCAAAATTGACATTGAATTTATATTGTAATTCTTTCAGTCGATTTTCAATTTCCAGATTTCCTGAGCCTAAAACAATAATATTCAAAGCACCATTGGTTTCCTGAATACTTTTTTCTACAATTTCCGGCAACAAATCAGCACCTTTTTCTCCTGCAAAACGCCCTATGAATCCGAAAAGTGGAAGATTTGGATTCAATCCGTATTCTGCACAGATGACTTTTTTATTTTCCCATTTGCCTTCTTCTGCGTAATCCTTATTATAATTAAATTTCAGCATATCATCGGTCTGTGGGTCCCAAACTTCGTTGTCGATTCCATTGATAATTCCGAAAGCCTTTTGACGTTCCTGATTCATCAATGGTTCAAGACCTTGGAAACTGTAGAATAATTCTTCCAAATAACCGCCAGAAACTGCATTGAAAGCGTTGCAACTCTTTATCATTGCAGCCATTGGATTGATTCTTCCTTTCCAATCAAGCAGTCCTGATTTCTGTCCTTCGAAATGAGGAAGAAAATCGGACATTTGCCAGTTCATACTTCCCTGATATTCGCCATTATGGATTGTCCCAATGGTTTTTACACCTTTCAGAAACCTGAATTCATAACAATTATCTATCATAAAAGGCACCAATCCCGTATGATAATCGTGACAATGCAAAACATCCGGCCGAATCTGCATCGCACTCAGCCAATGCAAAATACCGTGCTGAAAAGCGATAAACTGCTCGCTCTCATCCCAATAACCATAGACATTCTCTCTATCCAATAATCCCGGAATTTTGACCAAAAACAAATCAAATCCCAGCGATTTATCTTTCTCTTTGAAAACCTGGACCTGATACATATGCGATGACTGATGAATAAAGCCATCAAAAACAATCTCGAAGTCGTGGTTGTAGAAAAAAGGTTTGTTGTACCAAGGCATTATCACTTTAGCATCCAGACCCATTTTGTTCTGATATTTTGGTAAAGCGCCTACCACATCCGCCAGTCCACCGACTTTTGCGACAGGATAACATTCCATAGAGAGGTGAAATATTTGCATTTGTCTATACTTAGTTTTATTTTTTACGTTTCAAAAAATCTGCAATTTTAGATTTCTTTATTAATTTACTTTGTTTCAAAACCAATCCTGATAACGGTGGTAATTTGATGATGATTGAATTCTTCTTGTTGTTCCAGCCGTCATCCAGTCTTTGAGAAATAACCGCTTCTACTCCGCTTCCGCTGTATTTTTCTTCGTCAGAATTTAAGATAACTTTCCAATCTGTATTTTCGTCAACACCAATTCTGTAATCAAAACTGTTAGGCGTAAGATTGAGAATGGTCATCAGAACTTCTTTATCGTTTTTACTTTTTCTCAAGTAAACAAAAATTGAATTATCTCTGTCATCACCGTCAACCCATTCATAACCATAAGGCGAGAATTGTAGTTCATATAAAGACGGATGTGTTTTGTATATCAGATTCAAATCTCTCACAAACTCCTGAAGATTTTTATGGACAGGATATTGAAGCAGATGCCAGTCGAGAGAACTTGTGAAATTCCATTCGTTGGTTTGGGCGAATTCGTCTCCCATAAAAAGCAATTTCGCTCCCGGATTTGTAAACATATAGACATACATCGCTCGGAGATTCGCAAACTTCTGCCATTCATCGCCCGGCATTTTGTAAATCAGACTGCTTTTCCCGTGCACAACCTCATCGTGGGACAACGGCATCATATAATTTTCATTATACATATAGGTGCTCGTGAACGTGATTTTGTTGTGATGATATTTCCTATTGATTGGGTCTTCTTTGAAATAATCCAATGTATCGTGCATCCAGCCCATCATCCATTTCATACCGAAACCGATTCCGTCATCGTGAACAGGTTTTGTTAATTTTGGAAAATCGGAGCTTTCTTCTGCAATGGTCTGAACATCTGGAAATTCTTTATAAACCGCAGTGTTGAAATCTTGTAAAAACTGTTTAGCTTCCAGATTGACGTTTCCTCCATAGATATTCGGTTCCCATTCGCCGTCGTTTCTGGAATAATCGAGATGAAGCATTGATGTTACTGCATCCACACGTAGTCCATCAGCGTGATAACGGTCAAGCCAAAAAATTGCATTTGAAATCAGAAATGATTTAACCTCAGGTCTTCCGTAATTGAAAATGTAAGATTTCCAATCGGGATGAAAACCTTTTCTTGGGTCTTCGTGTTCATATAAAAAAGAGCCATCAAAACGATGCAAACCATTAGCATCGCCCGGAAAATGAGACGGCACCCAATCCAGAAAAACACCGATATTATTTTTATGAAGTTCAGAAATCAAGTACATCAATTCCTGCGGTCCACCAAATCTGGAAGTCGCCGCATAAAATCCCGTAATCTGATAACCCCAACTCGGGTCGTAAGGATATTCCATAACGGGCATAAATTCTACGTGGGTAAAATTCATTGCTTTAATGTAAGGAACTAATTTATCGGCTATTTCGCCATAACTTAAAAATCTGTCAGGATTTCCCGGGTCTCGCATCCACGAACCGAGATGCATTTCGTAAACAGAAATCGGAGCTTCCAAACTGTTGTATCGCCAGCGTTTTTCCATCCAGTCTTTATCTTCCCACTCATACCAAGTCGTACAAACTGCAGAACCCGCCTGCATTGCATTCTCAAAACAAAGTGCATAAGGGTCAGCTTTTTCCAACAAAATTCCTTCTGTTGTTCTGATTCCGTATTTGTAAACTTCTCCAAAATCCAAATCAGGAATGAAACCTTCCCAAATCCCAGATTGGTCCCAACGACCTGCCAAATGATGCGAAAAAGAATCCCAATTGTTGAAATTTCCCATTACGGAAACTTCTGTTGCTGTAGGAGCCCAAACGGCAAAATAAACGCCGGAAATGCCATCAACTTCAACTTTGTGCGAGCCGAACTTTTCGTAAAGCTTCGTATGTTTTCCCGAACGGAAAAGATAAATATCAAAATCGGAAAATAAAGAATAGGGCTGAACCGACATAGGTTTGAATTATAAATTATGGATGATAAATTATAAATGTTTTAAAAACTTATTTCTTAAATCTTTTCAACCTCATCATAGTTGATTAGTATCTTACCAAGATAACGAAATTAATCGTTACGCAACAAATAACATTTTGTTAATTAGTATTAAAATTATTGTTATAGATTAATTCTTGATTTAATTTCAAAAAAATTATTACACATATTGAGTTTAATAAAAAAATACATAATTTTAGATTATCAAGATTTAAATAAAATATAATTTAAGCATTGAAAACACTTACAGCAATAGTTATTTTGTCAGTTTTTTTGATTTGTTGTGAATCAAAAAATAGTTCTGAATATATTGGAACTTACAAAATCGAACAATCTTCGGATTCAATTTTAATTTCCTCTGCAATTTTGAAAATTAATCCAGAAAATGAATACCAATATAATGGAAAGGATTTGAATATGAATCAATCGTATTTTTCAGTTGGAACTTGGAAAATCAAAAATGATACATTAATTCTAAAAACAAATGAGAATAAAGATTGTTATTTTGTGAAAGAAACAATTTCATCCCAATGCGAAAATTTTGCAAATGACGATTACCCTTCTATAGCTGTAAAACCTTACGTTGAGTCTAATCTTACAATAAAAAATTGCATTCCAAAAGACAGCAATGTATTTTACACAAATCTAAATGATGAAAAGTTCTTCTTGAAAAACAAAGAGTTAACTTACAAGCAAAGAAAAAATGATTGCAGAAAATATTTCCCAGAAATAAAACTTGAAATTAAAAAGCTATAAAATATTGGTTTGCAAAAAAATTGAGAATATTCACTTTAAAATCAAAACCTTAACATTTATCATAAATACAGCTCATTATCATTGTAAATCTTCAATGCAAAATTTTGAATCTGATATTCTTGGAAAGAATTTTGCTCCACATTTTCAAATTACGATTATGAGATTTTTTTATGTTTCATTTCTATCATTAGCATTAATGTCTTGTGCTACAAAAAAGTACACGAAAGCCCATCTTCTTCCTGAAGGTATAAAATCAGCGACTGAAGAGGTTTATGATACTTCAAATAATCAGAAAAAGCTTATTCATAAAAGGCAAATGACTTTTACAAAGAATGGTCGTATCAAATATTCAAAAACATTTGATTCTAATGAAAATCTTTTGCAGGAAACGGAAAAGAAATTGTGGTTTACGGTAGAACGACATCCTGACAAAGATTCTTATTACTGTAAAACCCGCTGGAAACCCAACCAGCGCGAACGAATCAGCTGTTACAAAAAAAAACAATACAAGCAGAACGAAAGTATCTATCATTACAACAAAAATGGCAGTATTGATAAAATCGCAGATAACTTTGAGACTTTCAATACGAGACAATTTCATTATTCCAATAACGAGCTTTCCAAGATTGTGATTACTGGAAAAGATAACAAACTCATTGATGAATTATCTATCAATTGTATAGATAAAGATGAGAAAGGAACTTGTTTAAAGCAGACTAGAACTTCTACTAAAACTGGTAAAAAGCAAGAGATTTTGATTTCTCCGATATATGATTAATCTTAATTAAAATTTGAAAAGACTCTTGATAAAAGCTTTGTTAAGATATTTGTCCAATGGATAGATTTTCAGAAAATAATTCCCGATGAAAAGCAACACCAAAACTACTGCAGGTTTATAGAAAAGATTGAGAATATTCACTTTGAAATCTGGTAGGAAAATGGCAACATTGATAGAAATACAGCCTAAAATCATTGCATAAATCATCTCAATTCCCAAAGGAAAAACCTTGAATTTGATATAATTGAAAACGATTTTGATGATATTAAATAAAGACAAAGAAATCGCATAAGCAATCGCAATTCCTAAGATTCCCAAATCTGTATGTTTCAGGAAAATCATATTCGTAGTGATGGTCAAAACCGCCAAAATCAACATCACTACAATATTGAATTTATAATATTTCGAAAGTGAAATAATATGTCCGTTGAAACCTGTTGCCAAATCAAACAACATTGCAAATCCAAGAACCCAAACCACAGGCTCAGAGGAACGCAAATCTTCTCCATTCTTCATAAAATCTGCCAAATATGGAAATCCAACAACAATACAACAGAACAAAACCAAGCCGAGGAAAAATAAACTGAGCGAAGTTTTCTTATGAAACCTGTCTAATTCTTCGTGATTTCCGGAAGCTAATTCTTTATTAATGATTGGTGCAGAAATATTGAAAAGTCCCATTTGAGGAACTGTAATCAAGGAAATAATCGCATAAATATTACTGTAAATTCCATTCTCGTGGAAATTAATGAATTCTCCAATCATCAGATTATCAATATTAATTGCAATATAATTCCCGATATTTCCTAAAAACCCGAATAAACTGTAAGTAAAAATCTCACGGTAAAAATTATCTTTTTTGAAATAATCCAGACCAAAATCAGGTTTAATTTTCTCCAATCTGTTGGTATAATAACCGTAACCTACAAGCGAAATCACAAACATCAAAAAGAAAAATCCGTAAGCCATTTTATCTGCAACACCTAAAAAGAAAAACAGACAGAATGCGCCAATATTAGCGATTTTAGGAATGAAATTTTCGAAGATATTAGGTACGACAATTCTTTTATAATTGGTCAAAAACTTATTGAAAACCGAAGACAAAGCCAATACCAAAACCATCGGTAGAATCAGGAGTTTCATCTCCCACAATTTTGATTTCTGTAATCCTGGAAATAAGAAATTAATCAGAAAATAAGCTCCTATGAAAATCAAAAAATTAATAACAACCGCCAGCAAAGACAATGACAACATATTATGATGCTTGCCATCTGCATTGACTTTGCTAAAGAATTTGACATTGGAAAAACTCAATCCAAAAACTACAATCGGAACCATAATTTCCGCTGTTGGCAAGATGTAGCGGAGCTTTCCGTAAAACTCCATATCGTAAGGAAAAATAAAAATAGACGCAAAAGTTCCAAGCAAAAAGCCGAGATAACCGATTATCGAATATTTCACACCTTGTCTTGCTACGACGCTCATAAATTGGTTGTTAATTGATTGTTTTTGGTTGATAGTTTTTAGTTTGTCAGAATTAGGCTCTCGAAGCCTTTCAAAATTAAATTTCTATAACCTCAGATTCTTGGTAAAAATATAATATTATTAATGTAATCTTTGTAATTCTTCACATTATCTGGATTCTGCTGATTCAGAAATTCTTCTGTTAGGATTTTAGGTTGTAAAGTCTCTCTATCCAGATAATTTACCGAATAACCCCAATCCACAATCTCTGAAATCAAAGTCCAAAGATTTTCCTGATGATGACGCTGTTCCATCTCAACCATCAAAATTGGTTTGAATTTTTCGATTGTTTTTTTGGCACCTCGCAAAGTTTGCATTTCGTTCCCTTCTACATCAATCTTTATAAAATCGAGTTTTTTGAGATTGAGTTTCAAATCATCCAAAGGTTTCACTTCTACTTTCTGAAGAATTGTTTTCTCTTCATTTTTTTCTTTGATAGAAGTTTGCAAAGTTCCTCTGGTATGTACTTTTTCGCCATTAATAACTGGAATTTTAAATTCCGCAGTCGTAGAAATATCAGACAAAGCCACAGAAAACAAATTGACTTTTGGAAATAATCGTTTCAGTCTTTTGAACAATTGCTGATTAGGTTCGAAAGCAAAGATATTTTCAGGGTTCAGATGATTTTCTAAAGTATAAAGATAAGCGCCGACATTGGCTCCAACATCCATAAACACAGAATCTTTCGCCAAAACCTCCTTAATCCAAAGAAACTCCGGTTCTACTTTTCTTTCCAAAAGATTATGAGCAGTAAGACCTTTCAGTTTCTTGAAAAATCTGCTTTTGTAATAAGACGGCGAAATATATTGTAAATTCTCAGCAAGCTTACTGTAAATGCTCATAGATTTTGGTCATAAAGAAATGAACGGCAAAGAAAAGGGATTTATTTTACAAATCATAAAACTTTGTTAAGAGAATGTATTTTTGAGGAATTTAAACGCAAAGATTTTTCTTTAATTATTGAAAATATTTTTGAGATACGCAAAGGCGCTCAGCTATTTTGTTTTGAAATAAGAATGATTATCAATATAGTTTTTACTGATTTTTATGCTTTCGAAAATATCGTTATCACTGGAATCTTGTTCTAAAAACCAATATTTGAGACCAGCTTTTTCTTTGGCTTCGAAAATGGTTTTAAAATCAATTGTTCCGTTTCCTTTGGTTCCAGCTTTCATATCTTTTACGTGCCACAAAGGAAATCTCTTTGGATATTTTTCAAAATATTCTAAAGGATTGAAACCAGCTTTTGAAATCCAATAAAGGTCCAATTCCATTTTCACCAAATCAGAATCCGTATTCTCTAAAATGAAATCATAAACCGTTCTGTCTTCGAATTTTTCAAACTCAAAATCGTGATTATGATAAGCAAAATCGATTCCTGATTGATTGGTTATTTCTCCTGATTTATTGAGCAACTCTGGAAGTTTTTTATAATGTTCTAAGCTTCTTTCTTCTTCAAAAAGATAAGAACAAACCATATATTTTGAACCGATGAAATGTAAATCTTCAACCGACTTTTCCCAATTGTTGAGTAAAGTTCCTTTCTCGTTATGAATAATTCCCGTTGTATGATGAGAGCTGATGACTTTCAAACCGACATTTTTGAGAATCGATTGAAATTCTGTTCTGGATTTCCCAAAGAATTTACCATCGTAACCATAGATTTCTAAATGCTTAAAACCTAATTCAGCCAAACGTTCCAATGATTTTTCCAAATTCTCAGCAACTGCATCCCGAATCGTATAAAGTTGGATGGCTAAAGGTTTTTTATTATTCATAAGATTTGAAGTTCCGCAAGCATATAAACCCAAAAATCCCAATCCAGACAAGCTTATAAAATCTTTTCTATTCATTTTTGATTTTCGATTGTTTAAAGGTATTAATTTTTGAATGTTTTTGATAGACAGATTTAGTTTAATTTAACATCGCTTATTCCTAAACTTGTTTTAAATTTGATTTTTAAATTATCTTTATGAAATATTTATTTATTGTTATGTTATCACTATTCGGATTTTCAAAAAATAAGGCACAGGCAAAATCAATTCACAGTTTCAAAGTAGAAGCTCTGGATGGTTCTACAATTGACTTTTCTAAATTCAAAGGCAAAAAAATATTGGTTGTAAACACCGCTTCCGAATGCGGATTCACACCTCAATATGCAGATTTGGAAAAACTTTATGAAGCTTATAAAAACAAATTGGTTGTGGTTGGTTTTCCCGCAAACAATTTCGGAGGACAAGAACCTGGTGCCAATCACGAGATTGCAACATTCTGTCAGAGAAATTATGGTGTTCAATTCCCAATGGCTGCGAAGATTTCTGTTAAAGGTGATGACATTGCTCCTATTTATAAATTCTTAACTGACAAAAAAGAGAATGGCGTTAAAAACACGACAATCGGTTGGAACTTTACCAAAATTCTTTTAGACGAAAAAGGTAACATCATTGACAGTTTTGAAAGTAAAACCAATCCAATGAGTGAGAGTATTACGAAGTATTTGAAATAGAAATTAAATTTTAGAAAAATAAAAAGCGTTCAAAATCTGAACGCTTTTCTAATTATAAATCTTCAATTTCCTTAATAAACTCTTCCAGAATCTCATCATAAGTTGCCCAAGATGTAATCAATCGGATTGCGGAATTCTCTTCATCTATTTTTTTCCAAACATAGAAATCAAAGTTTTCTGACAGTTTTTCGATTTGAGAATTATTCAAAATTGGAAAAATCTGATTGGTAAATGTATCACACAAAAACTCGAAACCTTTATTCTGAAAAGCAGATTTGATTTTCATTGCCTGAATGTTAGAATGTTTTGCCAAATCGAAATACAAATCATCTTTCATCAATTCCAAAAACTGAATCCCCAACAATCTTCCTTTCGCCAACATCGCTCCTTTTTGTTTGATATGAAATCCGAATTCTTCTTTTAGCTTGTCATTTGTAATAATGATTGCTTCTCCTAACAAAGCTCCATTTTTTGTTCCTCCGAGATAAAAAACATCAGTCAATTTAGCGATATCTTCCAAAGTTAAATCATTGATTTCAGAAGTTAATGCCTGTCCTAATCTTGCACCGTCCATAAAGAGATATAAGTCATTAGCTTTACAAAAGTCAGATAATTCTTGTAACTCTTTCTTTTTGTAAATTGTTCCAACCTCTGTCGAATTAGAAATATAAACCAACTTTTGTTTGACTTGATGAGGCTTATTAGTATGTATATCTAAAACCGACTGGATATGTTCAGTTTTCAATTTCCCATCTTCTGTAACCAATCCGTGAACTTTGTGTCCTGTTGCTTCTATCGCTCCAGTTTCATTGGTAAAGATATGTCCGGTTTCTGCAGAAACAACACTTTCGTGTGGACGAAGAATTGAAGAAATAACTAAAAGATTAGCTTGAGTTCCGCCACTTACAAAATGAATATCAGCATCGTAATTATTCATTTTTTGTTTAATCAATTCTCTGGCTTGGTCAGAATATTTGTCGTAACCATAACCATTTTGTTGGCTGAGATTTGTTTTGATTAATGCTTCTAAAATATTGGGATGACAACCTTCTGAATAGTCGTTTTTGAAAGAATATTTCTTCATTATTTCTACTTCTTTTTTGATGAATCAAAGTTATTGAATTATCGATTAAGATAAAATTAAACTAAAGTTAAATTGTTAGAATAAAACATAATTTTTTCTAACTTTTTATTAATTTTGGGATATGAATTCTTTAACTGAGGAAAATTACCTAAAAGCACTTTATCATCTTGTGAATGAGAATGATGAAGTCTCTGTGAATGATTTGAGCCGTCAGCTCAATATCAAAATGCCGTCTGTAAACAGTATGATAAAGAAGTTTGCGGACAAAAATTGGGTAAAATATGAGTCTTACAAACCCATCAAATTGACAGAGTCCGGAAAAAAAGAAGCGTCACTCATCGTAAGAAAACATAGATTGACAGAAATGTTTTTGGTGGAAAAAATGGGCTTCGGTTGGGAAAATGTCCACGAAATTGCAGAACAATTGGAACACATTCATTCTGATATTTTCTTTGACAAAATGGACGAAATCTTAAATTACCCAAAAGTTGACCCACACGGCGAACCAATCCCAGACAAAGACGGAAATGTTATCCAACCTGATTTTAAAAAACTCAGCAAATGCAAAGAGAATGAAACAGTAGAATTGGCTTCTGTAACGACTTCCTCTGAAGAATTCCTTAACTTCCTTAATAAAAGGAACCTCAGTCTTGGAACAGAAATCAAGGTTTTACAAAAAGAAGATTTTGACCAATCTATGAAAGTTTTTTACAACAGTCAGGAAGAGAATTTTAGCAAGACGGTTTGTGATAGACTGTTGGTGAAGTAAATACAAACCCTTTTTTCATTGTTTTTATCAAACCACGGAGTGGTTTAAGGTTAATAGCCACGGGTCGCAACCCGTGGATGAATGAATTACAAAACAAAACCCTGAAGGGTTTTAATATTACTCTACACATTTTTATCATTAAACCCTTTCAGGGTTTTGTACCATCGAGATCATTCTTCTTATTCCATGGGTTTACACACCCACGGCTATTGTTATTAAACCCTTTTAGGGTTTTTCAATTATGAAACTTAATTATAAATAAAAAAGAGACTTAAAATTAAGTCTCTTTTCATTTGTTCTTAGTTGAACATATCTTTTACTTTCTCAAAGAATGTCTTTTCCTTTCCAGTTGGTTCGGCATTCATATCACCGTTTTCCATTTGGTTTTTGAAGAATTCTTTTTGTTCTTTCGTAAGCTTTTGAGGTGTCCAGACATTGATATGAACAAACATATCGCCTTTTCCACCGTAACCTTCGATGTTTGGAAGACCTTTTCCAGCTAATCTTAATATTTTGCCAGATTGCGTACCTTCATCTACTTTGATTTTCACTTTTCCACCAACCACGTTGATTTCTTTAGTTGTTCCCAAAGCGGCTTCTGCAAATGAAACGTATAATTCCTGATGAAGATTGTCGCCTTCACGCTTAATCGTTTTATCAACTTCTTCTTCTACAACTACAAGCAAGTCACCTGGCGTTCCACCTAGTGGAGCATCATTACCTTTTCCTCTTACATTCAGCTGGATACCGTCTCTTGCACCTGCAGGAATGTTGATTGTGATTTCCTCATCTTCCTTGATAAGACCTTGTGCGTTAGCTCCAGCAGGAATTTTATCCGCTACTTTTCCAACACCTTGGCAAGTTCCACAAGTCGTTTGAGTCTGCATCTGTCCGAACATTGTGTTCATCACTTTGATTTGCGCACCACTACCGTGACAAGTTGGACAAGTTTTAGAAGTTACGCCTGGAGCCAGTTTCATCTTTTTAACTTTGATGGTTTTCTGAGTTCCGGCAATCATCTCTTCAAGATTCAGCTTGATGCGAACACGTAAGTTAGAACCACGAGACTGCTGCTGTCTTTGCTGACCTCCGCCACCAAATCCACCGCCGAAAATATCACCGAACTGACTGAAGATATCCTCCATATTCATTCCGCCACCAAATCCGCCGAAACCTCCGCCTCCGCCAGCTGCACCGCCCATTCCAGCGTGACCGTATTGGTCGTATCTTGCTTTCTTGTTGCCGTCGCTCAGAACTTCATAAGCTTCTGCTGCTTCTTTGAATTTTTCCTCAGCTTCTTTATCACCTGGATTTTTGTCTGGGTGATATTTGATAGCCATTTTTCTGTAGGCTTTCTTGATTTCGTCAGCGCTTGCCGATTTTGATATTTCTAAAACTTCGTAATAATCTCGCTTGCTCATAATTGATGATTGATATATGTTGATTGACCCGCAATCTATTATCTAATATCTCTTTCTAAATTCTTAAATTAATTTCCAGTTACAACCTTAGCAAATCTAATTACCTTGTCGTGAAGCTGGTAACCCGTTTCTATCACATCTACAATTTTCCCTTTCAATTCAGGGGTAGGTGAAGGAATCTGCGTAATAGCTTCGTGGAAATCTACATTGAAAACATCTCCAGCATTCACTTCGATTGGTTTAAGGCCTTTCTCTACCAATTTGTTTCTGAATTTTTGATAGATTAATTCAACACCTTTCAAATCATCCTCATTCCCGTTTTTGGAGATTTCTTTAATCGCTCTTTCGAAGTCATCCAAAACGCCTAACATAGATGTCATAAGGTCTTTTGAAGCATAAAGATAGAACTCGTTCTTTTCCTTCAAAGTTCTTTTCTTATAGTTTTCGAACTCTGCATAAAGACGGATGTATCTGTCTTTTTCTTCTGCCAAAAGTTCCTCTGGAGTCGGCTGTTGTGACACATTTTCCTGATTTGTTTCCTCAGTAGCTTCCGTGTTTACAGTCTCTGCATTTAGGTTTTCTTCGTGTATATCTTTGTTTTCGCTCATTATCTAATATTTTACAGGGTAGTTTTTTCAATTCTTTTGCCAATTCTGTCTTTTTGACAATTAGGCAGAGTTTGCAATCAAGAGTGAGAGGATTTTTTTGTCTAAATTTTATCGAAAAGGATATATTTTGGGACAAGGTGCTTGTCTCGCTCGGGACAACGTGATCATCTCGAGCGTGCCAAGCATCTTATCTCGCTCGAGACAAGACCATTATCCCGAGCGGAGCATGGTATGTTATTAGTTCCACAAAATAATTATCATGAATTTAAACTTATATCTTTTTACTAAAAAGAGTTTCAAGCCCTTTTTGAAATTTTTAAGATATAGCAAGTCATAAACCCATACTATCGTCTTTTGTAATCTGATCCAAGATTTTAAGAATACTAGGGATTCTGAAATCACCCGACATATCCAATATCTTTTGGCTGGCAGTAGATAGCTCCATTCCAATAGCAGAAACATACAAAGGATTATCGCTTTTACCTCTTTTAATTTCTGTCACGGTTTGTTTGTTAGTATGAAAAGGTGTTTTAGCAACACCTATAATTGGAAATTGATTTCCTAATCCTTCGTAAAGTTTTCCGCCAAGTCCATAATTGCCGTCATTATCAACATAAATATGTCCATCTACAATAATAACCTCTACATTATCAATATTCACTTTTTCTATGATCTTCATTAGGCAAGGCAACTCTCTTTTGTAGAATTGACCGGGAATATATCCTTCAACATCATCAATATATTCTATTATAACATCCTGTGGAACGGCATCTTCCCAATGAAATATTACACCGACCGCTTTGGTTTCTTCCTCCCTGTAGTGTACGTCTAAGGCTAAAATCATTAATAATCCTTGGTATTATTACATTACTTCACCTTTCCTACAATAGAATTTCGGAAAGCAATATCATCCATCACCCATTTCATCATTTTGTCCTCGGAGTCAGATAAATTTCCGAAGTTGGGATCTACCTCTACATTGGGCATCACGCCTCTACTTTTATTATCAAATTCGATATTTGGGCGAATCAGGAAAAGTCCAATGGGAAGTGCTAGTTTAGAATATGGCAAGGTCACAGTATTATTCACGCCAGCTACAGTTCCGTCATTAGCTCCACCTGTCTCTTCACCTATAATGAGCGCTCTTTTATCATACTTCAGCTTTGCAGAAATAATGGACGATGCGGAGAAACTCCCACCATTGATCAAAACATAGATCTTCCCTCGGAATGCATCTTTTTTCGGTTTCGTAGGCTTGGAAGCGAACTCACGGAAATAGTATCTATTTTCTTTCTTGGATGATAAAAAGTAATTTCCTGCCAAAAAAAATGGGTAACCTATAGCGGTGAAAACGGAAGAAAATACATTCTGCCCTCTGAAATAATTCTGATGTAACCCCGATGTCTTGGAAGTCATCTCCGGAGCTTTTATCAAGGTGAACTCTTTATCCGTAAGATAGGAATAAAGAGTATTGATCTCCGAAAGCGATCCTCCCAAATTATCCCTAATATCCAAAATCAAATAATCTGACTTAGCATCCTTGATCTTAGCAAAAGTCTCTTTATAGAATTTTTTAGCAAGTGTCGCCGAAAAGGTCTTCACTTTGATATAAGCTACACTGCTATCTGTCTTTAGGAATTTCAGATTTCTGTTGTAGCTTTTAGAATTGATATCATAATCCTGTACTTTTTGGACAGCTGTTATTTTGGGTTTCAGTTTGTCTATATTCACTTGCTGATCTGTCTTATTCTTTCTTTTGATAAAGACATCTGCAATGGTGTTATCTATCTTTGTCTGCAAGATCACACTATCCAGATACCCTTTTTCTAAGGTGTAATAATTAAAAAAGGTAAGATTCATGAAGTATTTCTGAAAAGTCTGATTCTTCCCGTCTGAGCTATAGAGCTTTCTGTACTTCTTGATAAGATCTGATACATTTTCGTTATTGATCTTCAGTATCTCCGTACCTACCTTGATATTCTCAACATTCTCTTTGTTCTCTTTCACGAATATCTTATCATCCACCACTTGGTAATCCATCAATGCGAATAATGGTCTTTTGCTCTTGAAAGCCTTTTCCTCTGCCTTCGTATATTTTCGTGGAATAGCTTTCAGTCTAAGATGACCTTCATTAATACTTGCAATGACTGGCGAAAACTGAAAATAGAATTCATTAGGTGTTAATGGTTTTGCAAAGCTTGTTTTAATACTATCAAACTTATGGTCCAGATCGGATTTAGATATATACCAATAAAGTTCTGGATGAAATCTTTTCAACTTATCATAAGCAAAATCAACATCTTTTCTGAGCTGCTCTACAGGTATCTTTTTTTCTAATAACAGATTATTTTTCTTGACAGATTGACAAGACATTAGAATGATGAACAGAAATAGGTATTGAGCTTTTCTCATAATTAACTAAAATTAAATTTAAGATTTTTACCTTATAAAGAATGGCTCAAATCCTAACTTTAACATATTCTAACATAAAGTGGTTTCGATTTTGTTATTGACAGACAAATTGAAAAAAATTATGAAACATATAATTGTAGCAGCATCTGTATTTCTATTCTCTCAGTTTTCATTTGCGCAAAACAAAGATGTAACTGCTTTTACAAGTTTAAAAGTATTTGATAAAATCCCCGTACAGTTAGTTCCTTCAGATTCTTACAAAGCTGAAGTCAGTGGAAAAATGGCAGATGACATTGAGTTTGTAAACTCCGGAAATGAATTAAAAATCAGAATGAAAACAACCAAATTACTTCAAGGTGATGATGTTAAGATTTTACTTTATTATCAAGACATCAATGACATCCAGGCCAGCCAAGGTGCAAAGATTACTTCTGCTGATGTTGTAAAATCTACAAAATTAGGATTAACATCCAATGAAGGTTCTCAAATCGATTTAAATGTAAACGCTAATGTCATCGAAGGAAAAGTAAATACTGGAGGCTTATTAAAAACGTCTGGTACTGCAGACTCCCAATCTATCATTATCACAACAGGTGGAAAATATGACGGACAAAATCTAAAAACTCAGATCACAAGTATTACAACAAATGCTGGTGGTAAAGCTTTAGTCTACGCGACAGAATCTGTAGATGCAACAACAAGGGCAGGTGGCGTAATTGACGTTTATGGAAGTCCCAAATCCAAAAAAGAAAAGAAAATTGCCGGCGGAAAAATTAATTACAAATAATAGATCTGATAAAAAGTAGAAAGAAAAAACTCCCGAAATATTATCGGGAGTTTTTTTATTTTCTGTCAGACGATTGTCTGATATGAAGCGTTGGTGACAGAACCAGTTTCTTTTCGATACTGATTCCAGATGAATTATCTTTGATTCTTTCCAGAAAAACATTTCCTGCTATTTTCCCCATTACAACGGGCGTTTGGTCTACAGAACTGATTGATAATTCCATAAATTGGGTAAACGGCTCATTACTAAAACCGATTACACCAATATCTTCCGGAATTTTAACCTTAAGATTCTTAATTTCTTTGCAAGCTCCAAGTGCTGTAAAATCCGATGCAGAGAAAATCGCATCTGGTTTTATCTTACGTTTCCATAGGCTTTTAACTGCACTGATTCCCTCCTCAATTGAACTTCCCGTATTAATGATATTTTCCTTAATAACAGGGAGATTATTAGCTTTAAGTGCATCAATATACCCATTAAGACGATTCTGATAGATTTCCAGATTCTGGTCTCCCGAAAAATGACAGATATTCTTATAACCTTGATTGATCAAATGCTCCGTGGCCATAAAAGCCCCTTTGTGGTCATCAATAGTAATTGTACTAATACCCGGAATATCTTTCTTTCTATCGAAGAATATAATAGGCGTATTCGTAGTTGCCAGAATTTTCTTGATATACTCCATATCAGAAGTATTTCTCGAAATTGAAATAAAAATACCGTCAACCTGCGTATTCAGCAAAGTGTTGAGTTGTTTTTTTTCTATCGCAGCATCTTCGTGACTTTGGCAGATAATCACGTGGTATCCGTGTGGAGACAATTCCTCTTCCAAACCTCTGATAACAGATGAAAAGAAATTGGTATTAATATAAGGAACAATAACGCCCACCGTTTTGGTCTCGCCACTTTGTAGTGCCTTCGCAAGATTGTTCTGTTTGTAATTCATCTCCTTTGCCGTAGCCATAACCAATTCCTTGGTTGCCTGACTGATCCTTGGATGGTCGTTCAATGCCCTAGAGACAGTTGCTACGCTTATATCCAGTTTCTTGGAGATATCATATATCGTTGTGTTCTTTTTAGTCATATATTCTTTGATGAATATTGGTGGTTGTAAATATATAAATAATACCTTTCACAACTGCTTTTGGAATCAAAATCTTTGATTTCTTTTTTCAGTCCCTCAATTCTGTTTTTTCTATCAAAAAAGCCGCTCCACCGGAATGAAAACGGCTCTCTAATTATAAAAATGAATGGTTCTAGTTCTTAATTAATTTTCCGTTTATCTGTTCTGAGTTATTCTTCAAAGCGTAAAAATAAATTCCTGCGTTCAAATCTGTTGTAGAGATAACCAATTCTTTCTGTCCGGATTTTTCATTTGTCTTCTTGATATTCTTCACAACTCTTCCGTTCACATCATAGATTGTAAGCGTGACATCAGAATTAGTTTTCAAACCGTAAGCAATCGTTACTTGGTCAGAAAAAGGATTTGGATAAACCAAAGTTTTGTTTCCTTTGATATCATTTACAGCTAAAGTTCCAAAATCAATATTAACAGAAGCTTCCGGCATCCAATCAAATAAGAAAGATGGGTCTGTATCTTTTTTGAAAACATTGGAAATCGTGTAAGGCAAAGACTCTGCTTGTGTCAAAACCACTCCTCCATTAGCTCTTTGAGCTAATCTCTCCGGTGTTGCTCCGTCTCCTGTATTTCCATATTCTACAAAAGTCACAGGAAGTGCTCCGTTGATTGGCGTTGTCCAGCCTGTTGCATTCAACATAGCAGGTGTTTCAGTTCTGATGAATGCTGATTTTGGTGTATTTTGCCAAGCTCTTCCAAAGTGGAAATTACTGATAGCTGTTCCGTTAAAATCTGTAGTTCCAGTTGCAGGCACTGTTAGATTACAATCCAAGAAAACAAATCCGAATTTGGTAGTCGATTCTGTTGAAGGGGCTGTCACAACACTATTATTACGATTGATATAAGTTGTACAATGGTCAAAAACCACAGTTTGTCTTCCAAAAATAAAATCAACATTTCCTTCGATATAAGAGTTTTTGAAATAAGCTCTACCAATACTATTTCCAAGATATGTATCCTGATACCCAAGAATTCTGCAATCATAAAAAGCCTGACGGTCTCCTTGAGTCTTAAGTGCAACCGCTTGTGTCTGAGAATTAATTTGTGTGTTAGCAGTCGAGTTCACAAAAGTATTGGCAATCGTAATTTTAGAAGCTGTAAAATCACTTCCGAAGATTGCCATTGTCTGAGACAAAGATGTTCCGTAAGCCAAACCTGTATCAGGATTGATGTCACCTGCAGAGATATTATTAGTAATAATAGTTGTTGCAGCATCGTCTCCAACTAAAAATACGTTTGATTTTGCAGCTAAAAGTGTGGGTCTTTCTGTATAAGTCCCTGGTTTGATATGGATAATCCATCTTCCTGTATAATTATCAGGTACTGCATCAAAAGCAGCTTGGACTGTTGTATAATCTCCCGAACCGTCTTTAGCAATAGTTTTGATAACCTGAGGGTCAGTTGCTTTCGTAATAACCGTAGCTACAGAACCGTAAGATGTTCCCGCTGAATTGGTCGAAAATGTTCTCACATAATAAGTTGTAGAAGCATCCACACCGTGAACATAAGAAGAGAAAGCTCCCAAACCAGAACCTGTCGATACTTTGGTTGCATTTTCCAGACTTGGAGTCATTTCTGTTTTTGACCAGACAATTCCTCTGTCTGTAACATCTGCCCCACCCCAATCAGTTACGTTTCCAGAAACTACGAAAGATTTATTTGTAACCTGAGACTGAGAAGTTGTGGTAACTGTTGGTGCAAGAATACTTGCCAAAGTTGTAAAACTCACCTGACTCCCATAAGATGTACCTGCTGAATTGGTTGCATACGCACGAACATAATAAGTTGTATTTGGTAATAAGCCCGCCAAAGAACTTACATAAGAACCCGATGTTGCATTTTCAGTCGTTTTGGAATCCGTAATTTTTGGTTCTTGATTTGTGCTCCAAACAACGCCGCTTTCTGAGATTGCTCCACCGCCATTGCTGGAAATAGTTCCTCCTGTTTTTGCAGTTGTTGTTGAAATAGAAGAAATCGCTGTTGTAGAAACCGTCGCTGGATTAGCAACTGCACCTTCCATTGTTCCGGAGATTTTCACATTTCTAAGTGCAAACTGTTTTCCTGTCGTAGCAGCAGCGATATAAGGATAAAATCTAAGGTAGAATTTTTGACTTCCTGAGATTACAACAGATGCTGCAAGCGTTACATCCAAAGTCAAAGCTTTTCCACTTGGCGTTAGCTGAGTCGCATTTTTTATCTGAACTCTGTCGGAGAAATCTGCATTCAAACTGTAAAATGCCTGATAATACATATTACTTGTTCCGCCAGCTCCAAGCAAAGCTTCCACTCTATTAATGGTGAAAGTTCCGCCGTTGGTTGCGTTGACATCAAATTGTACATATTTGGTTTCATCGATGACAGTTGTACTGCCGGTTCCTGTCCAGCTATTGGTGTTGGTTCCAGTATATTGATAAAAATCGATATTGCTATCTGCAGTTCCATCGCCAGTGAAATCAACTTTTGAATTGACTTCAGTCTTTAATATTGTCGTTGGAAAACTCAAGCCAGATTCCAGATTTCCTTCCAAAGATTTGGTTGTTATATCTGCAATCAAAGGCCAGTTGACAGAAGCCGGAGTTGCTTCAAATGGTTTTGAATATTTCTTAGAGGATTCTTTTGTCTTTTTAATTTCATTAATTGATGAAAAAGACGTTTTTGAATTCCCAATCGATGAATCTGAAAAAAAAGAAATACCTTTTCCGATTCCGAAAATCATAACAGCACTGCAAAGTGCAACTGGTAGAATTAAGTTTTTTTTCATTAGTAATTTATTAATTAGTAGTTAGTTAAATAGTTTTATTTGATAATGACTTTCTGAACATAAGAGCCATCATCGGTTTTAACTTCGAAAAGTTTTACACCTTTGCCTAGTTTTTTCAATGGAATAGAATTAATGGTGTTATTTCCTTTAGTTAAAGTTCCTTTGTAAATCACACCTTCTGATTTCCCAGAAAAATCTGTTACATTGATTGTCACAGGCTTGTTATTAAAATCAGAGAAAACCTTTAAAGAAATATTTTCAGAAGCCGGATTTGGAAAGAAAGAAGCATTAGAAATACTTTTAGAAACCGCTTCATTAGTTCCTAAAAAAAGGCAATCCGTTGGTTGTAAAAGTACAGCTCCTGCTCCAGCCATCACTGTTTGTTTTACATCCTGAGAAGCAATTTTCGTCAATGAATAAGGTGGCGTAAATGCCGTTCCAGAACCAACCGTAGTTCCAGATGTCCCAACAAATGTATTATCAACAGATTGAGCTGCTGTGAAATTCCCAGTTTCCAAACGGATTGGATTTTTAACACCTTCGAAATAATTACTCTCAATCAGCAAATCCGCTTTGTAACCTGCATAGATACAGTAATTACTAACTGAACTATTAAAATAATTATTTACCAAATGTACTTTCCCATATCTCACTCTTGGCATTCTCTCTCTCACGCCAGGTCCCCACCAGCAATATTGCATTGTGATTCTAAGTTTACCTTCATCCTGAGTTGCATCATCACCAGAACCGAAAAGATTTGAAAATCTATGGTCATTACTACCACCCGAACCTCCAGGAATTGGTGCTTTCAGATATTCGAATTTTGTCCAGGTAACAGAAATAAGGTCAGAAGCATTCTTAATATCAAGATTTCCGTCCAAAGCATCTTGGAAAGTACAATGGTCAACCCAAACGTTGGTACAATTATCAATTGTCATATTATCATTCCCATCAACATCATAAGCTCCAGGACCCTCGAATGTGATATTTTTGATAAGAATATTGGAACTGCTTTTCAGAGTTAAAATTCCGGAGCCTCCTGCAGTAAGGTCTGTAGATATCAATCTTGCGCCAGCCAAACCTATAATAGATTTTCCGGTTTGATTATTAAGTGTCAATCTTCCCGCGCTTGGAAAAGTAATTTGTCCAGAAACGTGAATAACTTTTACGGTTGTACTGTTCACTGCTGTTCTTAGTTCAGCATAAGTTGTAACAACTGTTGGCGTAACTGTTCCGCCTCCTGTAACTCCGTTGGTTGAAGCCCAACCAGAAACCGGACATTGTGCTTTTGTATGAAAGGTTGAAACAACCGTTAAAAAAGCTAATAATAGTATCTTTTTCATTCTGTCTTAGTCATTAAAGTGTGTTGAAAATTTAGATTGTAAAAACCTTAAATAAAACATAACAAACTGATTATTAATCAAATAATATTATGTTAAATTTAAAATTGGGTAAAAAAAAGGTTTAATGAAAACAAGTTTCATCAAACCCTGATTAATGAAAAATTTAATTTCCTATAAATTTTTATTGATATTAAATTCCTCTCTCGATTCCCAGATTATTTTATTAAAACCTTCGTAGATTTTACACCTGCCTCTGATTTTAGGTTTACGAAATAAATACCTTTGTTATTGATTTCGAAGTTTGTATCTACAGAAGCATTTGCTGATTTAACCAAAGACCCATTAGCATTGAAAACACTGATTTGAGTATTTTTTGATTCTAGATTAGAAACATAAACTTTGTTGCCACTAGAGAAGACATTAGCTTTCAACTCTTTTTTCACATCATTTACAGCAAGAACAGTATTACCTACGTTGGTAGCTCTAATTTTGTAGATGTTAAGAGATGTATCACCATATAGATACAAATCTGTGGCAGGACCTGTATACTGATAAGTATAGATAATACCATCTGAAGAGTTAGAATAAACTTTAGAAGTAAGGATAGCAGAACCTGTCCCGATGTAAAGAGTTCTATCTCCCGACCCACCGTTCTTATACCAAACAGTAATCTCTGAGTTCCCATTGACTTTGAAGAAAATATAACGCTGTGTTGGCGTAGTGTTAACTCCTGTTGAAGTGAATCCACCTCCGTTCAATTTGAAACGTTTTGATGCTGAGTAGCCATCTGAGAATGTAGCTGTATTAGCTTCTACTTGTGCAAAGTTAACTACAGTTTCTGGACCAGGAACCAACGCAAGATTATTTTTTACCGTACTTGCTGTAACCCCTGCAACAACATCCCAAGAAGAGAAATCCCAAGTAGTTTGTGCTTTGAAATTGTTAACTGTAGCAACTACAGAAAAAGCTAAAAGAAGTAATGATTTTTTCATGATAAAGTAATTTATTAATTGTTTGTTTAAATTTTAATGCAATCGATTACACAATTTGATGTAACATTTCCATGGTTCTAATATAAAATTATTATTCAATTCCAAGATATTTTTTTTTAATTTAATGTTAATTTATTTTAACATTACAGAAATTTCTTTTATTCATGATAGTTTAAAGAATATAATTTTTTGATTTAATCAAAGAAATCAAGCCAAAAAAAACAATTTTAATTAGGAAAATCAGTGCAATCGATTGTTCTAATTTTACCAAAATCATAACCTATTTGAGCAGAAATTGGAATTTTAAAAAAATTCTTATTTATAATTATCATTTTCTGAAGAAACAACACTTGTAATGCTTCTATTTGAAACAATATTCAAAATTGCCAGAAAACTATTTAAAGACAATTTCAATAAAAAACCCAATAAACTATCGTTCATCGGGTTGATTCAAAAAAAAAAAAAATATGAAAAAAAATTTACTAACTGTTTACTATTTCAAAAGTACCTTAACAGACCTTTCTCCAGCCTCAGATTTTAGATTAACAAAATAAACACCCTTTCCGTTAATTTCAAAACTAGTATCAGCAGAAGCATTAAGCGACTTCACAAGCACACCATTGGCTGAATAAACATTGACCATCGTATTTTTTGAAGCAAGATCTTTTACGTAAACTTTGTTCCCAATAGAAAAAGCACTAGCCTTTACGCCCGACTTCACATCACCTACAGCCAAAGTAGAATTGTCGGTATATTCTATTTTATACAAACTATTGTCACCACTTCCTGTAGATACAATTATATTCCCAGCAGAACCTGTATAAGTATATGACACAACAGCAATGTCAGCATTACCGTTCCCCGCAAAAGTAGTCGAACTCAAAACCTTCCCAGCACCATCAGAAATCAGGATAGACCTGTTAGCTCCTCCACCTCTAGCCCATAATTTAATCACGGCATTTCCAGCCACAGCAAATTGTGTATATCTCCTTGTAGGCATAGAAGTAGTTCCAACAGCTGGATTAGTAGAGCCGCTATAGCTATTACCTCCAAACTGCAAACGCTGTGTTGGAGCATATCCATCTTCGAATGTCGCCAGACTATTCGTAGCTATTGTAAGATTACTCCCTCCGGTAACGAATGACAAACCATCTATAGTCGTGTCTGTTGAAATTGCACCAGCCGTAAACTTTGTAGTATCACTAAAATCCCAAGTTTTGTTTTGTGCATTAAAATTGACAGCAGAAACACCTGCAATGATTAAAGAAAATAATAGTTTTTTCATGATAAGTTAATTTATTAATTGTTTGTTTAATTTCATCTTGCGCAATCGATTACACTATTTTTTGTAATTAATCGACGGTTCTAATATAAAATTATTTCCAATTCGCACAATAATTTCACGAAAAAATATCTAACTAAATATTAAATTTCATTAACATTAAACTAAAATAATCAATGTTTAAAGACTTTATATGCTAAATAATCGTTTAAATAAATTTTCAAAAAATCGGGAAAACAAAGAATAAAAACAAAAAAATCAAGCTAAAACAAACGCAATCGATTGCATAAAAATTACCAAAAAAGTAAGCAAAAAGTAATTTTTCATTAAAACAAAAAAAATCCTGATGCAACAAGAACAGGATTAATATAAAATAAAGATAAAATTTAGAGTAGAAAATTACTTAAGCCATTCCCAACGTTTTGCCCAATCCAAAAGGATTTCATTTTTCCATTTTGAAATAGTTTTTCCACCTTGATATTTTCCATCAAAAAGATTAGAATCCGATTTATCTGAAAACCAATCATTTCCCAAAGGAATATCAGTTGAATTTTCTTTTCCAGGCCAGACATTGACTATATTTAACTTACCTTCATAACCATTCAATTCAGGAATATTGGAGACAAATTTGTAGCTCAGAACTTCAGCATTTTTAGGAACATATTGTAAAGCATAATTCCCATTTCCAAGATATGTTCCGGCCCATTTTTGAATGTCTTTTTTATGCATCGTTTCCATATAAAAAGGAACTTTTTCGGACTTTGAAGTTAATTCTGGACCTTTAAAACGAAATTCTATCAGAGAGCAAAATGCAATATCGTCTGAAGTTCCTTTTGTCCCATCAATAATAACGTGAGCACTTCGATTGATTCTCTCAAAACTTCCACCCCAGCTCTCGCCAGTTGGGTCATTGGGATTTCCGTGCATTAAATAAAATAAAGATGGACTGTCACCCATTTTCACTTCGCCACCGTAATAATTTATAAAATCCTTTCCCATAACTCCATATCCTTTGATATATTTATCATAATACTCTGTGCTTTTTAGAATATTTGGGTCATTATTTTTGGAAAAGAAAGAATAATAAGTTGAGTTAACTTCGATAAACCAAAGGTCTGGGAAATTTTTAACAATATAGGAATATGAGTTGGCGCTCCATTTTTTATTGGGTCCGCCAATCCAATAAATTTTGATTTTATTTTTAATATCCGGAGCATCATGTAGAGCTTGCGCAAGGTCTTCTAATCCACCCCAAACCAAAACCCACAAAGGTTGTAAAGATTTTTTCCTTGCAGATTTCACAATCCATTCCGAACCTTCTGTAGATTTGGAAAAACCTTCATAAGGCGCATTTCCGTGCAATCCTTGTTTGGAAATCGAACGGAGATATTTTGGAGTTGGAAAACCTGTAGAATGTTTTTTTAATTTGAGTAAATCTTTCTCGTAAAAATCAATCATTTTCAAGATTTCCGCTTTACTTCCGTCTCCAAAAGATGGCGAAGAAACCAATCCTTCAATATTGAATTTGTCCGAATACATCAACAAATGTATCATCGATTGATTATCATCTGGGTCGGTTCCGCCAATATCTGTACTGATGAGAATTCTTGGTTTTAATTCTGCTGATTTTTGAGCTTTCAGTGTAAGAAAGCATACAAGCAATAGAAATATGGAAAGGATATTTTTCATCTTAATTATTTAAAATCATTTTACTTCAAAAGTATAAACTCCACCTTTTTCAGTTTTAAAATCAAACATTTCGGTTTCCGGAATAGCAAAACCTTTCATTTCCGCTTTGTCTGATATCAAAGGTGTTTTAATAGAATTTACCTGATAATATTCATTTGAATTTTCTCCTTTGGATGAGATTACCGGTGTTTTAGATTTTATATTTAAACCTTTTCCAATTTTGATTCTCGCATTTCCGCCTAAAGCAGATTTTACTACCAGTTTTGTAAGCTTAGAATTTTTCCAATTGATATCAATTTCAAAACCGCCTCTTGCTTTCAAACCTTTTACAGAACCGTTTGGTAAAGCATCGGGAAGTGCAGGCAAAATGTAGAGATAACCGTCATAACTTTGAAGCAACATTTCAGCAATTCCTGAAGTACAGCCAAAATTTCCATCAATTTGGAACGGCGGATGCGCATCTAGAAGATTAGGATAGGTTCCTCCAGCCTGACCTTTTGTTTCCATCGGAGCGGGCGTTAATTGGTCTGAAATCAGTTTAAAAGCACGGTTTCCGTCTAATAATCTTGCCCACCAGTTTACTTTCCAGCCCATCGACCAGCCTGTAGATTTATCGCCTCTGTAAATCATCGAATTTTTTGCAGCTTCCGTCAAATCAGGATTTCTGAAAGGCGAAATCTGCCCCGAAGGAAATAAACCGTACAAATGCGAAATATGTCTGTGTTTATCATTGGTTCTGTCCATGTCAGTCAGCCATTCCTGCAACTGAGCGTGTTGTCCGATTTGCATTGGCGGAAGTTTTGACAACGCTGTTTTCACTTCATTGGAAAGAGAAGAATCTTCATTTAAAATTTTTGAAGCATTGATAAAATTATTAAGAACATCAAAAACCAATTGATTATCCATCGTCGTTCCGGCGGTAATTCCTACGCTTTTCATGTACGTATTTTCTGGTGACATCGAGGGTGACACGACAAGATATTTCCCTGAAGGATCTTTTTGAAGAACGTCGAGATAAAATAAAGTTGCACCTTTAAGAGCATTAAAATTTTTCTTTAAAAATTCTTTGTCTCCCGTGTATAAATAATGATTCCAAATGTGTTGTGTCAACCAAGCTCCACCCATGGGCCACATTCCGTAGAAACCGCCGTCTACAATTCCTGTGATGCGCCACAAATCGGTGTTGTGATGCATGTTCCAGCCTCTAGCTTTGTACATTTCTTTGGCAGATTCCTGTCCGGTAACCGACAAATCCTGAATCATATCAAAAAGCGGCTCGTGCATTTCGCTGAGGTTGGTATTTTCCGCAGGCCAGTAATTCATTTCTGTATTAATGTTCACCGTATATTTGCTATCCCAAGCCGGATTCAGCTGATAGTTCCAGATTCCCTGGAGATTTGCAGGTTGCGTCCCCGGTTGAGAAGAGGAAATCAACAGATAACGCCCAAACTGAAAATACAAAGCCACCAAATCGGGATCGCTCGAATTTCCGAATTCCTTGATTCTGATGTCGGTTGTTTTTTTCGCCTGTTCGGTCGTTCCCAAATCTAAATTGACACGCTTAAAATATTTTTGATATTTCTCAATGTGAGCCTTTAATTCATCAGCATATTTTTTATTTAAAGCTTTATTTAAATATTCTGAAACTCTCTCGTCAGGATTTCCCGAAAGGTCATTGTATTTTTTGAAGTTGGTCGCAATGGAAACATAAATTATTACTTCATCGGCACCAGAAATTTCAAGTTTATCTCTTTCTGAGGTTAATTTTCCAGCTTTTAAAACGGGAAGTACAACGGTTTTAAAATTGATCTTTCCTGTTTTATTATCAATTGAACTGCTTGTTCCGTTAATGACCAACTGACTTTTTTCTGTAAAAACCGAATTGATTTTATGCGGAGTAGAAGCATTTAATGAAAAATTTAAACTTTCTTTTTTGCTTGAGGATAATTTAATCATAATCACATTATCGGCAAAAGAAGAGAAAATCTCACGCTTAAAAGTTACACCATTCACTTCGTAAGAAACTGTGCTGATTGCTTTTTCGATGTCTAAAGTACGGTTGTAATTTTTAAAATTTTCATGGCCTTTAAAATCCAGAAATAGGTCGCCCATCGTTTGATAAGACATTCCGTAATTCAAATCTTTCGGAGCCTGTCTTGGATAGGTTCTGTTTGAAACATTCTGAGCTTCCTGAAACTGATTTTCATTCAACAATCTTCTAATCTTTTGAATGCTATCGAATGTGTTTCTTGGAACATTATTTCCCGGTTCGCCCGCCCAAATCGTCTCTTCATTCAACTGAAGATGCTCTTGGATGGCGCCACCAAAAACCATCGCACCGAGTTTTCCGTTTCCAATAGGCAAGGCTTCGTTCCAGTTTTCGGCAGGTTTATTATAGGTTAATTTTAAATTTTGCTGAGCCTGAACTGAAACCGAAATTAATGTTATCAGTAACAGAATTTTATTTTGATATTTTCTCAGCATAACTTAATATTATAATTATTTATTAAATAAGGTTTTCAGCCAATCAGAACACAATTTTTTCCAATTGTCCGTCAACTCGGATCTGTTGGTGATTCCGATCTTGTGCTCGCCTTCCGGGAAAATAAACATGGCACCTTTTACTTTATTTTTGGTCATTGCCTGATAATAAAGAAGGCTGTTCATTACTGGGACGGTTTTGTCATTCTGAGCGTGAAAAAGTATGGTTGGCGGCGTTTTATCAGTCACTCGGTTTTGCATAGAATACTCATTGATTTTTTCCTGAGAAGCATTCTCTCCCAGCAAACTATTGCGACTTCCAATGTGAGCAAATTCCCCCAAATCGATAACGGGAGAAACTAAAATTGCGAAATTTGGAACAGTAGAAATTGAAGTCCAATCATCTTTCAATTCTGTATAATCTGTCGAAACATTGCTCACAGATGCTGCTAGATGTCCGCCTGCCGAAGTTCCTATCACACCAATTTGGTCGGGAGAAATCCCATATTGTACAGCATTTTTTCTAAGATATTTTATCGCTGCCTGAATATCTTGCAATGGCGCAATTTCTCTCTGTTTTACGTCAGGAGAAATTGGTAATCTATAATTCAAAACAAAAGCCGAAATCCCTAATGTATTGAACCATTTTGCAATCTGGTAACCACCTAGATCATAGGTTAATTTGTAATAACCTCCGCCGGGAATGACAATCACTGACATCGGTTTTCTTTCTTCTTTTGGTGGCAAAAAAGCGAAAAGTTCTGGTTCTTTTATTTGTACAATTCGCCCGTCTTTTTCTTCAGTTTTCAGTTGCAATCCTTTGGAATTTGGCATTTGACCTTTTGGCCAAAGTATGATTTTTTCCTGAGCAGAAATTGAATTTATAATTAATATTAATAAAAGAAACCCGAGTTTTTTCATTGTAATCAAATTAAGAATAATAGATTATTTGATGTATTTTTCCAAACCTGTATTTAAGGTTTTCAAAGAATTGACAGCCAATTTTGCAACTGATTCTGCTCCAAATCTAGATAAGTGCGTGTCATCTGCTTTGTCTTTTGTATAATAAGGATTTTCGCCTTCTTTGAAATGCAGATGAAGTTGTTTTGATTTTTCTACGCCAGCAGAAATTTCCATTTGCTCAGTCAACAATTGCATATCGACAAAAGGAACTTTCATTGCATCCGCAACTAATCTTACAACCAATGGATATTCTTTATGTGTATCTATTAAAACGCCATTTTCATTGAAGTTTCTTCTTGTGATTGAAGTCATCAGAATCGGAGTTGCACCTTTTGCTCTGGTTTCATTCACATATCTTTCCAGATTGGCTCTGTATTGTGTATAAGGATTGGTAAATTTTGTAGAGTCTTTTAGCTTCTGGTCATTATGTCCAAATTGAATAATCACAAAATCTCCCTTTTTGAGTTGCTTCTCAACTTTGTCCCAGCGCCCTTCTGTTCTGAAACTTTTGGAACTTCTGCCGTTCATTGCGTGATTCTGAATTTCGATTCCCGTTGTGAAAAACTGAGGAAGAACTTGTCCCCAACCGTGTTCCGGGTTTTTATCGGGATTTTCTTTATTGGCCATTGTAGAATCGCCAATCAGAAATAAAGTGGGATTTTTTTGAGCAAATATCAAGACCGAGAATAGAATTGATAAGCTTAATAATATTTTTTTATTCATTTTAATATTAGATTTTTATAATTATTTATTAGGATTCCAATCTCCAAATATTTTTTCGATGGTATAATTCTTCGAATCTTTTTTGGAAAGCTGATGAGACCACTCTACTCTTTTGTCAGGATTTGAGCCATTTCCTTTACTTCCAAATTCTGCATAGAAAGCAGTTTTTTCTTTGTTAGGAAACATTTTATCTCCTTTCCACGGATTCCAACCTTCTGGCAAAATATGGCTTTCCATAGTTGTATTAATGAAAACCGTCTTTGCAAATGGCCGCCAAGGTCGCCCGAGATAAACTTTGGAAATGTCTTCTTTTGCAGTCAAATGACAGTCAATAAAAACAAAACCAAATGGATTGTCTTTACTTGTTGCTGCAGCAGTAATGTAAGAATTTGCTAAACTTTTGATTTCACAATTTTTGAAAACCGCAGTCGCCTGACCAAAAATAAAATCCGTAGTTCCTTCTATATAACAGTTTTCATAATATTGCCGGCTGTGGTCAGTTGCAGAATAAAGCGTGTCCTGACAACCCAAAATTTTGGAATTTTTCATCACAAATCGGTCACCTTCTACGTGAAGTGCAACTGCTTGTCCTTGATTACACGAAGAATTCTTAATCGTCAAATTCGAAATTTTAATATTATCTCCGGCAACTAAAAATGTGTAAGAATTGAATGTATTGAGTTTTTCATTGGTTAAAGGATTCAGTTTTCCGGAGAAATCATCATTAGTAATGATTGTATTTTCTTTGTCTTCGCCTTCAATTATAATCCAATGTTTTGATGAAGGAATCACAACTTTTTCATTGTAAATTCCGGATTTAATTTTAATTAAAGCTTCAGCAGGGCCTAAATCCCGAATCGAATTAATCGCAGACTGAATCGTCGTGACATCTCCGGAACCATCTTTAGCAACTGTAATCGTTATATAAGGCGATTGTGCAAAAGACAAAATCACGAATAAAAAACTTAGAAAAGAAAATAACTTTTTCATTAGATTAATTTTTCAAAACTCTATCCAGAAAATCAACAGTATATTTCAAAGTCTCATCAAACCAAGGCTGAACCAACCAAAACGAATGCGGAGAATCTTTGATTTCGTGAAATTCCGTCGGGATATTGTAACTTTTTAATAATTTCATCATATCATCTCTTCCTGCGTGAAATCTCGGTTGAGAACTATTAATGAATAATGTTGGCGGTGTGTTTTTTCCGACATATTCCAAAGGAGAAGCTTCTTTCCAGATTTGGAAATTCTGTTTTTTTGTGAAGCCAAACCAATAATCGCTGTAACTTCCTTCTTCGGATTCGGGATGAATGAAAGACACGATTCCGTCTATATTCACAATCGCCTGAACTTTATTTTTCACACCAACCAAAGTTGCCAACTGCGCTCCGGCAGAATTCCCGCCAACAGCAATTTTCTTTTTATTAACAGCAAATTCTTTGTGACGTTTCTTCAAGAATTTCAAAGCGTCTTCGATATCTTCAACTCCTACAGGATATTTTGCAACATCACTCAAACTATAATTAATCGCCATTGCAACATAGCCTTTAGAAGCCAATTCCTGAGCAAGAAATTTCTCATTTTCCTTACTTCCCGAAATCCAACCACCGCCGTGAATTAGAATAATAGCAGGATACTTCTGAGCCGAATTTTCAGGATAATAAATATCTGCCAAAAGTGATTTCCCATTTCCGGTTTGGTATTCGACGTCTTTTTTGACTTTGATGTTTTTAGGAAATTCCAGATTCAAAGGTTGAATGAAAGGATATTTCTTTTTCAGTTTTTCGTAAGTTTCTTCAATGGTGTAAGGCTGTGCTTTTGGTCTTTCGATTTCCTGAGAATAAATCTTCGAAATCGAAATCAATACAATAGAAAAACGGATGAAAATCTTCCGCAGATGACTATTGTGATTCAAGTTAACTTTGGTAGGTTTCATCCGTTTTAAGAAAAAAATATAAGAAAAATTATTTTACAACATTCTTCGGAACATCTTTGGAGATAGACAATTTATCGCCCGTTATTCCTTTTGGTAATTTGATAGCTTTGGTTTTACTTCCAATAACCTTTATCAAAGGCGTTTTAGAAGATTCCAAAGTCAAACCTGAGATGTCAACATTCTTACTATTATAGATTGTCGCGCCAGTTCCATCGGTATATTTTATTTTGACATTTTTCAATGTAATTCCGTCTGCATCTACGATTGTCAAAGCTTTTTTGGTATCGAAGTTAGAATCTTCAACAATAATATTTTTAAGATTCATTTCAGATAAACCGTTTAATGACAGAGCTTCATAAGAGTTGGAAGCCGTGATATTTTTGAAGAATACATTTCTGAAAATAGGCGTTTCTTCTGTTACAGGAATATCTTTTACCACTCTTTTTTCATCGTCAGCATTTTGGTCTTCTTCGATGATTGGCGAATTACCCTCATAGAACATATTAAAACCAATAACCTGAGCCGGAATTCCTGTCATATCCACGTTGCTAATCCAAATATTCTCAACAACGCCACCTCTTCCTCTCGTTGTTTTGAAACGAAGTCCGATGTCTGTTCCGATAAAAGTACAATCCGAAGCGTGAAGATTTTTTACACCACCGGACATTTCGCTTCCGATAACGATTCCGCCGTGAGCGTGATAAACCGTATTGTTTTTGATGATGACATTTTCTGTAGGAATTCCTCTATCGCGTCCGTCTTTGTCTTTTCCTGACTTGATACAAATTGCATCGTCCCCAACATCAAATGTGTTATTATAAATCAAAACATTCTTACAAGATTCCAAATCCAAACCATCGCCATTCTGAGAATACCAAGGATTTCTAACCGTTAGATTTCTCAAAATCAAATTGCTTGACATCAATGGATGAAGATTCCAAGCCGGTGAATTCTGGAAAGTCGGACCGTCCAAAAGAACTTTGTCACAACCGACCAAACTTACCATAACCGGACGAAGAAAATCTTTCACAGTTTCCAGTTGCTCTCTAGTGGTCAACTTTTCAGGAATATTGAAGTTTCCTGTGCTAGTAAATCCTCTTTTAGAACTTTCACTAGGAAACCAAGTTTTTTTATCATCGGACAAAACTCCACCTTTTGACAACAGTTCTTTCCATTGTCCGTCGGTCATTTTACCTTTTTTCACATATCTCCAAGCATCGCCGTTTCCGTCAATCACACCTTTTCCTGTAATTGCGATGTTAGTTGCACCTTTTGCTGAAATCGGAGACTGACAACGAGTCGTGTTCAACCCTTCAAAACTGACATCAACCAAAGGATAATCCGCAAAATCTCTGCTGAACATTACCAAAGCTCCGTCTTCCAAATGCAAATTGATATTGCTTTTCAGAACAATTGGTCCCGTTAACCAGATTCCTCTTGGAACGACAACAGTTCCGCCACCTTTTTGAGAAGTTTCGTCAATGGCTTTTCTGAAAGCTTCGGTATTTTTTACGATTCCGCCAGAAACAGCACCAAAATTTTTGATATTAACAGAAGTTGCAGGAAAAGATGTCTCTGCAACTGTCGGCATTTTGAATTCTACATTTTTGTAAATATCAGAAATACTCTGTCCAAAAGCGTTTCCTGAAAATAATGTTGCTAAGCTTAAAGCTAAAATTTTAATCGTTTTCTTCATTCTCAATATTTTGATTTTAACGCAAAGAGCGCAAATTTCTATTTTATTATATTTTTAAAGTCGCAAGGTTTTTGACCTTATTTTCAATATTTGTCATTCCGTAGGAATCCAAACTGTAGAGATTCCTACGGAATGACAAACTTTGAGTTTATTTCTTGCTTATTATTTTTTTGAATTCATTATAAACCAACTGAGCGACTGCTTTTGCTCCTTCCGGTTGGAAATGTGTATCATCTTTTTGTCCATTCGGATAAGCTGTGAATTTGCCTTCGGGAAGATTCATAAAGTAAGTTGTAGTCACGAAATCTTTTCCTTTTTGTGTGAAGAATTCTCTGGAAAGTTTATTCAAATCGATAATGTCAACTTTTTGTTCCTGCCCGACTTCTATCATCGCTTTTGCATAATCTACGTGACTGTCGCCCAAAACGCCGTCTTTCCAAGGATAATTTCTGGAAACAGGCGTGACCAAAATCGGCGTTGCTCCTTTCTCACGAACCTGATGAATGTACAATCTCAAATATTCCTTATAACCAGCAACATCTACATAACGGTCGACTTTTTTCTCCGATTCGTCATTGTGACCAAACTGAATCAAAACCCAATCTTTCGGTCTTAGATTTTCAAAAATGTAACGCCATCTGCCTTCTTGAAAAAACGTTCTCGTACTTCTTCCACCTTTAGCTTTGTCAACCACCAAAACATTTTTTGCCAATGGCGATTTGAAAGTTTTAAGACTATCCGCAACAAAAAACTCCTGAAAAACACCACCCCAACCTTGCTGTGGATAACGTTTTTCCTGATAATTGCTTTCCAAAGTATAATCTGTCAACGTAGAATCGCCAGCCAGAAAAATATTGGTCGTATTCTTATCTGTTGAAGGCTTTACAATTTTTTCTTTTTGATTATCCTGTTCTGTCTGAGCAAAAGTCATCACAGAAGCTGTGATAAAAAATACTGTTGAGATGTTTTTAATTCTTTTCATTTTTTCTTTAACGCAAAGGCGCTAATAATTTATTTTAAACTTCATTCTTCAAGTCGCAAAGGTTTGCGCCTTAATATTTATCTTATTCTGATGAACTTTCCGCCTTTGCGATAATTCTAATTTTTTGTAATTCTGAAAAAGTCAAAATCTGCATAACCACCTCTCGAAACTTTTGGGTCGCTCACAGAATAGATTCCGACTTTTGCGCCAATCCATTTTCCTGGTTTTGCTTGGAAAGTTTCGCCGATATTTTCAAACTTCTTCCCATTTTCGCTGTAACTGAATGTACAGATTCCATTAGGTTCGTTGACATTGGCTTTTAGGTAAACTTCGTTTGATTTTAATTTGATTTCGTTCAGAATTTTTTCTTCGCCACCTTTATCCGCTTTTTGAGCTTTCCTCAGTTGAAGATAAAATCCGTCAGATTTGTTGGTAATCACTAATGACTGGTAATCCATCCCCATTACCAGAAGTCCTGCAGTTTTTCCTTCTTTGGTATCTTCCGGGAATAATTTGACTTTAGTGGTTGCAGAAAAATTTGGAGCAGGAAATTTCTGAGTTAGAAGATTCGGAACATTCCATAGATTTTTTTCACCGTCTGGAATTTTGATTGAGAATAATCTCAAATAATCTTTTCCTGGAAGTTTGGCTGACCAAACGATATTTTCATTTGCACTCCACTGCCATTGCAAACCTATTTTATCATCATTGAATTCATCCGATTCTGCAGGAGTTTCAATTGGATAAGATTTGCCGACATTTGGCTTTTTGAATGTTAGAACAGGTTCTCCAATTCCATTTTTATTATTATCGATTCCGATTACTGGCCAATCTTTTTCCCACTTCATCGGTTGAAGATAAACGATTCTTCCTCCTGCGTCCACATCCTGAAAATGATAAAACCAGTCTTCGCCATTCTGCGTATCAACCCACGCACCCTGATGTGGTCCATTGATTTTGGTTGAACCTTTTTCTAAAACGATTTTCTCCTCATAAGGTCCGTAGATATTTTTTGAACGCAAAGCTAATTGCCAACCTGTAGCAACGCCTCCAGCGGGAGCAAAAATGTAATAATAACCGTTTCGTTTATACATTTTCGGACCTTCAACTGTTGGATGCGCATCGTGTCCGTCGAAAACGTGAATTCCTTTATCCAAAACTTTTGTTCCTTCCGGATTCATTTTATTGATAGTCAAAATACTCTTGACTCCTGCTCTACTTCCTGCCCAACCGTGAACTAGATAAGCTTCGCCGTTATCATCCCAAAACGGACAAGAATCAATAAGACCTTTCCCTTCCATTACCAAAACAGGTTCTTCCCATTTTCCGAAAGGATTTTTGGTTTTCACCATATAAATCCCGAAATCCGGGTCGCCCCAATAGATGTAATATTCGCCATTGTGGAAACGGATACTTGGTGCCCAAACACCATCGCCTCGTCTTGGTTGGTTAAAATGTTCTTTTGGAATTAAATCTGTGATTGCATAATTCACCAACTTCCAATTAATCATATCTTTCGAATGAAGAATGGGTAAACCTGGCATTTCGTTGAAACTAGAAGCGGTCATAAAATAATCGTCTCCAACTCTGATTGCATCCGGGTCAGAATAATCTGCATACAAAACAGGGTTTTTATAAGTTCCATTTCCTAAATCCGAAACCCAGACTTCTGAAACATAAGGCTTCGTTTTCTGAGCATCGAGTTGATTGATTGCTATTGCAAACAAGGAAAGGATGATATGTTTATTAATTTTTTTCAAGTTCTTTATTTTATAAGTACTTCAACCCAATTTATGGCAACAATTCTAATACTAAGTATTGAGATTCCTACGGAATGACAAATATTCCGAATAATTTATTTTTCAAATTCTAAACTTGCCAAGATGAAAGGTCCGGTTCCTTTTCCATCGTTTGAACGGATCTCCTCATTGATGTAATATTCATAAGAGCCGTCTCTATAAGGTTTTCCTCCTAACCCGGCAACAGCACAACATTTGTTAAGATTCACAACTCCATTTTCATCAACTGTGATTAAATTTTTGATAATCCCGTCATAACCTTTTTTAGCAGCAGCTTTGTAAGATTGTGGCAAGTAACCTTCATTCACAGATTTAATAATCGTATAAACAAACATCGCCGAAGCAGTTGCTTCTTCATAATTACCATTTGCTAATGGTTTATCCAAAACTTGATACCAAAGTCCCGATTTTTTATCCTGAACTTTGATTACTGCATCTGCATAAGACTTAATATAAGAAATCAATCTTGCTCTTCCAGGATGGTCTTTAGGTAGAAAATCCAAAACATCAACCATCGCCATTCCGTACCAACCCATCGCTCTTCCCCAGAAGTTTGGAGAAAGTCCGGTTTCTTTATTTGCCCAAGCTTGCTCTTTACTTTCGTCCCAAGCGTGATACAACAATCCTGTTTTTTTGTCCAGAAGATTATTTTGAACAGAATCAAACTGGAAAACAACATCATCATAAGCTTTTGTTGCATCTGCACCCTTAGTAAAATCTTTTGTATAGTGCGTATAGAAAGGCATTCCCATATACAAACCATCTAACCAAACTTGATAAGGATATATTTTCTTATGCCAAAAAGATCCTTCCTTGGTTCTTGGTTGTCCATCGATTTGTAAACGAAGTGTCTGAAGTGCTTTCAGATATTTGTCTTTTTTCTCTTTTTCATAGAGATAAAGAAGAACATTTCCGCTGTTCAACATATCGATGTTATACTTTTCCAAGTCGTAAGTCAGAATCTTGCCATCATCAGTTATCAACTTTGCCCCGAAATCACTTATGTAATTATAATATTCTTTTTTTCCTGTTTTTTGATAAAGCTTTTCAGCACCGTCCAACACAATTGCAGAAGGATAGGTCCATTTTGGGCTTTTACTGAAATCTAACATCCAAGCTTCTGGGAATCTCTGCATTTCTGAAAGCATCATTCTTTCTGACCACTTCAGATTTGTAGGGACTATCTTTCCTGATTTCGAAGTTTCTGTTGCGGGTTTGGAAGTCGCTGCAGTTTTGGTCTGAGCACAGGCCAAAAATATCCCTGAACTGATAGCAGCAAAGGCCATTACTTTTATTTTGTGATTAATAAAATTCATTATATCAATATTTTAAAGTTGATTTATCGCAATTTAGAATAATTGAAGTTCTAATTTATCCTGCACTGTCGGGATACTATAAACCCTTCAAAATGATAGAGGGCTCGACTCCGTTCAGTATGACATTGCGAGTATTATTTTTATAATTTAATGGTTAATTATTTCATTTTAAAATTCCAATTATCATTTCCTGAGAGAATATTTTTTATTGAATATTCTTTGGCTTCTTTTTTTGATAATTGATGTGACCAGGAAACTCGTTTTTCTAACTTTGCTCCTTCTCCTTTGGAATTATATTCTGCGTAGAAAGTTGTTTTCTCTGCTTCTGGTTTTTTCCAATTGTGCCAACCTTCTGGTTTGATTGTGTTATCGATTGCACAATTAATAAAAACTGTTTTAGCAAAAGGACGCCAAGGTCTTCCTAGATAAACTGATTCTGTTTTAGCTTCTCCAGTAATTTTACAATTAATAAAAACAAAACCGAATTTGGTATTCTCTGGTGTCGAAGCTGCTGTGAGATAAGTTGCACTTTCTTTGGCAAAGATTGTACAATCTTCGAAAACGGCAGTTGCTGCCCCGAAGATAAAATCAGTTGTTCCCTCTATATAGCAGTTTTTGAAATAATGACGAATTTCTCTTTTAGGAGTTGGAACGTCTTGTTCACCCTTTAGATAAAGTGTATCTTGAAATCCTAGAAATCTACAATTCTCAAAAATTGCTTTGTCACCGGTAATTAGAACTGCGACAGCCTGTCCAACTTTTCCTGCATCGTTTTGGAAAGTGATATTTTTTGCGGAGAAATTATCCGAGAAAATAAAAATCGTAGAGGAACCTGTTGTTCCCATTTCTTTTCCTTCTTGGTTTTTCTTTGATGCGAAATCATCATTGATAATGATTGTTTCCGATAAATTTTCACCTTCGAAAGAAATTGCTCCTTTTGTAGCTGGAATTGTGATTTTCTCTCTATAAGCTCCTTTCTTGATAATGATTTTGGTCTTCGAATCCAATTTATCTTCGACTATATTTATCGCTTCCTGAATTGTTTTGAAGTCTCCTTTTCCGTCCTGAGAAACTGTATAAACTTTTTCAGAATCAATATCATTAATGCTGAAAGAATTGATACAAATCAAAACCAGAATAAAAGAAAAAAACAATAAAATATTTTTAGATCTCGACCTCTTCATTTTTAGGATTTTACTTTAAAATATAGATTCTAAAATTCGAATCTTTTTTAAATATACAAGTTTCCATCCCTTTCGAGATGAAAACCTGTATGAATTTAACAATTAAATAATGTGTTCTGAAAACTACAGATTGACATTAATTATATGTGACTATTTTTTAATGATCTTTTTGGTAATTGTTCCTTTATCAGTTGTAATGCTGATGATATAATTACCAGTATTCAAGTTTCTTAAATCAACAGAATCATTACTAATCACTACATTATTTTTAACCAAGCTACCTGCAAAATTGTAAACTTTTACGCTTAACACTTTTTGACCTGCAGTCGTGATATGTAAATAATCAGAAACTGGATTTGGATATAATGTTACTTGAGCTTTTTTGATATCGCTTGTTGCCAATCCTGCATAAGCAGTTTTGATGTAGAACAAGTTTGTCGTATCTCCTTTTGTAATACTGTGTGCTCCAGCAGCAACATTTGGAATTGTAACGACTCCGTTTACTGCTGTATAATTAGCTCCATCAAATTTTACATTCTTATTAAAATCTCCATCAAAAACCAATGTTAATGTTGATTCTGCAGTTGTTGTATAAGTAATACTGGTTGCTGATTCCATTTTGAAACGTTTGGTCAACGTCAATCCATCATAAGTTGTAGAACCGTCTGTAGAGTTCATATTTCCTGTAATTGTGTAGAAAGCACTTACTTTTCCAGAAGTTGTAAAGTTATGAATCAACCCGTCTGTTTCGCCTGGGTTACCAGGACCAATAGTTACTGTTCCGCTGATAGAAGCTGAAGTTCCAGAAGTACCAACCGTTGTAACTGTATAAGAAGTAGTTTGAGTAGGTGTTCCTGTAATAGTAACTGTTTTTGCTGTTGCATCTTTTGTAAAAGAAAGTCCATTGGTAACACCTGTCAACGTAACATCTGTAGCTTCTCCACCCCAAGTGAAAACAATAGGAACAATTGCTGAACCAGTAGCTACTGACTGATCTTTATTTCCAGAAGTATTAACCAAAGTCTGAGAACTTCCTTCTGCCTGAATGTAAACTAGGTTTGTTCCATAATTTGTCAAAGCAGATTTCAACCCTGCAATCACTGTATAAGATTTGTCATCTACAGCATTGTCAAAAGTCCATTTGAAATCTCCACCTTGTACACGACCAGAGTATAACTTAGTTCTATCTCTCGCAGCAACAGGCTCATCTGTAACCAAATTCTTAACATAAAGAGCAGCATCTGTATCAAAGTTATTATAAGTTTTGGCACCTACTTTTGATTTCACAGTCGCTGGAACAGTTTCTCCACGAGTTGCAGCAAGGTAAGCATCAAAATCTGTCAAAGAACTGATTTTTCCATCAATATTATATAGCGGATTTGGATCTGCATATGCTACAAATCTCATAGAGTTTGTGCCAAGATCTGCATCCATTGTATTATTGAAAGCCTTGATCATACCTCCATCTTCTCCAGAGAAAGTCCCTTGGTTTCCAGGATCGTTCATCTGTTTTGTAGGACTCCAAACATCTGTTCCCTGTAAAGAAATCATCATTGGATTTTTTGCATTACGGAAATAGTTAGCTTCTAAGAATAATGAAGAACCTTCTGTAGAGCCTGATCCATATTTGGCAACACCATCAAAATAATTGTTGTAAATATGTGCAGAATAAAATCTTACTCTAGGATGTCTAGAATCTGAATGATCAAACCAATTGTGATGATAAGTAACATACAAACCTGCTGTTGTATTTTCACTAAGACCTAACAGACTTGCTTTTCCAGAATCCCAGAAGTGGTTGTAAGAATAGGTTGCATAAGAAGTTCCTTTGTTATCTAGAGCTCCATCACCTTTTATCTGATCAGCATCGCTACCAGCATGTCCGTAGAAAAGATCGTTGTTATGAGCCCAGATATATGAATTGTTTTGTTGCATCCCGATGTTATCACCTTCGCTGCTATCACAATTCATAAAACCAAGATTAGCAATCTCAATATTAGTTGCATTTTTCACACGAATTCCCCAACCATTTGCAGTTGCGTCATCTCCAACACCTTCTACAGTGATATAACTGAGATCGTTATTTTTATTTTCCACCACAAGATCTCCACCTTCCATATCAGTAAAATCTGTGATATTACCTACCAATCTGAAAACGTATGGTCTTTTATCTATCCCTTTCTTTATACCAGAAAAGATGTTCTGAAAACCTACATAATTGGTAGTATTGCCATTGTTATTGGTAATAACATTGAAGGAAATCGTATTCTTACTTTTCTCTGTAATGTATAGAACAACAGCATTATCTTTAAGCGTTCCATCAGCTTTGTAACCTCCGGGAACTCTTCCGCCATGGAAAGCGAAACCGTTTCTATCATGCGGCAGAACCGTCAAAGTACTTGTTGTAGAACCTTCTCCTTCTATACCTAAAATAACTGGCTTAACGGTAATCGTATAATTACCTGCTTTTAATCCTAAAACATCAGCTCTGAAATATGAGCCATAACTACGGATCAAATAATCATCAACCTGTTTGTTCACCACTCCCTCGCCGGAATAGTAAACATTATATCTCCCAGCATTGGTCACCGGCTGCCATTTTACAAAGGCAGTCTCTACCCAGCCTGCAGATTCGTTGAACGTAACAGACTGTCCTGATACCTGCATGAATGCAAGTAAAAAGAATACATAAAGTAATTTTAATTTATTCATATAAAATATATTTAATGAGTTTTTTTACGAGTTGTAATTAATTGTAATTATTGTAATTAGTGTTGACCTTCAACGAACCCATCTCATTAACTAATTTTAAATAATAGTTGTCTTTTTTTCTTAGAATTAAGACAATAGAATTCTTAGATTCAGCTCTATCAGGATATAAAACCCTGATAGAGTGAGTCTTCAAAAAAAATTAAAAATATAATAACTTAAAAAATTCTTGAGAAAAAAGAATTTTTATTTTCTAATAACCGTAATCTTGTTTCAGATTATAGTTTGATAAGATGATATCATCATAAATCGGGAACAATTCCTTTCTGTTTGCTTCAAAATATTGAGCATACCCTTTTAAAGGACTATTGATATAATCTGCAGTCACCGCAACCCTCCAGTTAACTCTTGTGTAACCAGTTGGTGTTGTCGCTACTGAAGGTGTCGTGTAAACATCCGCTCTGGTTGTGCCTGGCTGAACATAAATATCTATAGCTTGCAATGCTGCCTGCGCAGTTTTCGTTTTGTCGTAAGGCGAAGCTTTGTAATATAAATAAGCAGGTACTGTTGAGTATTGTTCAGTTCCGTTTAACATATCGGAAAGTTTTTGTTTTGTCTCAGCAATTTTTGTAGCCAAAAGATTCCAACGGATCAAGTCATATTTTCTAAGACCTTCTCCTCCAAATTCCAACAATCTCTCTTGAACGATATAATTGAAGAAGCCTGTTTTATCAGTCGGGATAGTTCCTGCTTGTCCCAAGTTACCAGCATAAGCTCTTTCTCTAACTTGTTTCACTGCATTGATTGCGTCTTGAGAAGGAGAACCATTTAGCTCATTATCTGCTTCTGCAAACATTAATAAAATGTCAGAATATCTTAATAATGGCCAGTCGATTGCCACGTTCTGCGCAGTTCCTGTAACATTGGTCCAAGATTTTCTGAATTTTCCATCAGTACAAACAGCACCAGTTGCTAAGATTGCTTGATTAGTTGCATTGATTTGCATAGAAGCTATCGTAAGATCTCTTCTTACATCATACTTTCCGAACTCGTAGAAGTAAGTTGCAATTGCGTTGATACCTCCACTACTACTCCAAGAAGAGGAAGCATCATGTCTCATTCCGTTGTAGTAACCTATTTTACTATCTGTAGCAGCGTTACCTCCGAAAGCTCCCACTGCAAAAATCACTTCGTGAGCTGCATCTTCTGCATTTTCATGCAAAGCTCTGAAAGCTGTTTCATAATTAGCGTTCAAACCGTGTTGACCAGAGTTGATAATATCTCTACATTCGTTATAAGCAATTTGATAATATTCTTGAGAATTAGAACCTTTCGCCATAATTCTAGGATCTCTCCTCAAAGAATAGCCCGCTCTAGCCAAAGCGATTCTAGCTCTTAATCCTTTTACAGCAGCTTTTGTAAACCTCACATTAGCAGTTGCGGCTTCTGATCTCCAAGGAATTAATTCTACTGCTGTTGCAAGATCAGCTATGATTTTATCATAGATAACATCTCTATCTGTTTTTGGCAAATAAACAGACTCCAAATCTGAAGATGGAACCATTTGCATTGGAACATCTCCCCAGTTTTTGATCAAATCAAAATAAAATAGTGCTCTCAAAGTATAAGCTTCTCCTAGATAACGGTTCATTAGCTTTTTCTCAGAATCAGAACCTGACTGCATTACCTTTGATAATGGTATATTCTTGATAACAAGATTAGCTCTTTCTATTCCTGAATATAATTTTAGGAAAGGCTTATTAAGGTCTGGATTGGATGTACAAGCACCATAAGTACTTAGCCCTCTTCTATCATTACAGCTATAATCTCCAGAGGTTTTGAAGTCATCACCTGACTGAGGAAAGTATAAGCTTATCCTTTGTCCATATCCATCATCACCAATAATCTGATTGTAAACACCAATCAAGGCAGTGAAAGTATCTGCTGTACTGTCAAATTGTTGCTCCTCGTTAGAATTAGAAATATTTTCTGCATCTAAAAAATTATCACAAGAAGTAACTGTAGATAAAGTAAGTGTACAACTTAATATTGCAATTAAAAGTCTATGTTTTTTCATTTTTTTCGAATTAAAAAGTTATATCAACACCTGTTAAGAAAAATCTGCTTCGTGGAAATGCTGCATAATCTACAGCAGGAGTAAGTGTACTTTTTCTAGTACTTACCTCTGGATCATATCCCGAATAACCGGTAATTGTAAATACATTATTTGCTGTAGCATATAATCTCAAATTAGTAATACCAATTGCTTTAAGCGCATCTTTGTTTAACGAATATCCGATTGTTACGTTATTCAATCTCAAGAAAGATCCGTCTTCTATGGCATACGAATGTAGGAAATAATTACCACCTGTTGGCACCCACATTGTAGTATTAGCGTTTAGAGCTGCTAGAGCTGTAGGATCTGTCACTTTAACACCTTCGTCATTAAACCATCTCCATCTGTTAGCCATATCGCCCAACATATTCTGATCGGTGTATTGATACTTGGTTGTGAACTCTATTTTGTTAGCATTATAAACTTTGTTTCCAACAGAGAAGTTGAAGAACAAACTCATATCAAAATTCTTGTATTTGAAAGTTTGGTTGAAACCTCCATAGAATTTTGGTTGAGCATTCCCAAGATCTGTCTGATCTTTATTATCTATTACACCATCTCCGTTAAGATCTTTTAATTTAAGATCCCCAGGCTGTGCTAATCTGTTCCCTAAAGCTACAGAACTAGTTGTCGGAATCCCATCTTTCAATGTATAGGTATTGTTCGCCGGATTGAAATTAAAGTCGCTAACCTCATATCTACCATCTGTTACATAACCGTAGAACATACCAACAGGTTGATTAACTTGAACTTTGAAATCAAACAAGTTATTGACCCATCCTGAAGGAACCAAATAATAATCTGTACCAGACTGAGTTAATGAACCTAAACTTTTAATCGTATTTCTATTAGCAGCAAGGTTGAAATCTGTCTTCCATGTGAAGTTCTCATTCCCTACAATGATTGCTCCCATACTGAATTCCAAACCTTTGTTCTGAGTTTTTCCAGAGTTTTGATATTGATATTCATATCCAGAAGTCTGAGGTATTTTTGCTAATAATAGCAAGTCTTTAGTATCTGTGATATAAGCATCTATAGCTCCATATACTCTCTTATTGAAAATTGTAAAATCTAAACCTGCATTTTTTGAAACTGTTGCTTCCCATTTAATATTTGGATTTGCCATGATATTCCCTGGTGCTGCACCAGTAATGACCCCAACTCCTCCCGTATATCCATATGTACTAGAAGGATTATAGAATGTATCGTATAAGAATCCCGTAATTCTATCATTCCCGGATTGTCCGTAGCCTAAACGTAATTTAAGGTCATTTACGATTTTAGAATCTTTCAGGAAATTCTCTTCTCCGATTTTCCAGGCTAATGATGCTGATGGGAAATTTGCCCATCTGTTAGCCGGTCCAAAAGAGTTGGAACCATCTCTTCTTACTGATACAGTTGCGATATATTTATTATTATAAATATAATTTGCTCTACCAAAGAAAGAAGCCAATCTACCTGGAGGCAAGACACCTGCATAAGGAGCATCTTGTACCATTCCTGTTGGCGGAGCTGCAAGAATAATGTTTGCAAAGGCTTGTTCTGCAGACATAGATGTTGGTATATATCTGACAGTCATATCAGTTCTATTACCATCTGTCTGTACAATCTCCTGTCCCAATAATAAATCTAATTTGCTATTGCCAAATTTCTTTTTATAAGCTAGCGTATTGGTATTGGTTATTCTTCTAGTTTGATTGTTTGTTAGCTGTACAACAGACATATCGGAGTTGATCCTTGACAAGTATGTTCTAGGGCCAGAAAACTGTTTAATCTCCTGATCATTCTGTACATATCCAATCGTACTTTTGAAAGTCAAATCTTTGAAGATATTATAAGTAATAACTCCGTTTAAGAATAAGTTGTCTGCATTGTTGTATTTGATTTCATTATTAGAAAGCAATACGGGATTCACCAAGTTGGTAGTTACAAAATCGTCTGTATCAAACTCGTCAGAACCAGCTCCTGTATTTATTCCATTTTCAAAAGGTCTGTATCGGATAACGTTTCTAAGTCTGTTTGTACTTTGAGAACCCGCAGTAGTAGTCCCGGCACCATTGATGAAGGTTTGGCTATATCTTGCCGTCAATCCGACTTTCAATTTTTTACTGATATCAAAATCATATTTGAAGTTAGCCATATTTCTCTTATAGCCAGAATTGATCATGATTCCATCTTCTTCAACGTGATTTAAAGACAATGTGAAAGCAGAATTAGAATTACCTCCGGAGATGTTCAAGTTATGAGTAAAGTTGAATGCCTCTTTCCCAAAAACCTCTTCTTGCCAATCTCTTCTCTGTATAGTTTTGTATCGGTTTATTCCTGGATCTATTATGTCTCCATTAGCGTCTTTTGTTTCTAGATAATTACCATATAAACTAATAAACTTATCATGCTGCTGAGAATCGCCATCTCTATTATAAAGTTCATACTGATAAAGCACAAAGTCATAAGGACTCATTACGTCCAATTTTTTTGCAATAGATCTTACACCAGTATAACCGTTATAATTAACAGTAGTTTTAGCATTTTTTCTACCACTTTTTGTAGTGATCAAAACAACACCATTTGCTCCTCTAGCTCCATAGATAGAAGTAGAAGAAGCGTCTTTAAGAACTTCAATCGACTCGATTTCTTTTGGAGAGATCAATGATAATGCATTATCCATCTGGATTCCATCGACAATGTAAAGCGGAGCATTATCTTGAGTGATAGAAGTACCTCCTCTTACCTTAATCTCCGGATCAGAACCTGGAGAACCTTCACCGAAAGTTACTTGAACCCCAGCCATTCTACCTTGGATAGCTTCCGCAGCACTGTTCACAGGCATATCATTCAATTGGTCACCTTTTACAGAAGCAATTGAATTGGTTACATCTTTTTTAGAAACAGTCGTATATCCTACAAGAACAACTTCATCAATAGTCTTTTCTTTGTTAGAATCAAATTTGGCTAATGCAATATTAATTACATTCTGCCCATTGACATCTATCTCCTGCTCTTCATATCCTTTTGCACGAACAACCAATGTTGCATTTTTAGGAACATTGAGTTCATACTTTCCAGATTTGTCAGTCATTGTGGAGAATTTGGAATTCTTCACAGTGATTTCCACATTCGGAACAGCCTTCTTTTGGTCAGAAGTGATTGTTCCAGAAACCTTAATTAATTCTTGAGCCAGTCCAAGTGCAGGTAATAAAAAGACAGAAGCAATCGTCGTTTTAATAAAAGCACTATGAATTCCTAGTTTTAAACCACTCATAGATATTTGTTAGTTTTTTATAATTAGTAATTTATTCTTTACTTAATAAAAGTGTTAAATCCTCACTAAAAAAATGCAATCGATTGCACTTAATTTTTTAAGTTTTTCTTAACTCGACTAAACTAAGATTATTTTTCAATTGACAAATGCAAAATGTATTTTTTTCATTAATATTAATTTAACATAGATATAAATCAAAAAACAAAAACTACCATAAAAACCTGATTAACTGCCACTTAAAATCAACAGAAAAACAATTTAAAATAATTAAATTAACATAATTTTAACATTTTAAAAGATTCGTTTTCAGTTCAAAAAGTCATTTTTCTTTCAAAATCAATTAACCAAAAATTAACTTAAGATTCAATTTTTAACAGAATTACATTTTTTTTTGTTCAATTAACCAATATTTTTGATAAAAATTGAAACCTATATAAATAGTAATAATTATAAACTTCAAATCATTGATAATCAATAAATTAAAATCAATTAAAGAAATAAAAAAAATTAGGTTTACAAAGACAACAAAATTCTAAAAATTGCACAAATTTTGAAATTCAACAGCAAAATATTGCACTATAAAATCTATAAAAACAATAAAAAAACATTTCAAAACTAAACATAACTAACTGTTTTTCTTTAATTTAAAAAATATTTTAAATTTTTCTTTCTTGGTTAATATTTATATATATATTTACAAAGATTATTTTTTGTCTCAAAAAGAGCATTTTTCAATGCAATCGATTACACAAAATTAATTTTCAGTTAACATATATAGATATAATGACTCAATCAGAATTCAGATATGCGCATCATCCAAACGATGCCAAAAATTACACTACAGAAAAACTTAGAGAAGAATTTCTAATCAACGATTTATTTCAAGCAGGACAAATCAAACTAGTCTATACAATGTATGATAGATTAATTGTTGGCGGAGCAATGCCTACTGACAAAGCTTTAAAACTTGAAACAATAGATGAATTGAAAGCAGAAAATTTCTTAGACAGAAGAGAAATCGGAATCATCAATGTTGGTGGAAAAGGGAAAGTAACTGTTGACGGAACAGTTTACGAACTTAATAATAAGCAAGCTTTATATATAGGAAAAGGAAATAAAGATGTGACTTTTGAAAATATTGATGGGGAACAAGCTTATTTCTATATCAATTCTGCGCCAGCTCATCATTCTTATCCAACAAAAAAGGTTACAAAGAACGAAGCGGAAATCGTAGAATTAGGTGATTCCAAATATGCTAATAGAAGAACAATCAACAAACTATTAGTAAACAGTGTTTTGGAAACTTGTCAATTACAAATGGGAATGACCGAATTGCACGAAGGAAGCGTTTGGAACACAATGCCTTCTCATACGCATACCAGAAGAATGGAAGCTTATTTCTATTTCGATTTGGAAGAAGGGCAATCGATTTCACATTTTATGGGACAACCTCAGGAAACGAGACATATTTTCCTTCAAAACAGAGATGCTGTGATTTCTCCGGAATGGTCAATTCACTCTGGTGTTGGAACTGCCAACTATACCTTTATTTGGGGAATGGCTGGAGAAAATATGGATTATGGAGATATGGATGCTGTAAAAACCGACGAATTAAAGTAATAAAATATTTTCTCGCAGATTTTGCCGATTTAGCTGATTTTAAAATCTGCATAATTTGCGAAATCTGCGAGAGTAAAAAATTATCTAACGATATTTCTAAATGAAAAATTTATTTGACTTAACTGGAAAAGTAGCATTAGTAACTGGTGGAACGCACGGCTTGGGCTTGGCAATGGCAGAAGGTTTGGCTTCAGCAGGAGCAGAATTAGTCGTAACCAGCACTACTCCATCCAAATTGGAAGAAGCAATTGCTTATTACCAGTCAAAAGGATATAAAGCAACAGGCTATATTTTTGATGTAACGGATGAGAAAATTGCTGCTGAAAAAGTTGCAGAAATAGAAGCTAATCACAAACAAATCGATATCCTTATTAATAATGCAGGAATCATCAAAAGAATTCCGGCTCTAGAAATGGAAGTTTCCGATTTCCGAAAAGTAATTGACGTGGATTTAACAGGACCTTTCATTATGTCTCAGTTGGTCGCAAAAAGTATGATTGCCAGAAAATCAGGTAAAATCATCAACATCTGTTCTATGATGAGCGAATTGGGTCGTGACAATGTCGTGGCTTACGCTTCTGCAAAAGGCGGATTAAAAATGCTGACTAAAAATCTTGCTACAGAATGGGCAAAACATAACATCCAAGTGAACGGAATTGGTCCTGGATATTTTGCAACTTCTCAGACAGAACCAATTCGTGTGGATGGCAATCCTTTCAACGAATTCATTATTAGTAGAACACCGGAAGGACGTTGGGGAAATCCTGAAGATTTGGCAGGAACGGCAATTTTCTTGGCTTCTGAAGCAAGTCAGTTCATCAACGGACAAATCATCTACGTTGACGGCGGAATCTTAGCAACGATCGGAAAACCTTCAAACGAATAAACATTCATAATTAATAATTTATCATTAATAATTAAAAATGAGTACACTTACAAAACCATTTATCACGGATACATTTCTATTAAAGAACAAATTCGCTGAAGAGTTGTATTTCAGATTTGCTGAAAACCAACCAATCATCGATTATCATAACCATTTGCCTCCGAAAGAGATTGCAGAAAACCGTCAGTTTGAGAATATTACACAAGTGTGGATTGGTGGCGACCATTACAAATGGAGAGCGATGAGAACAATGGGCGTGAATGAAAAATTCATTACCGGAGACGCTTCTGATAAAGAAAAATTTGCTGCTTGGGCAAAAACAGTTCCGAATACTTTGAGAAATCCTCTATTCCATTGGACACATTTGGAATTAGCAAGATATTTTGATGTTTATGATTTGTTAAACGATAAAAATGCGGATGAAGTTTACGAAAATGTATCAGCTCAGCTTCAAACACCTGAAAAATCTGTTCGTGGATTGTTGAAAATGAGAAATGTGGAAACAGTTTGTACCACAGAAGACCCGATTGATACTTTAGAATATCATCAGGCTCTTAAAAACGATGATTTCGGAATCAAAGTTAGCACGGCTTTCCGTCCGGACAAAGCGATTTTGATTGATAATGAGGATTATAATTCTTACATCGATAAATTAGGCGAATCTGCAGGAATCGAAATCCAATCTTACAAGGATGTACAGGATGCACTAATCAAAAGGATTGAATACTTTCATGCCAACGGATGCAGATTGTGTGACCACGGATTGAATAACATTTCATTTGAAACGTTCACAGATTCAGAAATCAATTCAATTTTTGAAACTAAAAGAAAAGGAGAAACCTTAACACCACATCAGATTGAGCAGTTCAAAACAGCAATTTTATTGTTCTTGGGCGAGACTTACCATTCATTTGGCTGGGTTCAGCAATATCATTTGGGCGCGTTGAGAAACAATAATGCAAGAATGTTGAAAGTTCTAGGGCCAGACACAGGTTGGGATTCCATCGGCGATTTCAGTCAGGCTGCGAACCTTTCGAGATTCCTTAACACATTGGATTCTAAGGACAGGTTGGCTAAAACAATCATCTACAATCTGAATCCAGCCGATAACGAAATTATGGCAACAATGATTGGGAATTTCAACGACGGTTCAGTAAAAGGAAAAGTTCAGTTTGGTTCAGGATGGTGGTTTTTGGACCAAAAAGACGGAATGGAAAAACAGATGAATGCGCTTTCCAATATGGGACTCATCAGCACATTCGTTGGGATGTTGACCGATTCCAGAAGCTTCCTTTCGTTCCCAAGACACGAGTATTTCAGGCGTGTATTGTGTAACCTTTTAGGAAACGAAATCGAGTCTGGCGAACTTCCTGAGGATTTGGATTTGGTAGGAAAAGTTGTGGCAGATATTTGCTATTTTAACGCTAAAGAATATTTCAACTTTTAATATTGTCCTCCTGAGGCTCTCGAAGGATTTCAGAAATATTTAGGGCAGCTTAATCCGCCTTCCGCTCCCAATCTTTTTTGCAGACGATTTTAGTTTAAATAGAACTAAAGTACAAGCAAAAAAGGATTTCCGCTCAAGTCGGGCTGCGAGTGATTCAAAGCTTATTTAAGCGAAACGGATTTGCGACCTTAAAAACATTGAATTAAATAAAAAATCTTTGTGCACTTTGTGTTCAAAATAAAATGGAAACAAAACAAACATCCAAAATATATTACAAATCCGATTCAACAGAATGGGAAAAAATTGATGACTATATCGACCGCCAAATTGTCGGCTACGACGAATCTGTAATGATGGTGAATGTCCGTTTCAAAAAAGGCGGAATTGGATACAAACACAAACATCCTCACATTCAGGTGACTTATGTTGCGGAAGGAAAATTTGAAGTCAATATAGGAGAAGATATTTCAATTTTGAAAAAAGGCGATTCTTTCTTTGTTCCTTCCAATGTTCTTCACGGTGTCGAATGTCTAGAAGATGGGATTTTGGTAGATGTTTTCAGCCCTTTTAGAGAAGATTTTATAAAGTAAAAACTCAAACCTTTAAGGTTTAGAAAAAATAAAAATTAATGAGCAAAGTTGTAACCTTTGGCGAAGTATTGATGAGATTGTCTCCATCCGATAGCAAAATGCTGAGACAAAGCCGTGAAATGGAGTTTTTCTTCGGAGGAACAGAAATGAATGTCGGTGCGTCTTTAGCCATTATGGGATGTGAAACCAGACACATCACGAATGTTTCCGATTGTTTCATCGGAGATTCTGCCATTGCAACAATGAAAAGTTACGGAATTGATACGCAATTCGTCAATAGAACAGAACACCCGATTGGTTTATATTTCTTGGAAGTCGGTTCTGCGATGCGTGCGAGCAGGATTTCTTACAATAGATTAAATGGTTCTTTTGCCAACATCAAACCCGAACAAGTAGATTGGGAAAAAGCATTGGAAGATGCAGAATATTTCCACTGGACAGGAATTTCTCCCGGAATTTCTGAAGGTGCTTACGAAACTTTGAAGCAAGGTTTGCAATTAGCCTATTCAAAAGGAATCGAAATCACGGCTGACCCAGCTTATCGTTCCAATCTTTGGAAATACGGAAAAGAAGGATTCGCTGTTCTTAAAGAACTCATCTCCTACTCTACGATTTTCATCGGTGGTGTGAACGAAATTAATGAAATCTTAGGAACATCTTTCGGTTATGATAAAGACAGTTTTATCCAAGCTGCTGAGACATTAATGAAAGAAATTCCTTCTATCAAAAAAGTATTTGATAAAACCAGAATTGGTGTTACGGCCAGTAATCAGGCAACTCAGGGAAGAGCTTTGGTTAATGGACAATATTTTGAAACCGAAAGCCTGGAAGTGAATCCCGTTGTTGACAGAATCGGAACAGGAGATGCGTTTGCAGCAGGATTGATTTACGGCTTAATTAACTTCAATGATGAGAAAGCTTTGAAGTTTGCCAACGCGGCCTGCGCCATCAAACATACTATTTTAGGTGATGTGAATCTGAGCAGTGCCAACGACATTCTGGAAGTAATGAACGGCAATTCAGGAGGAAGAATTAAAAGATAATTTAGAAAAATGATTATAGATACATTAGAAAATGCTTCTCAATATTCTTTGCTCAATCCATTATTTGAAAAAGCTTTCGACTATTTAAAAGACAAAAATTTAGATTCTTTAGAAGTTGGAGTTACAGAGATTGAAGAAGGTCTTCGAATGATTGTTTTTGATGAAATGGCCAAAACAAAAGAAGAAAGTCTTTCCAAATTCGAATGTCATAATCAAAATATTGATATTCAAATTTGTTTGAAGGGAGTAGAAAATATTGGTTGGAAATCAAGGCAAGAATGCACAAATCCAATCGGAGAATACAATGCAGAAAAAGATGTTCTTTTTTACAATGATAATCCGGATATGTTTTTCCAATTAAACGAAAATCAGTTTGCTATTTTTTATCCAAATGATGTTCACGCACCAATGATTGGAAATGACTTCATTAGAAAGATAGTTTTTAAAGTAAAAATTTAAGAAAAATGACAAAAATTCAATTAGTTACGAACGCCATCATCAAGCAAGGACTTTTGCCTTTGTATTATAATGCTGATGAAACGGTAACTTTAGAAATACTGAAATCGCTTTACAGAGCAGGAATCCGTGCAGTAGAATATACAAGCCGAGGAGAATCTGCTTTAAACAATTTCACAAAAATGGTAGAAATCCGAAATGCTGAAATGCCGGATATGTTGCTTGGAATCGGAACAATTAAGAATCAAAAACAAGCGGAAGACTATTACAAAGTTGGCGCTGACTTCTTTATCAGTCCTGGATTTGTTGCAGAAGTTGCAGAATTTTTGATTTCAAAGGATGTGCTTTATAGCCCAGGCTGTATGACTCCGACAGAAATCATCGAAGCTGAAAACTCAGGTGTAACTTTCGTTAAGCTATTCCCTGGAAATGCACTTGGAACCGGATTTATGTCCGCAATCAAAGATGTATTCCCAAATCTAAAATTTATGCCAACTGGCGGCGTTGATACCACCAAAGAAAGCATCGAAAGCTGGTTCAAAGCTGGTGTTTCAGCTGTTGGAATGGGAAGTAAATTGGTTAGCAAAGAACTAATGGCTTCCAAAGATTACGCAACCATCGAAAACGAAACTAAAAAAGTATTGGAAATCATCCAATCTATAAAAGCTTCTTAAAATAAAAACACAACCAAATCAAATCATTCAAAAATGAATCAAACCATAACTTCTAAGCCGAGCAATTACAGATGGACCATTTGCGGTTTGCTTTTCGTTGCTACAAGTATCAATTATTTGGACAGACAGGTTCTATCATTGACTTGGAAGGATTTTATCCAGCCGGAATTTCATTGGAATAATAATGATTACGGAAATATTACCGCACTATTCTCCATTTTCTATGCAGTAAGTATGCTGTTCGCTGGGAAGTTTGTGGATTTTATGGACACGAAAAAAGGTTTCCTTTGGGCAATCGGGGTTTGGTCTCTTGGAGCTTGTTTACACGCTTATTGCGGGATTGCAGCATCAGGGATTTTGACAGGAAATTGGTTTGTCGGCTTCGAAGAATCGAAAAAAATTATAAAAACTGTAGATAATGTCGCACTAGTAGGAAGTACGAGTGTGATGCTATTCATCTTTGCCCGTTTTGTATTGGCTGTTGGGGAAGCAGGTAACTTCCCTGCTGCTATCAAAACTACAGCAGAATATTTCCCTAAGAAAGACAGAGCTTTGGCAACAAGTATCTTCAATGCTGGTGCTGCTGTTGGTGCTTTATCTGCGCCTTTAATAATTCCAAGAATTGCCGAAAAATGGGGATGGGAAATGTCCTTCATTATCATTGGTATCCTTGGATTTGTATGGATGGGATTCTGGGTTTTCCTTTATAAAAAACCAGAAAAAAATAAGAGATGTAACCCTGCCGAATTAGAATATATCCAGCAAGACCACGGTCTGGAAGAGGAAGCGGATAAAGACAAAAAAGTATCATTCGCAAAATGTTTCAAATACAAACAAACTTGGGCATTTGCTTTTGGAAAGTTTATGACAGACGGCGTTTGGTGGTTTTATATGTTCTGGACACCAGCTTATCTGAGCTCGGTTTACGGAATCAAATCTAATGATGCCCTTGGTCAGGCAGCTATTTTTGTCCTTTATACAATTACTTTATTATCGATTATTGGAGGCTGGTTACCATCTTACTTCATCAATAAAAAAGGAATGGACCCTTACGCCGGAAGAATGAAAGCAATGTTGATTTTTGCATTTTTCCCACTATTGGCATTGATTGCACAACCTTTAGGAAGTTACTCTTTCTGGTTACCGGTTATCATTATCGGGATTGCAGGTGCTGGTCATCAGGCTTGGTCAGCTAACATTATGTCTACCGTTGGCGATATGTTTCCGAAAAAAGCAATCGCAACCATCACAGGAATTGGTGGAATGGCAGGCGGAATTGGTTCATTGATTATCAACAAAGGGTCGGGAGTTCTTTTCGATTTTGCAGGAGAAACTCAAATGGAATTTATGGGTTTCAAAGGGGAAGAAGCTGGTTACTTCATTATATTTTCAATCTGTGCAGTGGTTTATTTAATTGGATGGACAGTTATGAAATCTCTTGTACCAGTATACAAACCAGTAACAGACTTATAACCAAATTATAAAATTTAAAGAATAAAGAAATGGAATATCAAACTAAACAAAAACTTAACCGTGAAAACTCAGGTCAAACTGAGAAACTTCCAATCAAATTTTTACAGTTCGGAGAAGGTAATTTCCTTCGTGCGTTTGTAGATTACCTTATCGACAAGATGAACAAAGAAGCTGGCTTCAATGCTGGTGTAGCTGTTGTTCAGCCTACTGTTGGTGGTCTTGTCGATATGTTGGAAGAGCAAGATAACCTTTACACGCTTTTCGTAAGAGGTGTAAAAAAAGGACAAATCGTAGATGACCAGAGAGTGATTTCTGCAATCCAGCGTTCGTTCAGTCCTTATGAACATTATGCTGAATATCTTGAGCTGGCTAAAGGCGAAGACTTACAGTTCATTTTATCTAATACAACAGAAGCCGGAATTGCTTTTGATGAGTCTGAAACATCTTTGGCTTCAGGTCCTCACAAGAATTTCCCTGCGAAAGTGACTGCTTTTCTTTATGAGAGATTCAAGCACTTTAATGGAGATTCGGAGAAAGGTCTTCACATCATTCCTTGCGAATTGATTGAAAACAATGCTTTGACATTGAAGAAATATATTCTAAAATATGCTTTGCTTTGGAATCTAGGTTCAGAATTTTCTAATTGGATAGAAAACAGCAACTATTTCCACAATACTTTGGTAGACAGAATCGTTCCGGGTTATCCGAGAGAAGAAAAAGACGAGTACGAAGCTAAATTGGATTATGATGATAATCTAATGGTAGTTTGTGAAGCGTTCTTACTTTGGGTTATCGAAGGTGATGAGAAATTGAAAGCTTTGATTCCTTTTGATAAAATTGATGACCAAGTTTTGGTTGTCGATGACATCACACCTTACAGAACCAGAAAAGTTAGAATCCTGAACGGTGCTCACACAGCAATGTTGGCGTTCTCTATTCTTGACGGAAAAGAAACTGTGAAAGAAGCAATTGACGCAGACTTTGCAGGAAAATGGATTTCCGAAACAGTTTATAACGAAATCATCCCTACTCTGGATTTATCAACAGAAGAATTGACGGCTTTTTCGGATGAAGTTTTTGACAGATTCAGAAACCCGTTTTTGAAACATTTGCTTTCCAGTATTGCATTGAATTCGGTTTCGAAGTTCAAAGTGAGAGTATTGCCAAGCTTATTGAAATATGTTGAAATCAAGAACGAGTTACCAACTAATTTAACTTTTGCATTAGCAGCGTTGATTAGATTCTATCAAGGTGAATTCGATGGAAAACAACTTCCTGTGAGCGATGATGCGCCGGTTTTGGAAAGATTCAAAGAAATCTGGTCAACCAACGACCTTGGAGAAGTGGCGAAAAATGCTTTATCAGAGGTAAGTTTCTGGGATACAGATTTGACTCAGATTAATGGACTAACTGAATCTGTTACGAAAGCTTTGCGTGCAATCGATTCCAATGGAATTGAGGAAGGGTATAAAAGTTTCATTCAGTAATTTTTGGTTCAGTAATTAAACATTGAATCACAGCAGCCCGACTTGAGCGGAAATCCTTTTTTGCTTGTACTCAATTTCTATTTAAACTGAAATCGTCTGCAAAAAAGATTGGGAACGGAGGACGGAAATAGCTGCCCAAATTATTATTGAGAATAAAGTTATAATCTGAAAATTATGCAAAAGAAAGTATTAAAAGTCAATCCAAATGACAACGTAATTGTTGCGCTGACGGATTTGCCTGCCGGAGAAATCGTGCATCTTGACGGTGCAGATTACACGGTTCTGAAAGATACAAAAGCAAAACATAAATTCGCTGGAGAAGATTTTGAGAATGGTGACCATATCATTATGTATGGCGTAATCGTTGGAAAAGCAAATCAGCCCATCCAAAAAGGCGAAGTTATCACAACTGAAAACGTAAAACACGAGAGTGAAGAGGTTTTCAAAAAGACGGGAGATTTGGGTTGGACACCACCGAATGTGGACAAATGGAAAGACAAAACCTTCAATGGTTATCATCGCGCTGACGGACAAGTGGGCACCAAAAATGTCTGGCTATTTTTCCCATTGGTGTTTTGTGAAAACAAGAATATCGAGAAGCTGAAAGATATTTTCGAAAACGAATTGTTACCAAAAAAAGAAGTTTCATATAAAAATTTCTTACGCTCTTTGATTGAAGAAAAAAGCGTGGAAGAAGTTGAAGATAAGTCCAGAAATGAAAATCTTCTGGATAATATCGAAGTGAAATTTATCAATCACCAAGGTGGTTGTGGCGGAATCCGACAAGATTCGGAATTGCTGGCAAAATTGCTTGCCGGTTATGTGAATAATCCGAATGTAGCTGGTGCAACGGTTTTAAGCCTTGGTTGTCAAAATCTTCAGGTTGATATTTTTCAAAATGCTTTGAAAGAAATGAGCCCGAACAGCGATAAAGAGATTCTAATCTTTGAACAACAGAAAATTGGAACTACGGATAAAATGTTCCAAATGGTTATCAAAGATTCTTTTGAAGCGATAAAAAGAGCCAACAAAATCGAACGTAAACCTGCGCCGGTTTCTAAGCTGAGCATCGGTTTGGAATGTGGCGGTTCTGATGGATTTTCTGGAATTTCTGCGAATCCGTCTTTAGGAATTGTTTCGGATATTTTTGCAGCGTTGGGTGGAAAAACAATTTTGGCAGAATTCCCTGAATTGTGCGGTGTTGAACAAGAATTGATGAACCGATGCGTGGATGAAGAAAAAGCAGATAAGTTTTTATCATTAATGAAAGCTTTTGAAAAATCTGTTGTTGATGCAGGTTCTGGATTTGATATGAATCCTTCACCGGGAAATATCAAAGACGGTTTGATTACAGACGCAATGAAATCTGCAGGAGCTTCTAAAAAAGGTGGAACTGCTCCAATTGTAGATGTTTTGGATTACGGCGAATACATTTCGAAACCAGGTTTGAATCTATTAAATACGCCAGGAAACGATGCCGAATGTACAACAGGATTAGTCGGTGCAGGTGCAACAGTCGTTTTATTTACGACAGGTTTAGGAAATCCAATGGGAAATCCAATCGCACCGGTTGTAAAAATCTCTTCTAATACTGCTTTGATTAACAGAATGACAGACATCATCGATGTTAATGCAGGAACTGTGATTACAGGCGAAAAAAGTATCCAGGAAGTGGGCGAAGAAATCGTAGATTATATTATCGAATTGGCAAGTGGAAACGTAGAAACAAAAGCTGACCAACTGAAACAGGATGTATTTATTCCTTGGAAACGAGGAGTGTCATTATAAATTTTTTGAATTTTAAGGTTTTTATTTTTAAAGGGCATTTCTCGCAAGAGAGTGCTCTTTTTGTTTGGAGATACTAATCCTAGGAACACAACTCTGATGCTCCGACAAGAATAAGTCTGATGCCTCGATAAGAACAACTCTGATGCTTCCATAAGAATAGGCCTGATGCTTCGATAAGAGTAAATGGTCTAGTACTTATCACAGAGATGTGAAGCTGGCGCTCTACTCTACTGTTAACAGATGATCATATTGGGCAACCGTAGGTCTTTTCAAAAGATGACTTCCCGAGTATTGGCTTACCACTTCCAGATGGTAGCTGCCACTCTTCAAATCGGGGATAATGATGATGAGTTCCTTTGCCTTGTTCACTACCAAATCATTTGTTGCCAATGCCAATCTTTCATTCGTGAGACTGTTGACGAAGAAGATGCCAATCTCGGGACTGTCTCCGGCTATCTTTAGCTTTTTGCCGATGACCTTCAGGATTCTGCCAGGTGTCAATTTATCATTGATGGAGCCGCTGTTAGCATCTATGACTTGCAAGATGGCAGAACCACTCTTGGCGATTCCCATGACCTCAACCTCGATATTCGGGATTTGGGCTTTCAGCTTTTCGCCTTGCTGGAAGTTGAAAAGGATGTTATGTTTATCTGAGTTGTAACTTTCCGAAGGACCATTAAACAAACCCCGAATCTGCGTACCCGCTGTGAAGTAACCCGTGTTCACGGAGTACCCATCACAAAGCTGATACGCCATCTCTTTCAGAAAGATAACCACCGCGTGCTCCAAAGCCAAGGCAGACATATCCGCTCCGCCACGGCTCACAGCAACTTCGCAGATCTGTTTGATATTGAGAGATTCCTCGCTAATGGTGCGCGCCATATAATCGTTGGGGTTGTTTCTTGTCAAAAGATTCTCGTACAACTGGGCTTTGATCTTGTGTTTTACAGGCATAGTATATCATTTTATGTTTACTACGAATGTACAAAAACCCGTATGATCTATTTGATAAAATCTCGCATCCATATCGTGAGATCATTTTCTGTAGGGATGTCCAATCGTTTTCTCAGGTTGTACTTGTTGTTCTTGATGGTCTTCACCGCTTTATAGGTATAATCTGCAATGTCCTTGGTCGTGAATCCAAGATAAATGTAAGCACTCAAGATAAGCTCAGATGGTTTCAGTTCCGGATTGATGGATAATAACTGAATTCTGAAGTCGGGATAAACCTCCTGGAACCTTCCCCAGAACTCGGGGCTGTTGGTCTTTGCCAACTGGATGACCTCATCGAAGGACTCGTTGACCTTTAGTTTTAGTTCTTGTGTCTGCGCCTCATTCTTAGAGATGATCTCCTGCTTTTCCTTCTTACTGAATTTCGAAATTCGTCTCAACATAAAATAAATACCCAATACAATCATCACAAGGAAAATGATAACGAGATAGAGATGATATTTCTCTTTTTCAGTCACTTTCTCTTTTTCCCTCAGGATATGTTTTATCGGTGCTTCTTGTATCTTCTTCTGCTCAAATGACAGACTATCATTGATGTTTGAGTAGATCTCCAAACTTTTATTAGCATTTTTCTCATCACTTACTGCTTTATAAGCTTCATAAAGCAATTTGTTTGTATCCTTGATATCTTTAGGTTTCTTTAAGTCCTCGGATATGGCAAGAGACTCTTCATAATTAGCAATCGCTTTTTCATAGTCTTTCTTTTGAAAGTAATATCTGCCATAGTTTCTCAGTAATATAGATTTCTGAAAAATAGGAAGCTTTCCGGTACCGAACATCTCCTCCCCTTTTTGCAGATAATATTTTGCTGAATCCAGATCTTCCCGATGGACGGTAAAGTATTTTGCAAGTCGAGATGCAGAATAGGTGTCCGGATAGATCTTATGAGCACTGTGGAGGTCTTTATAAAAAGCATCTAATTGACCTGCTTCTTCATGAATAACGCCTCTGGAACTGTATAAATATTGCAATAAGGTATTTCTGGTTTTAGAATCTGTAATGTTTTTAGACAGATCTATGCCTTTGGTGTAGTATTCTATCGCTTTTTGAGTAAAACCGAGAACATTATAATTTCTGCCATACTCTCCATAGATCCTGGCTTCTATCTCCTTATCCTGAATATCCTGACTGCCCTCCAAAGCCCTTTCGAGATAATCAAAACTCTCTTTGACCCGAGATAGATTGGATAGGATATTACCAGCCTGAATGTAAGTACTGACCAATTCTTTCTTATCCTCAGAGTTTTTATTTTCTTTCAGGATGCTCTTACATAATGTTAATGCGCCCTCCAAATCTCCATCCTTTCTAAGTTGAGAGATCTTGACCTTCAAAGAATCTATCTGCTTCTTAGAATACTGGGAATAAAGAAACAATGGAAGTAATAGTAAAATGGTTATGGTAGTTTTAAACATGGTTTGGTTTCAGCTTAGTTGATTAAAATCAACGTATTAATTTATATTATGTTAAGTTAAATAGAATGTTTGATATAAAAAAAATCCCCAGAACTGTAAAAGTTCTGAGGACATATGAAAGTAAACACACAAATAAAATTACTTCCAATAATTCCATACAGAACCATCAAATACAGCGAGAGTCCTGCTAGCCGTATCATAGCACATCATTCCAGGATAAGGGTCTTTCACATTTGTATGTGGATTCTGGATCCATGGTAAAACCATTGCTTTATTCGTTGCTTCCAAAACCAATACACCTTTTGCATTACTTGTTGCGGAACCGATGAGCGCGCCTTGGTTTGAAATAGTGTCCGCAGAAGTGTTGGGTGTGATCTTCGTCTCACTTCCAGCATCGCTGAGGTCGACCCAAGTATTATTTTCATACATCTTTACTTTATCATCGCTTCTGTCAAATAGGAAAGTTCCATTGTTAGCAGTCGGATCAGTTCCCAAACCTTTGGTAAGGTTTTCTACTGTGGAGAGAATGATTCCTTTTTTGTTTGTCAAGGCATTATCAAATTCAAGGATCACGCTGGTATTGGTAACACTGGTTTTGCCAATTGCCACTTGTCCTTTTATATTGATTATAACTAAGCTCAAAATAGCCGTGAATATTATATTTTTCATAGGTATAAGGTTTTTATTAATTGCTGGCATCATTGCAACTTCTCTGGATACATTTCCAATTGATCCCATTGAAAAGTTTCACACAAGAATCCTGAATGTCATAGACCAACATTCCCGCAAATGGATCAGCAATGGAATCTGTAGGCTGCGGTACAAAACTTACGTGTGGAACTCTTGTGATCACCAGTCCTTTTTCTTTGGACTCTAATACGATGTGTCCATTCGGGATGTTCTCTGGCCAACCTGCTTGTTTTTGCTGAACCGATATACCTACTTTGGTAATCTCCGGCGTTCCTGCAGATGGTGGTTGTGTACAATAGCAATTATTCACTGCGCCATTCTGAGATTGCCCTACCGTTTGCCCTGTGCTATTGCTATATCCTGTAGGAAGTATTGTAAACTGTGGCAATCCTGCATTGGTTCCGCTTGGACTTACACAGTTATAACCAGCACAAAGATTCTTGTTGACAGAAGTATTGCCTCCAGAAACCGTTCCTCCTGCAGTTACAAGTTGTCCGTTATTAATATCTGCTCCTCCTTCAAAAGCATCTCCACAACCATCACCATCTGAATCAAGATCTAGACGATTCGGGATACCATCGCCATCTGTATCACATTCCAAATACATCATCACCGAATAAGTTGGATCCCCAAATGCCGTAGTCGTAGAGAATCCAAAGGATTTTGCTCCAAAATTCATATTGGCATATCTCCAGTTTCCATATTCGTTGGTAGAAGTATTATTATCAAGATCAGCAAGTGTCTTTTGGGTTGCTGTATCCGTGATACTCCATTGTCCAGCTACCGCTGTTTGGTTTGCCATACCTGGAAGCGTAATCGGTATTACAGGCTTCGCGTCATAGATGTGGATCGTTTTGCTATCATTACCATAAAACTGAGGGTTTTGGGTCATCAGCACAAATGCACTCATAGTTCCCGTTACGTTCCAAATAGAAGGCTGTTCACCATTCTTTGTCCACCACGCATTTGCAGTAGGGTTTACAGAAGCATTGGTAATTGTAATGATGACCGCACCGGAATTGGCTGGATAACCAAATTTTGCACTTAGGTCTCTGGTTACATTTTGACGTTTGGCATTCAACGCCAATCCGAGATCTGATGGAGCAATATCTAACAGCGTTCCTCCAGCAAATGCATTGGCCATATCCGTAATGGTATTGCTACATTCGGCAGTATCTAGAATACCATCATTGTCATCATCCACATCTGCATCATCACTGATGCCATCGCCATCACTATCTATATTTGGGATTACTCTAAAAGTTACCGTGGCATAGCTGGCATTACTATCCTCAACACCATCCGGATCTTTGTCCGTTATACTGTATGTGTAGGTATAAGTTCCAGCGGGTGTACTTGGCGGAATGTAAAGCGCACCATTTCCAGCAGTATCAACCTGAGCATACATATGAACCCAAATAACTTCCTCAAATTCAACAGTCAATGAAGGTAAAACTGAAACAGTTGCTCCGTTGTAGGTATCATTGGCAAAGATACTTGGTAAAGTACCTCCTACACCTTGGGTTATCGGGATTGCAGTAAAATCATCATTGACTGCACAAATTGGTGCATAAATGATAATCTCCTTGGTTGGAGAATAACAATTGTTAACTGAGTCAAAGAAAGAGGCATAATATTTTGCAGTCCCAGTTAAAGCTGTAACATTTGATATTTTGTTGGCTGTTGTAGCCGGCGTCGCTGTATGCCAAGTTAAAGTTACCGTTGCTGGTGCAGGTTTATTGGATGATGTCAAACTGCTTAGATTGGCAGTTGTAGAACCACAAGGAATGTTGTAAGCCGAGTTTGCACTTGAATAATTAGTTGTGGTATTGATAATTGGTGCCGTAATACCAGATTGACAACATGTAGTAACCGTGACAGCTTTAACTGCTGAGGTAGATGAACAGCCATTATTAGTTACCGTAACAGTATAATTACCGGCAGCAGTCGCTGTATAAGTTGAGCCTGTTGCACCAGAAATAGGACTCCCTCCCAAATTCCATTGGTTACCTGATGAAGCAGATGAGGTCAATACAACACTTCCACCAGAACAAAATGAGGAATTACCTGAAATAGTTGGAGTTGCTGGTAGAGGTGTTACCGTGACAGTTTTAACTGCTGAGGTAGATGAACAGCCATTACTAGTTACCGTAACAGTATAATTACCGGCGGCAGTCGCTGTATAAGTTGAGCCCGTCGCACCAGAAATAGGAC
>CAUSBY010000010.1:0-170883 GCA_963530025.1 uncultured Weeksellaceae bacterium
AGGATTACTTAAAATTACTATTCTTTATACTACAAATCTAAAGGTTAGTGATGGAACATTCAAAACAGAAAAGAGATCTTGCAAAAAGGATGATGCATGTGCCAAATCCAACAAGCCTTCGGTCAAAATAAACAAAAGCCTCCGCAAAACAAAATAAGACATCCGCAGGAATAAATAAGACACCCGCAGAGACCAACAAGGCATCCGCAAAAATGAAAAAGCCAAAAAAATATAAGATTAGCTACAATATATAGGAAAAGCATTCCTAATTAATCCCTCTACCAAAGACGATGCAGCTTGAAAGTAGATAGCTTTAGGTATCAGATAGTTAAAAAAAGCAGTTTTATTGTTGCTTTCTAAGATTACGGACAAAGGAATTTTCATTAATTTTGGAAACATTCAAAAAATTAGAAATGAAAGTAAAATCAATCTTTGCAACAGCAGCCGTTGTTTTCTATGTTGGTGCCCAAGCTCAATCTATGACAAATTCTAACTATCCCAAAGCCGTAAAAGGAAGCCAAGTCGACAATTATTTTGGAACTCAAGTTGCAGACCCTTTCCGCGATTTGGAAAACGATTCGGAAGCTACCAAGAAATGGGTGGATGAGGAAGTAGCCTACAGTCAGAATTATCTTTCGAAAATCCCTTTCAGAGAAACTATTAAAACTCAACTGAGAGATATTTGGAATTACGAGAAAATATCGGCACCTTTCAAAGAAGGAGATTATACTTATTATTCTAAAAATAATGGTTTGCAGGCGCAATCTGTGATTTACAGGACAGGTCTTAAAACAAAAAACATCGAGGTTTTCTTAGACCCGAATCAATTCTCAGAGAAAGGAACCACTTCACTTTCGAATCTTTCATTCAATAAGAAAGGAAATCTTGCGGCTTATTCTATCTCGGAAGGTGGAAGTGACTGGAACAAGATCATCATCATCGATGCAATTACCAAAAAGCAAATTGATGATACTCTGATTGATGTGAAATTCAGTGGAATTGCATGGAAAGGTGATGAAGGATTCTATTATTCCAGTTATGATAAACCGAAAGAAGGAACCGTACTTTCCGGAATGACCGATAAACACAAAGTTTATTTCCACAAATTAGGGACGAAACAATCCGAAGACCAACTAATCTTTGGTGGTGAAAAAACGCCAAGAAGATATCTTTCTGCAGGCGTTTCTGAAGACCAAAGATTCCTGATCATTTCTGGAGCTAACGCAACCAACGGAAACGAATTGTACATCAAAGATCTGAAGAACGGAGGTGATTTTGTGCAGATCAACCAAGGTTTTGATATCAATGCCGATATTGTAGATACACAAGGCGACGACCTTTTCATCTTCACAGACAAAGATGCGCCTAATATGAGATTGGTAAAAGTAAGCATCAAAAATCCAAATCCTGAAAACTGGAAAGATGTAATCCCAGAAACTGAAAACGTATTAAGTATTTCTGAAGGCGGAGGTTTCTTCTTCGGAAAATATATGAAAGATGCAATCAGCTTGGTAAAACAATTTGATAAAACAGGGAAATTAGTCAGAGAAATCTCTTTGCCAGGAAAAGGAACTGTTTCCGGATTTGGAGGAAAAAAAGAAGATAAAGATATTTATTATTCATTTACCAATTATATCACGCCGGGAACTATTTACAAATACAATGTCGCTTCTGGGAAATCTGAAATCTATCAGAAACCGAATGTGAAATTCAATCCAGACGATTATGTTTCTGAGCAGGTTTTCTATACTTCAAAAGACGGGACTAAAGTTCCAATGATGATTAACTACAAAAAAGGAACTAAGCTGGATGGTAAAAACCCAACAATTCTTTATTCTTACGGAGGTTTCAATATCAGCCTTCAGCCCGCTTTTTCTGTTGTGAATGCCATCTGGATGGAAAATGGCGGAATCTATGCCGTTCCAAATATCCGAGGCGGTGGAGAATACGGAAAAAAATGGCACGATGCAGGAACTAAGCAACAAAAGAAAAACGTGTTTAATGACTTTATTGCAGCTGGAGAATACTTACAGTCGAAAGGCTATACTTCTAAAGAATTTATGGCACTTTCCGGACGTTCAAACGGAGGTCTTTTGGTTGGTGCTACAATGACTATGAGACCGGATTTGGCAAAAGTAGCTTTCCCTGGTGTTGGGGTTTTGGATATGTTGAGATATAACAAATTCACAGCTGGAGCAGGTTGGTCTTACGATTATGGAACTGCAGAAGATAGCAAAGAAATGTTTGAGTATCTTAAATCTTATTCGCCGGTTCATCAAGTAAAAGCGGGGACTTGTTATCCATCTACAATGATCATCACAAGTGATCACGATGATAGAGTAGTTCCAGCACACTCTTTCAAATTCGGGGCAGAATTGCAGGAAAAACAATCTTGTAGTAATCCAATTTTGTTAAGAATTGAGAAAAATGCAGGTCACGGAGCAGGTCGTTCTACGGAACAAGTGATTGGTGAAAATGCAGACCTGTTGAGTTTTGCATTATTCGAAATGGGAATCAAAGCTTTGAAGAAATAAATTCATTATTAATTGTCATAAAAAATCCCGAAATTAGTTTCGGGATTTTTTGTCTTTGGACAACAATTTGATAGAAAGTCTGTTATTAATAAAAATTCTTAACCAATGAAAACAAACAGTTTAATTTTAGGATTTGCAACAGTTTTAACTTTAGCTTCTTGCAAAAAAAATGATACTAAAAGAACATCAGAATCTTATTCTACAACAACAGAAATTGTAGAAAAAGATGGAAAAATCGATACCGTTACAACCACTTCTGCCGAAAAAGAAATCAATGGTAAAAAAACAACATCGGTTTCTTATCCATATAAAGCCATCGACGGAAGCCGTGCAAAAGCGACTTTCATAGACGATGGCAAAGCAAAAACAATTACTATCGAAGCGAATAATAACAAATTTGTTCTCGATTTTAAACAAGCAACATCAGCAGGAGAAATCTATGAGAGAAACAGTATTTCTGCTGAAGCATCGGAAGATTCCCTATTGATTTCTCAAGGGAATAATGTGATTCATTTAGGGAAAGTTAAGTAAGGTAAAAAAGGGATTTAAAATATTTTAAATCCCTTTTTTACCTTCAAGAAGCATTTCTATCATTTTGATTTTTCTACGTTTGCGCGTTTCCTCTTTTTTTGCTTCTTCTATCCAGCGGATGTATTCTTTTTTGTGAGTGTAAGACATTTTATCATAGAATTCTTTCGCTTTTTCATTTTGATTGAGCAATTCCTGAACATCGTCGGGAACAATAACGATTCGTTCTTCTTTGTCTTCCCAAAGTTTGATGTTAACTGTATCTCCGAATGTTTTTCCCAATTCTTTTCTAATAGCTTGTGTCAATCTCAATCTGTGACAGCCGCCACCCATATTAGAAAGACTGCTTCTGTATTCAACTTTGTCATCAAATAAAACTTTGACTTTAACTTGTCCTTTCTCCCCAAATAGTTCAACTGTATCAAATGGAAAATTGACAAAAGCAGCGTTGATATCTTGATGCTGTTGGATTTCTGCGGAGAAAGTAATAGATTGATTCATAGTAAAATAACTATTTATTATACTGGTATTCTCTTACAGAAGTTATTACCTCTCCTTGCTGGTTTGTAGAAATTTCAGTTTGTTTTTTTGGATAACCGTTACTGTAATATTCATAGTTATAATCATCATATGAATTTTTTGTAGTAGTATAGCCGTTTGTTGTGTTGGTAATTATTCCTGTCGTTTTTTTTATATTATTTATAGAAGAAAAAGATTCATAAATTTTAATTTTATCGTACCCTTTGATATTTGAATAAACATTTGGACTAGTATCATATTCATAACTAAAAGTTGTTCCGCCAAAGTTATCATATGGATTACTATTATATTTATAAATGTATTTGGCAAGATTTCCATCAGAGAAAAAATAGTCAAAATTTTCATATGGTTCTGTTTCTTTGTGTACAAGAACTAAGTGATTTGCAGTTACCCAATTATATTCATAATGATTTTTATGACCATCATCATATGTAATAACATTTTTAGCTACGCGATTATTGATGTATGAAAATTCCGAAATCTTTATAAGCTTATCCCATTCGTAATATTCTATTTTGACTATATTATCTTTATCATAGGTAAAAACTTCTCTACTCATTATAATATTATAACTGTTTACTGTAGTTATATCAAAAATTTCATTGTTGTTTTTATATGTAAAAATTGAAGAATAAATATTGTCTGGAGTAATAAAATGTAAAGTAACTTTTAAAGGCAAAACTGGAACTTCCTCCACAGCATCTTCATCTCTCGAAGAACAATTAAAGAGAAGACAGATAAATAAAGAATACAATAAAAGTTTTTTCATCGGTAATTAATTTTTCCAAAAATAAAAAAATCCCAACAGTTAAGTTGAGATTTTCATTATATAAAGTTGAATTTATTCTAAATCTTAGAAAGCAAAGTCCTAAAATTCACTTTCTCATCAATGATTCTTCTCAATTCAGAAACCGGAACTCTTTCCTGTTCCATTGTGTCTCTGTATCTCAAAGTTACGGTGTTGTCATTCAAAGAATCGTGGTCAACGGTGATACAGAAAGGTGTTCCAATCGCATCTTGTCTTCTGTAACGTTTTCCGATGCTGTCTTTCTCTTCAAAAATCACATTGAAATCAAACTTTAAATCATTGAAGATTTTATCGGCAAATTCTGGTAAACCATCTTTTTTTACCAAAGGTAAAATAGCAGCTTTTACAGGTGCTAAAGCTGGTGGCAAACTCAAAACTGTTCTTTCCGAACCATCTTCCAAAACTTCATCCTTCAAAGAGTTAGAGAAAATTGCTAAGAACAATCTGTCCAAACCAACCGAAGTTTCTACAACATAAGGCACATAATTCTCATTTCTTTCCGGGTCAAAATACTGGATTTTTCTACCAGAGAATTTCTCGTGAGCCGAAAGGTCAAAATCTGTTCTACTGTGGATTCCTTCCAATTCTTTGAATCCGAATGGGAAATTAAACTCGATATCAGCCGCTGCATTAGCATAATGTGCCAATTTTTCGTGGTCGTGGAAACGGTAATTGTCTTCACCTAAACCAAGAGCTAAATGCCAATTAAGACGTGTTTTTTTCCAGTTTTCATAGAATTCTAACTCCGTTCCAGGCGGAACAAAATATTGCATTTCCATCTGTTCAAATTCTCTCATTCGGAAAATAAATTGTCTAGCAACAATCTCATTTCTGAACGCTTTACCAATCTGAGCAATTCCGAAAGGCAATTTGTGTCTAGAAGTTTTTTGAACATTTAAGTAATTCACAAAGATACCTTGAGCTGTTTCCGGTCTTAGATAAAGGTCAGTCGCAGAATCCGCAGAAGCTCCCAACTTAGTTCCAAACATCAAGTTGAATTGTCTAACTTCTGTCCAGTTTTTAGAACCAGTATCTGGGTCAGCAATTTCCAATTCCTCAATCAAAGCTTTTACGTCCGCAAGGTCTTCTTTTTCCAGAGATTTTGCCAATCTGGAAAGGATAGCTTCTCTTTTTGCTCTGTATTCCAAAACTCTTGGATTGGTTGCCACAAATTCAGCTTTGTTGAAAGCATCACCAAATCTCTTAGCCGCTTTTTCTATTTCTTTATTCTCCTTGTCCTCGATTTTCAGGCAGTAATCTTCCACCAAAACATCCGCACGGAAACGTTTTTTAGAATCTTTGTTGTCAATCAACGGGTCGTTGAACGCGTCCACGTGTCCAGAAGCCTTCCAGATTGTAGGGTGCATAAAAATGGCAGAATCAATCCCAACGATATTTTCGTTCAGCTGAACCATCGCTTTCCACCAGTATTGTTTGATATTATTTTTCAGTTCCGCGCCGTTCTGTCCGTAATCGTAGATTGCCGAAAGTCCGTCATAGATTTCGCTGGAAGGAAAAATAAAACCATATTCTTTAGCGTGGGAAACCACTTTTTTGAAAACATCTTCTTGCTTTGCCATAATTTATGTTGAATTGAAGCGCAAAAATAAGGAAAATTTAGGAAAAATTTACAACCCTATTTAGGAGCCGGGAACCTGCTATTCGCTATATCTTTTTCTCCTCGTTCCTCGTCAAAAAAGGATGCCGCTTCTATCAGGGCTAGTTACGCTTCGTCCTTCGATTGACGTTTTATCAAGAATTGAAATCTTTTTCAATCGTTTCCAGAGAATCAATCACAACAGATATTTTTTCCTTCTGTTTTCGGATTTGTCTCGGACGGATGAAAAACCAGTTGATTAAGAACCACACAAATGTCAATCCGTAAGTCAAAATCCCGCCAAGCAAAGACATTCTCAAAGCAAATTCATAAAAGTAAAAAGCAAAACCAACGGACAAAAGAAGAAAATATAAACCAAGTCCTCTATTTTGCATAAAAAGTTGCTTTTTTTCCAATAGTTTTACTGCTTTCAGATAATCCTGATTGCTGGTAGAAGGATTTATTTGGCGTAGAATATTCATCTTTTGCCAAAAAAGGTAAACGTAAATCGCAATGGATAAAAGGATTAGCATTATTCCAAATCTTGTCGAGAATAATTTTACATCAAGAAAAATCCAGATTCCTGTGATGAAAATAAATGTCAGAGAAAGACAAGCAATCAATCTGATATCATTGATAATCTGTTTTTTTCTATATTTTTCTGCTTTGGATTTGATTTCCTGTACGTTCGGAACTTCTGTTTTTTTGTTGTTCCAGATATCTTGAAAATTATAATTGGTTTCCATACTTTCTGAATTTTTCGGTTAATTTTTCTTTGATTCGGTGGATTTTGACTCTTACATTGGCTGGCGAAATTCCCACGACTTCAGCAATCTCAGCCTGTTTCATTTCTTCGAGTTCGAGGGAAATAATGATTCTTTCGAGTTCGGGTAATTCTGAGATGCATTGATAAAGAAAATCCGTCATTTTATCCTTTTCCAGCCTGTTGTCTTTCTCAGAATTATCCTTGATTTGATAAGGCAATTCGCTTTTGGGCATTCGTTTTTCGAGATTGATTTGCCTTAGACAGATATTAGTCGCAATTCTGTAAATCCAAGTTCCAACAGTTGCTTCCTGCCGGAATTTTGGCAATTGCTGAAAAACCGCTACAAATGTTTCCTGACAGAGGTCTTTGGCCAAATCATCGTCATTCACGTAACCCATACAAAGACGAAATATCTTCTTCCAGTAATCGTGATAAATGTCTTCGAAGTTTAAGTTCTGCATTGGTCCTTTTTAGAGTTTAGAGAACATTCAACCAAAAATGTTACAATCTTAGTGAAGATAAAATCTTTTTATTAGTCTTGAAGAATTGATGATGCGAAAATCTCTACTTTTGCCCAATGTTAGAGATTCTTTATCAGGACGATTATATTATTGCAATCAACAAACCGAGTGGACTTTTGGTTCATAAGTCAAAATATGCTGGCCCAGCAGATGAATATGCTGTAGAGAAATTGACAAATCAAATTGGAAAAAAGGTTCATCTTGTTCATCGATTAGACCGAAAAACATCCGGTGTTTTATTGTTTGCTTTTGATAAAGAAACGCTTAAATTATTGAGTGACCAATTTATGAATCGTGAAGTGGAAAAAAAATATCTGGCGATTCTCCGAGGTTGGACAAAAGAGGAGGAAACCATTGATTACGATTTGACCAATGAAAATGAAATCGTTCAAAATGCAATAACTTATTATCGTCGTCTGCAAACATCAGAAATAGATTTGCCATTTCTAAAACATCCAACCTCTCGTTATTCTTTTGTTGAAGCCATTCCTGAAACAGGTAGATTTCATCAATTAAGAAAACATTTCAAACATATTTTGCATCCCATTTTAGGTTGCAGAAAACACGGTTGCAATAAGCAGAATAAGTTGTGGCTAAATGCTTTTAACGTTACTGCAATGCCTTTGCATTCTCATCAACTTAATTTTAAACATCCCATTACAGAACAAAATATTTCCATCAATGCAAGTTTGAATGTCAATACTGATTTTTTACAAATAGGAAAAATCTTAGGTTTTGATTTTAAGGAATATATTTAGTTTTTTGAAGATTATAAAAACAAAAAAAGCTTCTCAATTTGAGAAGCTTTTCCAATTCAATTTCATCAATTCATTTTTACTAACTATTACTTTTTGATGATTTTTTTGCTTACAATGCTATTGTCAGCAGTTACAATTCTAAGAACATACACCCCGTTTGGAAGCTTAGAAACATTCATTTCGTTGCTCTTAGTTTCTAATAATTTTTTGCCATCCATATTGTAAAGTACAACAGATTTCAAATTCTTGTCATCAATATGAAGAACATCAACAACAGGATTAGGATAAACCAGAACTTTGGCTTTTTCTCCGGAAACTTCGCCCGTTGCTAAAACATCCAAGTTCAAACTATAACCCAATAATCCCAAATCAGCCGATGCAATATAGATGTAAGCATTTTTGTCTGAGAAATCTACTGTCACAGAACTAGTTTCTGAATACAAAAGGTCTTTTCTATCAATACTTTCCCAATTTGCACCATTATCCACAGAATAATAAACATTAAATTGAGTGTACATAGAAGTGTGAGTTACCGCAATTAGAACGCCTGAATTAACATCAGAATAATAAACTTTGTTCGCTACAAATTCCCCTGTTAGAGTCCAAGTTGCGCCTTTGTCATTGGAAACATAAACTCCGCTAGAAGTTCCAAGAGCCAATTGATTAGCATTTTTCGGATTTTGGACAATATCATAAACTGCTGATTCTGACGGGAAAGAGTTTCCTAAAGAAACAGGCGTCCAATCTGTTCCACCATTTACAGTTTTATAAACTTCGGAACCGATTAAGATGAAAAATTCGTCAGAGATATTATTCGGATGTAAAATCTTGAAAACACTCGCTTGTGCAGGCAAAGGAATATTAGTTGTTACAATATTGTTTTGGTCGTTGAAGTTGATCTTATCCAACTCGCCTTGTCCCCAATTATCAAAAGTTGCATAGATTTGATTATTAACCTGCGGGTCAGGAATAATATTGGTCAAACCGTTTGTAAACGTTTCGAAAATAGTATTAGAAGTTGCTCCAAAATCATCACTTACAGCTAAAGTTGAACCCATAAATCCACCTTTGAAAGTATAAATCCTTCCTTCTGTTTTAGAATCGGAAATATAAGCCGGTCCACTGCTGATACTTACAATATTAAGAGGCTGAATATTATAAGCATTTTCTGAATTATCAGCTAAATTTCTGTGAACAACACCACTCTGAACACTGTAGAACAAATGCTTCGCAGTTGAATTTTCAAACAAATTAACTCTTCCGGTTGAACTATAAAAAGGTGTCTGAACCTGTGTCAAAGTTGTTCCGTTATCTGTAGAAAACAAAGGTTTGTAATTCGCCGTAATGAACAATTCTCCCGCTTTGAAAGGATTGAAACTCGCTTTGATTCCGTAATAATAACTGTCAAGATTATCATAAGGATATTCCACACTTTGCCAAGTTGTTCCGCCGTCTTTTGTAGAAATAATCTCGTCTTCTTCCAAAACAATCACGTGATTGTTATCCAACGGATTGAATTTGATATCAATGATATCATTCAGGATTCCGTTCGTTCCAAACGTAACATTTTTGTCCTCCCAAGTTTCACCGCCATCTGTGGAATGATGAAGCTTTTCCGGTGCCATTCCAAAACTGATTCCTGTTCCAGCATAGATATCGTTCGGATTATTTGGATTGAAAGCTAATGTACTCAGAACACTTCCTGTCAATTTTTCTGTGAAATTGTCTCCACCGTCAGTAGAAATCAGCAAACCTCCGTCTCGGTCGGTATTTCCGTTTCCGTTAGCGATGTAGATTTTGTTTTTATCAACTGGACTGAAAGCTACATAGCTTGTGATAATGTTATCGTTGTCATCTACAGAATAATAAACTTCTTTCCAGTTTTCTCCGCCGTCGGTTGTTGTGAAAACTCGGTTTGCTGTACCAAATCCAAAAGGAAACTGAGAACTTACAATCAAAGTATTTTTATCATTCTCAAAGAAGTTATAGGCCGAAACGTAAGCTCCTTCTGAAAAATTTGGCATCGAAAAAGTTTTGGTGATTGTTTTTGATTGGATATCAAAAATATGTAATTCGCCGATTCCACTTTTTAAAGTCGTAAAAGACAAAAATGAACCGTCTTTACTTATGTTAAGTTTGGTAATGTTTCCATATTCATTTGGTAAAGAATAAAAAACTTCCCACGAAACGCCGTTGTCGTGAGAAACCAAAATGTGATTGGTAATTGTTGTGGCGTAAACCGTATTTTGTTCGGTTGTACTGTATGTAACTTCGAAGATTCTCCCGAATTCATTCTTACCCAAAACCTCAACTTGGGCATTCATTTTATTAGTGAAAAGTGCGAATAATAATCCCGCAAAAAAAGTAATTTTCTTCATATATCTAATTTTGCTAACAAATGTTATGATAAAAATTACCAATCCAAAAAAAACAGACGGAATTAATAGGACGGTGCATCAGAAATAAAGTGACATTTTTGTTAAATGCTTGTAATATAAGTATATAAATCTAGGTTTTCATCATCGCCAATCTTCTTGGTAATCCTCTCTTTTCTCTTGCGACAAGCCTCTGGAGTGATATTAAAAATGGTCGAAATCTCTTTTACGGACAGATTCATATAGACATAAGAAAGGAATCTGATATCGTTTGAATTAAGGTCAGGATGAAGCTGTTTCAATCTGGAAAGAAAACCTTGATTCACTTCTTCAAAATGAACTAGGAAACTCTCTTCCTCGTGTGTTTGTTTTTGCAGAATTTTGAATTGTTTGATGATACTGCTGATGTCCACATTGTTCAAATCGTCCGATTCTCTGGAAAGTGTATTGATGAGGTCGTCAATGAGTTCTATTTTTGTAGAAAGCTGTAATGCTTTGGTTGTCAGTTTTCTGTTTTTGGCTTCGATTTCATTTTTATATTTTTCTTCTTCAAGTAGAGCCGAAACTTCTTTTTCTTTTAATTGATTTTCAAGAATTTCCTTATTCTTTTTCTCTTTTTCGAGTTCCAGTTTTGCAATTTCTGCATTGTTTTGTTCGATTATTTTCTGCTGTTTATTTTTCAGAATACTGTTTCTAAGCGCCCAAAAAATAATCGCAATAACAAAAATAGCCAACAAAATTCCTTTGATAAAATAAGAACGCTGAGTCGTCAGTTTTCCTTGACTTTCTGCTAAATCTTTCTGAGAATTCTGAAGTTCAAATTTAATTTTACTATTCTCAAAAAGTTGCCCATTTTTAATCCGATTCACCGAATCTTTCACAGCCATTATCGAATCTTTGTAAGCAACAGCACGGTCAATATTATTCGCTTTTTTGTAAAGCTTACTGAATCTCTCGAAAAGATTTTCTTTAAAATCATAATTCAAATTACTTTTCTCGGCTAACTCCAAATAATGAAAAGACTTTGGCAAATCATTCTTATGTTCGGCAATCACAGAAAGATTGTAAAAAACCTGAGTTTTATGCTCAGAATATTCTACGCCATTCAGTTTTGGTAATAATTCTTGAGCAATTTTCTCCGCTTCATCATATTTTTCCAAATTGACCAGAGTTTCCATATCGGTAGACTTTGCTAATAGATAATATGGAGAATTGACTGTCAATTTCAGAGCTTCATCAATATATTTCTTTGCTGTTTTGTAATCACCTTTTTCGTTGTAAACAATCGTCAGATTAATCGCGTATAAACCTTTGGAAGTATTGTTGTTAACTTTTCCAGCGAGTTCGTAAGCTTTGGAAAAATATTCTTTGGCTTTGTCGATTTTATTGTCTCGGGAATACAAAATAGCGATGTTGTTCAGAACTGTCATTTCAGATTTTTCATCCAAATGAGCGACTGCAATTTTGTAAGCATCAAGATAATTATTGAGTGCTTCGCCGTAATCCAATCGCATATAATAATTCGCACCGATGTTGTTCGTAGCCAAGAATTCTTCACGATACCATTTATTATCCTGAGCAATTTTTCGGGTTTTGGTAAGGATTTGAAGAGACTTGGTAAAATCCTTTTTGTTCATCGCTTCAACGCCTTCAATAATCATTTTTTCACAATCTTTTGGCGTGATTGCAAAAGCTTGAAAAGGCAGAAACAAAAGGAAAAATATATAAATTAAACTTTTATAAAAAGTATGTGGAATCATTTAAAATTTCGGATAAAATCTAAGTAAAGATATAAAGATTTTAGATTATTTTTCCTGAATTCTAAAAATGTTATTGAAACCACAAAAGTATTCAAAGTATTCATTGTGCCTTAAAAGCAGAATCAATTTAATTCTACTTTGTGCCTTTGTGTTTAACTTTCCCTTTAATTTTAATCAATTATCCTCACAAAAACGTAAATTTGTAAAACTTTTCTCCGATGTACAAAAGCCTAATTCGTCCGATTCTTTTCAAATTTGACCCCGAAGAAGTTCATCATTTTACATTTTCTATTCTGAAGAATTTCGGATTTCTTGCCAAATTATTTTTACCAAAACCAATTGAAGATAAACGTCTCGAACGTGAAGTTTTCGGATTGAAATTCAAAAACCCTGTTGGATTAGCGGCGGGTTTTGATAAAGACGCCAAACTCTTCAATGAGTTGTCTGACCTTGGATTTGGATTCGTAGAAATTGGAACTTTGACACCAAAACCACAATCTGGAAATGATAAAAAGAGACTATTCCGACTGAAGGAAGATTCTGCGATTATCAACAGAATGGGTTTCAATAATGGCGGAGTTGACGAAGCAATTGAACGTCTGAAAAAAAACAAAAACGTTCTGATTGGCGGAAATATCGGAAAGAATAAAGTCACGCCAAACGAAGAAGCAGTTAACGATTACAAAATCTGTTTCGAAAAATTATTTCCTTACGTAGATTATTTCGTAGTGAATGTAAGTTCTCCCAATACACCAAATCTTCGTGAACTTCAGGACAAAAAACCGTTGACAGAATTATTATCAACACTTCAAAACCTTAATCTCGAAAAATCAAAACAAAAACCAATTCTTCTGAAAATCGCTCCGGATTTAACCGATGAACAACTTTTGGATATTATTGATATCGTTAAAGAAACTCAAATTGCCGGTGTTATTGCTACAAATACAACGTTGTCTAGAGAAAATTTAGTTTCAGAAAATAAATCCGAAATGGGAGGATTATCGGGAAAACCATTAACAAAACGTTCTACAGAAGTTATCCGATTTTTGTCCGAAAAAAGTGGAAAAGCTTTCCCCATCATAGGCGTTGGCGGAATTCATACGGCGCAAGATGCTTTGGAAAAACTGGAAGCTGGCGCAAGTCTTGTTCAGCTTTACACAGGATTCATCTACGAAGGTCCGGAATTGATTAATGAAATCAATAAAGCGATTTTGGAGGGAAAATAATTATCCATTGTTTTTTCAAAAAAGATGTAATAAAACAGAGCTGATGATTGTTTTAAATAATGAAATAAACATTTAAAAAACTAATTAGCAATGAAGAACATTTTATTGTTTTTAATCCTCATCTCGGCAACTTTTTCTGCTCAGCAAAATCTTAAGATTAATGGAAAAATCATTAATTCTGATAAAGAAAAAAATGGCGTTCCAATCATTGTTTATCTTTTGGGCAATGATAATCAATTACTTAAATCTACAATTGCTCAGGATTCGAAGTTTGAATTTGACCAGTTAAAGTCGGGAAATTATCATCTTCAGTTGTCATCTGATGAAACCATTCAGAATGAAAAACCATTTTATCTGGAAAAAAATCTGGAGCTGTCAATTGCTTTTGAACCGAAAAGTCAAAAAATTGATGAGGTGACAATCACTGCTAAGAAAAAACCTTTCAAGGTGGAAAATGGAAATATTACTTTGGATGTTGCCAATTCAGCACTGAATAAATTACCGACTTCCTCAGAATTATTATCAAAATTACCTTTTGTAATGATGGATGCGAACGGCGAAGGTTTATCGTTCGTCGGAAAAGGAACGCCTTTGCTTTATGTTGATAATCAAAGGGTGGATTTTGCGACATTATCCGCAATTTCGGTGGACGACATCAAGTCGGTAGAAGTTATCAGAAATCCGTCTGTCAAATATGAATCGGAAGGAAAGGCGGTTATCAAGGTCAATCTTAAAAAGAGCAGAAAAGACGGTTCGCAATTGAGTGTTTCGGAAACGGCGACTTTTCAAAAACGTTTTAGTAATTATCTTTCAGCCAATTTTCAGCAAAGGAAAAATAGAACTGAGTGGAAGCTGAATGCTTCTTATAATCAAATCAATCATTGGGAAAGCAACGGATTTGATTATCAAGTTCCGAGTAAAAATATTAATTCGGATTACGTTATAAAATCAATCACGAAACGTCCGCAAACTATTTTTGGAGCGAGTTTGTATCAGGAACTGAATGACGACGGCGATTATATCACGTTGAGTTTTAATACGAATTTCAGACCCGACAAAGGCGATAATAATACCAATACTTTCTATTCAGAAAATGGTAATTCTACTTTTGTTAAAACTCTGAATCAACAAGACAGAAACCGAGCAACAATCAATTCTATCTTTAATTATAAAAAGAAAATAACGGATTGGGATGCGGAGATTTTGACCGGATTTCAGTTCAAAAGAGAGAGCGATAATGTAGATTATAGTTTTTTCAATAACATCAATAATTCCGGTTACGAGTTCAATCAATTTCGTCATCAGTTATATGCTGGAAATGCTTATTCCGGAAGAATTGATATCGAGAAAAAGCTGAGTGACAATTACAATCTGGAATTAGGCGGAAGTTTCACAAAAGCTGAAACCAACACGAATAATAAAACAACCTATCAGAACAATCAAAATCCAGAATTTTATCAATACCAATTCAAAGAATCGAATGTTGCAGGTTATACCAATCTCGCCATTAATGCTAACAAATGGAATGTTAATGCAGGTTTGAGAGCAGAAACAACCAATGCGGAAGGTTTTGATGTGATTGAGAATTCAACTAAAATCAAGCGAGATTATCTCGATTGGTTTCCTAATGCAGAAATCAGTTTCAAGCAAAATGACAATTACGACTATACTTTGAATTTCAGAAAAAGTATTGAGCGTCCTAGTTATGGAAATCTGGCGTCAGGTGGTTTGTATGGAAGTCCGTATGTTGAATATCAAGGGAATCCGGACTTAGTTCCGACTTATACCAACACGATTACTTTTACCACAAATCTGAAAAAAATCTCTCTCAACGCTTCTGCTTATAACAGCAAAAATCCTTTAGGTTACACGTTGGTTTATGATGAGGAAAGAAATATTTCTAAATTTCAGCCGGTTAATTTCGATAAAGAAATGGGCGTTTCTTTAGGCATTGATTCTCTTTTTCAAGGAAAAAAATGGACATCTCAGAACAGTCTTTCCATTAATTATGATAAAATCGAAGATTCTTTAGCGGTTCTGAAAAATTCGACGCCGTATGTTTATTTTTCAACAAACAATACCGTGAATGTTTGGAAGTATTTGTCAATCCTGTTGGACGGTTCTTATATCACAAAACGTGTGGAAGGCTTGTATGAAAACAATGCAATGTGTTTGGTCAATCTTGGGATGACTTCTTCTATTTCTGATTTTGATTTTACGGTTCGTTACAATGATGTTTTCAATCAGATGAATTATATTCAGAAAATGACTTATAGCGGAATCAATTCAACTGGCACCTTTTTTGGAAATACGCCAACAATATCTTTTTCAGCAAAGTATAATTTTGGAAAATTGAAAAAATCCAATTACAAAGAAAATGCTGTCAACGAAACTTCGAACAGATTATAATAAATAAATTATGGAACTAATTACACTCAAGATTTTCAATACAGAAATAGAAGCTGAATTGCTCAGAATTTATCTGGAAACAAATGGAGTTGAAGCTTATGTCTTCGGAAATATTATGGCAAATACTTTCAATCTGTTTAATAATACAAGCGAGGGCGTTCAGCTAAAAGTCTCAGAAAATGACTTTGAAAAAGCTAATGAATTGATGACCGAATTCTATAACAAAGAATCATAAAACGAGTTCAAAATAATAAAAAAATGCAACCTTAATGGTTGCATTTCGTATTTCAATAAAAATCTAAATCTTTATGATAAAGGTGCTCCAACAGCCAAATCACAACGATGATGAGGTTGCCCGTGCTCAGGATTCACAGCTGGTTTTGGTCCAAATGCCTGAGCTGGTGCTGCAGGAGTTGTTGACACTGCAGGTGCTGGATTTGGATTCAAAATCGACGGAGCCGCTTGTTGAGGCGCTGCGTTTTGTGTCGGCGCACTGTCGATTGGCGCACCAACTGCAATTTCGCAACGGTGATAAGGCTCTCCGTGCGGTGGGTTCACAGCTGGTTTCCCTGAAGTCGGAACGTTTGTTACAGATGAAGCAACTTCAGCCGGAGCAGGCGTTGCGACATTTGCTGTACTGTCTATTGCAACAGAATCAACTTTCGGAGCTTCGGTTTCTGCGATGTTGGTTTTCGCTTTGTCACAAGAATATAACAATGTGACACTTGCTATTAGGATTGTTAATGTTTTCAATACTTTAATTTTTATTAAAATTAATGATTTATTTTAAACTTAAGTCTGATTTATAATTAATAAAACCACATAGTCACATAGGAAAATTGAAATCTGATTGATAAAGATAAAATAGAACGAATGAATCTATATTACCTTAATCCGTTTGAAACTATGTGTCTATGTGGTTAAGATAAGACTTTAGAATTTAAAATCTACACCAACATAGAAATTCTGTTTCATAACTGGCGCATAAACCATTCCGCCGTCAAAGTAATTTCCGAAAGGATTTCCTGCATCCAAAATCGCAACTTTTTGCTGATACCCAGTTAAGTTTTCTCCACCTAAATAAACTCTGATTTTCTCAGAAAAGTTTCTGGAAATCTGAGCATTCAAAGTTGCATAACTTGGTGAATAATCTGCTAACTGAAATTCTGTAGGATTTGATTTTGTATTCGGAAGTCTTTGTTTTCCAACTAAATTTAAAGTCGTGTCAAAGCTCCAAAATCTGCCTTTTTCAGTTTTATTGGTTGAATAAGCTAAGTTTGCAAATCCACGGTGTTTCGCCATAAACGGAACTTTTTTCAATCCACTCAAGTAATCCAAAGCAACATCATAATATTTGTAAGCCAATCTGAAATCTAAATTTTTAACCGGCTGAAAATCCCATTGTGTCTGGAAACTGTTCGCAAACGATTTTCCTTCAAGATTATAGAACAAAATTTTCTGTGCAGATTCATCCAAATCGGTTACAACCTGATTCTGGAAATCGGTTCTGAAAAAATCAGCTAAAATCGTGGATTTTCTTCCAAACAATTTGAATTCCTGTTGCAAACTCACACCATAATTCCAAGCGATTTCCGGCTTCAAACCATAGATTTTACCACCATTATTGATAATTTGGATTTGACGATTGGATGCAAAATAAGATTGACTTTCTGCAAAGATATTTGCTGTTCGGAAACCTCTTCCTGCCGAAATTCTAAAAATAGTTTTCGGAGTCAAATCATATTTGAAATTCATTCTAGGTGTAAACTGTGTTCCTGCAAGATTGTGAAAATCAACACGAGCGCCCGTTACCAAAGTGAATTTTTCGCCTGTCAAAGTATATTCTGCAAACAATCCGGGAACAGTTTCGGTTCTCTTGTAATTGTCCAAAAGATAATCTTCATCATATTTATCATAAAGGAAACTTGCACCAACTTTATACTTATTATTTGTATTTCCTATGATACTTTCGAAAATCAAATTAGAGTAATAAGACGTTTCTTTTCCAAAATAATTTCTCAATCCGAAAAAGCTATCTTGCTGATGATAAGTCAATTGATTCATCCAGCCGAGACTTTGATAAGGTTTCCCTTTGAAAACATAACCCGTTTTATTCCATAATTGAAATCTCGAAATATTAATACCAACGCCGTAAAGTGATTGGTCTTTCTGTGGAATCCTTTTATTAAATCCGATTTGTCCCGCCGTTCTTTCATCTTTCAAATAATTAATTCCGAAATGCGAAGCAAATCCTGAGTTCTCCAAATCATTGTAATTCAAAAGATAAGCAACATTTAATTGGCTTCCTTTTGGTCTGTCAAGAAAACTGTCATCATTCATATCCGTATCACCAAAAGTTCCGTTTCCGTGTAGTAAAACACTTTGAGTCCATTTGTCAGAAATTGGAGAAGTGCTCGTCACATTCGCTTCCACACGACCATTGTTATCAGAGAAAAGATTGATTTCTGTTTCCGATTTTTTATCATCATCGTGAGACTTCAAAAGTTCTGTATTGATTTGTCCTGTGATACTTTCGTAACCATTAACAACCGTACTTCCACCTTTCGTCAATTGGATTCCGCCAATCCATTTTCCTGGAATGAAATTCAGTCCATAAGCCGAAGCCAAACCACGAATTTCCGGCAATTGTTCTTTGGTCAGCAAAGTGTATTTTTGGTCTAATCCTAACATTTTCAATTGCTTAGTTCCTGTCACAGCATTGCTAAAGGAAACATCGACTGTTGCGTTGGTTTCAAAACTTTCGGAAAGATTACAGCAAGCTGCTTTCAGTAATTCTTTGGAACTGATGTTGAAAATCAATCCTGCTTCTTTTTTGCTGATGGCAGTCGCTTCTTTTTCTCTCGTCAGTTTTACACCTTCAATCTGACTCGTTTTTTTATCAGATTCATCAGAATCTCTGGTGTATTCGCAGCAAGGCGGCAATTTTTTATAGGATTCTTCCGGAGCTTTGAATTTCTCATTATCGTGACCAGCATCTGCAATTTCTTTCAAAATATTGACACAAGACACTTTAGATTCGTCCAAAGTCATTGTCAAAGTCTGGTTTTCTGCAGTCCAATTTGCGGTTTGTGCACCTGCTTTTATCGCTGTTTTTTCGATACGCTCTTTGCACATATTGCAATTTCCCTTTACCAAAAACTGTTCTGTAACGGTTTGCGCAAACGAAAATACAGAGCAAACGAGCAGCACAGAAAACATAAGTTTTCTACTTAAATAATTCATCGTCAAAAATTTAAATTAATTACTTAAGCTCGCAGACTTGTTTGGTATCACTATTTTTTGCCAACTTTTTGCTGTTGTCGGGACGGTCGTACTGGCAGCAAGCATCCAAATCGTCATAGACTTTGTCGGAAGCACGGAACATTTCGTTGTCGTGACCAACATCGGCTACACTTTTCAGGATAGATTTTTTGTCCGTTTTAGAAGCGACATAACTCACGGTCAAGACTTTTTTGCTCATACTCCAGTCGGCTGATTTTACGTTTTTATCAGCTTTAACCGCTGTTTCGATGCGTTCTTTGCACATTCCACAGTTGCCTTCTACTTTGGCTTTGAAAGATTTGGTTTGAGCAGAAAAATTTGAAAATAGAAATATTGAAAGGAATAGAATTCCTGATTTTATGATTGTATTCATTTTGATTAATTTTAATTAAGATTTTATAAAAAATCTTGAAGTTTTACATTCTCGCAGATTTTACGGATTAGGCAGATTAATTTTCAGAAAAAAATCTGCAACATTTGCTTAATCAGCGAGAGATTAATAATTAAAACTAGCCAAGTTTAGGCGGTTGCCAGATATTGAAAGTTCGCGCAAGAGGCGATTGAGAATAGTAAGAAAAAGGATTGTTGATTTCGAAAACCAATGTTTTCAGTTTGTTGTCGAAATTATTCAGAACAACGGAAAAAACAAATCCTGAACTGCAGGTTTTGCAAGTCGTGCAATTGTCCTTGCAGTCTTTTTCTTTTTTGGAATCGTGATGACAAGAATCTGATTTTTTCTCTTCTTTTTTGCAACAATCAGAATCTGATTTCTGAGCTTCGCAACAAGAACTCTGAGCCAACTGAATATTAAAATTCTGCTTTGGAAATACAAAAATTCCCAAACAGAAAATCATTAATATCAATTGAAATTTTCTCAACATCGTTTTGCAAAATTATGAAATGTAAAATAAATCAACCACAAAAGGCACAAAAGTTTTTATAAAACACTTTAGTCACCTAAGATTTAAATAATATTTGTAGCGAAAAGTTCACATCAGAAGAAAATCTTTGATTTTTGAAAGCTTATGTGGACTTATTTGTACTATTTTTTCAATAATTAATCAACTTAAGTGTTAATCTTTTGTGCCTTTTGTGGTTCAAAAAACTATTTCTCAGTTTTCACAAAAGCTTTTCTTCTCCTAAAAAAGTAAAATACCAAACCTCCAATCAAAACAATCGGCCAAATAGAAATCAGAAAAACAAAAATCTGCTGAATCAAATAAAATCCTTCCACAAAAGCATTTTTCACATCATAGAAGAAATTGTATTTGTACTCGTTGTCTATGTTTTTCGTGTTGACGATTGGGATTTTTGCAACACTCGTTTTCGGTTCTTGGATGAAAATATCAACCGTTGAAAATTTCAGATTATCAGCAAGAATCTCATCAGAATATTTCTGAATATTCGCTTCAGACATATTGTTGTCATCCAGATTCACTTTATCTTTTCCCGCTTTCAGTTGAGAAATATTGGCTTTCGTTTTCGCTTGTCTTTCAGATTCCATTTTTGCCAATCGGATTCCAGCCGAAACGTCTTCAGCAGAGATAATTCTGGAATTGAGAAATACTTTTTTGTCATTAATAAAATCCAAAAACTCGCCCAATTTCTGAGTCGGAACTCTTACCTGCATCCTATTATGATTCTGGAATTTTCTAATCAAAATCGCCGATTCATCCGACGTATTGTAAGTATTTTCGGACAAAGTCTGCGCTTCCATTCTGCTCTTGGTCACAAATCCGCCAATGGTCTGCAACTGCTTCTCAATCGAGATTGTCGCGTCATAAACATCCTTCACTTCCATATCCACTTCCGCCGTTCTCACAAATTGTCGGTCTTTCACATTTTGCGTCGCAGCCATAGAAATGCTGTCAGAAACAGATGCGCTGTCAACAACATAATCCGCAGAAGCATAAGCAGATTCAACACTTTCGCTTTTCTTACAAGCAAACAAAGTCAAAGCAAGTAAACTGATTGATAAAAATTTAGTTTTCATAATGAGATTATTTTAGATATTAATTATTGATATTGATTTGGGCAGCTTAATCCGCCTTCCGCTCTCAATCTTTTCACTTCACTTCGTTGCGTAAAAAGGATTTCCGCTCAAGTCGGGCTGCGGGTTTCGGCGTTCCAAATTCCGCTTAGACATTCAATCGAAACTGCCTATTCCAAAATTGATAATTAAGATGAAAGCTATTTTGCAAATCAATCCGAAACTATTTGTAAACCAAGATTGCATTTTAACTCGCTGATTTTTAAAATTTTGTAAAACTATTTTTCAAAGAAAAAATTGAGGTTTCGATATTTGTAAAAGCTTTTTAGGAATATTCTTTGCATTCTACAAGAAAACAGAATCTATGAACAGTACTATTTCCAAAATCAAAGGAATTTTTAACCTCCTGAAACATATCGATATAGACCAAATCTCCAAAATCTCACAAAAAGTTGACCTTCCAAAACTGATGAATCAGTTCTCAAAATTGGACGAAAATCAAATCAAAGGTTTGACGAAAATGCTCGATTCGTCCGGAAAGAAAAAAGAATTACCACCTATTAATGGCGATTTTTATGAACTACATATGAAACTGACGGATGAGCAGAGAGCGATTCAGCTAAAAGTCCGTGAGTTTATGGAAAAAGAAGCAAAACCTTTAGTCAACGATTATTGGCTTCACGATGATTTTCCACACGAACTCATCCCAAAATTCAAAAAACTAAATCTCTGCGGCGTCACTTACGAAGGTTACGGTTGCCCGAATTTACCTTTTCTGATGGAAGGTGTTATCGCAATGGAAATTGCCAGAGTCGATGCTTCTTTGGCAACATTTTTTGGAGTTCAGTCAGGATTGTCAATGGGTTCGATTTATATGTGCGGTTCCGAAGAACAGAAACAAAAATATCTTCCAGGAATGCAGCAATTTGATTTGATTGGTGCATTTGGATTGACAGAACCTGAAGTTGGTTCGGGCGCAGCAGGCGGATTGACAACAAGCTGCAAAAAAGTAGAAGGTGGCTGGATTCTGAACGGGCAGAAAAAATGGATTGGAAATGCGACGTTTGCTGATGTGATTATTATTTGGGCAAGAGATTTAGATGATAATCAGGTCAAAGGTTTTATTGTTGAAAAAGGAACGGAAGGTTTTTCGGTTGAAAAAATCAAAGGAAAAATGGCACTCAGAATTGTCCAAAATGGACTTATTACAATGAAAGATTGTTTCGTTGCCGATTCTCAAAAAATGGAACACGCCAACAGTTTCAAAGACACAGCAAAAGTTCTTCAAATGACAAGAGCCGGCGTTGCTTGGATGGCGACTGGCTGTGCAAGAGGTGCTTATGAAAGCGCTTTGGATTACACCAGAAAACGTAAACAATTCGGAAAACCGATTGCTTCTTTTCAGTTGATTCAAGGACATTTGGTAGAAATGTTATCGAATTTGACCGCAATGCAGACTTTAGTTTTCAGATTGTCCGAAATGCAGGATGCTGATATTTTGAAAGATGAACACGCTTCATTGGCAAAAGTTTTCTGTAGCCTGAGAACTCGTGATGTTGTTGCACAAGCAAGAGAAGTAATGGGCGGAAACGGAATTCTTTTGGAACACGATGTTGCCCGTTTTGTAGCTGATGCAGAAGCGATTTATTCTTATGAAGGAACCAAAGAAATCAACTCGTTGATTGTCGGTCGTTCGATTACGGGAATGAGTGCTTTTGTTTAACTATCTTATGATAATGGAATCCAACAATGGATTTAGTAAATTTATAAAATGAAAAATGTAGTTTTTTTTATATTAATCAGTTTATTTTTGCAGCAATGTGCGCATAAAAAAGTTGACTTAACCAAACCTCAACAACAAACAACAATGGAAGATAATACACACACAAACAATCCTTATTACTCAAGAACTGACAAAACCAAACTGAATGTCTCCAATGCAGAATGGAAAAAAATCCTTCCGGCGGAAGTTTATGCTATTGCAAGAGAAGCAAATACAGAATATCCGTTCACAGGAAAGTATAATGATTTTGATGAAGTCGGAGAATATTATTGCGCAGTTTGTGGCAATCACTTGTTCCGTTCAAGTTCCAAATTTGCAAGTACTTGTGGCTGGCCAAGTTTCTTTGAAGCTGATAAAGACGGCGTGATTTACAAGCGAGATTCTTCTCACGGAATGGAACGTATCGAAGTTCTTTGCAAACGTTGCGATTCACATTTGGGACACGTTTTCAATGACGGTCCGCCGCCAACAGGAACTCGATTCTGTATGAATTCAGTTAGTCTGGATTTTCAACGAGATAAGAAATAAATCAATCCCGAATTATTCGGGATTTTTCTTTTTTATGACTTAATTTTGTATCACTAAATCTAATTTAAAATTGAAAACAATATTCATTACCGGAGCAACTTCCGGAATAGGGAAAGCAACTGCAATTCTATTAGCACAACAAAAAAACAGATTGATTCTCTGCGGAAGAAATAAAACTATTCTCGAAGAATTAAAATCAGAATTATCAAAAGAAACCGAAATTTTTACTTTAAGTTTCGATGTCAGAAATTCGGACGAGGTTTTTTCTGCAATCAATTCACTTCCTGAAAATTGGAAAAATATTGATGTCTTGATTAACAACGCAGGCAATGCTCACGGACTTGACCCAATTTCTGAAGGAAATATTGATGATTGGAACTCTATGATGGACGGAAATGTGAAAGGTTTGCTTTATGTTTCTCAACCGATTATCAAATTGATGAAAGAAAAACAAAACGGACAAATCATCAATATCAGTTCGGTTGCGGCGAGACAGACTTATGCAAATGGCGTGGTTTACTGCGCTTCCAAAAAAGCTGTTGATGTGATTTCCGAAGGAATGAGGATTGAGCTGACAGAATTCGGAATTCGTGTGACTAATATTCAGCCGGGAGCTGTGGAAACGGATTTTTCTAAAGTGAGATTCAAAGGTGATGATGAAAGAGCCGCGACAGTTTACGCCGGTTACGAACCTTTGATTGCCGAAGATATTGCGGATGCGATTGCTTATTGCATCAATGTTCCAGAAAGGATTTCTGTTTCTGATATGACGATTTATCCGAAAGCACAGGCAGAACCAAGAACGATTTATAGGAAATTATAATTTGAAAATGAGGTTTTTAACTTTACTTTTCTGCTTGTTTTTTGTTGCTGGATTTTCTCAGATTTATTCTAAGAAAGAAAAGGTCATTTTGATTCAGGTTTCAAAGTTGGATTCTTTGATGGAGAACAATAATTCTAAGATTTTAGAATTGTTTTCTGATGACGTTTCTTTTGGACATTCCAACGGCTGGGTTCAGAATAAAGATGATTTCAAAAAAGATTTCGAATCTGGAAAAGTAAAATATCAATCTGTCAAGCAAACTGAATTAAAGGAATTTAAAATCAAAAATAAATTCGCAAATATCAGAAGAATCATCGATGTCAAAGGACTTTACAAAAATGAAACTTTTGAAATGAAGCTTTCAGTTCTCGAATTTTGGATTAAACAAAAAGGAATCTGGAAATTGTGGAGTCGACAAAGTGTGAGTTTGAAATAATTCTTCCTTAATCCTTACATTTGCAGAATGAAAATCCTTCACATAGAAACCTCGTCCAAAAACTGTTCTGTTGCCATTTCTGATGGTGAAAATTTGCTTTGCCTTTGCGAAGAAGTTTCGGACAATTACAAACAATCCGAAAGTCTTCACAGTTTTGTAGAATGGGCTTTGGAAGGCGCAGAAATTTCTTTAAAAGATTTGGATGCAGTTTCTTTGGGCAAAGGTCCGGGTTCTTATACAGGTCTTAGAATTGGTGCGGCTTCTGCCAAAGGTTTTTGTTATGGACTTAAACTTCCTTTGATTGCTGTTAATTCTTTGGATTCTATGGTTGAAGAATTTGTTAATCAAGGTTTTGAATTGATTATTCCTTTGATTGATGCAAGAAGAATGGAGGTTTACACTGCTTTTTTTGATGGAAAATCTGGCGAAATGATTTCTGAAACCGAAGCCAAAATCCTAGATGAAAATTCCTTTTCTGAATTAACTGATAAGAAAGTTCTTTTCATTGGAGACGGCGCAAAAAAAGCTCAAGAAATCCTGAATCTTCCAAATGCAGAATTCAGATCTGATATTTATCCTTCAGCAAAAGGCTTGATTAAAAAGTCGGTTGAAAAATTTAATCAAAAACAATTTGAAGATGTGGCTTACTTTGAACCGTTTTATTTGAAAGATTTTCAAGGAATTAAGAAATCTGATAGAGTTAAAAAACAATAATCGATGAAATATTTTCACTTATTACTTTTGTTCATAAGTAGTTACTGTTATTCACAATCAGAAATTTTGGATAAATATCCTCCAAATTTGCCTTTCTATGATAAAGGAGAATTAAATTTTTTGAAGGAATTACAAATCGCGGCTAAAGATAATGATGTAAAATCTTGTGAAAATAAATCGGACTTCTATAAATTGGCTTGGATTGTTTATCCTGATAAAACAATAAAATTCATAAAAGACCCCGATACTGTAAGTATTGGAAAAAATAAATGTGCTTATGATTTTGCCAAGAAAACCTTCAAATATCTTAAAGATTGGAATCCAGTAATTATTAATGGGAAGTCTTATGCTGCTCTAGTTCAATATGAAATTTATCCCTCAGATATTCTCGCTTATAAAATCTCTGATGATTTGCTTCCCGATTTTAAGCAAGCAGAATATCCTGGCGGTCGAGATAGATTTTTTAGAGATATGGAAAGAATTGTACAAAATACAATGTCTAAATATCAAATTAATTTGAATGGAGAAACCGTTAATTTAAGTTTTAAAGTTTCTAAAGAAGGACTTATGAAGGATGTAAAATTCTCTTCCAATATTCCATTCAGAACAATTGATGATTTGCTTTTGGATTTTAAAAAGTTAAATAAATGGAAACCGGCAACAAAAAATGGTGTTCCATTTGAAAGTAGTTTTAATGTACCAATAAGTTTTAGATATTATTAAAAATTTTATTTCTTAGAAATCCGATACAATTTTCCACTGTCAGTAATTGCATAAAGATTCCCGTCTTTCCCATCAAAAACATCACGAAATCTCTCGTTTTGGTCTTCTAAAAGGCGTTCTTCTCCGACAACTTTATTATTTTCAAGAATAATTCTATTGATTTTTTCGCCACTGAGACAAGCAATGAAAAGATTGTTTTTCCACTCAACAATGTTTCCCGTATAAAATGTAATTCCACTTGGAGAAATCACCGGATCCCAATAATAAACCGGCTGTTCCAAATCATCTTTTTTCGTCAATCCATTATTGATTTTCTGTCCAGAATATTCAATTCCGTAAGTAATTGTTGGCCAGCCATAGTTTTTTCCTGCTTTTATGAGGTTAATTTCATCGCCGCCTCTTGGTCCCATTTCGGTTTCCCAAAGTTCGCCGGTTTCTGGATGGATTGCAATTCCCTGTGGATTTCTGTGACCGTAAGAATAGATTTCTGGCTGAGCTTTGTTACTTCCAATAAATGGATTTCCTGCAGCTGGTCTTCCGTTTTTATCGATTTTAATAATTTTCCCCAAATATGCTTTTAAATCCTGAGCCAACGGACGTGTTTCCAAATCAGACCTTTCACCTGTACTTACAAAAAGATTTCCGGAATTGTCAAACGCCAATCGACTTCCATAATGCAATCTTCCATCATAAGAAGGTGTTGCCCGAAAAATGATTTTGACGTTTTCCACTTTGTTTGTCGAAAGAATACCCTTTGCAACGGAAGTCAAATTTCCTTTTTCATAAGGTTCAGAAAACGTCCAATAAATCGTTTGATTATTTTCAAAATCTGGGTCAATCACAATATCGAGAAGTCCGCCTTGTCCGCGGCTGTCAACTTTCGGAAGTCCGGTTATTTTTGTTACATATTTTCCGTCGGGAGACACAAGATTGATAAATCCTGTTTTCTCCGTAATCAGGAAGTTTTGATTTGGCAATTGTGCAATTCCCCAAGGTCTGCCAAGTTTTGTATTGATGACATCAACCTGATATTCTGTCTGCGTTTTGTAACCCATTACTCTCGTTTGTCCTTCAAAAGCTGGTTTGTTGTTCGAATTTGGTTTCTCTTTTTCTACCGGAGGAAGATTTTTGATAGATTCTTTTTCCTGACAAGAAATCAAAATCGTTGAAAAACAGAGTATTGTAAGAATGATGGACTTCAGCATAACAGATATTTTTTCTAACGAATGGAAAAATAATGCCACTAAAATCCTTAATCAAAAAAAGAAAATTTATTTTATGTTAAATGCACCTCTCTTTTAAATGGGTCAAATTGTGTTATTTGTTATTTATTTTACAAAGTGCTGTTGTTTTTTACAATAAATTAACTTTAAAATTATATTTTTGATTACAAATTACAAATTAATATGAAAATCAGAAAAATAAGTGTTATCTTCTTTTTGGGTGCAAGTTCACTTTATCTTGCTCAGACAAAAGATAGTCTTTCGGGAGAAACGGCGGTCGATGAAGTTACTATCATTGGAACTCGAAATAAAAAAAGAACCGTTACAAACACCGCAGTTCCTGTGGATGTAATAGATGTAAAACAGATAAGCCAATCGACCGGACAAGTAGATGTGAATCAGCTGTTGCAATTTGCAGCACCATCCTTCAACTCAAATAAACAATCTGGGTCAGATGGTGCAGATGCTGTTGATCCCGCAACTTTACGTGGTTTGGGACCAGATCAAACTTTACTTTTATTGAATGGAAAAAGGTATCATCAATCCTCATTGGTCAATATCTTTGGAACGAGAGGTCGGGGAAATAGTGGTTCGGATTTGAACACCATTCCCGTTGCTGCTATAAAAAGAGTAGAAATTCTTAGAGACGGTGCTTCTGCACAATATGGCTCTGATGCTATTGCCGGCGTGATCAATGTGGTTCTGAATGACAGAAATCATGGATTTGAAGGCAGTGCTTTCTATGGCGCTAATCTTTTTAAAAGTCCTGGAAATAATGATGTAGTTTCAGATAAAAAGCTAGACGGCAACACTTTTGATTTCAGTGGGAATCTCGGAACAAAAATCGGAACCAAAGGTGGTTTTGGAAACTTTACTTTAGAATTAATTAATAAAGATTATGCAATCCGAAATGCGAATCCGGAGAAATACGACGCACCAAGACAGCGTTTCGGAGATGCAAAATCGAATAACGTTTATTTCTTTGGTAATATTGAAGTTCCAATAACAGAAGGATTAACGCTCTATTCTCAACCCGGTTTTTCTTACCGTAATACCAAAGCTTATGCATGGACAAGATCAGCGGATGCAGATGGAAACATTCCTGAAATATATCCTGATGGTTTCAACCCTGTTCAGAACACAAAAATTTCGGATTTCACATTTGATAACGGTTTGAAGTTCAAGTTGGGAGATTGGGATTTTGATTTCTATAATGCTTTTGGCAGTAATAGATTCATTTATCAGATTGATAATACAGTTAATGCAACTTTGGACGTTAATTCGCCAACGAGTTTTGATGCCGGAGGACATTCACTTTCACAAAATGTAACAGGGCTCAGCACAACCAAAGCATTCGCTTTTCTGGAAGGTTTTAATCTTGCAATGGGAACGGAATTCCGATACGAGAAATTCAATATTATAAAAGGAAGTGAGAATTCTTATGCGACTTATGATATCAATGGAAATGTTGCAACAGCAGACACGCCAATAGAATTACTTGTAACAAATCCATTAACTGGAGATATAAGACCTGGAGGATCACAAGGATTTCCAGGATATTCTCAATCAGTTGGAAAGAGTAGAAACAACTTTGCTGCTTATATAGATACAGAGCTTGATATCACAAAAAACTGGATGGTAAGCGCTGCAGGAAGATTTGAAAATTACAGCGACTTTGGAAGTACCATCAATGGAAAATTTGCTACAAGATATGCAATTACACCACAATTCGCCTTCAGAGGATCGGTTTCTACTGGATTCCGTGCGCCTTCTTTGGTTCAGAAATATTATAGTCTGCAGTTTACCAACTTTCAGGGAGGTAATCTGGTTACAATTCAGCTCGCTTCCAATGACAGTGAGCTCGCGCAAAAAGCATTCATTCCAAAATTAAAACAAGAGACTTCTCTTAATGGAAGTGCCGGATTTACTTTCAATACTGGAAAATTCACAGCAACGGTTGATGGTTATTATATCAAAGTTAAAGACAGAATTGTTTTGACAGGAACATTTGACCAAACGGATGATGTCATTGGTGGCACTTTAGCGGAATTAAAAGTTGATCAGGCACAGTTTTTCAGTAATGCTGTGGACACAAAGTCCAAGGGTGTGGATGTAATTCTAACTTATACTACAGATCTAGGTCCTGGGAAATTATCCACGACATTGGCTGGAAATTACAACGAAATGGAAATTACCGATGTTCATACACCTCCGCAATTAGCTGGAAAAGAAGATGTTTTTCTTAGCGCAAGAGAAAGAGCTTTCATATTAGCTTCTGCTCCGAAGACCAAAATCAATTTGAATCTTAATTATAAAATCCAAAAGTTTAATGCGAATCTGCAGTTAGTAAGATTTGACAAAGTGACTTTGGTAGGCTATAATGGTCCGGACGATTTTCAAACTTATACACCAAGGGTTACAACAGATTTTTCCGTAGGTTATGATTTTACAAAGAGCTTATCTTGGACCATTGGTGGTAAAAACGTTTTCAACCGGTATCCTACAATGCAATATTCTGCTGTATCAGACGGAAATACAGAATCAGGTGGAATATTTGATCCTGTTCAGATGGGCTTCTCCGGAAGACAGATTTTCACAAGAGTGAATTTTAAATTTTAATAACTATAACTAACTACTTTTTTAAAGGATTCAAACAATTGAATCCTTTTTTTTATTAAAATATTTGCTCATTCAAATTTTAATTCTACATTTGTAGAACAAAATATAATATTGTAGAAATGAACGAACAAAAATTAACAGAAACCGAAATCATCTTAATGGAAATCCTTTGGAAAAAAGAAAAGGTTTTTATGAAAGATATTTTGGAAGAATATACAGAGCCAAAACCTGCGTCAACAACCATTGCAACACTATTGAAAAGAATGCAGAACAAGGATTTGGTAGGATACAAGCTTTATGGAAACTCGAGAGAATATTTTCCAAAAGTGAAGAAAGAAGATTATTTCCAAGGCGAAATGACTTCTATGATTGACCGTTTTTTTAATAATTCTGTGAGTCAGTTTGCATCATTTTTCACTTCGAATGCAAAATTGTCTCAGAAACAATTGAAAGAACTTCGAGACATTATCGACAAAGAAATAAAAGATTAAAATGCTGATTCTTATTTTTAAAATAATCCTTTGTTCATCAATATTGATAGGGATTTATTATCTGTTTTTGCAACGGGAAAAGATGTTTCGTTTCAACAGGTTTTATCTTTTGTTGGCTTTGGTTTTTTCGTATGCAATTCCGTTTGTGAAAATCAATCTTCCGGCAGTTTCGGAGCAAAAAAAGCAATTGATTTTTGACGAAATTCCAACACAGCAATTGATTCAGAATGCAAATCAAACGTCACAATTTGATTGGATGAATTTTATTTTTTTAATTTTTGGATTTGTTTCTATTTTATTGATTAGCAAAGCGATAATTTCAATTAAAAAAATCATTAGTCTGAAAGGGACTGATATTAATTATCAAAATCAGAAAGTGAAGTTAGTAGAAAAAAATCTGCCACCATTCAGTTTTTGGAATAAAATCTATCTGAATAAAAGTTACTTCGAAAATCAACAGATTGACAACCGTATTTTCCTTCACGAGAAAACACATATTGTTCAGAAACATTCTTTGGATATTTTGTTTTTAGAGATTTTGAATGTTATTTCTTGGTTCAATCCTGCATTATATTTTTATAAAAAAGCGATGACAGATAACCACGAATTTTTGGCGGACGAAAGTATTATTCAGCAACAAAATAATGTGAAAGATTATCAACAATTGATTCTTTCCGAGATTCTCCAAACTCAGAATCTAAAACTGACACACCAATTCAATTACAATAACACCAAAAAACGATTTATTATGATGACCACAAAAAAGTCAAAATTCGAAAAAACTAAAAAGCTATTTGCTGTTTCTGCTTTTGCCGGATTGAGTATTCTGTTTGTTCAAAAAGTTTATGCTCAGAACAACAAAGAAAAAGGAGCTATAGCTATTCCTATTGAGGAAAAAGATTATACAGAAACTGATAGAAAACTGATGGAGATGTATAATAATGAACTGAAAAATGAAAGACAACCAAGAGCAGAAACTGTTGCTGAAAAAGTTGTTATGGATACAATTCCAGCTAATAAAATGACAAAAATCAAAAAACTTAAAGACAACGAATTACCAATTCCGCCTCCACCACCGCCTCCAGCAATTAATGTAAAACCAGCAGAATTTCCGGAAGGCTTGAATGAATTGAGAAGGAGTTTGGCTAATAATTTTGATTCTTCAACATTTAAGGGAAAAGAAACTCTGAAAACTCAGCTTTATATTTCAATTGATGAAAACGGTAAAACAACTGATATAAGAGCGGAAGGACCTAACCAAGCTTTCAATGATGAAGCTGTCAGAAGTATGAAACTTTCTACTGCCGATAAAGTTTGGAAACCAGCAACTGAAGACGGAAAAGAATCTGCAACAGTTTTTAAATTTCCGATAACAATGAATTTTCAATAGAATATTTTTATCATCAACATCAAACGTTTCGCATTCCGAAACGTTTTTTTATTTCGTAAATTTGTTCAATGCAATTCAAACTTCAATCAGAATATCAACCTACTGGAGACCAGCCTACAGCCATTGAAAAATTGGTTGAAGGAATCAATATCGGTGAAAAATATCAGACGCTTCTCGGAGTTACTGGTTCCGGAAAAACGTTTACCGTTGCCAATGTCGTAGAAAGTGTGCAGAGACCAACGATTGTTATGGCGCATAACAAGACTTTGGCGGCTCAGCTTTTTATGGAATTCAAAGAGTTTTTCCCGGAAAATGCGGTTGAATATTTTGTGAGTTACTACGACTATTATCAGCCGGAAGCTTTCATCGCTTCTACGAATACTTACATCGAAAAAGATTTGAGTATCAATGAAGAGGTTGAAAAACTCAGACTTTCTGCGATTGCAAGTTTACTTTCCGGACGACGAGATGTTTTGATTGTTGCTTCAGTTTCGTGTATCTATGGTGTTGGAAATCCTTCGGAATTTCATAAATCATTGATTACGATTGAAAAAAACGAAAAATTATCCCGAACTAAATTACTTCATCAATTAGTTAGTGCATTATATTCCCGAGCTTTGAATGAGTTTCAAAGAGGAACGTTCCGTGTGAAAGGAGATGTGATTGATATTTATCCGGCTTATGCTGATACAGCGATTAGGATTCAGTTTTTTGGAGATGATGTTGAGAAAATTCAAAGTTTTGACCCTGTTTCTGGAAATGTCATTTCGAATTTTGATTTGATTAATATTTATCCAGCCAATCTTTTTGTCACAACACCTGAAACGATGCAAAGCGCAATCAAACAGATTCAGGATGATATGGTAAAACAGGTTGATTTCTTCCGAGAAATCGAAAAACCATTGGAAGCCAAAAGATTAGAAGAAAGAACAGAGTTGGATTTGGAAATGATTCGCGAACTTGGCTATTGTTCAGGAATTGAGAATTATTCTCGATATATGGACGGAAGAATTCCTGGCTCAAGACCGTTCTGTCTTTTAGATTATTTTCCAAAAGATTTCTTGATGGTGATTGATGAAAGTCACGTAACCGTTCCGCAAGTTCACGCAATGTACGGAGGAGACAGAAGCCGAAAAGAAGTTTTGGTAGAACACGGATTCCGTTTGCCTGCTGCGATGGATAACAGACCTTTGAAATTCAATGAATTCGAGGATATGCAGAATCAGGTGATTTATGTTTCAGCAACGCCTGCAGATTACGAATTGGAAAAATCTGGAGGAACTTATATTGAACAAATTATTCGTCCAACAGGATTACTTGACCCAATTATCGAAGTTCGTACAACAATGAATCAGATTGATGATTTGATTGAAGAAATCCATAAAAGAGTAGAGCTTGACGAAAGAATTCTAGTTACAACTTTAACAAAGAAAATGGCAGAAGAACTGACCAAATATTTCACGAAAGTTGGAATTCGAACTCGTTATATCCATTCTGATGTTGAGACTTTGGAAAGAATTCAGATTATGCAGGATTTGCGTTTAGGATTATTTGATGTTTTGGTTGGTGTCAATCTTTTGAGAGAAGGTCTTGATTTGCCTGAAGTTTCTCTAGTCGCGATTTTAGATGCAGATAAAGAAGGAATGCTTCGTTCCCGTCGTTCGATGATTCAAACCGTTGGTAGAGCTGCGAGAAACCTAAATGGGCGAGCAATAATGTATGCTGATAAAATGACGAAATCTATGCAGGCAACGATTGATGAAACTAATTATCGTCGTGAAAAACAAATTAAATATAATACAGACAACGGAAAAGTCCCTCAAGCTTTAAATAAAAAAATCAGTGAAAATCTGGTTGGAAGAAGCAAAGATTTCCCAGACGAAAAATACACTCAAAAACAAATTCTACAGGAAGTTGCAGAAACCAAAGCAAGTTACGGAAGCGAAGACATAGAAAAAATCGTGGAAGCCAAACAAAAAGAAATGGAAGCAGCGGCTAAAAATCTCGATTTTATAAAAGCGGCAAAATTGAGAGATGAGATAGCGGCTTTAAAAGCTTAAACTATTTTTTCAGAAAGTATTTGTAGAACTTCAAAATCTTCTTGATTTTACGTTTTCTAACCATCTTTTCAGAAGCTTCATTGATTTTTTGAAGACAATATTCTACAGGAACTCCAGATAGTTTAGAATATTCATCACTGATGATTTTCATTGTGTCCAGATTATCCGTTAATCTGGCAAAATTTCTGAGCCTTTTATCAGTCGGAAAATCTGAATGGAAATTCATTCTGTTGAGGTCAACCAAATAGAAATTGTATGTTTCGTCTTCTTTCTTCAACAAGAAATTTCCAGAAGCATTATCTATAAATTCGATTCCACTTTCGTGCAAGTTGAACATCAAATTGGCATATCCTCGGAAGATTTTTTCTCTTTCAGGATGATTAATATTGTGTAGTGCATCAGTCAATGGAAAACAATTATCCAATTGCTCACTCATATAATAACTTGAAGTTAAACCCCAAAAATCAAAGAATTCGATGTAAGCAATGGGATTGGGCGTGTAGAATTTCTTACTAAGCAAAATGTTTGCGTATTCAAAAGAGCGTCTGGCTTTGGATTTTCTGTAAAATTTGTAGACGTGTCTGTTGATGAAATTATGTTGTTTGAAGGATTTAAAATTATATTTCTTACCATCAATATCAAAAACCTTCACAATATTTCTCGCGCCAGGACCAATTGGAGTACCGCCTGTTTTGAAGTTTTTAATAATATTAGCAACTTCATTTTTATATTGAGAAAAACCTTCGGAAAATACCCAGTTCATTGTCTTCTTGTTTTTAGGTTATTAGTTTAAAGACGTTTTAATCAGCTCCATTACTTTATCATTATCCACATTGTTTGTGTTTACAGATAAACTTTTGTGATTATAAGGTTTGTACATATTTTCGTCCGTCACAGAAAATAGTCCAATCGTTGGAACTCCGGAAGCACTCGCCAAATGCATTACACCATTATCAGCGGCAATAAAAACTGCACAATTAGCGATGAAACCGCACATTTCACGGACGTCTTTGCTATAAAAATTCGGAATCTTGAAATTGAGTTTTGAGATGTTTTCTACCGGTAAAAGTTCGATGATATTGTAATCTGGAAAAGTTGTTTCCAATTTGTCATAAAAAGCCGTCCACCAATCTTCAGAATAACATTTATCTCCCGTTGCATTCGTGAAAAGGCAAATGGTTTTTTTGTCATTTTTTACAATGTCGTGTAGTTTTTTCTTTCCATCTTCAATTTCTGATTGGTCCAATTTTAAATTCAAAAAAGGAACTTCAGATTTATTTTCATCAAGACCTATTTGAGTGAGATAATGTCTAAGATTGTAAATCGTATTTTTTGCAATGTGATTGTAATCAGAATGTTGTGTTTTAATATTTTCAACTTCTTCTCCAAAAAATTTGTAATCAGCATTTGCTAATGATATCGATAATCTTCCGGAAGAAGAACCTTGAGTTGCATTAATTGCTAAATCGTACTTATTCGATTTCAAAGAAAACCAACCTTTTATGTATTGAAACAAATTACTGAAAGGTTTTTTCGGAAGCTGAAAAATCTTGTCAACACGAGTATAATTCTTAAAAATAATTGGAGTCACTCCACCTTTTACGAACAAATCGATTTTGGCATCTGGAAAAGTATTTTCAATCTCCTGAACTAATGGCGTTAATAAAAGAAGATTTCCAAGCCTGTGATTGGGTCTGGAAATTAGAACTCTTTTTACTTTAAAATCTTTATTAAGTTTTCCCTCAGCGTGCGACTTACCAATATTCTTGGTAAGACTTTTCATAACAGACCTTCTTACGGCGTTTATCTTTTTCTTCATATAACTTTATGCGTACAAATTTACCGAAAAAATTAACGTCTGAGTGGTTTTAACAAATCCATTAATCCATTTAGTTTGATTTCGTAGATAGTTGCCAACTGCATCCCGAGTTTTCCTTGTGGAAATCCGCCGTTTCTCATAAACCATTCGAGGTAGGAAATGGGCAAATCTGCGAGAATTGTTTCTTTGTATTTTCCAAAAGGCATTCTAACTTCGCAGATTTCTTTCAGAATTTGAGGATTGATTCCCTCCATTTTATATAATTAAATTGTTTTTGTTTTCAATTTCAATTTCCTGATTCGGAAGTTCCAATTGTGGTGTTTCATCATCCGAAAATTCGTCTCTGTAAACTTGGATTAATAAAACAGTGATGGACATTAGAATCGGACCAAATATCAGTCCCATAAATCCGAAAATATTCATACCCATAATAATTCCGAAAACGGTGATTAAGGGATGGATGTCTTCTAATTTCTTCAATAATGTAAATCGCAGAAGATTATCGGTCAAACCGACTACCACGAGACCATAGATTAAAATTCCAACGCCCGGACCTGTTTGTCCTTCAGCAATCATAAAAATCCCTACAGGAAGATAAACAATCGCTGCACCGACAACCGGCAACATAGATGCAAGAGCCGTTAATGCAAATAAAAGCATCGGACTCGGCGCACCAAAAATATAATAACCAATCAAAGCTACAATACCTTGTCCAAGCGCAACCACAGGAATTCCGATGGCATTTGCCATTACAAGTTTCACGAATTTATCTCCCAACATCTGAGTATTGGTTCTTTTGAAAGGCATTGCTCGTGCAACAATTCTTTCAAAAAGTCTTGCTTTTACAAACATAAAATACAAGATAAAATACATCGAAACAACAACTGTAAATGTATTAAAAGTTGTACTCAAAGCTTTTGTGGAAAACGTTCCGGCAAAATTGGTAACTTTAGTAATATTCTCTTTGCTAAGAATATCAAATCCAACTTTCTGATAAACAAACTGATGAATCTTCTCCAAAAACACATTGAATTTCTGCATATAAACCTGCGCATTTCCCATTTTGGAAACCAATTGGTCAACGGTGAAATAAACGGGTAAAATCAGAATCACAAGTGATGCTAACATCAGAACTGTTGATGCAAGCCAAGGTTTCCAGTTTTTTTCTTCAATCAAATAGAAATTGAATTTTCTACAAATGATGTAAAGCGTAACTGCTCCTAGAAATGAAGGAATAAATAATGCCAGATTCCAGCAAATTAACCCAACTAAAACACAAATAAGAAGAATTAATGCAACCTGTTTGATAACAACAGAGTCAATTGGTTTACCGGAATCTGACATAGTTTATTATATTTTTTATGGATTTAATTGCCTTGGTGTCCCACAGTATGCACAATAAGTAGAGTACATCGCAATGTAAGCGAATGGAATTGTAAGATAAATACCAACGCAACATAGTACCACACCTGCAATACTGATAAGACCAGCTAACAATCCGGTAAGTAAAATCGTGCCATAATTATTTTGTACGATGTCAAAAGATTTCTTCAACGCATCAAAAGCGCTTGCTTTTTCAAAAATCAAGATAGGATAACCAAGGAAAAAGAACGGCATTACGAAGACAGCAGGCAATATGCACATAAAAAGTAGAATTGTCAGTGCAATCTGAGTAATTAATGCATAAATGAAAATATTAATAAAGTTCTGTCTGTAAGCAAAAAAGATATCGGAAACAACAATTGGTTGTTTGAAATTGGACTTATTAGCCACATAAATCAAACTTACCAAAACTGGCGTAAGAAGAAGCGTAACAAGAAAACTTGCACCGCTATAAGCCGCAAAGCCAGGAGCCGCAATGATGTCTTTATAATCTACGTTTCCGCCACTAGTCATTTCTTCAACCAAAAGTTGAGAATCAAAACCAGTTACCATCTGGATGATAAAACTAAGTAAGAAATAGATGACAACCGCCAAAAAGCAATATAAAAATGTATTCTTAAAAATCTCTAAAGCGTGAGAAATAATAGAGCCCGCTTCTCTTTCTGGGGTTGTTGCTTGAGAATCAAAATCTTTGAAATTTTCCATTGTAGTTTGAGTTTGAAGTTTATTATCAAATCTACATAAAAAATTCTTGAATCAAATTAAGTCAGCAAGAATTATTCCTGAAAATCAGCAATTAAGTGCTTGTATAGAACGTAAATCATCGCATTCCAAAACGGAAATGTCAAAAATAAACCAAAACCAAAAGCCAAAATTCCGGAATATGAAAAAAGAATGGAAACAAAACTCGCTATCAAAATCAAAATGATATTTTTCTGAAAAGTCTGAATATTAATCTTAAACGCTTCAAAGAAATTACTATTTCTAAAGAAAATCAAAGCAGGAATAAGTAACATCATTGGAATCCAAATCAATGTAAAAACAGACAAATAAGTATTGATAACACTCCAAAACAAAGAATAAATGGCGAAAAGGAAAAAATAATGTCCTCGGAATCCTACAAAAAGGTCACTGATTTCTGGAGTTTCTCCTAAGTCTAATTTTCTGTAGATTTTAAAGAATCCAATATTCAAAGGGAAAATAACGGCCTTAATAACCAAAACGACCATTGCAAAAGAAATCGCGTTTTGTGTCTGCATCAGCACTTCATATTTTTTCAAAAATGCTTGAGTGTCTGTGTAAAACAAATTTTGAAATTTCTGAACTTCTTCAAAAAGCCCATAATATCGGAAAGCATACATCGCCGAAAACATAAAAATGGCGAAGTAAACTGCACTGAACAAAAACTGAAATGGCAGTGTTCTCATCCAATATTGGTAAGCTTCCGTTAATATTTTTCCGATTTCTGGTTTTTGCGTCGTCATTTCTCAAACTTTTTTGCAAAAATAAAGGATTGGAATTGATAAACCACATTTTAAGTCTTTTATCTTTTCTCTATCATCTTTTTTCTATTTTTGTTTTTATGTTTGAGAATCCGCAGTTTCAGAAGATGGACGACTTGTCTGAGAAAAAAGAACCATTTTTTTTCTTGATTAATTTTTTGATGGATGAGGTTAGAATTTTCACTAAAAACGAAATTGAAAATAGTGGTTTATTATTTGATTTTCCGAATGTTACAAGCGTTAATCATCAACACGTAGATATTCCCAATTTTGAATGGAAATCATTTCCGGAAACTTTGGAAGATTATCAAAAAGGATTCGAAATCGTTCAGAAAAATCTCAGAAAAGGAAATTCTTATCTGACAAATTACACGACTAAAACTGAAATTGAAACCAGTTTAAGTTTAGAAGATATTTTCAAATTTTCAAAGGCAAAATATAAAGTTCTGTTTAAAGATGAATTCGTATTTTTCTCACCGGAAACTTTTGTGGAAATTATTGATAATAAGATTTTTACACATCCGATGAAAGGAACAATCGATGCAGAAATAGAAAATGCAGAAAATATTCTCAAAAACGACCCGAAAGAAAAAGCGGAACATTATACAGTTGTGGATTTGTTGAGGAATGATTTGAGTATGGTTGCGGATAACGTTCAGGTTAAAGAATTTCAACGAATCGATTACATCAAAACCAAACAAAAAAATCTCTTGGCAATGAGTTCCGAAATCGAGGGCGAAATCAAACCAGAATATCAAAATAAAATTGGAACCATACTTCAAAGGTTATTGCCAGCTGGTTCTATTTTAGGCGCTCCGAAACCCAAAACTTTGGAAATCATTTTGGAAGCCGAGCAATATGAAAGAGGATTTTATACAGGAATTGCAGGTTATTTTGACGGCAAAAATCTAGATTCCTGCGTGATGATACGTTTTATTGAAAAAGAGAAAGAGAAACTGTTTTTCAAAAGCGGAGGTGGAATTACCCATCAAAGTGACCTTGTCAGCGAATACGAAGAAATGAAAAACAAGATCTATGTCCCGATTTATTGAAAGCATCAAAGTTGAAGACCAAAAAATTTTCTTGAAAGAACTTCATCAGAAAAGAATGAACGACACTTTTTCGAATTTTGGAAAAGTATGTCAAATCGATATTTACAGTTTATTCCTCAATCTGAAACACGATGAAGACGGACTTTACAAATTCAGAATCGAATATGATTTAGAAAACAATTTTAAAACACAAATTATTCCTTATGCGATTTCAGAATTAGATGATTTTGAATTGGTTATTGATAATGAAATCGATTATAGCTTTAAGTCTGCTGACAGAACTCAATTACAAAAATTGAAAGATAAAAGTCACGCTGACGAAGTCATTATTGTGAAAAATAATCAGATTACAGACACTTCCTACTCCAATCTTTTGTTTTTAAAAGACAAAACTTGGTTTACACCGAAAAGCTATCTTCTGAATGGTGTAATGAGACAGAATCTTTTACAGTCAAAGGAAATCAAAGAAACCGAAATCACTCTAGACAATATCAAAGAATTCACACATTTTCAGCTCATCAATGCTTTGAATGATTTCGATGATATGTTCATTTATCCGATTGACACAATTATTAATCTTCCGAAAGAAGAATCGGATTTGGAGTTTTAAGATTAGAAAAAATTGAAAGCAAAGTTTGTCATTCCGTAGGAATCTTGGCTGTTGAGGTTGAGATTCCTACGGAATGACAATATTATGTCTTGAGAATGGTTACTTCAAAGCTTCAAAATACTGCTTCAAAATATCCGCATTATTACATTCAGAAGTCATTACTTCCAATATTTTCGGTTTAGAATCCGGCTTAAAATAATTTGGTAAAACGCGATCAAGAGAGATTTCGTCTTCAACTCGTGTATATTCAAATCCAAAATTCTTTGCCAATAATTCAGCGTTTCTGTGATGTTGGGTTGCAATGAATTCGTCCAAAGCATTAGTTCCACTAGGTCCAGGAATGATTTTGAAAATATTTCCCTCGCCATTATTGAAAATCACAATTCTCGTGTAAGGCGGAATGTACTGATTCCAAAGTCCATTGATATCATAGAAAAATGACAAATCGCCGGTAATCAAAATTGTTGGTTCATCTTCCATCATTGCAAATCCCATTGCCGTAGAAGTACAGCCGTCGATTCCGCTGGTTCCACGATTGCAATACACATCATATTTCTGATATTCAAATAATTGTGCGTATCGGATTGCCGAAGAATTAGAGAAATGAACTCTATAATTTTCGGGAATATTATTCGATAATTGATTGAAAAGATAGAAATCCGAAAAAGGTGCTTTGTTGAGATATTCCTCGTGTTTCGCATCTTTTTTATCCTTCAGAACATCCCAAAGATTGAAATAAGCTCTTGGTTCCAGATTGATGGATTTCAATAATTTGGAAAAGAAAATCTCCGGCTTAGTTTCAATCTTTTGAGTTAAGGCGTAATAAGTATCAGGTTGCCAATATTCATCGATGTGCCAATGCTGCTTTGGTTTTGCTTTTCTCAGGAATTGTTTTACTCTTTTGGAAACCACATTCTGCCCAATTGTAATTAACAAATCTGGTGCGTAAGTATGATAATCTTCCTCGAAAAAATCAGTGATGTATCGGTCGATATGAGCGAAAAATTTGTCGTGCTGAAGATTAGAATTCATTTCCGTTAAAACAACAACAGTGTGATTTTTAACCAATTGTGAAAGCTGTGCTTCTAATTCTGGATTAGGCGCAAGCGTTCCTGTCAGAATCATAATTCTTTTGGAAGTATGCCAGTCTGCAACCAGATTGGAAGGAAGTTCATAATTTTTTTTCTGAATCGTTTTCTCAACAGCAGGCATCACGGGAAGCTCATCCAAAAGATTATAAAGAGGTTCAGCCAAAGGAATATTGATATGAACAGGTCCACTTTTTTCGATGCACAATTCAACCGCTTTTTTAATTGTTTCGAAATTATAATCGTCAGCGCCGTCTTTTTCATCTTCCAACAATTCAAAATCGCCGTAAGAATGTTGCTGGAAAATATTCTTTTGTCGAATCGTCTGCCCGTCAAAAATATCCACAAAATCTGCAGGTCTGTCTGCTGTTAAAACCAAAAGCGGGACATTTTGATAAAATGCCTCCACAACAGCCGGATAATAATTGGTTGCTGCAGAACCGCTTGTACAAGTAATTGCAACGGGTTTTTTAATCGATTTTGAAATTCCCAAACCTACAAACGCCGCCGCTCTTTCGTCCACAATACTGTAACATTGGAACGCGTCAATCTCAGAAAAATGAATCGCCAAAGGTGCGTTTCTAGAACCTGGAGAAATAATGATTTTATCGATGCCGTATTGTTCAAGAATATGAGCGAGAATCTGGATGCTGCGTTTTGCGGAATATTGCTTCATTTGGGAAAATTACTGAGAAATAAATCAGTTTGCAAATTTAATCAAAACCATTTGAAGCTAAATAGAACTTTCTCGCAAATCTGACAGATTAAGCAAATTTTTTTATCTGCTGAATCTGTTAAATCTGCGAGAAATATATTTTTAAAACAATCGCAATTGTTGCGTTCTGCTTCCTGTAAAATGTTCGGTTGTGAGAATGGCTCTTTCTCTGTTATTAAAAAATTTCTTCTTACCAATTTCAAAGGTTTTATGAATCATTTCTGCAATATTTCCTTCGCCTTTGTATCTTTCATAAAATCGTTTTTCGCCGAGATTTCCGCCTCTCATTGAGCGAATGAGATTCAAAACTTTATCTTTTCTATCGGGGAAATGTGCTTCCAGCCATTGAACAAAAACCGGTTCAACAGTATCATTCAGTCTGACCAAAGTATAACCGCAACTTCTTGCACCGGCTTCGGAAACAGATTTCATAATGGATAAACTTTCGTCACTTGTCAAAGCCGGAATGACAGGCGCAATCATCACATTCACAGGAATATTTTTCTCAGATAAAACTTCAATTGCTTTCAATTTGTTTTTTGCGGTTGATGTTCTTGGTTCCATTACTCTTCTCAAATCTTCATTAAGCGTCGGAATGCTCATCGAAACCGAAATCAGATTTTTCTCTGCCATTTTTTCAAGAATACCCAAATCTCTCAGAATCAAAGCGTTTTTTGTAATAATGGAAACCGGATGTCTGTAATCCAAACAAACCTGAAGCAATTTTTTTGTGATTTCAAATTGTCTTTCAATGGGTTGATAGCAATCTGTATTTCCGGAAAGCATAATCGGTTTTGGAATGTAAGATTTCTTTTGAAATGTTTTTTCCAGAAGTTCCGGCGCATTTTTCTTAACCATTAATTTTCTTTCGAAATCAACTCCGGCGCTGTAACCCCAAAATTCGTGAGTTGGTCGCGCAAAACAATAGGAACAACCGTGTTCGCAACCTTGATACGGATTCATAGAATAATCCATTGGCAAGTCAGGACTTTTCACAACATTGATAATTGTCTTCGGAAAAACTTCCGTAACCTGAGTCTTGATTTTGTCCAATTCATAGTCTTCCGGCTCGAAAGTATATCTGTCGAATCGGTTGATGACATTGCGTTGCGCACCCTGACCTTTTGGAATTAAATCTGACATTGGAATTTAATTTTCTCGCAGATTTAATTGATTTTAGCAGATTTACAATGAGAAATAATTTGCGTAATCTGCAAAATCAGCGAGAGAATGAGTTCAAAATTATCACTTGGAAAATGAAAAATATCTTAAAATTTTGGAAAGTTTTCCACAAAAAAATCCGGCTCGTGAGAACCGGAAATTTGTATAATTAAAATAGTGTGTGTTATAAGAATGCGTCTAATTCTACGCCGTCATTCGGAGAAGCATAATGTCTTTTTTTAGAATTTCCGAATAATAAATGGTGGTCAGAATAGTCGCTGTTGTAGACTTTGTTTTTCAAATATTTCCTTACCAGAATGGCACTCAGAACAGCAGTGGTTCCGAAGATTCCGGCAAATATTATTTCTAGGTTCCTGTTCATATATATTAAGTTTTGCTTTTTTGTCAAGCAAAAGATGTTCCTTTTTTGTGTGTCAGTATCAATCTTATCAAAAATTTAAGATTCTGAATGACACTTTTTACAGTTCAGTCGGATTTTTTAACAGTTCGGTCACTTATAATTGCTTAACTTTTCTTTCTGTCATAATTTTGAACCAAGAAATTAGAATATGAATAAAAAACCATTAATAACGCTAACTTGGATTACACTAGGCTCGTCCATTTTTTTCTTCACGTTTTTCTCAAATGAAAAAACTTTAGAGAGCTTTGGCTACAACTTGCTTATTTCAGCAATGTATGCTTTCGGATTGGGCTTGAGTAATGGTTTTTTGAATGATTTTCTTAATAAAAAACTTTCGTGGACAGACCAGACCAGGCTTAGAACAATTTTAGGAATCGTAGCGACTGTTATTGTCAATTTTATAGTTGTTTATGCTTGCAATTATATCAACTATGTCATCATCCAGAAAGTGGCTACTCCAGAAGTGTTTTTTTCTGGGAAGTACAATTTTGTCAATTGGTTTATGATAAATTTTGCATTGATGATTTCGGCTTTCCTTCACGCTAAGGGTTTTATGGAGGAGCTGAAAAAAAATACTAAACAAGAAGTTGTAGAACAGAAGTTAATCGCAAAATCTGCCAACGCACAATTCGAATCGTTGAAGAATCAATTGGACCCGCATTTTCTTTTCAACTCTTTGAATGTTCTTACGGCTTTGATTGATGAAAATCCTGAACAGGCACAGAAATTCACAACATCGATGTCAAAGATTTATCGTTACGTTTTGGAGCAAAAGGATAAAGAAATTGTAAAAGTGGAAGATGAAATAGAATTTGCTAAAATCTACTGCAACCTTCTGAAAACAAGATTTGAAGACAGCGTGAATTTCACTTTTGATATTAATCCTGATGATTTACAAAAATTCGTGGTTCCGCTTTCATTACAATTATTGTTAGAAAATTGCATCAAACATAATTTTGCAACCTCATCAAAGCCATTGAATATCAGAATCTTCACAGAAGGAAAATTTCTCTCCATCGAAAATAATCTTCAAGTAAGAGAACAACTCAAAGAAAGTGCAGGAATCGGTTTGGCAAATATCGTTCAGAGATATGCACTTCTTACAAAAGACAATGTATTTATAGAAAAAACAGAACAAACATTTAAAGTAAAAATACCAATATTAATAGAACAAAAATCTCAGACAATGACAGCTTATACCACACAAGAAACAGAAAGTATTGCTTACGAAAAAGCAGTAAAAAGAGTAAAAGAAATCAAAGGATTCTACGGAAATCTTATCTCGTATTGTATTATCATTCCGTTTTTTAATGACTTCTCCAAGAGAACTTTGGTTTTACTGGCCAATGCTGGGATGGGGAGTAGGACTTTTGGCTCACGGGATGAACGTCTTCGCAATCGGAAAAAATTGGGAAGAAAAGAAAATCCAAGAGATAATGAATAAGGATAATTTCAAAAAATAATTGCGATGGAAAACCACACAAACAATTCGAGACTAAAACTAGCCAAAGCTAGAATGGAGGAGGTAAAAGCTTTTTACACGATGTTGGGTGGATTCGTTATTCTGATGCCTTATTTAATCTTTGTTAATCTAAAATCGACGCCGGATTTTCACTGGTTTTGGTTTCCGATAGCGGGATGTGGAATCAGTATTTTCGGATATGCGATTTATCTTTTTGGAGGAAAAAATTGGGAGCAGAAGAAGATTCGTGAAATAATGAACAATCAAAAATCAATTTAAAATCAATCACAATGGAAATCATCAATAAAGAAAATCCACGTTACGAAATGGCCGTGGAAAGAGTGAAAAAAATCAAAAAATTCTATTCTGGATTGCTTGTTTTTGCAATCGTATTCGGAGTGATTTACGGCGTAAAATTCTTCAAACACGGATTTCCTCAAAATCTTGACGAGATGCAGGTTTCTTGGATTTTCATCATCTGGGGATTGATTCTGGCAATCAAAGGTGTGAAGTTGTTTTTCTTCAATTCCGACTGGGAAAATGATATGATTAATAAAGAAATTAAAAAACAAAGCAATGGAAATTATTAATAAACAAGACGATATCAAATATCTAGAAGCCAGAAGAAGGGTGAAAAAACTAAAAGGGTTTTATACACATTTGGTAATTTATATTCTTGTGAATCTATTGATTGTGTTTATTAATATTCAAGATTTAAAACCTGGCGAAAGTTATTTTCAATATAAGAATTTCATCACATTATTCTTTTGGGGAATTGGTTTGGTAGCCCACGGACTGAGTGTTTTTGTTCCGCAGTTTGTTCTCGGAAAAGATTGGGAAGAGCGAAAAATTCGAGAAATAATGGATAAAAATAAATAAAATGATACAAATTATTTTTTATATTCTAATGGGAGCTTGGCTTTTTACCGAGGTCTTTTATAAAAGCCAAATGTCATCCAATAATTCTGACCAAAAAGGGAAGGACAAGTCTTCTCTCAGCTTGCTTTGGATTGTAATCATTTCATCAATATCATTATCAATTTTTGTTGCTAACATACATTTTGAAGATTTTAGTTTGATGATAACAATGCAAAATTGGATAATCTATCTTGGATTGATTGTATTATTTATCGGGATTTTGACAAGATTTTTAATCATAAAATCTTTAGGCAAATATTTTACAGTAGATGTAACGATACGAGAAGGTCATCAAATAAAAAAAGACGGAATTTATATTGTTTTGAGGCATCCTTCATATTCTGCTTCTTTGCTGACGTTTCTTGGTTTAGGTTTATTTTTGAATAATTGGGTTGCATTATTTATAGCATTTATTCCACCATTTTTAGCATTTTTGTATAGAATTAAAATTGAGGAAAAAGCTCTTATAGAACAATTCGGGCAAGATTATATTGATTATAAAAAGCAGACAAAAAAATTAATACCATTTATTTATTAAACCAATGAAAATAAGAACGATAATCATCGAAGACGAAAAACCTGCAGTCAGAAGACTTGAGAAATTATTAGGTTTATTTTCTGATTTAGAGTTAGTTGCAAGTCTTAATTCTGTGGAAGAATCAGTCGATTGGTTTCAAGGAAATGAACATCCGCAATTGATTTTTTCGGACATTGTTTTAGGAGACGGATTATCGTTTGATATTTTTGATAAGGTTTCAACCAAGGCTTTTATCATTTATACAACCGCTTTTGACCAATATACATTAAAAGCTTTCAAGTTGAACAGCATTGATTACCTTCTAAAACCAATTGAAGAAGAAGATTTAGCAAAAGCAATTGAAAAATTCAAATCGTTCTTGCCAGAAGATGGAACGGTTAATTCGCAGGAAATCAGACAAATCGTTAAAAAAGAACAAGCAACACTTTCCAGAATCTTGGTGAAAATCGGATATAACTTGAAAGTAGTTTCCATTAACGAAGTGAGTTGTTTCTTCAGCGAAAATAAAATCGTTTATCTTCAAACCAAAGAACGAACATATCCAACAGATTTTACATTAGACGAACTTGAAAATGTTTTGGAATCATCCAAGTTTTTCCGCATCAACAGACAGTTTATCATCAGCTCAGAATATATCAAAAATATCCACACTTCCCCGAATTACAAAGTTGATTTGGAGTTCCAGCCAGACGAAGAAATTACCGTTAGTCGTGAAAGAGTGAAGGATTTTAAAGATTGGCTGGCGGGAAATTAATCTATTTCGGAATTCATAGAATTAGATAATTCTTCAGTTAAAATTTTATTTTCTAATTTTTTATTAGAAATTTACAATATGGATAAAGATATTCAGAATTTTATTTTATACACTAATCCTAATGGAAATGTAAAGCTTAGCGTCTTGCTTAAAGATGAATCTGTGTGGCTTAATCAAAAGGCTATTGCTGAGCTGTTTGGAGTGGAGAGAAGTGTCATAACAAAACATTTAGGTAATATATATGAAACCAATGAGTTGCAGAAAGAAGCAACTAGTGCAAAAATTGCACAAGTTCAAAAAGAAGGAACTAGAGATGTTAATCGAGAATTAGAATTTTATAATCTTGATGTTATTATTTCTGTCGGTTATAGGGTTAATTCTAATAAAGCGACTCAGTTTAGAATTTGGGCGACACAAACCTTAAAGGAATTTATTATAAAAGGTTTTATTTTAGATGATGACAGGCTAAAGCAAGGACAAACTGTTTTTGGTAAAGACTATTTCAAGGAATTGCTTCAAAGAATTCGTTCCATAAGAGCAAGCGAAAGAAGAATCTACCAACAAGTCACGGATATTTTTGCAGAATGCACTATCGATTATGATAGGAACTCAGAAACAACTAAAGGATTTTATGCTATGGTTCAAAATAAATTCCATTTTGCAATTACAGGAAAAACAGCGCCGGAAATTATCTATTCATCAGCTAATAAGTCTAAAGAAAATATGGGTTTGACCACGTGGAAAAATTCGCCAGATGGTCGAATCTTGAAACAAGATGTTGTGGTCGCAAAAAATTATTTACAAGAAAAAGAAATACAACAACTAGAAAGAACAATTACTGGATATTTTGATTATATCGAAGGATTGGTTGAGAGACAAAATACTTTTACAATGATACAGCTCGCTGAAAGTGTCAACCGTTTTTTAAACTTTAATGAGTATAAAACATTGGAAGGTAAAGGTAAAATTTCTAAAATAGTTGCTGATAGAAAAGCTGTTTCAGAATATGAAATTTTTAATAAGACTCAAAAAATTATTTCAGATTTTGATAAGGAAATTAAAAGTTTTAAATCTAACAAAAAATAAAAACGCTCGAGATTCTCGAGCGTTCTACTTAAAATATAATGAGTGTGGAATTGGGTTTATCTTCTTGGACCATTCATTGCAAAGTCTCTGTCTTTTTTCCAATCTTTGTGTTGGTAAGCCATATAATTATCGTATTGTTGTTTGTTCAGGATTTTTCTGATTCTTGCGTCGTATTCTCTTTCGCTCAATCTTTCTCTTGACAACATATCGATTTTCTTTTGCTGAGTTGGCGTCAAACGGATTCCGGCAAAATCTTTTTGATATTGATGAGTTTCAACTTTTACGTTTCTCATTCCATTCTCTCTTTTCTGTGCACTAGCAGTGAATGCGATAACTAAACTTACTGCTAAAACTAACTTTTTCATAATTTCTAAAATTTTTAATGTTAATATTGATTAGCGTTCTTGTTTAATGAGATTCAACATTGATGCCTGAAAGTGCCATTATTAGGGAGTTATAGAAGAATGATTGTTATTTACCGACGAAGAAATCAAATGTATAGATGAATGATAAGTTAACCACAAAAGTCACAAAGATTTTCACAAAGAACACAAATTATTTTCCATTATAATATTTGATAAAGTCAAATCCTTGTGACCTTAAAAGCATTAGAATATAAAGAAAAACCTTGTGACTTTTGTGGTTCAAAATTTAAGCAAAAAAAACCTTTCAGAAATTCTGAAAGGTCTATTGAAAAATTTGATTTTAATCTTCTTGTTTACGTTCCGGTCTTTGTTCTCCTTTTTTTGGACCATCTTTTTGATGTTGCTTTTGATTAGCCTGATACTTTGTGTATTGCTCTTTTGTCAGGATTTTCTGGATTTTTCCATCAAATTCTTTATTCTCTTTTTCGAATTGTGCCTTCATTTTAGAATCGTCTGGTTTCTGACCATCTTTTGGAGGCTGAGGTCCTTCTCCGTCTTTTTGAGAAGGTTTGTTCTTTTCAAATTTTGCATCTCTTTCTTTATAAAGTGCCTGCAGTTTTTGTTTCTGAGCAGAAGAAAGATTGTAATCATCAAAAACTTTCATTTGTTGTTCCGTTGTTGGTCTTTCAGGTCTTTTTCTTTCCTGAGTTTCCTGTGCGCTGATTGCAATTACTGTAAATAAACTTACTGTGAATAATAACTTTTTCATAATAGTAAAATTTATGTTTTTTATTGTTTTACAAAGCAATATTAAACAATAAACATTCCTCTGACAATCGAGGTTTCAGGCTAATAGACCAAGTATAATTATTCATCGACCAACGCAAAGAATGTATAGACAAAACCGGCTTTACGAAATGTTCATAAAGCCGGTTTCAATATTTAATTCTAATTATTTCTAAGAAATCACGCCACTTCCAATCAATTCATCATCGATATACCACGAAGCAAATTGTCCTTCAGCAATCGCAGATTGAGCATTCTCAAATTCCATAAAAAAGCCTTCTTCGAATTGATAAATTGTTGCTTTTTCCAAAGTCTGACGGTAACGGATTCTCGCCATCACTTCTATAGATTCTCCGTTTTTCAATCTCAAATCTTCACGAACCCAATGAACTTCAGAATTATCGATTTTCAAAGCTTTTCGGAAAAGTCCAGCGAAATTTTTTCCTTCACCAACGAAAATAATATTGTTTTCCATTTCTCTGGAGATGATGAAACAGCTTTCTTTGTGCCCTCCGATTCCTAAACCTTTACTTTGTCCGATTGTGAAAAACTGCGCACCTTGATGCTTGCCAATCACTTTTCCGTCTTCTTTTTTATAATTGATTTTAGCTGACAGATATTCCAGCTCTTCTAATTTTGAATTAAAAGTTGGAACTTCTTTATGGAATTCAGCAAAATCATTGAAGATTTCTACAATTTCACCTTCTTTCGGAACCAATTGTTGCTGAAGAAAAGTCGGTAAACTCACTTTCCCAATAAAGCAAAGTCCTTGCGAATCCTTCTTATCAGCAGTTACCAAACCTTGTTCTTTTGCAATTTCACGAACTTCAGGTTTTGTTAATTCCCCAATCGGGAACAAAGCTTTTGATAATTGGTCTTGACTTAATTGACAAAGGAAATAACTTTGGTCTTTGTTATTATCTTTTCCAGCTAAAAGATGAAAAATCTCTTTCCCATTTTCATCAATTGTCGAATGAACTCGCGCGTAGTGTCCGGTCGCAACTTTCTCAGCACCAAGCGACAAAGCTGTTTTCATAAACACGTCAAATTTCACTTCGCGGTTACAAAGCACATCGGGATTTGGAGTTCTTCCTTTCTGATATTCGTCGAACATATAATCCACAATTCGCTCCTTGTAGAGCTCGCTCATATCTATGACCTGATAAGGAATTCCTAATTTTTGTGCGACGAGAAGCGCATCATTACTGTCTTCAATCCAAGGGCATTCATCTTCCAATGTAACCGATGCATCGTTCCAGTTTCGCATAAAAAGTGCGATAACTTCGTGACCTTGCTGTTGCAAAAGATAAGCTGTCACGCTAGAATCTACGCCTCCAGAGAGGCCAACTACTATTTTCATTTGATTTCAATTTTACGAAACTCTTGACGGGAGTTCTTAGTTTGAGGTTGCAAAAATACAACTAAAAACTTTCGAAAAAAAACCATAATTTTAAACATCGATAAAAACAATCTTATGAAAAAAATATTTACTTTAAGTTTAATAATGTTAAGTGTTCTGAGCTTTTCACAAATTGCAATGGGTTCTGGAACACAGACTAATCGCTGGACTTTTGGTGGCGGTTTAGGTTTGGCATTCGGAAGTAACTCTTATTTCAATTTGCAGGTTTCTCCAAGGGTTGGTTACAAAATTACAGAGCAATTAGAAGGAGGAATCATCGGGAATGTGTCTTGGCAAAAAGATGATTATTACAGTTCTACAATGTTTGGAGTTGGTCCCTTTGTTAATTATTATTTTGCACGTTCTTTTTTCTTAGGAGCTAATCTTCAGCAATATTTCATCAATACAAAAGCTAAACATACAAGTCAAGAATTCAATACAGACGAAACTGCACTTTATCTTGGTGGTGGTTATATGCAGAGTATTGGAAATAATGCATTTATGCAACTCGGTGTTATGTATAATGTGCTTTGGAAGAAGAATGAAAGTATTTTTAGTAATGGATTTATCCCAACAGTAGGGTTTGTGGTAGGACTATAAAAAAAAGAACCCTCTTTTAGTATCACCATTTGTGTTTAGAAATAATTAAGAGGGCTCTTGTTTGAGACTGCAAATTTAGAATGAATTTTTGTAATAAAAATTTACAATTGTTAATTGCTACTTAGAAATTCGTTTTTTTATTCTGCTGAGTGATACTGGTGTAATCCCAAGTAATGATGCAATGTATTTTGAAGGAACTTTCTGCAGGGCTTTTGCGTTTTCCGTTAGGTGTTTTTGATATCTTTCTTCGGGTTTAAGAAGTACAAAATCTTCAATGTTATTTAGTAAAATTCCAATCATCATTAGGAACATATTTCCACGCAAATTATTAAGTGAAATGCTTTTCTGCGCGCCTTTATTGATAGCATCATAAGTCAATTCAAATACTTCTGTTTCTCCAACAGTTTGATAAAAAAATCTTGAAGCACGATTAAAAATAATTCCGCCATAATTACCTACAAAGCTTTTCTTATTGTGAAAAAGCATCGTTTTTTCTGTACCATTGTCCAAAAGATGATAAACACGAATAATACCACTTTTAATAAAATAAACTTTGGTATTGTTGTCGCCAGGAGAGATGAGAGTCTCGCCCGATTTGTATTTTTTAAAAGCTATTGATGGTAACAGTAATTCCAAATCTTCTGGAGTAAGCCCAGGAATGTTTTTTAATAGATAATCTTTTAATTCTGTTGTCATAATAGTTATATAAAATGACCACCTAAATTTTAGGTGGTCAAGATTGTTTTCGTTTTATTCTTTAACGCTTTCTTTAGTGATTTTCTCTTTGTGAGATTCACCTTCCAGTCCATCCTTGGCTTCGTTGACCCTCAAAACAACTTTTTGACCTTCGCTGAATTGTTTGTTAACCAACATTTCTGCTAATAAGTCTTCGATGTATTTTTGGATTGCTCGTTTCAGAGGTCGCGCTCCAAAGTCTTTGTCCCAGCCTTTTTCTGCAATGAAATCTTTGGCATCATCTGTCAATTCAACACCATAACCTAATTTTTCTAATCTGCTGTAAAGTTTTCCAAGTTCAAGGTCAATGATTTGCTTGATGTCTTTCTGCTCTAGAGAGTTGAAGATTACAATATCATCTATTCTGTTTAGGAATTCCGGAGCAAATGCTTTCTTCAAAGCACTTTCGATGGTTGACCTTGCTCTTGCATCAGTATTTGTTTTCTTTGCAGAAGTTCCAAATCCTACACCGTCTCCGAAATCTTTCAAGTCTCGAGTTCCGATATTTGAAGTTAGAATGATAATCGTATTTCTAAAATCGATTTTTCTTCCAAGAGAATCCGTAACGAAACCTTCATCTAATATTTGTAATAAAATATTGAAAACATCTGGATGCGCTTTCTCGATTTCATCAAGCAACACAACAGCATAAGGCTTTCTACGAACAGCTTCTGTCAATTGTCCACCTTCTTCGTATCCAACGTATCCTGGAGGCGCTCCAACCAATCTGGAAACCGCAAATTTCTCCATATACTCACTCATATCAATTCTGATTAATGATTCATCAGATTCGAATAATTCGCGAGCCATTACTTTCGCCAATTCGGTTTTACCAACACCTGTAGTTCCAAGAAAAATGAATGTTCCAATTGGACGATTAGGGTCTTTCAATCCGGCTCTGTTTCTTTGGATGGCTTTCACCACCTTTTTCACAGCATCTTCCTGACCGATAACTTTTCCATTAAGTTTCTCGTCCATTTGGGCCAATTTATCAAGCTCATTTTTACCAACTTTGGTCACTGGAACGCCACTCATCATAGAAACCACTTCGGCTACACTTTCTTCTGTAACTTCTTCTTTTTTCTCTTTGACATCTTTGTCCCATTGCTCTTGAGCAAGATTAAGTTCAATCTGAAGTCTTTCTTCCTCATCTTTTAGCTTTCTTGCTTCCAGATAATCCTGAGCTTTTACAGCTTTTTGTTTGAGTTCTTTCACTTCTTCGATACGAGATTCGTGGTCGATGATTTCTGTCGGAACTTTCATATTTTTGATATAAACTCTAGACCCAGCTTCGTCCATCGCATCGATTGCTTTGTCCGGTAAGAATCTGTCCGTAATATATCTTGCTGTCAAGTTAACACAAGCATTGATAGCCTCATCACTGTAATGAACATTGTGATGGTCTTCATATTTATCTTTGATTTGATGAAGGATTTGAATCGTTTCCTCGATAGAAGTTGGTTCAACCATTACCTTCTGGAATCTTCTTTCCAAAGCTCCATCTTTCTCGATGTACTGGCGATATTCGTCCAAAGTTGTTGCTCCGATGCATTGGATTTCTCCTCTTGCTAAAGCTGGTTTGAACATATTGGATGCGTCCAAACTTCCTGTAGAACTTCCTGCTCCAACAATTGTATGTAACTCATCAATGAAAAGAATGACATCTCTGTTTTTCTCAAGCTCTGTCATAATCGCTTTCATTCTTTCTTCGAACTGTCCACGGTATTTAGTTCCCGCAACAAGACTTGCAAGGTCAAGTGTAATTACTCTCTTACCATAAAGAACTCTTGAAACCTTTTTCTGCTGAATTCTCAATGCCAAACCTTCTGCAATTGCAGATTTACCAACTCCGGGCTCACCAATCAAAAGTGGATTGTTCTTCTTTCTTCTAGATAAGATCTGAGAAACTCTTTCAATCTCTTTTTCACGACCGATAACAGGATCTAGTTTTCCGTCTCTAGCAAGAGAAGTCAAATCACGGCCAAAATTATCCAAAGTTGGCGTTTTACTTTTCTGTCCACCAAGATTTCCTGTCGGCTTTTTCATTTGGCTGTAAGGCTCTTCTTTTTCCTCATCATCGTCATAAGCACTATTCTGTGGCAATTGATCTGTATTTTTCAACATTGTTCTGTATGCTTTTTGCACAGCGTCATAATCTATGTCATAAGCTTGAAGAATGCTTGAAGTTGGATCTTCTTGTTTATACAAGATTCCTAATAAAAGATGCACCGTATTGATATCAGCAGATTGATACTGGCGACATTCCAATTCTGATCTTTTTACAGCTTGATCGGCCATTTTTGTAAAAGAAATGCTTCCCATATTTGCAGTAAACGGATTAGAATTCACAGCACTTAGGGTTTCTATTTTTCTCTTTATCTGGGTAAGGTCCGCGCTTAGATTTTCGAGGATCTCTTTTGCAGAATTTTCAGTTTTGATTATTCCTAAAAGGAAATGTTCAGTATTCAGAAATTCACTCTGCAAACGCCTTGCTTCATTTTTGCTTTGCTTGAACACGCGGTTCAAACCGTCTGAAAATTTATAATCCATAATTAAAAATTATACACTAAGTTATGTTTTTTATGATAAATCCTACAATTATTTATTGTAAAATTTAAATATTTGCTTGCAAATAGATTGCCATCATAAAAAAATGGACTTTTTGACCTTATTTTTTTAAAAATTTTGTTTAGGTTTGTAATCCTTAAAAAATTGTTAATGGATAATTGGTCAGAATATGTTGGTTATTTGGCTTCAGCTTTTGTGGTCGGCAGTTTCTTATTAAAAAAAATTACTACCATTAGAACGGTAAATTTGCTTGGATGCATATGCTTTGTAATTTATGGTATCTATAGTGGAATGCTTTGGCCAATCATTATTCCGAACGCAGTTCTTGCTTTTATTCAACTTTATCACATCATAAAAAAGGATTAAGATGAAAGTTATCGTAAGTGTTTTTAATAATCTGTACACGGATCAACGCGTGGAAAAGGTCTGCAAAACACTTTATGATAGTGGATATCAGCCTATTCTTATTGGTAATAATTGGTTAGGAGCACCAGAAATGGAACGACCTTATCCTTTTTTCAGAATTCCTTTGAAATCAAAACTACTCCGGTTTGCTTATATAGAATATCAAAGGAAACTGTATCATGAGATCAAAAAGAATGCTGACAATAAGACCATATTATTGGCCAATGATCTCGAAACATTGATGCCAAATTATCTCGTTTCCAAAAAAATGGGAATCCCTTTGGTCTTTGATAGCCATGAGATCTTTACAGAAATGCCAACAATACAAGGTCGTTGGGTAAAACATATTTGGAAGAAGATAGAAAAGACATTTGTGCCAAAGATCAAGAAAATGATTGCTGCAAGTGAGTCTTATGCTAACTGGTTTTCAAAGGAATACGGAATCAACAAGCCTGTGGTTTTAAGGAATCTACCAAGAAAACTTGAGTTTAATGGGACGACAGAAAATTCTACCAAGATAATTCTATATCAAGGTTGGTTGAATTACTCTCGTGGGATTGATAAAGCAATCCTTGCGATGCAATCGATTGAAAATGCGGAGCTATGGATTGCTGGAGGTGGACCAATGGAATCAGAATTTCGTAATGTTGCGAAAAAAGCAAAAGTAGAAGACAAAGTAAAATTCCTTGGAAAACTTCGCCCCGAAGATCTTCGGGAAATCACGCCAAAAGCCGATGTTGGATTAAGCATCGAGGAAAATAACGGCTTAAGTTATTACTATTCTTTGCCGAACAAAATCTCCGATTATATCCAATCCCGAGTTCCTGTTGTTGTTTCTGATTTTCCAGAAATGTCTAGCATTGTGAAGACTTTCGAAGTGGGAGAAATTACCGAAAATCATTCTCCAGAACATCTTGCGGAAAAACTAAAAATTGTTCTTGAAAAAGGAAAGGCAGCTTATCTTCATAACTTGAATGTGGCTGCAGACGAACTTTGTTGGGAAAATGAAGAGGATAAGATTCTCAAGATATTCTCAGACTGCAAAAAAGAATTGGAACACAGTCATTAACTTTTTCCTTTTTATCGAATCTAAAAGCTTGTACGATTTTTGATTCAATAATTTTCTAAAAATAATTAAAATGAAATCTTTTATATTAATATTAAGCTTTGCATTGATGACTGTAAGTTGCGGTAGCCAAGTTTATCTTGACCCAACAACTTTAAGTTCAGTTGTAGAAAATAAAGAATTTGATTTCAATGCAACTAAGGCGTTTCCAACGAATTATGATGTGGTTAATGTTTTGAATTCTATGCCAGGTTCAACTTCTACACGACTTTTGAATCTTGACCCAGGCTATGGTTTTAATCTGAAAAAAGATTTATTCAGTGTTTATTTACCTTATTTCGGAAGAGCTTTTAGTGCTACTCCTGGCGATGCCAATAATGGTGGAATAAAGTTAGAGTCCAAAGAATTTACGATAAAACAATCGTCAACAAAAAAAGGAAATACACTTTTGGTCATCACACCAAGAGACCAAACAGAAAATTATGTTTTCAATCTGGAGATTTTCAAAAACGGAAGTGCGTTTTTATCAATTAATTCGAATAACAGACAGCCAATCAGTTTTGATGGGAATATTTCAGCTGCGAAGTAATTAATTTCTCAATAATTTCTTCACAAAATCACTTGCTTCCGAACTTGGATTAGACAAGAGTTCTGAAGCATTTTTTTTATGTTCTTGGAAAGAATTTTCCAAAAGATGGTCATTTTTAGCCTTTTCAAGGATATATTCTCTTACCCAAAATTCGAATCGTTTCTGAGCTTGATTTTTTCTGTTTTCTAGGAAAGTTCCGTTTTTTGTTTTCAACGAAATATAATCTTCAATTTTATTAAAGATTTCGTCCAATCCCGTTTTCTCCAAAGCTGAGCCAAGAATCACGGGAATTTTCCAATTTTTCTCTTTCGGAGTGATAAATTGCAGAGCTCTCGTCAATTCAGTTTTCGTCATTTTAGCCTTAGAAAGATTCTCGGAATTCACTTTATTAATGAAAATCAAATCCGCCATTTCCATTATTCCCCGCTTGATTCCTTGAAGCTCGTCTCCAGTTCCAATGACTTTCAGAAAAATAAAAACATCGGTTATATCATTGACTAAAGTTTCACTTTGACCAACGCCAACGGTCTCTATCAAAATATAATCAAAACCTGCCGCTTCACAAATCAAAAGACTTTCAAAAGTTGTGTTGGCAATTCCTCCTAAAAATCCAGAACTTGGACTTGGTCGGATAAACGCATTTGAGTCTTTGGCCAATTCTTCCATTCTGGTTTTATCACCAAGAATACTTCCTTTGTTAATAGACGAACTTGGGTCAATTGCTAAAACAGCTACTTTTTTTCCTTGTTCAATCGCAAACTTTCCGAAGGTTTCAATAAAAGTTGATTTCCCAGCGCCGGGAACTCCGGTAATTCCAATTCGCACAGATTTCCCTGTGAATGGTAGGATTTCTTTCAGTAATTTATCCGCAATTTCCCTATGTTCAGGTTTTTTGCTTTCAACAAGAGTAATCGCTTTACCCAAAATCCTTTTATCCGAAGATTGGATTCCATCGATATAATCCTGCAAGCTGAGTTGTTTTGTCATTGGAAATTTGGAATAATTACAAATTACGGTTGGCTTATTTTATCTGCAACCAAATTGATTACTTTTGATAAAATCAAATTCAAAAATAATGAAAAAATACATATACAGTTTGTGTCTTCTGGGCGTAATCGTCTATTCTTGTAAAACGCAACAAACGACATCGCCAACTTCTGAAACCAATTCTGCAATTGCCAATCTTTCTAATGAAGAAATGATGAAGAAAGGGGAAGATTTGTTCAATCTACGTTGCGGAAGATGTCACGGATTACCAACACCTTCAGAACACACAGTTGCCGATTGGAAACCAATTATGGATGCAATGGCGCCAAAAGCAAAATTAACACCAGAAGAAACCAACTGGGTTTTGGCTTACGTAAATGCTAATGCGAAGAAATAATAAATAATATCGATAAATAAAACAAAAAAGGAAACCATTAATTGGTTTCCTTTTTCTTCTTGCTTTTAACTTTAGACTTCGCTTTTATTTTCTTCGGCATTTTCTCTTTGATGAATTTTTCCCGATTTGCTAAGAATTCTGAACAGTCTTTATTATAACAATGTTTCTTTGCTTCTTTTATTTGTTTTAAAGCATTTTTAAAATCTGTTCTCCTCTCAAAAAGTAGAGATTTGTAATACAGAATATTGGCTTTATCAACAGATTTTATTTGAAGAGAATGTTTTATTAATCGTTCCGCTTCATCATAATCTTCATTATTTAAAAGACATTTGATATAATATTCTACAATACTGATATTGTTGAGGTCACACTGCAGAGCTTCTTGAAAATACTGTTTTGCAGTCTCATAATTCCTAAGCTGTTCAGAGTAGATTCTCCCCATCAGACAAAGAGCATCCGCATCTTCTGGGTCGTAAGAAAGCGCATAGTTCAATGCTTCCAAACAATCTGGTAAGCTGTAAGGATAATTATCCAAAGCTTCGAAATAATATTTACTTTTAGTTAAGGTCATTTTTGTAGTTTTTTAATTCATTTTTCAGTTTGTTTCTTTGTTTTTTGAAAGATTTTTCCTGATGATTTTTTTTAAAATCGTTTCCCGAAAATGTTCTAATCGGATTTCCTCTTTGAACATTCAAATGATTGTTCCACGTTTCCTGCATTTGTTTTTCCAATTGCTGAATATGAAATTTCATTACCTTTTCTTTTAATCTGATGATGGAAATCTTTTTATTCTCCAATTGCGAACGGGAATCCTGCACGAAAACACTTTGTCCGGTTTTCAGATAAGTTGCGCGAACTGCGGTTTCTACTTTATTCACGTTTTGTCCGCCACTTCCTTGACTTCTCGTCGTCTGAAACTGAATTTCTTTTTCATTAAATTCAATTTTCTCCAAACCTTCCAGCTCAAAAATTCCGATAAACCAATTGCTTCTTTTGTGAAATTTTCTGAAAGTACTTTTCCCAATCCAAAGAATGCTTCCAATCCAAGATTTTAAAAATTCATTGACTTCTTTTCCTTTCAAAAGTAAAGTCGCAGATTTCAAAGTCAGATTTTCATCGCCATTTTCACGATGAATGATTTCGTAATCGATTTTATTTTGTTTTGCTTCCTCAAGGAAGACCTTCAGAACTTTGGCAACTACCCATTGACATTCCAAAGGCCCTCTTCCTGAGGTTATTTGTATAAGTTTTTCCATTTTTGTAAAATTTTTAAGATAGCTTCTCTGTTTTTAGCCTCTTTAATGAATGTTGGTAATCTTTCTACCATTCGCATTCTGTACGGCAATCTTGTTCTCAAATCAGATGAAACATAATTTTCCATTTCTAAAAGATGCTCTCGATTTCTAGCCCAGAATAATTTCCCTTTGAAATCCTCCTGAAAGTAATAAGGACAACCAAAAACTTGGTCGTGTACCAGACCTTCTTCTTTTATAGAATTGTTTAGATATTTTTCAGACTTTGGTTGAACTTGAAAAGAAGAATCACATTCATCACATTTTACAGTAATATTTTTAGGTTTTTCTTTCAAATTGCCTTGTTCATAACGAATTGGATGTGCACAAATCGGACAATTGAGCTTTACAAATGCTTTGTAAATCACTAAATCCAATCCAGCTTTTCTCAAGTCACAATGTTCACATTCTAAGGTTGTTTGTTTATAATTGTTTTCATTTTTCACAACAGCATCTTCTCCGCAATTTGGACAAACAACGAGAATGTTTTCGTGATAATTAAAATATTCCTGTTTGTATATTTTTTTCATTTTGTTTAATTAATTTGTTGTCGATTGATTGTTTCCAGTTGATAGTGCTAAAAATTCTATCAACCAAAAACTATCAATCATTTTACTTATCCATTCTCACAATTCTGGGTTGAAACGTTCCCAGAATATCGACCAATTCGCTTTGTGCGTTCATAACTTCGTTGAGGTCTTTATACGCCATCGGCGCTTCTTCTGCATTTCCGCCCATTAATGTGACATTTTTTAGTTTTAATTCTTTTTTAATGTCATTTTGAGTGAAACGATTTCTGCATTCTCCTCTCGAAAAAGCTCGTCCTGCTCCGTGTGAAGCCGAGTTCAGCGAATCGGGATTTCCTTTTCCACGAACGATAAAACCTTTTGCCGTCATCGAACCGGGAATCATTCCCAACTCGTTTTCGTTGGCTGGAGTTGCGCCTTTTCTGTGAACTACCACTTCTTTTCCGTTGTGGATTTCTTTCCATGCGAAGTTGTGATGGTTTTCGATTCTGGCTTTCACTCTTCCGCCGACTGCTTTTACCAGTCTTCTGTGAATATCGTTGTGACAGGCCGAGGCGTAATCTCCCGCAAGATTCATCGCTGTCCAGTATTCCAATCCGAGATGCGTGTTCAAATCCAGCCAGGCGAAGTTTTGCGCTTCTTTTGGCAACGGACATTGCTCTGTCGCAACTCTAGAATAATATTGTGCGATTTCTGCTCCCAATCCACGTGAACCACTGTGAGAAAGGACTCCAAGGTATTTGCCTTTTGGAAGATTGATTTGTTCGTCTTCTTCTGTGATTTCTACTTCACCAAATTCCACAAAGTGATTTCCGCCACCGGAACTTCCCATTTGTTTGATGGCTTTTCCTTTTAATCTTCTCAAAATCGGAATTAAATCAAACGTATCTCTGTCGAAAATCTCGTGGTCGACGTGAGATTTGTGCGTTTCATACATTCCGAATTTGGTGTGTTCGGCAAGCGCTTTTTCGTATTTGTCTTTTGCGCCGTCGAGATATGAAATTGGCGTATCCAAAATACTGAGGCTCATTCTGCAACCAATATCCATCCCGACTCCGTACGGAATAACAGCATTTTCTACTGCGAGAACTCCTCCGATTGGAAGTCCGTAACCACTGTGTGCATCGGGCATCAAAGCACCTTGAGTTGCAATTGGCAGTTTTAAAGCAGTGTACAATTGGTTTTTTGCTTCATCTGAAATATTGTTCCCGAAAATACTGAAAGTCGCTCGGTTTGTGTTGAGCATTCTTTTTTCTGTTTTCTTGGATGAAAGCAAAGCTTCCGCAATTTGTCCGAAGGTTAAATCTTTCTCAAAGTTCTCCGGATTTTGGTGAATTTCCTTGAGTAGAGATTTTACATAATGAATATTTTTGGTTGCAAAATTTCTCTTCATTACTTCCAAAGCGATATTGACACTTTGATTGTTTGGATAGCCTAATTTTAATATATCTTTTCCTTTTAGTTTTAAATTTCCCATTTTTTATATAATTGATGATTGATGAGAGATAATTGATTTTCTCACATCGAAAATTTAATCAACTGATGTTTTAGTTGATTTGTTTTTGTCACAATGTTTTTATGACAAATGTTGATTTGAAGCTGAAATCCCTAGCCCCGATTGCAGTGGAAATCCTTTTTTTGCGTTGGCTTGAAAAAAGCGTTGGCAAAAAAGATTGCAACGGAAAGCGGGAAATAGCTCTTAATAAAAATTGATTTCGGGGAAACTGTTTTGAGTTTGAAATATTGCGCAATAAAAAACCCGAAAATCTTACGACTTCGGGTTTTGATATTTCATTGTACTGTTATTCTAAGAGTGTACCAAACCACGAAGCCTCGCCTTTGCAAAAGGCAATCCTACAGATGTATGTTGATTGTATTTGAACATTGCTTCGTTGTTATTTTGTTGGTTGAACTTGATTTTCAGGTGCAAATATAGAAAAAATTGGAATATTCTGATTTATTTTTTTATGTTTGCGAAAAAACTAAATGAAAACTTTCTATTACATCTTCCTATTTACTTTTCTGAGCATCAATATTAATTCTCAAATTACATTCGAGAAAGGCTATATTATTACAAATGATGGAAATAAAGAAGAAATTCTTATTAAAAATCAAGATTGGCTGAATAATCCGGCTGAATTTATTTATAAAATAAATTCAGAATCGTCTGAGAAAAAAGGGACGATACAAAATGTCAAAGAATTTGGTGTTAATGGTTATAATCGATTAGTGTCTTATAAAGGTGATATTGATTATTCTTCTAATAATATTGCGGCATTATCAATAAAAAAATCACCAGAAAATATTTATAAGGAAGTTTTTCTTTACGAAATAAGTGCTGGAAAAGTTAATTTGTATTCTTACACGGATAAGAATATCACCAAATTTTTCTATTCTACTGAAGGTAATAATGAAATCAAGCCTTTGATTTATAAACAGTATTATTTTGAAGGAGATGTATCAAAAATCGCTACAAATGAGGAGTATAAAAACACTTTGAAATCTCTGTTCTCAGACAATCCAGAAGCTTTAAAAAAAATAGATAGAACAAGGTATAATGATACAGATTTGAAGAAAATATTTTCACTTTACAACGGACTTAATGTAATTTCAGATGAAAAGAATAAAGTGAAAGGAAAACTTAATTTGGCTTTGCGTCCGGGAGTTGCATTTTCAAGTTTTAAATATAATTCATCAACTCTTGGACCTAATTTTACAGCAAAATTACCGTCAAAAGCAAGTTTCAGAATAGGTACGGAGTTGGAATACCTGCTTCCATTCAATAAAAATAAATGGGCAATAATCTTCGAACCTAATTATTATTCTTATAAATCCGAGGGAGTAGTTTTGAATAATACATACCGAGGAAATATGAACTATTCTGCAATAGAATTCCCGATTGGAATCAGACATTATATGTTCCTGAATAATGATTCGAAAATTTTTATTAATGCTCAAGCTGTACCTTTCAAAATTCTTGGCGGTAATTCGAAATTCACCAATGAGTTTGTGAATATCAATTCAAAATCGGAATTGTCTTTGAAAAAGGCAAATCAGGTTTATGGAGTATTTGGTGTTGGCTACAGCTATAAAAACTATATGATAGAATGCAGAGCTTCTACTTCGACAAATCCATTAGATAGTTATGCTTTATGGAATTCTAAATTGAGTAATGTGGCAATTGTATTTGGATATCAAATTTTCTAATATTTAACCTAAAAATTTTTCTAAAATATCAACTGCGCATTTTGGTAGATTGGTTCCCGGTCCGAAGATAAAATCTGCGCCATTAGCATACAAAAACTCGTAATCCTGTTGTGGAATAACACCGCCAACAACGATGGTGATATCATCAGCTCCCAATTTTTTCAGTTCTTCTACAACTTGTGGGACGAGCGTTTTATGACCAGCAGCCAAAGAAGAAACCCCCAAAATATGAATATCATTTTCAATAGCCTGCATCGCTACTTCTTCCGGAGTTTGGAATAACGGCGCAACATCCACATCAAATCCCATATCCGCGAAAGCTGTTGCAACTACTTTTGCGCCTCGGTCGTGACCGTCTTGTCCCATTTTGGCAACCATAATTCTTGGTCGTCTTCCTTCTGCATCTTCAAATTTCTGACTTAGGGAAACTGCTTTTTCAAAGTATTCGTTTTTTCCTGCATTCATAGCGTAAACTCCTGATATGGTTCTAATATTGGCTTTGTAGCGTCCGAAACTTTCTTCCATCGCATCGCTCATTTCGCCAAGCGTGACTCTGCGTCGAGCGGCTTCGATGCACAGTTCCAGAAGATTTCCGTTGCCAGTTTTGGCGGTTTCTCGGATTTTATTTAAAATTTCTGCGACGGCTTCTGAGTTTCGTTCAGTTTTTATTTTTTCTAAACGTTCGATTTGTTTTCTTCTAACTTCTGTGTTATCGATGTCGAGAATATCGATGTCGGTTTGTTTTAGGTTGGATTTAAAGGAATTGATGCCTATGATAAATTCTTCTCCGCTGTCGATTTTTGCTTGTTTAATGGCAGATGCTTCCTCGATTCTCATTTTCGGGATTCCGGCTTCGATGGCTTTTGTCATTCCGCCTTCTTTTTCCACTTCATCGATGTATTTCATTGCTTCATCAATCATTTGTTGCGTCAATGATTCAATCAAATGACTTCCGCCCATTGGGTCGACGACATCGCAAATTCCAGATTCTTGTTGAAGAATGATTTGAGTATTTCTCGCAATTTTTGCTGAATAATCGGTTGGTAAAGCAATCGCTTCGTCTAAGGCATTTGTGTGAAGAGATTGTGTTCCTCCTAAAGCTGAAGATAAGGCTTCTATTGCTGTTCTTGTAATATTGTTGAAAGGTTCCTGCTCGGTTAAACTCCAGCCAGAAGTCTGCGAATGCGTTCTGAGGGCTAATGATTTTTGATTCTGAGGATTGAATTGTGTTAATAGATTTGCCCAAATATAACGTGCGGCGCGCATTTTAGCAATTTCCATAAAGTGATTCATTCCGATGGCCCAGAAAAAAGATAATCTTGGAGCAAAATCATCGACATTCATTCCTGCTTTGATTCCGGTTCTTACATATTCTAAACCGTCGGCTAATGTGTAAGCCATTTCCAAAACAGGCGTTGCGCCAGCTTCCTGCATATGATAACCGGAAATTGAAATTGAGTTGAATTTCGGAATATTCTTGGAAGTGTATTCAAAAATATCGGCAATGATTTTCATTGATGGCGTCGGCGGATAGATGTAAGTGTTCCGAACCATAAATTCTTTCAGAATGTCATTCTGGATTGTTCCTGACAATTTATCTTGAGAAACACCCTGCTCTTCTGCAGCTACAATATAGAAAGATAAAATTGGTAAAACTGCACCGTTCATTGTCATCGAAACTGAGATTTCATCCAACGGAATATGGTCGAAAAGAATTTTCATATCCTCAACCGAATCAATTGCAACGCCCGCTTTTCCAACGTCACCAACGACTCTTGCGTGGTCAGAATCGTAACCTCTGTGCGTCGCTAAATCAAATGCTACGGAAAGTCCTTTTTGCCCAGCTTGGAGATTTCGTCTGTAAAATGCATTCGATTCTTCTGCGGTGGAAAAACCTGCATATTGACGAATCGTCCAGGGTTTTTGAACATACATTGTTGAATAAGGACCGCGAAGAAAAGGTGCAATTCCTGCAGAACCTTTCAAAATGCTTTTGTTATTGACGTCTTCTGCAGAATATTTTGATTTCAGTTCCAAACCGTCTTTTTCAAAAATGTAATTTTCTGAATTCGAATTGAATTTAATATTTTGAAAATCAGGGTTTTGATTTTTTATTTTGTAGCGCATTTTTCCTTTTATCTTCTGAAAGTAAATGTAATAAATTTTGAAAATGTGATGAACCACAAAAGGCACAAAAGTTTTCGTCTAATAGTTTTAAACGCAAAGTTCGCAAAGATTTTTTTGACATACTAAATGTTTTTAAGGCACAAAGATTTGACTTTGTCAAATTTTATTATAGTGTTCTTTATGGAAGGCTTGTGTCTTTGTGGTTTTCCAAGCGACAATTTGTCATTAATTTTTGGATGGTCTTTTTTTTGAGAAATGTTGATTGACGGCGAAGCTGCGACAGGGATAGTAGTGGAAATCCTTTTGCTTTTGGATTTTTGTTTCATTCGGAAGGAAAAATGTTCTAAAAGCAAAAGATTGCAATGGATAGCCCGGTGACAAAATAGCTCGGAAAAAGCTTTGGATTTTGGCAGTCGCCCTAATAATTTTAAAACAAAAAATAATATAAATATGGCAACAGGAAGTATTAATGTATCGGTAGAGAATATTTTTCCGCTGATTAAAAAGTTTCTTTACAGCGACCACGAGATTTTTCTGCGTGAGTTGATTTCTAACGCGACGGATGCGACGACGAAGCTGAAACATTTGACAGCAATTGGCGAGGCGAAGGTGGAATACGGCAACCCGATGATTGACGTCAAGATTGATAAAGACGCGAAAACGCTGACTATCAAAGACCAAGGAATTGGGATGACTGGTGAAGAAGTTGAAAAATATATCAACCAAGTCGCTTTTTCCGGCGCGGAGGAATTCCTTGAAAAATATAAGGATTCTGCGAAAGATGCTGGAATCATCGGACATTTTGGTCTTGGTTTTTATTCGGCTTTTATGGTAGCTGAGAAAGTTGAAATTCTTACCAAATCTTACAAAGAAGATGCAAAAGCAGTTCGTTGGATTTGCGACGGAAGTCCAGAATATACGTTGGAAGAAACGGAAAAATCTGACAGAGGAACGGAAATCGTACTTCACATCGCGGAAGATTCGACGGAGTTTTTGGAGGAATCTAAAATCCGTGAATTGCTGACAAAATATAATAAGTTCAATCAAATTGCGATTAAATTTGGGACGAAAACTGAGACTTTGCCTTTACCAGAAGGTTCTGCTGAAGATGCAAAACCTGAAACTGTTGAAGTTGATGATATTATCAATAATACCAATCCGGCTTGGACAAAATCGCCTTCTGAACTGAAAGACGAGGATTACAACAATTTCTACAGAGAATTGTATCCAATGCAGTTTGAGGACCCGTTGTTTCACATCCATTTGAATGTTGATTATCCGTTCAATTTGACTGGCGTTTTGTTTTTTCCGAAATTAGGAAACAATCTGAATATCGAAAAAGATAAAATCCAGTTATATCAGAATCAAGTATTTGTGACGGATGAGGTTAAGGGAATTGTTCCAGATTTCTTGATGTTGCTGAGAGGTGTGATTGATTCTCCGGATATTCCGTTGAACGTTTCCCGTTCTTATTTGCAGGCTGATGGTGCAGTGAAGAAAATCTCTTCTTATATCACGAAAAAAGTGGCGGACAAAATGGTTTCTTTGATTAATGAAAACCGTGAAGACTATGATAAAAAATGGAATGATATCAAAATCGTTATCGAATATGGAATGATTTCGGAAGATAAATTCTATGAAAAATCTGACAAGTTTGCACTTTACCCAACGACGGACAACAACTATTATCTTTGGAATGAATTGATTGAGAAAATCAAACCAAATCAAACTGATAAAGACGAAAAAACGGTAATTCTTTACGCTAATAATGCTGATGAGCAACACAGCTACATCGAATCTGCGAAAGAAAAAGGCTACGAAGTTTTATTGCTGGATTCTCCGATTGTTCCGCATTTGATTCAGAAATTGGAAGCTTCGAAAGAGAATGTTTCTTTTGCGAGAGTTGATGCAGACCACATCAATAATTTGATTAAAAAAGATGAGCCCGTAATTTCTAAACTAAATGATTTGGATAAAGAAACTTTGAAGAAAGAAATCGAAGAATCTATCAATGATACGAAGTTTACAGTTCAATTAGAAGATTTGGATTCTACAGATGCGCCGTTTACTTTGACCCAGCCTGAATTTTTCAGAAGAATGAAAGATATGCAGGCAACTGGCGGAGGCGGGATGTTCGCAATGGGCGGTTTCCCAGAGATGTATAATTTGGTGGTGAATTCTAATTCTGATTTCGCAGGAGAATTATTGAAAAAAGAAAATGCTGAAGAGAAAAATGCAATGATAAATCAAGCTTTGGATTTGGCAAAACTGTCTCAGAATCTTTTGAAAGGAAAAGAGTTGACAGATTTTATCAAACGTAGTTTTGAGAGTTTGAAATAAACTTAGATATTAATGAAAAAGAAAAAGGAACTCAAAAACTGAGTTCCTTTTTTATTATTTGATTTTCGAAAGTACATCTACCGTTTCTTCCAAATAGAAATCTCTTTCAAGATTTTTTCTCCAGTTTTCTGTTTTCTTAGCAAACGCTTCGTCTTTTTTGATTCTTTCCGCTTCATCTGTGTGAAGGGTGAATTTCAATCCGTTATTGAACTTGTCCAAACCTTTGAACTTGTCAATCTGAGCTTTACGCGTTTTCATTAGCTCATTGAATTTAGTTTGATTCAAAGTGATTGTTTCTTCTTTGTCAAGCGCTTCTTTCCACTCTGCAGATTCTTGCAACATTTTGTAATTGTTGTTATCTACCAATTGTTTGTCTAATTCTGCTTGTAATTGAGGAACATTAAGTCCAGTCAATTTTTTATAAGAAGTCGTTTCAATTTTGTCCCAAGGCAAAGCGAATTGGTCAAAACGTTCTCCAACTTCTGCATAAGAGAAGAAGTCTTTCATCTTAAGGTCAGCTTCTACACCTTTTCTCTGAGTTGATTCTCCAGAAACTCTATAGAATTTTTGGATAGTCAATTTCAAAGCTCCGAAGTCATCGTTCGTATTTAGGAATCTATTCAATTCCACAAAAGTCTGAACGGTACCTTTTCCGAAAGAACTTGGCGAACCAATCACAGCAGCTCTTCCATAATCTTGGAAAGCACCCGCAAGGATTTCTGAAGCTGAAGCCGATAATTCGTTTTGCATCACCACCAATGGACCAGTCCAGATTGGTTCATTCGATTTATTACTAAGAACCTGAATTTTTCCTCTGCTGTCTTTTACCTGAACATAAGGACCAGCATTCATAAACAGTCCCATAATATCACCAACTTCCGTCAAAGAACCACCGCCATTGCTTCTAAGGTCAAGGATGATTCCTTCTACATTTTCTTTTTTAAGTTTAATTAATTCTGCTTTGATATCGTCAGAAGCATTTCTTCCACTTGGGTCTTCAAAATCTACGTTGAAACTTGGCAGATAAATGAATCCGTATTTTTTACCATTTTTAGAATTAACAACAATACTTCTTGCAAAAGTGTCTTCAATAGCCACTTCTTCACGAATCATTGTTACATCTTTGATGGTTTTATCTTTCTTCTCAACTGTTAAAGTTACTGGTGTTCCTTTTTCCCCACGAATCAATCTTACAGCTTCGTCAGACAACATTCCGACAACGTTCACAGGTTCTTCGTTTGGTTTAGATTTTACTTTCAGGATTTTATCGCCTGCAGTCAATTGTTTTGATTTCCATGCTGGCGCGCCAATTGTCAATTCACCAAGATATAAATAACCTTTCTTTTCCTGAATCAAAGCCCCAATGCCAATCACTTTTCCGGTGAATTGCATATCAAATTCCTCTTTATTTTTCGGAGAGAAATAATTGGTGTGTGGGTCAAAAACTTCGGTATAAGCATTCATATAAACTGTGAACCAGTCCATTTTCTTTCTCTTTTTGAATCTTCTGAAAGAATCTGTAATCAAATCTTTAACTTCTGCAGTTGCTTTTTCACGTTTCTTTTCCATAGAAAGTGGCGCGTATTTTATTGTATCTGGAAGTTTGTTATTTACAACAGAATCTTTTTTCTTTTTCTGAGCTTCTTCTTTACTTGTCAAAGTTTCAATTTCCTGAAGGATATTATACTTGATGTATTTTTTCCATTCTTCACGTTGTTGTTTTGCATCAACGGGATTCACTCTTTTCTTTGGTTCAAGAATCAATTCGTCATTTTCTTCCAAATTAATTGGTTTTGAAAGAATATCCTGAGTCATTTTATCGATTTCATCAACCCTTTGATAAAGTCTGTCAATGGTTAATTTATAAAAAACTAAATTTCCGTTATTTAGATAATCGTCCAATTTGGTGTAATGCTTTTTGAACTCATCCATATCGGACTGTAGAAAATATCTTTTGGAAGCATCTACGCCTTCAAAATATTTGTCATAAACATCCTGAGAATAAGCATCGTTAATGGGTTTTGGACTGTAATGAAGGTACGAAAGTGTATTTTTAACGCTCACCATTATGGTTTGCATTTTTTCATCATCATTTTGTGGGGAGTTGAAACAGAACATCAGCGTCATAAGAGGCGCGAACATTAATAGTTTCTTGAACTTGATTTTCTTAAACATATATTTTTAAATCTGTACTTGGATTAGTATTTTTTTTCTTTTGAAAGTTACGAGTGTATTCAAAAACAAAACCAAATTTAATACCTTATTTTATTTTAACTATTATAAATTGGTTATTTTTGAAAGAATTATGAAAATATCGCAAAAAGCGAAAAATATTAAAGAAAATTTTATGAGTAAACCTTTGATACTAGTAACCAATGATGATGGAATTACTGCACCAGGAATTAGAAAACTAATCAGCATAGTCAATCAAATAGGAGATGTAATTGTAGTAGCGCCCAATTCTCCACAAAGCGGAAAAGGTCACGCCATTACTATTAATTCAACATTAAGCTTTGAAGAACTGAATCTTGACGGACCTCAAAGAGATTTTTCCTGTTCCGGAACGCCCGTAGATTGTGTAAAAATGGCTTTGGACAAAATTCTTCCTAGAAAACCGGATTTAGTGGTTTCTGGAATCAATCACGGAGCAAATTCTTCTATTAATGTTATCTATTCTGGAACAATGAGCGCCGCTGTGGAAGCTGGAGTAGAAGGCCTTCAAGCGATTGGTTTTTCACTTTCTGATTTGAAATGGGAAGCAGACTTTGACCAAGCTGAAGAATTTATTAAAGATATTATTCTAAAGACTTTGGAAAATCCAATACCAAAAGGTGTTGTCCTTAATGTTAACATTCCAAACTTTAAAAAGGAAGAAATCAAAGGAATCAAAGTTTGCAAACAAGCGAACGCAAAATGGGAAGAAAGTTTTGATGAAAGAACCAATCCTCACGGGAAAAAATATTATTGGTTAACAGGTTATTTCAACAATATGGACCAATCCGAAGATGCAGATGAAACAGCTTTGGCAAACGGATATGTAAGTATTGTTCCAGTAAAATTCGATTTGACAGCTTACGAGTATATGAATGAACTGAATTCTATTTATCAATAAAAAAACAATGAATGGAGTTTATCAAACAATATCTTCTTTCTAAGAATATCCCTCTGGGAGAAAAAGAGTGGGAAGAATTCACCAAAAAAAATATCAGAACAGAATATAAAAAGAAAGATATTATTTTAAAAATAGGAGAGGTAGAGAATTACTTGTCTTTTGTAGAGAAAGGTATTGCTCGGCTTTTTTTTGAGAAAGAAAATAAAGATTTAACAATTAGATTTGTTTTTGATTATCAGTATCTCACTGCATATGATTCTTTTACTCAAAGAACGCCTTCGAGATGTAATGTGGAGGCATTGACGGATATGGTAGTTTGGAGGGTGCATTATGATGATTTGCAAGAGCTTTACAGAACCCATACTGTGGGAAATCTTATTGGAAGACTTACAGTTGAGCATCTTTATATTGAAAAATTAAACAGAGAATTTTCCTTTCTAAGTGATACAGCAGAAGAAAGATATCTTAAAATAATGAAAGAACAACCGAATCTTTTTCAGTTGCTCCCACTTAAGCATATTGCTTCTTATATGGGAATAACTCCACAAGCTCTCAGTAGAATAAGAAGACGAATTTCTTAACCGAGGTTCATTTTATTTAAAATAAATAATGATTAGATTTGTAATAATCAATATTCAGATTGAAAAATCCGAATGAGGGAGAAAAAGCGTTTAGAGAAATCTGAATGCTTTTTTTAGTTAAAAATAAAAAGGCCGCTATGTTTTAGCGGCTTTTTGTTTGTATTAGTTAAAAGCATTATCATAAGTCATCGATGAAAAATCGATTTTTAAGATGGCCTTGGAATCAACAGGGTTTCCATTACATTTTGCAGGAATCCAGGTTTTATTGACTTTCGTTGCAGCATCTTTCAAATCTTTAAGGAAAGGTTCGCTGTTCGCCACTTTTGGTCCTGCTTCAACTTTAGACAAAACTCCGTCTTTATTGATATCGAGTTTTACAAAAAATAATCCGTTGATAGAGTATGTATTCCAATTGACGTTTTGTTGTAGTTTTTCTTTTAATGCTTTGATATAAGCATCTGTTCCACCTGGATATCGCAGACTTTTGAACTGAGAAGGATTACAAGACTCATCCTTTATTTGATAAATTCCTCGTACACTGTAAGTCACAGAGCTTGTAGAAGCGTCCGCCATTGGAATATCGATATTTAAAGACTCTTCAACGTCATTATTTTGAGCGAATGCCAACGAACCGACAAACAAACTCAATGAAAATAGTAATGATTTCATAGTATTTTGATTTGTATAATTAGAATGAAATTTTATGCCAAAATCATTCTGATTAGCAATTATTTATAAAACTTCAATCTGATTTTTTAATAAATCTTCAAATTCGTCTCTTTTTCTGATAAGATGTGCTTTTCCGTCAAGGAACATCACTTCTGCAGGTTTCAATCTGGAATTGAAATTCGAACTCATTTCAAAACCGTAAGCTCCAGCATTTCTGAAAACAATTACGTCGCCTTCTCTCACTTCATTGATTTTTCTATCCCAAGCAAAAGTGTCTGTCTCACAGATGTTTCCAACAACAGTATAAATTCTTTCCGGACCTTTTGGGTTCGAAAGATTCTCGATAATATGATAAGAATCGTAGAACATCGGACGAATCAAGTGATTGAATCCGGAATTAACACCAACAAAAACTGTCGCAGTTGTTTGCTTAATTACATTCGATTTTACAAGGAAATGCCCGCTTTTACTTACCAAGAATTTTCCTGGCTCAAACCAAAGCTGGAATTTTTTACCAGTAGTTTCTTCGTGTTTTTTAATCGCAGCGTTGACTTTTTTTCCAAGAGATTTCACATCCGTTTCGAGGTCGCCGTCTTGATAAGGAACTTTGAAACCGCTTCCCATATCCAGATATTTCAAATTTGGGAAATGCTCAGCCAATTCAAACATAATTTCAAGACCTTGAAGGAAAACGTCTGGGTCTTTGATTTCGCTTCCCGTGTGCATATGAAGACCTTCAACATTGATGTTGGTAGATTTCATAACACGTTCGATGTGGCGAAGCTGATGAATAGAAATTCCGAATTTGGAATCGATATGTCCGGTTGAGATTTTATAATTTCCTCCTGCAAAAATATGTGGATTGATTCTCACAAAAATTGGATAAGAACCACCGAATTTATTTCCAAATTGCTCCAAAATCGAAATATTATCGATATTGATATGAACATTCAGAGACATTGCTTCCTCGATTTCTGCAAGGTCAACACAGTTTGGTGTGAAAAGGATTCTGTCATTAGAAAATCCAGCTTTCAAACCTAATTTCACTTCGTTGATAGAAACGCAGTCAAGAGAAGCGCCTAGTTTTTCGACATATTTCAGGATATTGATATTGGTTAAAGCTTTGGCTGCGTAGAAAAATCTTGTGTTCTTCGAGAAAGAAGAAGTCAGCTTTTCGTATTGTTCGCGTATCGAATTAACGTCATAAACATAAACGGGTGTCCCGAATTCTTTTGCTATACTTAGCAAATCCTGATTTGTCATAAGGTAGATTTTTAAAAATAAAAAGGCAGATTCTTTATCAAAAGAGTCTGCCGCAATAGATATCTTATGCACGCAACTCTTTATACATTCCAAACCTTAGAGAACCTTACAGCTCCCTTTTTTCCGATTTTGCTTTGTTTAAAATATTGCATTGCTTTTGTTAAAATTTTTCGCAAAATTAGAGTTTATCTGTAAATCCTGCAATGTTTTAGGTTGATTTTTATTTTGATGAAGCTTCAGATTTTTTTAAAAGTATTTAATAAGTTAATACATATCAAATCTTTTATCTTTTATAACTTCATCTCCAGCCTTCAAATCAATGATATTAGAATCGATTTTTCCTTGAATTTCGGCAACAGTTAAATCTGTACGACCCTTAGATATATAAATTACTTCATACAAACCAGGTTCTATAGAAGTGGAATAATTTCCATTACCATCAGCAGTAATTTTTTTTATACTATTGTTAAATTCAATATTCATTAAATCGTGAATAACTCTTGTATTAAGTTCATCAAAATCTTTATCGGTTTGAATATTGGAGTCTTGTAGAGTTTTTTTGCATTGTTCTACATTTGAATTCATTTTAATTAAAGACCGACAGACTTTAACACGCTGATAAAGGTCAATGTCACTACTTTTTTTATTCAGAGTATCAGCTTTTCTTATATAAATTTTTGCTCCTACATCAGGTTTGTCGCCATAATTTTTATTAAAAAAGTAAGTAATTACTCCTTTGATAGTTGCTTTTTGAGCCTGATTAACTGCTTGTAATTGTGTTTGTGCCTTTTCTTTTTGAAAAAATATTGATTCTACATCACTTTGCTTGAATGTCAGATTGTTTCCTTTAATTGTCACTGTTAAAATCCCATTTACCAAAGATTTTACATTTCCATCTATACTTTCCCCAGATTTTAATTTTATTTGATTTTGTGAAAAAGTAATAAATGGAATTAATAACAGAAATAGTTTAATTGTTTTCATAGTTTAGTTTTTATGGCTATTAAAATTTTATTTTTCAGGAAGCGGAGAAACCTCAAACTCATTTCTCAAAAGCGCCAATTGCAAATCGTTTTGAAGCTCTTGCGTGAATCTTGAAACTGGCAACATCAGTTTTTTAATTTTATCTAAGGACTGAATCTGATGATACAATTCGTAAAAACCAAAACCTGTCAATTTTCCGTTTTCTAGGATAAGGAAAGACTTTTCTCCCAAAGTTCTTCCAGAAGCCGACCAAATTTCGTTTCTCTTTTTTAGATTAATTTTCTGGGTGAATTCAATCAAATCTTTCAGTTCTTCTTTGGACTTGATGTAATTAATTGCTTTTAGACCTTGCGTAAAACTTTTGAATCTCAACAACGGTTTCTCTTCCTGTTCTTTTTTGATTTTTTCGAGAATAAATTTGTTCTTCCTATAAAACAAACCGAATGTCAAAGGCTGTCTTTTTTGGATGCCTTTGTTCTGCATCATCAGTTTGGCGATGAGGTCGGTTCCGGTTAATTCGTAAGAAATTTTTTCGGTCTCGTCTTGCAGTTTTTTGTATTTGGCTTTATCAGAATCGAAGATTTTTTTCGCTGATTTATACAAATCTTCAACAACATCGGAATAAATAATTTTTCCATCGCTGTTTTGAAAATACAGGATTCCACGTTCATTGGGAAGGTCTTCCGTCAGAATCTGAATTTTATTGATATAATTTTTAGCGTGATTTTCCTCTTGTTGAGATTGGATGATTTCGTTGTTTTGGTCTTTAATCATCAATAATTTAAACAAATCCAAAGTCGCTCTAGCATCGCCACTTGCACGATGCGCTTCACTCAAAGGAATTCCAATCGATTTGCAAAGCTTGCTTAATGAATAACTTTTCTCATCAGGAATCAATTTTTTAGCTAAAGGAATTGTATCTAAAGTATTGATTTTAAATTCGTAACCAAGACGTTTGAATGATTGACGAAGCATTCTGTAATCGAAGTCGATATTATGACCAACCAAGATAGAATCCTGAGTGATTTCAACCACTCGTTTTGCTATTTCGTGAAATTTCGGAGCTGTCAAAACCATTTTCGAAGTGATTCCTGTCAACTTTTGAACAAAAGCGGAAATCTCACTTTCGGGATTTACGAGTGAGATAAATTGGTCTGTAATCTCGTGACCGTCAAATCGATAGATGGCAATTTCTATAATGCTTTCTTTCCGAAAAGGCGCTCCGTTACTTTCTATGTCTATTACCGTGTACATCTACATTTTTTCGTTCTACAAAGATAAAAAACTTGTCCAGTCATCTTTCTCAAGTTTTTTGTTATTAATCAATTCTATTTTCTTGATTGAACCAACCGGAACTATATTGATAATTTTACTCCCATTTTCAACATAAAAAAAATAACCACTGTTAGAATCAATCAGATAGATATCTTTTTGGTTACCGGAGTCATCCGTAATCCTGTGCTTGATATTCATTTTGTTGTTGACGATTTTATCTTTTGCTGTCAAACCGGTTCCTAAACCGCCTCCAAGAAAGAAAGAGGCAATCATAAAAGCTACTGAGAAATAAACTTGTTTGTTGATATGAAGTTTCAAATCTTGCTCTGTTGCATCAGGATTTTTTTTGTAAAATGACCTGTAAATCAGCGATTTTTGAACCCAAGTTTTATGGCTGTTTCTTGCGAGAAAATTATTATACAAAATGATTCCCAAAACAAGAACAATTACTGTTGCTAAAATGATTGGCTGAGAGGTCAATTCTGCAATCGGACTTATCAAAATATCCATTATCGAAGAATATTTCAGGAAATTAATTCCCAGCATATAGAAAAAAACGCCGTCTCGTAAAATCCCCAAAATAATGAGGTACAAATAGCCTAAAGGTAAAAGAGTTTGGAGTTTTTCAATCAGTTTATAGTCCATTAATTAGTTTTTATTATCTTTTTTTGCTGAACATTCCCAAAATAAACTTCGCACCTTCTCTTGCTAAAGTATTCAGAAAAGTTTTTCCGGCTCGGCTTTCGATGACTTGTTCAAACATTCCCTGCTCTTCTTTTGGTTGGGCTGTTCTTCCTCTTGTTGGCGTTGGAATCACGGTTTGAGTATGTTCTTCGATTCTTTTATTAAGGATTTCGTAAGCACTTTCTTTATCGATTGTCTGCTCATATTTTCTGACTAATGAAGAGTTGTTCGTCAATTCATCAATTTCTGATGAAGTTAAAATATCCATTCGACTTTCCGGAGAAATCAAATAAGTTTGAACTAATGGTGTTGGAATTCCTTTTTCGTCAAGAGCAGTTACAAAAGCTTCTCCGATTCCAAGATTTTGGATTAATTCGTTGGCTTTGTAAAATTCTGTAATTGGATAATTTTCTACAGCTTTATCAATTTCTTTTCTGTCTTTCGCAGTGAAACCTCTCAAAGCGTGCTGGATTTTCAAACCAAGCTGACTCAATATATTTTCCGGAACATCGCCCGGAATCTGAGTAATGAAATAAATTCCAATTCCTTTGGAACGAATCAATTTCACCATTGTTTCAATCTGAGAAAGCAATGCTTTTGAAGCCTCGTTAAAAATCAAATGTGCTTCATCAATAAACAAAACTAATTTCGGTCTTCCACTGTCGCCTTCTTCAGGAAAAGTCATATAAATCTCAGCAAATAACGAAAGCATAAATGTTGAGAAAAGATTCGGTTTATTCTGAATGTCATCAACGCGGAAAATATTTACAACGCCTTTTCCGTCTCTGGTTTTTAGCAAATCATCGACATCAAAACTCGGTTCTCCAAAGAAAGTAGAAGCGCCCTGTTGTTCCATTGCTACAATACTTCTGAGAATTGCTCCCAAAGAGGCGGGCGCAATCGAACCATAATTATCAGCCAATTCTTTTTTACCAATCGGATTATCGGTCACATATTGAAGGACTTTTTTCAAATCCTGCAAATCAACAAGCGGTAAAGCCTTGTCATCACAATATTTGAAAACAATCGACATAATACTTTGCTGGGTGTCATTCAGTCCAAGAATTTTACTTAATAAAATCGGTCCAAATTCCAAAACGGTTGCTCGAAGTTTCACGCCTTTTGCTCCGGAAATTGTCATCAATTCTACCGGAAAACTTTGTGGCGAATATGGCAATTGCGTTTTGGTATAACGGTCTTTGATATTGTCATTTTCTGTTCCGGCTTCGGCAATTCCGGAAAGGTCTCCTTTAATATCCATTACCAAAGTCGGAATTCCCGCGTGTGACAATTGCTCTACAAAAACCTGAAGTGTTTTGGTTTTTCCGGTTCCGGTTGCCCCAGCAATTAATCCGTGTCTGTTAACGGTTTTCAAAGGAATCGAAACATTAACTTCCGTTACAACTTCGCCATCCAGCATTCCTTTTCCTAGAATAATGTGGTCTCCTTTCGGATTATATTTTGCGTTGAGGTCTGTGATAAATTTCTCTTTATTGGACATCGATTGGTTTTTTTAACGCTTAAATTTAAAAATAATTCCTTGAAATCTATCTGAAAATTAAAATTTCTAACACTTATCTTTGCATTAAGATTTTTGCCTATGCGCGCTTACAACACAAAAAATTTCCTGAAAATCCTTATCAGTCTTCACAAAAGTGATACGCTGAGCATTCTTTTCCCGACAATGTTGCTTGTTGGAGTTTATTGTTATGGGATTTATTATTTAGAAATAGAATATCTGCACTTGAATTCCAAATCATCGGTAATTAACGTTGGAATGATTCATTCTTTGCTCGGGTTTGTTTTGTCTTTGTTGTTGGTTTTCAGGACTAATACAGCTTATGACAGATGGTGGGAAGGACGAAAACTTTGGGGAAAACTGGTCAATGACAGTCGGAATTTTATGATTAAAATGAGTAGTATTCTGGGCGATAATGATTTGAAGACCAAAACCCAAATTGCAAGATATCTTAAATTGTTTCCTCATTTGCTGGCAACTCATCTTTCCAAAGAATCTACAAGATTGGTCTTGGATGAGGATTTTACAGATTTGAAAAAAGAACTGAAACATCACGCGCCTGCAGAACTGATTTTTCTTTTAACGAAAAAACTCTATCAGCTCAAAAAAGAGAATAAAATATGTGATACGGAAATGTTGTTTTTGGATACTCAGTTGTCTGGTTTTATGGATGTTTGCGGTGGATGCGAGCGAATCAAAAATACACCGATTCCTTATTCTTATTCATCTTTCATCAAGAAATTCATTGTTTTCTATGTCTTAGCGCTTCCGATTGCCAATGTTGTAAATCTTGGATTTTTTATGATTCCCATTACGATGTTTGTCTATTATGTATTGATGAGTTTGGAACTGATTGCGGAAGAAATAGAAGACCCGTTCAATAATGATGAGAATGATATTCCGATGGAATCTATCGCACAAAATATCGAAAGAAATATTGATTTAATTTTAAATAAAGCCTGATTTTGACAAAGAAACTGAAACTCGAAGAACTTGGAAGAATTGATGTGGAAACCTTCAAGAAAACTGCTAAAATCCCGTTAGTTGTGATTCTTGACAGTGTGAGAAGTATGCATAATGTTGGTGCAATTTTCCGAACAGCAGATGCATTTTTGGTAGAGAAAATTGTTCTTTGCGGAATCACACCTCAACCACCTCATCGCGAAATTCACAAGGCCGCACTTGGCGCCACCGAAAGTATGGATTGGATTTTTGAAGAGAATATCAATACAGCCATCGATAATCTTAAGAAAGACGATTTCAATATCATCGGAATCGAGCAGACTTCAACAAGTCAAATGATTTCTGATTTTGAAATTAATCCTGATAAAAAATATGCTTTAATCCTAGGAAATGAAGTGGACGGAATCTCCGATGAAGCTTTAAATAATATTGATACTTTCCTGGAAATTCCCCAGCTTGGAACCAAGCATTCTCTTAATGTAAGTGTCTGTGGAGGAATCGTAATTTGGGAATTTGCGAAACATCTTGGAATTAGAAAATAAAAAAACTGCAAACACAATGAAGTGCTGCAGTTTGAAATAAATCTAATAAAAAGTAAAAATGAAAGGCGACAAAGATATATTTTTTGTTTAATACGACGCAATACTTTTTATGAAAATTTATAAAAAATTTTAAAATCTTTTGTGGCTAAGGATTTTTTGTAAATTAGCATAATGTTTATAAAAGACTACATTTCCAAAGATTACCCTGCTTTCAGCAACAGAGATTCTATAGAAGAGGCTTCTGAGGTTGCAAAGGAGTTTGGTTATTCTCACATTTTTATAGTAAGCAAAGGCGTTTTCCTTGGGGGGCTCAGTCAACCTTTTTTGGAAGACAGCCCAGAAGGAAAATTGGAAAGTCTTAATATCCATTACGAAAGATTTGCGATTATAGAAGACAGCAGTCTGCTCGACAGCATCAAACTTTTCCACACTTTCAACGCGAATGTAATTCCAGTTATTTCAAAAGAAGAAAAATATTTGGGTTATATCTCTTGTGACGATATCTTCAATGAGTTTTCGAAGTATCCTTTGTTTTCCGAGAATGGGGCAATTCTTACGATTCAGACCAATGGTTTACATTATTCTATGACGGAGATTTCTCAAATCGTGGAAAGCAACAATGCGAAAATCTATGGAACTTTCATCAGCGCCATAAAAGAAGACAGTATAGAAATTACACTTAAAATAAGTAATGAAAATCTAAGTTCAATAGACGAGACCTTTGAAAGATATGGTTATAACGTCATCAATAAACATTATGACGACGAGAAAGAAGAACTGTTGAAAGACCGTTTTGGGTTCTTTCAGAAATTTTTGGAAATATAATTTATGAAGGCAGCTATCTATTCTCAAAAAAAAGACCTCGATACCTTTTTGTATCTCAATAAATTTATTTCTGAACTGGCGCTCAGAGAAGTTTCTGTGGTCCTTCATTCGGAAATGGCGGAAAAGCTTAATTTTTCTAAAGAATTTGATACATTTTCCTGCAAAGAAGAACTTAAAAATAAAAATGTCAATATCGTTTTCAGTTTCGGAGGCGATGGAACGATTCTGAATGCTTTGACTTTTATTCAAGACCTTGAGATTCCGATTATTGGTGTTAATACAGGACGATTGGGATTCTTGGCTAATTTCAGAAAAGACCAGATTTTCGATGAATTAGATTCTATTATTCTCGAGAAAAATTACAATATCAGTGAGCGTTCTGTAATTAAAATTACAACGGACAGTAACTCCAACATCGATTTTCCTTTTGCGCTTAATGATGTCAGTCTTTCAAGAAAAGAGACAACCTCGATGATTACAGTAGAATCTTACATCAATGAAGAATTCCTGAATGTTTTCTGGGGCGATGGATTGATTGTCTCCACACCAACTGGTTCTACGGCCTATTCACTAAGTTGTGGAGGCCCAATTATTTCTCCAGCAAATGATAATTTCGTCATCACACCGATTGCACCTCATAATCTGAATGTTCGTCCATTAATCGTAAAAGACGATGCGAAAATAAAATTAATCGTAAAAAGCCGTGTTCCAGAATATACTTTGGCTTTGGATTCGCGCCTTTATCATATGGAAGTGGGGAGCGAAATACTTATAGAAAAAGCGGACTTTTCATTATTTTTAATCAAACCGAAAAATTTCAGCTTCTACGAAACCATTCGCCAAAAACTGCTTTGGGGAAATGATAAGCGGAATTAAGCAATGAAAAAACTATCCTTAACATAACATATTAAAAATTGAAATTATAATTGTTAATAATTTCATAACTTTACAGTCCAAAAAAATCTTAAAAAATATAATAAAATGAGCAGAAAATTTCCGGCAGGAGTTGCCACTGGTTCTTTAGTAACAGAAATATTCGATTATGCTAAAGAGAAGCAATTTGCACTTCCGGCAGCTAATGTAATCGGTTCTAGTAATATCAACGCAACATTAGAGACTGCTGCGAAACTTAATGCACCAGTAATTATTCAGTTCTCGAACGGAGGTTCTATCTTCAACGCAGGAAAAGGTTTGAGTAATGAAAATCAAAGAGCTGCAGTTCTAGGAGCTGTTGCAGGAGCAAAACATATTCACACTTTGGCAGAAGCTTATGGAGCAACTGTTATCCTTCATACCGACCACTGTGCGAAAAAATTGTTACCTTGGGTAGATGGTCTTTTGGATGCAAGTGAAGAATTTTACAAGCAAAACGGAAAATCTCTTTACTCTTCTCATATGTTAGATTTCTCTGAAGAACCAATTGAAGAAAACCTTGAGGTTTCTGCAAAATACTTCGAGAGAATGAACAAAATGGGAATGACTCTTGAAATCGAATTAGGTGTAACTGGAGGAGAAGAAGATGGTGTTGACAACTCTGATGTTGACAGTTCAAAACTATACACACAGCCAGAAGAAGTAGCTCACGCTTACGAAGTTTTGAAAGCAGTTTCTGATAACTTCACGATTGCGGCAGCTTTCGGTAACGTACACGGTGTTTACAAACCAGGTAACGTAAAATTGACTCCAAAAATTCTTGATAATTCTCAGAAATATGTTCAACAGAAGTTCGGAACAGGAGATAAACCAGTGAATTTCGTATTCCACGGTGGTTCTGGTTCTACTTTGGAAGAGATCAGAGAAGCTATCGGTTATGGTGTTGTAAAAATGAACATCGATACAGATTTGCAATTCGGTTACACAGAAGGAATCAGAGATTATATGACTGAGCAAATCGAATATTTGAGACATCAAATCGGAAATCCAACTGGAGCTGATGCACCAAACAAAAAATTCTATGACCCAAGAGTTTGGGTAAGAAAAGGAGAAGAAACTTATATTAAGAGATTGACTCAGGCTTTCGAAGACCTGAACAATATCAATACACTTTAATTTAAAATAATATCAAAAGATGCGGAAAATCTCTTTCTGCATCTTTCTTGTTTTTTAATAATACGCTTATGGCATTTGATTGGTTTAAAAGGAAAGGGCAAAACATTACCACTTCTACAGAAGACAAAAAGGACGTTCCAAAAGGACTTTGGCACAAAACGCCGACTGGAAAAATTATAGAAGCTGAAGAACTTAAAGCTAATAATTTTGTGTCTCCTGAAGATGGTTTCCACGTAAGAATCGGAAGTAGAGAATATTTTGATATGCTTTTTGATGAGCAGAAATTCAAGGAATTGGATGCTGATGTGGAAAGTGTGGATATCCTTAAATTCAAGGATACAAAATCTTACACAGACCGTCTGAAAGAAGTGAAGTCTAAAACCAAACTGACAGATTCTATCCGTAACGCGACAGGAAAAGTGAACGGTGTAGAAATGGTGGTTTCCTGTATGGATTTTGCTTTCATTGGCGGGTCTTTGGGTTCTGTAATGGGAGAAAAAATCCGTAGAGCAATTGACTATTGTATCAAAAACAAATTGCCTTATATGATTATCTGCCAATCTGGTGGAGCGAGAATGCAGGAAGCAGCTTACTCATTGATGCAATTGGCAAAAGTTCAGGCAAAATTAGTTCAGCTTTCGGATGCAGGTTTGCCTTACATCGCTTATTTGACCGACCCGACTTTTGGTGGAATCACGGCTTCATTTGCAATGACTGCTGACCTTATTATTGCGGAACCAAGCGCTTTGATTGGTTTTGCCGGACCGAGAGTTATCCGTGAAACGATTGGTAAAGATTTGCCGGAAGGTTTCCAGACATCGGAGTTCCTGCAGGAAAAAGGTTTTGTGGATTTCATTGTTAAAAGAACAGAAATCAAACAGCAGGTTTCCAGAGCAGTGAAACTTTTGATTCACGAATATCATTAATCAAATTATTGAACTAAAAATATACTCTCTCAAATCTGGGAGAGTTTTTTATTGATGAGATTTATAGGCATATTTTTTAGAACGCTGAAATCATTGACTTTTAAAAAACTTTTGAAAGTCTTTTCTATTGGGATTATGCATCCGTTGTTTGCTATTTTGTACACTTATGCGAGCTTTAAAGCATTTGCAAAAGCGAAAGAACTATATCCTGAAACTAATTCTAACAATGGAGAAGGAAATGCTTTCCGACACTCGTATTGGTGTTGTTTGATTATGATGTACTTCTGTAAAGTTTCATCTCCTAAGAAGTCTCTTAAATGGTGTGAGAAATTGACTAATATGCACGAAGACCTTTTCCCGAACAAACCTTTGGAAACCAAGATGGACCTTCATAATAACAGAGTTGGAATGGATTATTTTATGAGCTTGATTCCAGGTGTTCATCGACAGTTTTTTGAAAGTAGTTTTTTTATTAAAGAATTACAAGAGAGAACAAAGAACGGAATTCTCATAACATCAGAAGATGAGGAAGTCGATAAAGATGTTTTAATCTATTTAGAATAAAAAAAGCGCTCAATTCGAGCGCTTTTTCCTTAATAATTAATTGAAAAGAATCTTACTTCTTAATGAATTTCTTAGTCGTTGTTTTTCCGTTTTCGAAAGTTATTTTGATGAAATAATTTCCTGAAGTTAAACTAGAAATATCAACATTAGTTTCTTTAGTTTCAAGAACTTTTTGTCCTGTGATAGAAAGAACTTCTACAGACTTCAAGGCATTATCTGTATTGATTTTGATGAATTTATCAGCTGGATTTGGTCCAAAACTAAAATCAACTTTAGAATAATCGTTAACAGCTAAAGTGTTATTCGATTTGTTCACACATCTTACAGAGTATCCAAAACTTTTTGCATCGCCACCAAAGCCAGTTGTGCTAGAAGCTGCAGCTCCTAAATAGGTATAACGATAAAAGTTAGGATTTGAACTAGCCGACCTTGTCCAAAGATAAGCACGAGTTCCTTCGAAAGCCCAACCGGCATCTTTACGAGCTCCAGCTCCGGCTATTTTCAAGTTGCTGTCAAAACCTCTTTGCATTCCACTGTTTGTAGAACCTGCTGGTTTTGGGAAGATATTTTCTTTTGTCATTACAAGGTCCCAATCTACTTCAGAAGGCATTTCCCAATCATTTCCGATAGCTTTACAAGGGTCCATACCGTTGTGGTCTGTAACTTCGGAAAGGCTTTTTGCTGTCCAGTTATCATTTTGGTCTGGGTTTGCAAACCAGCCTGTGTAGTTGGAAGACCAAGGCGTTCCTCCGCCAATGTAAAATAAGTTTGTTCCAGCTCCCAAACCTACAGGATTGTTAGGTGTTGGATAAGTTTCTGTAGTTTGAGAATTTTTTAATTGGTGTCCGTCATCCCAACGTCCGTATTGGAAATAGTCTCCACGAGCACCTTCATCAGCAATGCTTGTTGCAACGTTTGTACTTCCCAGATTTTGTTGTAGCCAGACATTTCCGTCAGCCGCTCTTACGGTTTTATAAGCAACAGTTTGGTTTTGATAAGTCAAACTTACGCAACCTGTGTCGCCAACATTAGCTCCAGTAGCTTGAGGTGTACAGTTTTGAGCATTGGTGTTTACAAAAGCGGCAAACAAACCTAAACAAAGATATTTATTAAGCATAAATTTAAATTTTTTGCAAACTTATTATTTAGAATAAATAAAAACTAACAAAATGATTTAAATCATAATCAGATATTATAACAAACATTGCTTTTATGCGCTTATTAAATTAGTTTGAATGATTGTTATTCAAATATTTATCAATAATAATTTTCAATTCATAATTAAATTTTAATGAATTATAAATAAAATTGGCGACTCAATCTGAATCGCCAACTTAAAAAAACTAGATATAACGTGAAAGTTTTACCACGCTTTCACAGCACCTCCTTTGAAGGTTTGTTTAGCAGCAGATTCTACTTCCGGAGATTGATAAGCTTGTACAAATTTTTTGACTTTTTCATCATTTTTATTATCCTCTCTAGAAACGATAAGATTAGCATAAGGTGAATCTTTATCTTCTGTGAAAAGACCTTCTTTTTCTGGGTCAAGACCAGCCTGAGCAGCAAAATTATTATTGATAATTGCTAAAACCACTTCTTTGTCTTCCAAAACTCTAGGAATTTGTGGCGCCTCCAACTCTAAGATTTTCAGATTTTTTGGATTAGCAATAATATCAGTTACTTTCGGAAGCAAGCCAACACCGTCTTTTAATTTTAATAATCCTTGTTTCTGTAATAACAATAAAGAACGTCCACCATTGGTTGGGTCGTTCGGAATGACAATAGTTTGCCCGGCTTGTAATTCGGAAATGGATTTTATCTTTTTAGAATAAGCAACAATTGGGAATACAAACGTTTTTCCTACGACTGCCAATTTATAACCACGCTGTTTAGATTGTTCTTCCAAATAGGGTAAATGCTGAAAAGCGTTCACATCCACATCGCCTTGACTCAAAGCTTCGTTGGGAACAACGTAATCATTGAAGGTTACCAATTCCACATCCAAGCCATATTTTTCTTTCGCAACTTTTTTTGCTGCTTCGGCAAGATTTTGTTCCGGTCCGGTTGCGATTCCGACTTTTAGAACATTCGGATTCGATTCTTTTTTATTGCAGGCTGATAATGTAATGATAGCCAATGCTAAAGCAAATATTTTCAGTTTACTCATTTTATTTCTATTGTTATTTAGGAATTCGTGAACCTTCGGTTTCATTTTTTATAATTTTATCTATGATTGAATTTTTTCGAAAGCAGGTCTCCGGAAATTTGAATAATGAAAACCAGCACAATTAATAATATAAGGACAGAATTCATTACCGCAAAATCATATCCGATATAACCGTATTGATAACCAACTTGTCCCAATCCGCCAGCACCAACTGCACCTCCCATTGCAGAATACCCTACAAGCGTAATTAATGTAATACTCACATTATTGATTAATGACGGCAAAGCTTCTGGTAAAAGGACTTTTCGGATGATTTGAAGCGGTTTTGCGCCCATTGCTCTCGCTGCTTCTATCAAGCCTGAAGGTATTTCCAACAGACTGTTTTCTACCAATCTCGCTATGAAAGGAGCAGAACCTACACTTAATGGAACCAATGCCGCAGAAACGCCAATCGACGTTCCAACAATAGTTCTTGTGAAAGGTATCATCCAGACAATGAGAATGATAAATGGAATCGAGCGGAAAATATTGACTATAATTGATACGATTTGGTGTGATATCTTATTTTCCAATAATTGGCCTTTTCTTGTAAGGAAAAGAAAAATTCCCGTCGGTAATCCTAAAACAAATCCGAAAAATCCTGAAACCAAGGTCATTACAACAGTTTCAATTGTCCCTTGAAATAACAAATTGATAATACTATCCGACATAACCTAAAATTTCTGTGTTTGTATATTCATTTTCCAAGTAGGCCAAAGCTTCATTGGTTTTCCCTTCTTTAAGTTCCAAAAGCAAAACTCCGAAATTCAGATGACCAACATATTCCAATTGAGCACTAATAATCTTTGCTTTAACTCTAAATTTCTCATACAGATTAATGATAACTGAACTCTGAGCTTCGTTTCCGCTAATGAGAATTTTGACCAGAGGATTGTTGTCTTCACTATCAATATTACTGATAGAATTCTGATAAATTGAAGGCAATTCCACATTCAAAGAAGATTGGATAAAGCCTTTTGTGATTTCTTTTTCAGGGTGAATAAAAATCTGCTCAACTTTCCCTTGTTCTGCCAATTGTCCATTGTCAATCACCGCAACTTTATCACAAATACTTTTAATCACTTCCATTTCGTGAGTGATGAGAAGAATTGTAAGATTTAGTTTTTGATTAATTGACTTCAGAAGTTGCAGAATCGATTTTGTAGTTGCTGGGTCAAGCGCACTTGTCACTTCGTCACATAATAAAACTTTTGGGTCATTCGCCAAAGCTCTTGCAATCGCAACTCTCTGTTTTTGTCCGCCTGAAAGATTCGCTGGATAATCTTTTGCTTTTTCTTTCAGTCCAACCAATTCCAAAAGCGAATCCACTTTTTCCTTGATTTCCGACTTCGATTTTCCTTCTAATTCCAACGGAAAAGCAATATTATCAAAAACAGTTCTTGAAGATAACAAATTGAAATGCTGGAAAATCATCGCAATCTTTCTTCGTTCCAAGGTCAGTTGAGAATCGGAAAGTTTTGTCAATTCAATTCCATCAACTATTACTTTCCCCTCGTTTGGTTTTTCCAGAAGATTCACACATCGGATGAGCGTACTTTTTCCAGCGCCTGAGGTTCCAATCACGCCGAATATTTCCCCTTTTTCAACAGTCAGAGAAACGTCCGACAAGGCTTGGATAACCTTATTTTTAGTAGTAAAACGTTTGGAAACGTTTATCAATTCAATCATTTTTATTCATTAGTTAAAAAATAAAAAACCTTTCACATAGAAGTATGAAAGGTTTTCAAAATAAACACACTATTATTACTTCTTCATATATATTCGAAAAGTTAAATTGTAACAACAAAACATTCTTCCTGACATAATAGTGTTTTAAAAAAAAAGCCTGTGCAAAAGTAAAAACTCAATTCATACTAAACAAGTATAATTTAAAATAAATGACAAATGTCAGTTTTTGTAATAATCGTTTGGTCGACTTAATCCGCCTTCCGCTCCCAATCTTTTCACTCCACTTCGTTGTGTAAAAAGGATTTCCGTTCAAGTCGGGTCGCAGATTCAACATAGAATAACCATTTGATATAAAAATACACGTTTGTCGTTCCGTAGGAATCTCAACCGTCTAGATTCCTACGGAATGACAAATAGGATATAAAATAATCAAAGGTCTAAAATCTAACATCTCATATCTTTTCTTACATTTACTAAAAATTAATTTTCCGAATGGTTCTAAGCAGGATTTGGTCCGCCTTTATTATTATTGCGATTACGGTTGCATCAATCAAGTATTTCAGTTCTGAGAATTACAGTCAGATTTTCAACGATATGGTTGTTGGAAAAGGAGGCGATACGATTCAGATTTCTCAAAAACCATTGGCTCAGATTTCTCCTGAGATTCAGAAATCATTATTATCAAATCCTGATTTCGAAGACAGTCACATCCATTACAAAATGGATTCTCTTCAAAACGTCAAAACTTACAGAGTCGCAGAAACCGACGGTGTGATTGGAACTAGTGAAACTGCGGTCAACATCTGTCTGAAATTGATTGGAATTATGGCTCTTTTTATGGGTTTTATGAGCATTGCTGAAAAAGCAGGCGGAATTAATTTCCTCAGCCGATTGATTCAGCCATTTTTCTCAAAACTATTTCCTGAGATTCCGAAAAATCATCCATCATTCGGACATATGATGCTGAATTTCAGTGCAAATCTTCTCGGCCTAGACAACGCTGCAACACCTTTTGGACTGAAAGCAATGGAAAGTCTTCAAACTCTGAATCCGGATAAAGACAAAGCCAGCAATGCGCAGATTATGTTTCTCTGTCTTCACGCCAGCGGATTGACATTAATTCCTGTTTCCATTATTGCGATTCGTTCTTCAATGGGTTCGGAAACACCGACGGATATTTTTCTTCCGTGTATGATTGCGACGTTTTGCGCAACTTTAGCCGCAATGACGATTGTTTCTATCAGACAAAGAATCAATCTTTTTCAGCCGATTGTTTTAGCTTACGTTGGCGGGATTTCTGCAATTATTGCTTTGCTTGTAATTTACCTTGTTCAACTGAATAAAGAAGAATTAGACTCATTCAGCAAAGTGATGAGCAACGGAATTATCCTGTTGATTTTCTTTGCGATTGTCCTTGGAGCGGTTTATAAAAAAATCAACATTTTCGATGCGTTTATTGACGGCGCAAAAGAAGGTTTCACAGTTTGTGTAAAGATTATTCCGTATTTAGTTGGGATGTTAATTGCGATTTCATTACTAAGAACAAGTGGTGTTTTTGATGTGATTATCGATGGAATGAAATGGATTGCCAGTGCGTCACATCTCGACACAAGATTCGTGGATGGATTACCGACAGCTTTGATAAAACCATTATCAGGTTCCGGAGCTCGCGGAATGATGGTTGATACAATGAAAACTTTTGGAGCAGATAGTTTCGCCGGAAAATTATCGGCAATCCTTCAAGGAAGTTCTGATACAACTTTCTATGTCATTGCAGTTTACTTCGGTTCAGTTGGGATTAAAAATACAAGATATACAGTTGGTTCGATGCTTTTGGCAGATTTGGTTGGCGTGACGGTTTCGGTAATTTTGGCGTATTTATTTTTTGGATAATAATTTGCCAATCTGATTCCAAACAATTAAAACCTAATCAATAATGATTCAAGATAAAGATTTTACTCTTAGATTAATAAGACAATTAACACAAGCTTTAGAAAAACTGCTTCTCGGAAAACCGGAGGAAAGTCTGATGCAAAAAGAATTGGATTTCGATTCTTTGATGAAAGATATTTTCAAAGTGGATTTTAATGATATTTCTTCAAAATCAAAAGAAGAAATTATTGAAATCGTGAAACAAAGAGAACCTAAAGACCACGCAGACTATTATGAGATGTTGGGCAACGTTTTTATGTTTCATTACAGAACAGAAGGAAAATTAGATTTTGCTGACAAAGCCAAAACGTTCTACGAATTGTATCTGCAAACCAGTGGAATTTTCGCAATGCCAATTATTAATAGAATCAACGAATTAAAAGTTGTTTTAAATTAAATTTCAAAATGTTAAATGTCGTTTTAGTAGAACCGGAAATTCCTAATAATACAGGAAATATTGGTCGATTATGTGTAGGAACAGAAAGCAGATTACACTTGATTCATCCGTTTGGATTTGTCATTAATGATGCTAATTTGAAACGTTCCGGATTAGATTATTGGGTTCATCTGGATGTTACCGAATATCAAAATGTCGAAGAATGGATGAATGTAATTCCGGACAAAACAAGAGTTTTCCTAATGAGCTCTCACGCAACACATTCGATTTATGAAAATGAATTTCAAGATGGAGATTGGCTCGTTTTTGGAAAGGAAAGTCGTGGATTGAGTCAAGAAGTTTTGGATTTATTTGACAATCATTTGACGATTCCAATGTCAAAGTTGATTCGAAGTTTTAATATTGCCAATTCAGTTGCGTTTGTTATTGGTGAAGCCAAAAGACAAATTGCATTGAAGTGAGAATCAAAACTTATCAATAAATTGACATCAGTATTAAAATAAATTTAATTTTGACCACTTTAGTAGGATTATCATAAAAAAATAATTCTTTTATTTGTATTTTTGCGCGTTATCGAGAGAGCATTATGATTTTTAAGACTAAAAAAGACACGAAATATAGTTACGTAGAAGCGGGTGAAGGTCATCCAATGGTGCTTCTACACGGACTAATGGGTGGATTGAGCAACTTCGATAAGATGATTAATTTCTATTCGGACAAGGGTTACAAAGTCTTTGTTCCACAGTTGCCTATCTACGATTTACCAATTCTGAATACCAATTTGGCATCGATTTCGAAATTCGTTGCTAAGTTCATTACGGATGTTATTGGGAAACCTGTAACGATTGTTGGTAACTCGATGGGTGGACATATTGGATTGATTCTAACGACGTCTCGTCCGGAATTGGTAAAAAACTTAGTTTTAACAGGAAGTTCTGGTTTGTACGAAAGAACTTTTGGAGATAGTTTTCCGAGAAAAAGCGATAAAGATTATATCAAAAGAAAAACTCAGGATGTTTTCTACGACCCAATCGTAGCAACAGATGAGCTTGTGGATGAGGTTTTTGCTGTTGTGAATGACCGAATGAAAGGTATCAAAACAGTGATGCTGGCGAGAAGTGCCATCAAACACAACATGCTGAACGACCTTCCTAAAATTACTTGTCCAACTTGCATCATCTGGGGAAAACAAGATAATGTAACGCCACCAGAAGTTGCCGAAGATATGCATAAATTCATTCCAAACTCAGAGTTGCATTGGATTGATAAATGTGGTCACGCCGCGATGATGGAAAAGCCGGATGAGTTCAATGAGATTCTTTATACTTGGCTTCAGAAAGTAATGTAAGCCAATAATCAATAAAAACTTTTCAGACCATTAAGAATTTGAATTATTTTAAATAAATTGGATTCTTAATGGTTTTTAAATTATAATAATATGGTAATCAAAACCGCAGAATTTGTAAAAAGTAGTCAGAAATGGCAGGATTGTCCTGCACCGACCTTGCCGGAATATGCTTTTATCGGACGTTCAAACGTTGGGAAATCTTCTCTCATCAACGCAATGATGAATCATAAAGATTTGGCGAAAACATCGCAGACTCCGGGAAAAACACAATTAATCAATCATTTTTTGGTTAATGAAACTTGGTACTTGACCGATTTGCCGGGTTATGGTTATGCAAGAGTTTCTAAAAGCCTTAGAAAAGATTTTGAAAAGCTGATTACCAATTATATCCTGAACAGACAAAATCTTGTTAATCTTTTTGTATTGGTTGATGCTCGTCATACACCTCAGAAAATTGATATGGAATTTATGCAATGGCTTGGCGAAAGCAGTATTCCTTTTTCTATTGTCTTTACAAAAGCAGATAAACTAAAATCTGGTGGAGCAGACAGAAATGTAGAAGCTTACAAAACCGAATTACTGAAGACTTGGGAAGACCTTCCAAACCTCTATGTAACGTCTGCAGAAAAGAAAACTGGAACGGATGATATTCTGAGATTCATCTCGGAGACCAATCAATTTTTGATTAAAAATAAAATTAGATTCGATGATTAATGTAGATTGGAAAATCAAAACGTTTTCTGAACTTAATACTACTGAACTTTACGAAATTATCAAAGCCAGAGTCAATGTTTTTGTTGTAGAACAAGATTGTCCTTATCCAGATTTAGACGATTATGACCAAAAAGCTATTCATCTTTGGGCAGAGAATAATGGCGAAGTTTTAGCTTATTGCAGAATTTTTGACAAAGGCATCAAATATCCCGAAACTTCTATCGGAAGAGTGATTACGACTGAAAAAGGAAGAGGAACAGGCTTAGGTAAACAATTGATTTCATACGCAATAGATATCATCGAAAACAGATTACAAACTTCTGAAGTCAGAATTTCTGCTCAGGATTATTTGTTGAAGTTTTATTCTGGATTCGGTTTTCAAGAAACAAATAAGAAATATCTAGAAGATAATATTCCTCATACAGAGATGTTTAGAAAATAAAAAGAGTCTGAAGTTCTGCTTCAGACTCTTTTTTGGAAATGATTCTATTGTGTTTTGTGTTTTTACGGTTATTAATCTTGTGCAAAATTAATTACATAAATTCACATTTCTTTACGGGAAAACCGTAAAATACATAAAATCGATTGTTTTTTTTAAATTATTCCAATTGTCTTGCAAGCGGCAATCAATTCTTCGGTGTTTTTTACCGCCAATACAAGCTTCATTGCGTTGAGTCTTTTTTCCACACTGCTCAAGCTATTTGGATATATGTTTTTTTCTTGCAATTTTTTAGGAATATTTTTTTGTAAAATTCCATCAGATAATAGTTCAAGTATTGTAATGTCGTAATTGCTGAACTCTAGAGTGTTATTGCTTTTTGGAGGAAGTTTGAGATTGTGAGAAATGAAAGTTTCGTTGTTATGAACAGCCTCAATTGCTTTTTTTAATTCCTTAGAATCTGAGCGTGCTTTCCGAACAAATGCATTGATTTTTAATTCACTGAATAATAGATCCATAACACCCAATCTGTGTTCGGCGGAAAAGACGATTATTTTAAGCTCCGGATAAATTTCTCGACAAGACTTTATGAGTTCTCTTCCATTTTTTATAATCTGCTTTACATGGTCATCTTCAAAAGAAAGATCCGTGATTAAAACATCATAAGGATTAGATTCCAGAGATTTTTTAAGATGTGAAAAAGCATCATCGCAATAGTAAGTGTGATCTACATTACGAATCTTCAGATCTTCCAAAACCTTTTGAACAGAAAAATTACTGCTCTCATGATCTTCTGCAATTAATATTTTACTGAACATTTTTTCTAGTGCTTTATTAAAATTATTTTTCGACTTTCCACAGTTCTAAGTTCTTGATTCTTTGCTTTCATTTAGTTTAATGGAAAGTCTTAAACCTGAATGTCCTTTTTCTATTTCAAGCTTTGCATTTATTTCTTTTAACCGAGATCTCATATTTGTGAACCCGTTTTTTTCTACAAAATCTTTCGGAAGTCCAATTCCGTTATCTATGTATTTGATTTCATAATAATTAACTTCTTGGATAAATCTTAAAATAGCCTGCGATGCCTGACTATGTTTTTTCATATTTATCAGAAGTTCTCTTATGATCTGGAACAATTCTTCTTTTTCAGAATGATTTAGACCTTCCCAAAAACTCACTTCATTTCCGATAATTATAATTTTTGTTTTATCATTATCGAAAGAATTTACCAAACCAGAAATCCTTTCATTGAACTCTTGCTGAAGAGTATTATCATAAGAGAGATCTCGGGATTTCTCATACATTAGCTCAAGTTTGTCCAGGATTTTTTCGGTTGGGATGTTTTTTTGATTTTCGATGGTTGTCATGACTTCATAGATTCCATTTGCAACCACATCATGAACTTTTTTGGATAGATTGAGACGTTGATATTGCAACTTGTTGTTAGCCTCTAAAATGAGTTTCTCCTTTCTCTTTTTGATCCATATTGACACAAAAAAAGTAATGATGGTCGCTATGATTATCAATGACCAAATAATGATTTTTTGACGGATAATAGCATACTGGTTGATTTCTCTTTCTTTTTGAAGAATAACATTTTCAGATTTTGCTTTCTCGCTTTCAAAGCGAATCAGAGCAAATTGATTTTTGGCTTTATTTTGGCTAATTATAAGACTATCCTGAATTCGGGAATACATGTCAAAATATTTTTGGGCATTGGTTCCATCTGAAAGTTTTATCAGAGTTTGCAAAGCCTCAAGCTCATCAATTGGATATTTTAATGTCTTTGCAAGGGTCAACATTTTTTTTGCGTAAAATATGGAGGAATCGGGATTTTTATTCAAATAATAGGCTGATAAGTAAGCGTAGGTGGCATCTTTGTTCCAGTCATCATTTTGCTCATCACTCATTTTTTCTGCCAACAGGTAGTTTTTTACAGGATTGTAATTGTTGTCTTCAAACCATTTTGATCTGGAAAAATTCAGTAATAATTTGGGATAAAATTCATTTTTAGGACCAATGCTGTCGATTAATTTTTTGTAGATAGCGACTGCTTTTCCATATTTTTTCTCATTATGAAAAACGATTGCAATATTATTGGAAAGCATCAACTTGTCAATCGGATCTTTTGTAAAGCGAAATGCTTTGTCGTAGAAACGCTTAGAATCCTCGTAATTCTTTAGATTATTGGATGCGACACCTAGATTGTTGTAATTACAGAATAAAAAAGAATGATGAGCCGTATCTTTTTCTTTGAGGAATTTTGAAGCGAGTAAACTTGTTTCAATACTACCAAAATTATCTCCGGCACATTCCTGAATAATGGCCATATTCACAATACTTTTACCGACACCGAAAGAATCATTTCTACGGAAGAATAATTCTTTGCTTTTGTCCAAATAATAGAATGCACTATCAGGTTTGTTTTTATCCAGAAATATAAAAGCTTTCTCGTAATAAGGATTAGTTGGTTTTTTTAATGAAGGAGTTTTTTGTGAATCTATATTTTTAGAACACGAGAACATTAATAATACGAATAAACAAAAAATAAATTTTGACAAACTTTCCAATTTACCCGAAATTTAAGAAAAAACAATAATAAAAGCTTAATACTTTCGGTCAAAATCATTCGTATTGATTATTTTTGTTGTCCATATTTGGACTTTAGATGTCAATCAGTACTTTAGAGCAATATCTTCCCGAAAATACTTTCCCTTTTCTCAAAAAATGGTTTGCTAATTATTATATTCATATCAAGATTACAAAGAATAGAAATAGCAAATTGGGAGATTATAGAAAATTGCCAGATAAATCACATCAGATTACGGTTAATTCAACTTTAGATAAGCAACTTTTCTTTTTTGTCTTAACTCATGAATTAGCACATCTTATTGCTTTTGAGGAATATAACTTCAGAGTCAGTGCACATGGAAAAGAATGGAAAGATACTTTTCGCGAGATGCTTTTGGAAAGTGTAGATGTTTATACAGACGACTTGAAACCGATTATTGTAAGGTTTGCAAAAAATCCGAAAGCCAATTTTATGGCAAGCCCAGAGCTTGTCCGATATTTCCACATCGAAGATTCTAATGATAAATCTGTTTTTATTGAGAATTTATCAATTAATGATAAGTTTCATTACAAAGGTGAAGTATATATAATATTGGAAAAAAAGAAAAAATCATATATTTGTGTCCATTTGGAAAACTCAAAAAAATATTTATTCCGACCTTTAGCAAAGGTCGAAAAATTGACGATAAATGAAGAACAATAATTACTGCGTAATAATGGCTGGAGGAATTGGAAGCCGTTTCTGGCCAATGAGTACTCAAAAATTCCCAAAACAATTTCATGATATATTAGGAACAGGCAGAACGATGATTCAGCAAAGTTTTGATCGAGTAAATCAATTGATTCCGAAGGAAAATATTTATATCATTACTAATCAGGAATATGTAGAGCTTACAAAACAACAGTTACCCGATATCCCATTCGAGAATATTGTTGGTGAACCAGCAATGAAAAATACTTCTGCATGTAACTTGTACATGGCAAAGAAAATAGAAGCGGTAAATCCAAATGCCAATATGATTGTAATGCCAGCTGATCACTTGATATTGAAAGAGGGTGCTTTTATCGAGAAGATTGAATTGGCTTTTGACCTTACTTCAAAAAATGATTATCTCATCACTTTGGGAATTACTCCTACAAGGCCTGACACGGGATATGGTTACATCCAATTCATACAGGAAAATAATGAAGTTTTTTCTAAAGTAAAGACGTTCACAGAAAAGCCTAATCTGGAAATTGCTAAAAGCTTTTTAGAATCTGGAGATTTTCTTTGGAATGCAGGAATTTTCGTTTGGAGTGTCAAAAGTATTTTGAAAGCTTTTAAAAAGCATTTGCCAGAAATGACAAATCAGTTCAATAGTTGTGAATACAATACAGATGCAGAAAAAGAATGTATAGATTTGGTTTATCCTACTGTGAACAAAATCTCAATAGACAATGGAATTTTGGAAAAGGCAAATAATGTCTATGTGATTCCGGCAAACCTTGGATGGAGCGATCTTGGGACTTGGACATCGGTTTATAACAATGCCAGCAAAAATGATGATAATAATGCAATCGGATCTAAGAATGTTTTGACTTACAACTCAAAAGGTAATGTGATCAGAATAAAAAATCAGAATAAGGCAGCAGTTATTGATGGTCTTAAAAACTACATAATTGTTGATACAGAAAAAGCCTTGCTGATATGTCCACGAGATAATGATCAGTTGATCAAGGATTATGTCCTTGATCTGAAAAACCTTAAGAAAGGTGAAAGATTCATGTAATTGAATTATTTTTTCAAAATAAAATCAACTCTTTGGTGTTTATCAAAGAGTTTTTTTAATTTTAAGAAATAATAAAAACACAAATGCTTGTTAAAATTTTTGGTGCGGCCATTCATGGCGTTTCTGCACAGATAATCACTATAGAAGTTAATATCGATCAAGGTGTGGGTTACCATTTGGTTGGTTTACCGGATAATGCTATCAAAGAAAGTAGTTATCGAATTTCGGCGGCACTCAAGAATTCGGGGTTCAAAATTCCAGGGAAAAAGATTACTATCAATATGGCGCCTGCGGATCTCAGAAAAGAAGGCTCGGCATACGACATGAGTATTGCTTTAGGGATTCTTTGCGCTTCAGATTTGATTCAATCTGAAAAGATAGGAAATTACATCATCATGGGAGAATTGTCTCTGGATGGTGGATTACAACCGATAAAAGGTATTCTGCCGATTGCTATAAAAGCCAGAGAAGATGGTTTCAAAGGGATAATTCTTCCAAAACAAAATGCAAGAGAGGCTGCAATTGTGAATCAGCTTGATGTCTATGGTGTTGGGAATATCAAAGAGGTTATTGATTTTTTTAATGAAGATTTACCATTAGAAAAATTCGAGATTGATACTAGAAAAGAATTTCAAGATAAGGTCAATCATTTTCCATTTGATTTTGATGAGGTCAAAGGACAAGAAGCAGCCAAACGAGCGATGGAAGTTGCAGCAGCTGGCGGACATAATATAATTCTGATAGGTTCACCAGGAAGTGGAAAAACAATGCTTGCCAAACGCCTTCCAAGTATATTGCCGGCACTTAGTCTTAAAGAATCGTTGGAAACTACTAAGATTCATTCTGTTGCAGGGAAGATGGGAGCGGAGACTTCATTGATAACAATTCGGCCTTTTCGCTCTCCGCATCATACGATTTCGGACGTAGCACTTGTTGGTGGCGGGAGTTATCCTCAACCGGGAGAAATTTCCCTTGCTCATAATGGTGTGCTTTTTCTGGATGAAATGCCAGAGTTTAAAAGAACAGTTCTCGAAGTGATGAGACAGCCTTTGGAAGACCGTGTCGTGACTATTTCTCGAGCTAAATTCACCATCGAATATCCTGCAAGTTTTATGCTCGTCGCCAGTATGAATCCAAGCCCGAGCGGTTATTTTCCAGATGACCCCAACAATACATCATCAACTATGGAAATGCAAAGATATATGAATAAATTATCCGGACCACTGCTCGACAGGATTGATATTCATATCGAAGTTTCAAAAGTGGAGTATGAGCAATTAGCAGAAAAGAAAAAAGGAGAAAGTAGCGCAGGTATCAGAAAAAGAGTGAACAATGCGAGAGATATTCAGAATGAGAGATATAAAGATTCTGAGGTTAATTACAATGCACAGATGGGACCAAAAGACATCGAGAAATATTGTGAGCTGGACGAGTATTCTCAGTTATTGATAAAAGCTGCGATGCTAAAACTTAATCTTTCTGCAAGAGCTTATGACAGAATTTTAAAGGTTGCAAGAACAATCGCTGATTTAGAAAATTCTGAAAATATTCAGGGAGACCATATTTCTGAGGCGATACAATATAGAAGTCTGGATAGAGACTTTTGGAATGTTTAACGAAATTATTTCATAATAAAACTGCCTACATTAATTGTAGGCAGTTTTATTATTTCTATTTATTGCTTAATAATTTTAAATGTTTTTTGCTCCTCTCCATTAATGCATATAAGAATGTAATTGCCTTTTTCAAGCGAGCTTAGATTTATATTTGTTTTATTATTTGTAATTTCAAATTCTTTAACCAAATTTCCAATCATATTATAAATGTAAATTTTATTATTAATAGCATTTTCAATATATAATACATCTTTTACGGGATTAGGATATGAGAATATACTTTTACTCATAAAATCAGCAGTGCTTAAAATTGGCTCATTGTTTAAACGAATCAAGCTTCTCTTATTAATACCATTATATGTACTGAAGGCTCCTCCAACAAGTATTTTGTTATCTGATTGTAAAACGATATCAAGTATGTTGCTGTTGGTACCAGTTCCAATAGTAAAAGAATTGTCTATGGAACCGTTGCTATTCAGACGAGCAAGGCGTACAGCAGTATTATTGTTATATGTTGTAAAATCACCACCAATTAAGATTTTGTCATCGGATTGAGATATCATACTATAGATAGTACCATTCGCGCCATTTCCAGGGTCGAATTCTGTATCTAGTGAACCACTTGAGTTTAGACGAGCAATACGATTTCTAGTAACTCCATTGTAAGTTGTAAAATAGCCTGCAATTAAAATCTTTCCATCTTTTTGTAAAACAATACTCGTTATGGTATTCGAAGCATTACCTATAAAACTTGTGTCAAATGTACCATCAGAATTTAATCTTGCAATAGACTTTGTTGTGATGTCATTAAAAGTTATAAAATCACCTACAATTAAAATCTTACCATCAGGCTGTAAGGTTAGATTGTGAATATTGCTGTTTGCTCCAGAAATATAATTAAAGCTAAAGTCCAATGATCCATCTGCATTTAATCGGGCAATACGATTTCTAGATATGCCATTATATGAAGTAAAATAACCTCCAATCAATATTTTGCCATTGGAAAGTAATATAATACTGTTTACAATATCGTTTGCGCCATTGCCAGGGTTAAAAGTTGGGTCTAATGATCCATCAGTATTTAGACGGGCAATGCGATTTCTAGAAATTCCATCATATGTGGTAAAATAGCCACCAATTAAGATTTTTCCGTCAGGCTGAACAGCAGAAATGTGAATCTGTTGGTCTGAACCCGACAGAGGATTAAAACTTGAATCTAAAGTCCCGTCAGAATTTAACCGCGCAATATTATTTCTAGAATTACTATTATAAGAATTAAATCTACCTGATACTAGTATTTTTTTATCAGGTTGTAGAGTTATACCAAGGACTAGACCATCATTAATTCCAATATTAGAATTATTAAAAGAAGGATCAAGGCTTCCATCTTGCGATAGTAATTTTGTGGAAAATAAAAATAAAAAGATAAAGTGTAAATATTTTTTCATGGGTTATTGATTTTATGTTCTTTAATACTTCAAAGATAATTTTTTAAAACAGCAATGTTATAATTTTATTAAATCAAAAAATACCTTTAACTCTGACTCTCAAAAAAAGTATCAATTTCCAGCTTCCCAGATTTAGCTGCAGCTACAGCTAACTGGTCACAGATTTCATTCTCAGGATGTCCAGCGTGGCCTTTTATCCAATGGAATTTAGGATTGTGAAGTTGATATAGTTTATAAAATACTTGCCACAAGTCTGGATTTTTCACGTTTTTCCAACCCCGTTTTATCCAACCGTAAATCCATTTTTGATTGATGGCGTCTGCAACATATTTGCTGTCGGTATAGATATGAACGTCATTATCGGAAGTTCTTAGATTGCCAAGAGCAACAATTACTGCCATCAGTTCCATCCGGTTATTCGTAGTTTTTCGGAAACCTTTGGAGTAGGTTTTCTGATATTTTTTTTCTGGAACACGCATTAAGATTCCGTAACCGCCCGGGCCTGGATTTCCACTACAAGCTCCATCGGTAAAGATTTCGACTTTTAAACTCAAAACAGAAATTTAGAATGGCATATCATCATCGTCATCATTGTTCATCGCAGAACCAGAGACTTGATTGTTATTAGGTAATCCAAAAGCTGCGCCTGGGTCAATGGTGATATTGATTTTATCAAATCCCGTAGGTTCGTCTTTTTGCCCGAAGTTGGAAGGTGTGTATTCGTAATTTGTTCCAAGGTCGGCAAATTTACCAATATTCTTATGGAAGGCTAAGCGAACATCTGCCGTTGCACCATTTCTATGTTTTGCAATGATGATTTCGGCTTGGTTTTCTGTACTTGTTTCCGCGCCATCTTCGTCATTATCCCAAACTGCAATTTTATAATACTCTGGTCGGAAGATGAAAGATACAATATCTGCATCTTGCTCGATTGCTCCGGATTCCCTAAGGTCAGAAAGCATCGGCCTTTTTCCGGGACGCGTTTCCACACTTCTTGATAGCTGCGATAGTGCAATTACGGGAACGTTAAGTTCTTTTGCGATGGCTTTTAAGGAACGAGAAATCATAGAAATCTCTTGCTCACGGTTTCCGCCTCCTTTTCCGGAACTTGCGGTCATCAGCTGGAGATAATCGACCATAATCATTTTAACACCGTGTTGCATTACCAATCTTCGGCACTTTGCGCGGAAATCAAATATAGAAAGCGAAGGCGTTTCATCAATATAAAGAGGCGCATTTTCCAAAGCAGAAACGTTGGTGAAGAGTCTTTGCCACTCATCATCTGACATTTGACCTTTTCTTAATTTCTCAGATGAAATTCCAGTCTCGGAAGAAATCATCCTTGTAATCAACTGTACCGATGCCATCTCCAGAGAGAATAATGCCATTGGGATATTGTGGTCAACGCAAATGTTTCTCGCCATCGAAAGGATAAAAGCCGTTTTTCCCATCGCAGGTCTTGCTGCAATGATGATAAGGTCAGAGTTTTGCCAACCTCCAGTTTCTTTGTCAAGAGCTGTAAATCCAGATGGAACTCCGGATAAACCTTCCTTATCTTTTAGCGATTTAATTTTATCAATCGCTTCTTTTACTAATGAATTGGCTGTGTCGAAACCTTTTTTGATGGTTCCGTTCGTGATTTCAAAAAATGATTGTTCAGCTTTGTCCAGCAATTCGAAAACGTCGGTTGATTCTTTGTAAGAACTATCGATTACATTCGCTGAAACATTGATTAATGAACGAAGGATAAATTTCTCCAGAATTACACGCACGTGATATTCGATGTGAGCGGATGAACTTACACCCATTGTTAAATCGATGATGTAATGGTCTCCACCCGCAAGACTTAGTTTTTCATTCTTCTTAAGGTCTTGAATCACAGTCATCAAATCGATAGGAGAGTTGCTCTCATACAATTTCAGAATCGATGCGAAAATGGTTTGATGTCTCGGGTCGTAGAAGACATCGGGTGTCAATAAGTCTATGGAATGGTCGAGCCCTTTTCTATCAATAAGAAAAGTTCCAATCACAATTTTTTCAAAATCCAATGCATTTGGCGGCATTTTGCCATCCGAAATAGAAAGTTCCTTTGCAAAATTACCGTGAATCAAACTCGATAATGTATCCTTCTGTGCCATTGTACAAAGATATAATTTTTGAAAGTTTTATCAATTTTAGTTATATGCAAACAACTAACATTTTCTGTGTCCAAATGTTAATAAATCAAAATAAATTGTAACATTTCCACGAAAAAGTGAACTTAATAGATAGAAACATTCGCAAATTCTAAATTCATTTAAATTTAAACAAATAATCATCTCTTATGCTGCAACGGTTTATCAAATTAGAATTCAAGAGTTTTTTTAGGTCCAGCTCATTGGCTGCCAATATTATTGTTAAGATTTTCCAGCTTTTGGGAATGTTGTATTTTCTTGCGATGTTTGTTTTTATTGCTTTCGGAGCGTTCTATTTTCCGAAGAAAGAATTGCATATTGACCCGCTTCCGTTCATTAGCAAATTTCTGGTTTATTGGTTGGTAGCGGATTTATTTCTGAGATATTTTTTCCAGCAAATGCCAACTCAGAACATCAAACCTTTTCTCACGATGAACATCAAAAAAAGTACGCTGGTCAATTATATGATTAGCAAGACTTTTACATCGTTTTTCAGTTGGGGTGGGCTTTTCATTTACATTCCTCTTTTGGGAATTTTGCTTTATAATGGCTATTCTGTTGCAGGAAGTTTCGCTTGGATTTTTGCGATTATCATTTTAAGTTTCTGTAGCAATTTTATTAATATCCTTCTGAATGGGAAAGACCTTGCTGTTTGGATTCTCGGCGCAGTTTTGGTTTTAGCGGGAGGTTTAGATTATTATAAAATCATCGAATTATCATCTGCTTCTGAGAAGTTTTTTATGTTGTTTTACAACCATTGGTATGCTGTTGTTACGCCAATTGCAATATTTGGTTTCCTGTATAATTTCTGTAGAAAATTCATTTATGACAATTTCTATTTGGACAAAGGTTTGGAAATGAAACAGGAAGTTGGGAAAACAGAAAACATTCAATTCCTTAACAAATATGGCGTTCTTGGGACTTTCATCAACAACGATATCCGAATGATAAAACGCAGCAAAGCCGCAAAATCTATTGCGTTGGGAAGTTTTCTGTTTTTATTTTACGGTTTACTTTTATTCAGTTCACCGACTTATAAAACGGCTTATATGCAATTGTTTATGGGACTTTTCGTAACTGGTGGATTTTTGTTTTTGTTTGGGCAGAGAGTTCCATCTTTTGATAGTTCCTATTACCCATTGATGATGACTTTAAATGTTCCTTACAAAGAATATCTGAAAGCAAAATGGTGGCTGATTGTAAGTGCGGTTGGTGTGAGTATGGTTTTGGCAGTTGCTTATGCGTTTGTTAGCTGGGAATTATATTTCACGTTTTTGGCTGGCGGACTTTATAATATCGGAGTCAATTCTCAAGTTGTTTTGCTGTCCGGAGCATTTAACAAAAATCCGGTTGACCTCAATTCCAGAAGTAAGGCGATGGGAAAAAAGAATAATTTCAGTATAAAAAATATTTTACTAATTCTCCCACAGATGGTTTTACCGATGGCTGTTTTCGGTGCTACGAAACATTTCTTTGGAACAACTGCGGCGGTTGCAAGTTTGGCAGTTTTGGGATTAATTGGATTTCTCCTCAGAGAAAAATTCTTCGATTTCATTGTCAAACTTTACAAAAAAGAGAAATATTCAACCATCAAAGCTTTTAAAGGAAATTAGACTTAAAATTTTTCTTTGTTAAGTTTTACGCCTTTGTGACCTTAAAATATTTTCAATAATAAATAAAAAAATCTTTGTGGACTTTGTGTTCAAAAAATCCAACATCAAAAATCTCAATAAAAATGATAACAATAAATAACCTCTCCAAAGTTTACGAAACAAAAAAAGTCTTAGGAATAGAATCTCTTGATTTCCAAAAAGGTCAAACCATTGGTTTGGTCGGAAATAATGGTGCCGGAAAAACTACATTATTCAGTTTGATTCTGGATTTGATAGAACCCAGTTCAGGATTTGTTTCCATAGACGAAGAAAAAGTCAACGAGTCCGAAAATTGGAAAAACAAAGTCGGCGCGTTTATCGATGAAACTTTTCTGATTGGCTATTTGACTCCCGAAGAATATTTCTATTTCTTGGGAGAACTCAGAGGTCAAAGCAAAGCTAACGTCGACGAATTCCTGAAAAACTTCACTGATTTCTTCAACGGAGAAATCCTAAACGCCAAAAAATATATCCGCGACCTTTCCAAAGGTAATATGAAAAAAGTTGGAATCATCGGAGCATTAATCGGAACTCCGGCAATTATCATTCTCGATGAACCTTTCGCAAATCTTGACCCTTCAACTCAAATCAAACTGAAAAACCTCATCAGAGATTGGTCACAAAATTCCGATTCCACATTCCTGATTTCGAGTCACGATTTAGCTCACACCACAGAAGTTTGCGAAAGAATTGTGGTTATCAACAAAGGCGAATTGGTAAGAGATATCCAAACTTCCCCAGAAACATTGAGAGATTTGGAGCAATATTTTGCAGACCAAGTTTCGGTTGGTTGAATTTAATATCTCGCTGATTTTACAGATAATGCAGATTTAAAATTTCATCTGCTCAATTTGCAAAATCTGCGAGAGAAAAAAATATAAAAAACCACAAAAGACACAAAAGCTATTGTTTTTCCTAATTTTATCAAAAGTTCAAAAAAGGGTTTTAAAAAGTTTACTTTTTTGCTCTTTTTAGAGATTTTTCTTTTGTGACTTTTGTGGTTTAATAATTTAAAAGTGTCTGAGGCTTTTGTATTAATGTGAAGAAACGGCTTTCAGTCCAACGATGGAAGCAATTAATGTGAAAATAAAAAATAATCGCCAGAATGTTGCAGGCTCTTTAAAGATAAAAATCCCAACCAAAACGGTTCCAACAGCACCAATTCCTGTCCAGACTGCATAAGCTGTTCCCAAAGGAAGTGTTTGTGTTGCTTTGATTAATAAAAGCATACTTGCAATCAAAGAAATTCCGAATCCTGCGTACCAAAGGTAAGATTCTGTGCCTGATGTTTCTTTGGCTTTTCCTAAACAAGATGTAAATCCAACTTCAAAAAGTCCTCCAAGAATTAAAAAAATCCAGTTCATTTATTTATCAATTTTAATGATGCAAATTTCCGAATTGAATGCTTTGAATCTTTTTACAAATGTTAAAAAATAATCAGATTTCGCTTCGGATTCTGCTTAGACTAACTTGAGTAATTCCAAGATAAGAAGCAATGTAACCCAATTGGACTCTCTGGATAATCTCGGGTTGTTTTGTCAAAAGTTCTTCATAACGCTGACTTGCAGTCTTGAACTGTCTGGAAATAAATAATTCTTCGGTTTTTACCAGTTCTTTTTCAGCTAATTTTCTTCCCCAGTTTGCAATATTGATATCATTTTCAAATAATTGTCGTAAATCATCGATTTTCAATTGATACAAAACACAATCTTCTAAAAGCTGAATGTTTTCATAATTCTGATGATTATCGACATAGCTTTTCATCGGCAAAACAACATCACCTTCTTTCCCAAACCAAAATGTCAAATCTTGATTTTCTTGCGGAACAAAAGCTCTTACAATTCCTTTTTTGATGAAATAAATCGTTTTCTCTACTTTTCCGGCTTTGATAATAATGCTGTCTTTGGGAAATTCAATTTCTGAAATTAAATTCTTTAAAACAGATTTAGAATCTTCTGGAAGTGTAAAAATTTGGTCAAGAATTATATCAATATTCATAAGCGAAATTTAATAAAAATAAAAACTCCGAGGTAATTCTCGGAGTTTTTCTATTATCTTTTGTCAAAAGTCTATTCTCTATTTAAGACTTCCAACCATATCTTCTGGTTTCACCCATTCGTCAAATTGTTCTGCAGTCAAAAGTCCAAGGTTTACAGCTTCTTCTTTCAAAGTGGTTCCGTTCTTGTGAGCAGTTTTAGCAATTTTTGCCGCATTTTCGTAACCAATGTGCGTGTTAAGAGCAGTAACCAACATCAATGATTTGTCAACCAATTCTTTAATTCTTGGTTCATTTGGCTCAATTCCAACTGCACAATGGTCGTTGAAAGAAATCATTGCATCAGCTAACAATTGTGCAGACTGCAGGAAGTTTGCCGCCATTACAGGTTTGAAAACATTTAGTTCGTAATTTCCCTGAGTTCCTGCGAAAGAAATAGTTGTATCATTTCCAAGAACTTGAGCACAAACCATTGTTAAAGCTTCGTTCTGTGTAGGATTTACTTTCCCTGGCATAATAGATGAACCTGGTTCATTTTCCGGAATGTGGATTTCGCCAATTCCAGAACGTGGTCCGGAAGCCAGCAATCTAACATCTTGGGCAATTTTGTAAAGAGAAACTGCTAATTGCTTCAAAGCTCCGTGAGTTTCCACAATTCCGTCGTGTGCTGCCAAAGCCTCAAATTTATTCGGAGCTGTTACAAAAGGAAGACCTGTAAAATCTGCAATATATTTTGCAACTACAACATCATAACCTTTTGGAGTATTAAGTCCAGTTCCAACCGCAGTTCCACCAAGAGCCAGCTCTTTCAAATGGTCAAGCGTATTATTAATCGCTTTTTTCGCATAATCCAATTGCGCAACGTAACCAGAGAACTCTTGTCCAAGAGTCAAAGGTGTTGCGTCCATAAGGTGCGTTCTTCCAATTTTTACAATATTCTGGAATTTCTTCGCTTTTTCATCCAACGTATTTCTCAATTTTTCCAAAGCCGGAAGCGTATCTTTTACAACCTTAGTGTAAGCTGCAATATGCATTGCTGTTGGATAAGTATCGTTAGAAGACTGAGATTTGTTAACATCGTCATTCGGGTGAACTTCAGTTTTTTCTCCTAATTTTCCTCCGCTGTTGACGTGAGATTTGTTGGCAACAACTTCGTTCACGTTCATATTAGACTGCGTTCCAGAACCAGTTTGCCAAATTACCAATGGAAATTGGTCATACAATTCTCCTGCAAGAATTTCGTCACAAACTTTCCCGATTGCATCTCTTTTTTCGTTGGAAAGAACTCCCAATTCTGCATTAGTAAAAGCTGCTGCTTTTTTCAGGTAAGCAAATGCATCCACGATTTCGCGAGGCATACTTCCTTCCGGACCAATTTTGAAATTATTTCTGGAACGCTCCGTTTGCGCACCCCAAAATTTATCAGCAGGCACTTGCACGTCGCCCATCGTGTCTTTTTCGATTCTGAAACTCATTGTATAATTTTTAAATTTATTAGAAGCTTAATCCCGCTTTCCGCTCATACTCCTCACGCCAAGGCTTTTTCCAAGGCTTGTTGCGGGGTAACCGCTGCAATCGGGGCTATTGGGTTTCCATCTTTTTAGAAATTTTTACCCTTTGATTTTGTTGATTTTTACAACCTTACGAAAATACTAAAAACTAAAAATTCGGCAAAATGAAAAAAATCAATTCGGAAATTTTGTGAGATAGAATAAAAACCTCTATTTTTGCTCAAAATATATAGCATTATGATGTTATCAGCATTCTGGCCGGTTTACCAATTCCTTTGGACAATTTATTTCTTCACAATGATGATTTGTGGATTTTGGTGTATTTTGATGTTCTTCGGATTCATCGTACCACTTTGGTTAACAGAAGGAGTAGCAGAATATTTTGGGAAAATCAACAAAAACTTTGACCCAGAAAAAATCAGATACAAAAAGCTTTATGAGCAGGAAGGTGTAGAGGTTATCTACCAAAGACCAGCAGGAGAAAAACCAGTTTCTCACGGTCACCACCATTAATTTGGCAATTTTCTTTTCGTGAGAGATTGCACTCAAAGCGAAACAATATATAATAAATCCATTCTTTCGAGAGTGGATTTTGTTTTTATTAACCTAAATGTCACAAAAGATTTCACAAAGAACACAATGAAGCATTCGTTTCTAAAAATTAACTTAGTGAACCTCGTGTAAAAACTTTGTGCCTTTGTGGTTAAAAAAATCAAACTTTTTTTCTTGATTCTTGGCTCTTTCTTCTTGTTTCTTAATTCCGTATCTTTGCAAACTAAAATTTACCTATGTCTAAGTCATTAATTCCGAAACTGGAAGCGATAAAACAACGATATAACGAGGTGGCAGACCTTATCATCCAACCGGATGTGATTTCTGACCAAAAAAAATATTCTACACTTAACAAAGAATACAGCGATTTGGGAAAAATCGTAAAAGTATTTGATGAATATAAAGGCGCTCTTGATACCATTGCTGAATCTGACGAAATCATTGCTGACGGTTCTGATAAAGAATTCGTAGAAATGGCAAAACAGGAGAAGTACGAAGCAATGGATAAACTTCCTGCTTTTGAAGAGGATTTGAAATATCTTTTGATTCCGAAAGACCCAGCCGATGATAAAAACATCATTCTAGAAATGCGTTCTGGAACCGGTGGAGATGAAGCGGCGATTTTTGTAGAGGATATGTACAGAATGTACACGATGTATTTCAAAACAAAAGGCTGGAAACACGAGGTTACCGATTCTAGTGAAGCTTCGAAAGGTTACAAAGAACTGATTATGAAAGTACAGGGCGAAAGTGTGTACGGAATTATGAAATTCGAATCTGGAGTTCACCGTGTACAGCGTGTTCCAGAAACTGAATCTCAAGGTCGTGTTCATACTTCTGCGATTACAATTGCAGTGTTGCCAGAAGCTGAAGAAGTGGACGTGGAAATCAATCCTGCTGATATAGAAATGCAAACTTCACGTTCTGGCGGTGCCGGTGGACAAAACGTTAACAAAGTTGAAACAAAAGTTCAATTGACACACAAACCTTCTGGCTTAGTTGTCGTTTGTCAGCAAGCTCGTTCTCAGCTGGCTAACAGGGAATTGGCTATGGAAATGTTGAGGGCAAAATTATACGATATTAAACTTCAGGAAGTGGTTGGTGATATTGCAGCACAAAGAAAAACAATGGTTTCTACAGGTGACCGTTCTGCAAAAATCAAAACTTACAACTATCCGCAAGGACGAGTTACTGACCACAGAATTAACAAATCAATCTACAACCTTGATGCTTATATGAATGGCGATATCCAAGAGATGATGGACGCTGTGATTATGGCAGAAAATGCAGAAAAACTAAAAGGGGAGGAAGAAGGAATTGCTTAATTTTTTTTCCACTATAAAAATCAAAGACTGCAAAACTGCAGTCTTTTTTTATTTTGTCTTGTCGATTCCTCTAAGCCCATTAAATTGGATTCCGTATTTCCAATTGCAATAAGCAAAGAATTGATATAATCTGTATTCGAAATCGAAGCCGTAATTTTCTTTTGGGTCATAATCGATTGCTACTTCGTAAAAATTTGGATTGACATTAGAATAAAATCTATTGTTCCATTCGGCAACAAGAATTTGGTTGCGAGACTTCAAGCTACTTTCTGTAAACATTGATTTTGGTTGTGCTCTTGTTGCTACGAAAGTTTCGTATTCAGTATCGAAAACAGTGATTTCCCATTCGTCTGCAGAATCGGTTTTCTTCTGAGTTGAAACTGAAGTTTTCTGATTTTCCGGTAATTGTTTGGAACTTGTCGAACAAGACCAAATGAAAACGGAAAATATAGCAAGGACAATTAAGTTTTTCATATTGATTAAATAATACTTAATTAAACAAAAAACCGTTCCAAATCTTTGGAACGGTTTGTATATGATTGGTTTTTCTATTAAGGAGCTGGATCTTTCTGTAGAATCACAAATGCTGGAAAGTGATCGGAATAACCTCCCGTAAATGTGTCTCCACTCCAAGATCGGAAAGGATAGCCTTTATAATTGCCCTCCTTGGTTACGAGATATGCAGGTGCAAAAATTTCTGCTTTGAAAACTGTGTAGTCTTTTCTTAACTCTTTATTTTGTGAATTAAGGTTTGAAGAAACAATGATCTGATCGAACAAGTTCGGCGCATCTTGATAAGCCAATGACGCTACACCCTTCTTATATAAAGGATACATCAAATTAAGATAAGGCGAAGTTTCTGAAAGGTCTTTTGGGTTTCCTACAGCCTTAAGTCCATTTTTCAAACTGGAACTTACAGGATCATCATTGAAATCTCCCATTGCAAATAATTTGGTAGATGGGTCTAATGCTCTTACGCTGTCCATTTGTTGTTTAAGAACTAATGCTGCTGCATTACGTTTAGGAAGAGAAGCTGCTTCTCCACCTCTTCTAGATGGCCAGTGATTTAAGAAAAATGCAACTTTCTCGTTATCCAAGAACCCTGTTAATACCAAAATATCTCTGGTGTATTCTCTGTTTCCACTATCTCCGAAGATCTTCACTTCTTTTTTCCAAGATTTGGAAGGCGAGAATCTTCTTTTCTGATAAATAAATGCTACATCAATTCCTCTATAATCATATGAGTTGTAATGAACAACTCCGTAATCATATTTTGCAATTGCAGGTTCTTTTACCAAATCTTCAACAACCTGACGGTTTTCTACTTCTAAAAGACCAACAACAACAGGTGCTGTGTTGGTATAAGCTTTTCCCATTTCGGAAATTACTTTTGCCTCGTTCTCTAGTTTTTGCTTGTAAATCTTGTAATTGTAGTTTTTTCCACTTTTAGGTGTGAACTCTTCGGAACCGCCTTGTATTCTCACCACTTTTTTACCAGTAAGTGACTCATCATTCCAAGGCCCTTTGTAATCTTTTTCAGTTACTTCAAGATATTTTATAGAATCCAACGGCACGCTTCTGTGGAAAGCTGGATTGCTTCTATCTTTGGTTCCATCTATATAATCAGCAGAACGAACGGTGTCCCAGAGGTTTTCAACATTCAAAAATCCTACAGTAGCAGCACGTACTTGTCTCTTTTGTTGTGCAGATAATAAGGAAATACTTAAAATAGCAATTAAGCTTAAAATATTTTTCATAAATAAAATATGTAAGGCTACAAAAGTAATTTTTTTTGAATAGTTGCAAAATAAAAATTTCAAATTTTTAACAATTGACAATTATGTTTCGAAAAATTGACAATTTGTTAAAATAAAAAAAATGTTAAAAAGTTTTAATTATCAAAAATTTATATACATTTGCGTTCCGTGCATAACGGACTGTATATTAGAAAAAAAGAGCAAACAAAACCTAATTGATTTATGATTAAAAAATTATCATTAATCTCCTTGTTTACAATGCTTCCAGCGTCATTTTACTTTGCACAGACCACGGTCTTTGCATACCTGAAAGATGCTGACGGAAAACCGGTAGAGAAAGCACAAGTTGACCTAAAAGGAGAAGGTAATGGAGTTTCGGCAGACAAAATTGGATATTTCCAGTTTGTAGATTTGAAATCCGGACATTATCAAATTGTGGTGACAAAGCCAAATTTCGAAACAAAAACTTTGGAATTTGATGTTACTACTGAAAAAAGAAAAGACTTGGGGGTTATTACCCTTTATTCTACATTGACAGGCGCAGATCAAGGTCTTGCAATCCTTGATAATGCAGATGATGAAGGTAGCGGCCAAACTTCGACTGTTGGTCTTTTGCAATCATCTCAAGATGTTTTCAACAGAATAGCTAGTTTTGACTTAGGATTCTATTGGTTCCGACCAAGAGGAATAGACGGGAGAACATCAGAAAATATGATGAATGGTGTTTCGATGGTAAAGTCTGATAATGGTAATGTTGATTTTTCTAACTGGGGAGGTCTTAACGAAATTGTAAGATACCCGGAAATTGCAGCGAATCACGCACCTTCAGAATATGCTTTTGGTGGGGCGAGTGGTGTGATTTACAAAAACACAAAAGCCAGCGAATATAGAAAAGGATTCCAAGCTGTTTATTCTATTACAAATAGAAATTATAGACAAAGAGTTTCTTTGAGATATACATCTGGTATGTCAAAAAGTGGATGGGCTTTTACAGTAATGGGTGCTAAAAGATGGGCAGAAGAGGGGATTCAAGACGGGACTTTCTATGATGCTTACGGAACATACTTAGGCGTTGAAAAGAAATTCAATGATAATCATACAATGACCTTCAATGCATTTGCCTCCCCTTATAGAAGATCAACTTCTAGTCCAAGTACACAAGAGGTATATGATTTTAGAGGGGTTCACTATAACTCATATTGGGGGTGGCAAAATGGAGAAAAAAGAAGTGAAAGGGTTAGAAAAGGATTTCAACCAATTTTCCAATTACAAGACTTCTTGAAAATCAATAAAAACTCCAATTTGTGGACGACTGTTTCTTATCAGTTTGGAAAAGATAAAGGTTCTAGATTGGATTGGCAGAACGTCCAAAATCCATCGCCAACATACTATAAAAATCTTCCAAGTTATGCAAATAACAGTATTCTGTATAGTATGACTAATATTGGAACCGGTACTACAGAAGCCCAGTATCAGGCTCTAAGAGATGAAAGGGATTATCTAACCAACGCATGGACGACAAATGATCAGACCATCACCCAGTTAGATTGGAACAGAATGTATAATGTAAATAGGATGAGTCCTACAGGTGCGGCTAAGTATTTTCTTGTAAATGATGTGAGTGATGATAAAATATGGAATGCAGCAACACATTATACTTATAATTTTACTGACAAAACAAGATTTATCCTAAACTTATCCTATCAGAATTACCGTTCAGAATATTACAGAGAGATTAATGATTTGTTAGGGGCTGATTATATGTTGCATATGGATCCTTTTGCTTCGTCTAATAGACCAGGCTCTGTAGGATATTATAATACAAATGATACAGATGTTCAAAAGCATGAAGGGGATAAAGTAAACTATAATTATATAATGAGAAGACAGGAAATTAAAATTAATCCTGGATTCAAATTTGGTACAGGGCCGTTTGATGTATTCGTAAGTGGTTTATTTGGATATACAACTAATAGTAGAGAAGGTTTATTTAATCATTATTTATATCAAAATAATTCTTACGGAAAAAGTCAAGATTACAACTATTGGAATTATGGTTTAAAAGCACAAGTTGTATATAAAATTGATGGAAGAAACTTCTTAGTTTATAATGGTGCCTATTTCTCACAATCGCCATTTTTAGATGATATTTTCATAAATCCACGTGCTAATAACTATGCTGCTCCTGGAGTTAAGAATGCAATTATTAATGCCAATGATATTAGTTATGTTGTATCTTCCCCTTTTATGAAGCTTAGAGTGACTGGATATTTGGTGGACACACAGAATGACACTACTGTTCAAAGATATTTCGTAGATGGTCTACAACTTACTACTGATAGTGATGATGGTTCAACAGGAACTGAGGCAAGTGCATTTGTTACACAGACAATGTCTAATGTGGATAAAAGAAACATGGGAGCCGAGCTTGGTTTGGATGTGAAAATTCTTCCGACATTATCCTTCCAAGGTGTTGCTAACTGGGGTGATTACACATACAGAAATACACCTAATGTCTATGTTGCTTCTGATGTATTAGCTGCTCCATATTCTAACCTTGGGACATCATATATCAAAGGAATGAAAGTAGGAGGAACTCCACAAAAAGCGTTCTCGGCAGGTTTGCGTTACAGCTCTCCAAAATATTGGTGGGTTGGTGCAAACTGGAATTATCTTGATGACAATAATTTAGATCCTAGTGCTCTTCTAAGAACAGAGCAGTTCATTCAAAATAATTACAGCAATGTCCCTTTTACAAATCTTACTCAAGAAAGTGTAGATTATTACATGGCTCAGAAAAAATTACCTTCAGCACATTTCTTCAATGCTAATGTTGGTAAGTCTTGGTTATTTGGCAAATATTATTTATTAATATCTGCTTCGGTGAATAATATATTTGACAATACAAATTACATTACTGGAGGTTTTGAGCAAATCAGAAATGCTGATGGTGATGTAAACTTTGAAAACGAGTTCAATAGTAAGAACCCAAGTTTTGCTCCTAAATATTGGTACACACAGGGTAGATCTTATTTTGTGAATTTACAAGTTAGATTTTAAAAATTAATAATTTATCTAGAAAACAAACAACAATGAATATTAAAAAATATTTCACAATCAGTTTAGGTGTTGCAGCCCTAATGTCAACACAGATTTCTTGTGTCCATGATGATAATTGGGACGCACCTGAAATCACTTGTACTAACAAATTTGATGCGGCAACTATAGAAATGGCTGCGTTCGTTGCAAAAGCACCATCAACGGGAGCTATAACAATTCCTGCAACAGGAGATCCTGTTATTTTTGATGCATATGTTATTTCTTCTGATGAGAATGGAAACTTTTATAAAACAATCTCTATTCAGGATAAAGCAGAAAATCCTACAGTTGGTCTTCAAATCGAAATCAATAAGTCTATGAACTATGCTGACTTCCCGGTAGGGTCTCATATTAGAATCAAGGCTAATGGACTTGTTTTGGGTACAGATACAGGCGTTAAAAAATTAGGCGCACCAGATCCAAACTATGCAATTGGTAGAATTCCTCAAACAATTATTGGTAGATATCTTGCAGGTGTTTGTGATGGAAATGGTATTGAAATCGCAAACTTGGTTCCGACAGTAGTAACTTTAGATGATATCAAAGCTGATAAATATGTTAACACTTTAGTTAAAATAAAAGATGTGCAATTTAGTGGAGGAGAAGTAGGCTTACCTTTGATGAATAAAGATGCTTCGGGCGCTTTTATTGATACAAATAGAAATCTTATTGATAAAAATGGAGGATCGGCAATCTTGAGAACAGACGGTTTCTTCAAGCAATCTTCTTATTTAATTCCTAATAAGAGTGGGGATATTACGTTTGTAGCAAGTAAGTATGGAACAGGTTCTAATCCTTGGCAAACAGTTATCAGAAGTGTAAGTGATATTGATTTTACAAAAGATCGTTTTGCAACGGGTATTGTAGGTGGTTCAAATATTACTTATTCTGGTTCATTCACAGAAAATTTCGAAAGTTATGTGGCTGACTTCGCAGGATTCCCAAAATATTTTAATTATTCTTATGCAGGCTCTCCTAACAGATACTGGCAAATTAAAACTTTTAGTAGTAACAAATACATTCAAATGTCAGCTAATGCGGGAAGTGGAAGCTACCAGACATTCTTTATGGTTCCAGTAGATTTTACAGCTGCAAATACTTTAGCATTTAGAGTAAATGTTGGTTACTATAATGGAGATGCTTTGAAAGTATATACAACAACTAACTACACGGCTGGATCAGATATTTCAACGGCAACATTGACAGATATTACCTCTAGTTTCACGATTCCTAAAACACCAGCTACAGGATATGGAGTATTAGCTCCTGCGGGTACTTATAATATCCCTGCAGCGATTACAGGAAATGGATTTATAGTGTTTAAATACGAAGGTGCAAATCCAGGTGTTACAACTACAATCCAAATAGATGATATAGCTGTTAACTAACATAATAATCTTTTAAAATAAAAAAAGACCGCAATTTGCGGTCTTTTTTTATTTTAAAAGATCCCAGAATTCTGCGTCTTCATCTTCCGCCAAAGCTTTCTTCCAAAGAACAGAACGAGAACAATCAACACAATAGCAAAAATAAAAGCAATCACTGGAAGAAAAATCGAAAGTACTGACATCAATCCAGCTCCTGCAGTCTCTGTCGTTGCAACGACATTATTACCAATCCCAGCTGTTGTAGCTGTAGAAGCAGCTCGTATTCCTGCAAATCCCGAAGCTATCGTTGCTGCTGTTCCGCCTCCTGCAATCAAAGCCAAAGCCCATTGAGGAAATGTCCCTAACTCCATAAACTGACTTGCAAATAAAATAGAACCAGCAATCGTGGCTAAAGGAATTGTAATCGTATCTAGAAAATTATCAACAACAGGAATATAGTAAGCTAGAATTTCAATAATTGTTGCAACTCCAGTTGTAATGAGTGTTGGCAATCCAGACAGCCACTCAAAATTATCCGACATTGGAATCCAACCAATATACGATGCAAGGCTTACCGCAAACATTGGTAAGAAAACCCTAAAGCCAGAAGCGGCAGCCAATCCAATTCCAATAAAAGCACTCAGTATGTAAGGCAAAATATTTTCCATTTGTAATTTCTTTGAGATTAAAATTACAAATTAAAATAAGATCTTATCCAGTTCTTTTTTTACAGAGATCTAGAAATTGTTTTTCAACTATAGAAAATTGTTCTGGTAATTCTTTGGAAGCCCAAAAAAGCATGGCAATTGATCGGTCGCCAAATGCTTCTATGTAAGCATGTTTATTGAGTCGGTATGACTCTCTTAATAAGCGTTTTATCCTATTTCTGTCAACGGCTCTTTTGAAAAATTTCTTAGAAACAGAAACACCTATTTTATGAGAATCAATACTGAGTTTTTCTGAAGATTTCAAATGGATGATTCTAATGTTATCCACAGAAAGCCACTTCCCTTTACCAAAGAGAAGGTCTATTTCATATTTTTTTTTCAGTTTTTCGTGGGAAGGGTAGCTGTTTATTTTCATAAGAAAATATTATTTTCTTCCTGTTAATGCATTGATAACCTCAGCAGAAGCATATAATCCGAAAAGTGCAGGGATAAAGCTGATCGTTCCATAAAAAGAACGTTTAAAATTAGTTCCGTCGGTCATTTTTAAACTGTTCTCGTCCTGTACTTCTGTCGAGAAAACACATCTAATACCTTTGTTGATCTTCTCTTTTTTTAGTCGTTTTCTCACTTGTCTTGCAAGAAGGCAATCTCTGGTTTTGTGAAGGTCTCGGACCATAACTTTACTCGGGTCGGTTTTTCCGCCAGCACCCATAGATGAAACTAATTTTGTTTTGGTTCTGCGACAGATTATCATTAATGCCAATTTTGGAGTAAGAGAATCGATGCAGTCCAAAACGTAATCGAATTTTTCTGATTTGATTAATTCTTCCATTCTCTCTGGTTCCAGAAACTCATTGATTTTGGTAAGATTAAGTTTCGGGTTGATGTCCATCAGCCTATCTCCAACTAGTTCAACCTTGTGTTGTCCAACTGTAGAATGAAGTGCAGGTAACTGTCTATTGATATTGGTAATATCTACAACATCACCGTCTGCAATTGTCATTTTTCCGATTCCGGCTCTTGCCAAAAATTCTGCAGCAAAAGAACCAACGCCTCCTAATCCTACAACCAGAACTTTAGCGTTTTGCAGTTTTTCAACTCCTTCTTCTTTTATAAGTAATTCGGTGCGTTCTAACCAAAATTTATCCATAATTAATCACATTTTCGAGATTTTCCCACATTTGTATTTTCAAATTTTCCAAAGAAATAGATTTTATCTCTGAAACTTTTTTGTACAGGTCTGAAATCTCAAAATCAGCATTGTCAGTTTCAAGAAACATTCTTTGAATGGGGATATCTTCAATAATTTTTTGCAAAGATAAGTTATCTAAAGTAGCTTTTCCAAAACTCAGATAAAAGCCAGATTGTAAAAGCTCCTTAGCGATATTTTCTTTCTTATTGAAACCATGAATTACTAATGGAACTTTTGCTTTTTTGAAATGTAAAATTTGCGAAAATCTACGGACACAATGGATAATAATGGGCTTATTAATTTCTTCAGCCCAAGAAATATGAGCTTGGAATATCTGATTTTGGAGATTTTCATTAATGTCAATCAATCCATCTAATCCACATTCTCCAATAGCGACACAGTTTTCTGATGAAGATGTTTTTTTGATTTTTTCAAAGTCTGACTTCCAATTCTCGGTAATGTCTTTTGGATGAAGACCAATTGAAAATTTTCCAGTTGGAATTCCTTCGTCAAGATTGAGATTATAAATCCCAATTTGATTGCGCGTGTGATGATGAAAATCAAGAAAATCCATTATCAAAGATAAGAAATTATAGCTTTTTGGAATATTGAATAATATATAGATTATTTAAGTTTTCCAATTTAAGTGCTGATGAATTTAGCAATTAAAATCCTTCAAAAAAATGATTTTAAATTGTATGTTAATTAATTAAAAAAAATGTTAATTTTACATAATATCTTTCGTTGAAAATGAGAAAAAAATTTACGGATAAACAAATCAATATTCTAGATGTTGCAGAAGAATTAATTGCCAAAAAAGGCTTTGATGGGACTTCTGTAAGAGATATTTGTACAAAAGCTAATATCAATGTGGCAATGATTTCGTACTATTTTGGATCGAAAGAAAAGATGATGTCTTATCTTTACCAATATCGTGTTCAGCGAACGAAAGAGAGTTTTTCTGAGTTTGCACAAACTATCAAAGAGGGAAAACCTGAGATGCAGATGAAAGAAATTGTGAATTATGTAATTTCTTTACTTTTCAAATACAGCTATTTTCACGGTTTTGTAACACAGGAAATGCGTACTTTGGATAATGTGAAAGATGACCTTCTTGAGTTTTATCAGACGTGTGTGGGAAGAATTGATGAAATTGTAAAAAGAGGAATCGTTTCTGGGGTTTTTCATAATGCTCCAAAATCTGAAGATATTCTGACAATGATTATAGGGTCGACTCTATTTGTAATCAGAAACAAAAATTTCTACGAGATTTATGTTCCAGCAAATACAGATGCACAATATATGAAAGAAGCGGAACAAAAACTTAAAAGCAGTACGTTGCTAAGTGTTTTTGCATTGTTGGATTACGATGCAGATTAATTTTTGTTGGCAAGCTTCAAAGCTTCATTGATATAGAATTCTACAACTTTTGGTCTGTTTTTAGAATCTTTTTCATCAGTCTCTTTATTTCCTAATCTTACGATTATCATATCATATTGCGGAACCACAATCACAAATTGTCCATGAAGTCCCCACATATAATAATGATTGATTTTTGAATCGTAATTGGTCCACAATCCAAGACCATAAACGCCATTTGAACCTTCTGTAGGAGTTGTCATTCGAGCAACATAGTTTTCATCGATTAAGGGGATATTATTGAATTTCCCTCTGTTCATAATCAATGATCCGATTTTGGCAAAATCTCTTGCATTGGAGTGTATACAACAAAAAGATTTTTCTATGCCTAGGTCATCAGTTGTCCATTCTGCATTTTGTTCCATTCCCAAAGGTTTCCACAGTTTTGCCGACGCGTAGAAAGACAAAGGCATTCCCATCGCTCTGCCAATTGCAAAACCTAGAAGTTGCATTGCTCCACTTTGATATTCGAATTTTTCGCCAGGCTTGGTTTTTATTTGACTTTCAAAAACAGTATTCGCTAAAGAGAAACCGTAATAAGCTTCTGCATTTTTTGAAAAGGGACTTTGATGATCATCTTTCCAATCTAGTCCGGCTTGCATAGAGGCAAGATTTTCCAAAGTAAGTTCTTTGCCAAACTTTTTCTCAGAAAATTCCGGATAAATCTCGAAAAAAGGTTGACTGATACTTTTTATTCTCTGATCATCGATAGCTTTTCCAAGGAGCAATGTTGTTATAGTATTGGCCATAGAAAAAGAATTGCTTGCGGTTGTTTTGTTATAACCGTCCCAATAATGTTCCTGTAGGATTTTTCCGTGCTGAATTACCAGAAAGGAAACGGTTTCATTTTCCTTAAGATGTTTTTCAAGTTCAGGAGAGAGTTTTTGTTTATTATAATTGATGTCTGTCGGCCAAGGTTTTGAATCTCCTTTGGAAATGGTTTTTGAAGGGAAATCTTTTCTGTCATCTATCGTAGGAGCGCTTTTACCTCTGAGGTAAGTCAATTGTATTCCACGAAAAAGATAATTGTATCCTGTGATGTAAGCAAGGACAATAACAGAAGCAATTATCAACAGAATAGCGTTAATGACTTTTTTCATAGAGGACTTTTGCTACAAAAATATAGAATATGTAATCATCATCACGCGAAAAGATTATTTTTGTTGAAAACTTTGACAATGAAGCAAACTTTATTGTTTTTTATTTTGAGTTTCCTGTCATTTTTTAAAGCTCAGAATAATTACAAACCGATTGACACAGCCGATTATCCCCAGCGTAAGAATTTCCTGACAACTTATATCAAAGATTCCGAAGCTTATAATAAGAAACAAAAAGACAAATATGAAGGTAAAACTGGAAGAGAAATTTCTGCTTCTTTATCCAGGTTTCAAAAGGATTTTCAAGATGGAGTGAAGGGTAAGAATTTTGTATTTAATACTGTTTTCAACCACTATGTGAACCAAATAGTTGAGCAAATCCTCAAAAGTAATTCTATGGATTTTCCGAACCTGAAAGTTCTTGTAGAAAAAGATAACAGTCCAAATGCTTATTGTATGGGCGACGGAACTTTGGTGGTGAATATGGGACTTTTCAACTGGGTGGATAATCAGGATCAGTTGGCTTCGGTAATTTGTCATGAGTTGGGACATCTTTTCTTGGATCATTCCATCAAGATTCAATTGGAAAATATTCAGTTGGAAAAAAATGGAAAAGCGGAAGCCAAAACTTTGACATTGGTTCAAAACAACAAAGGCGAAAGAGCACATCAGTTTTACAAAAGACAATTGTACAAATTCAGTGCGCAAAAAAGAAAACAGGAAAACGAAGCCGATTCTCTTGGTTACATCTATTATCAAAAATCGAATTTTTCCAAACCAGATTTTAGAAACGCGTTGCTGTCTTTGAAAAAATACGATACGATTTCTCCAAAAGTAGTGAAGGTGGAAACTTACAAACGGTTTTTTGATATTCCAAATCATCCTTTCAAAGAACAATGGATGAAAAAAGAAGATTTTTCGGGTTACGATTATTCTCATTACAAAGAGAAAATGGACAAGGATTCTGTGGCATCGCATCCGGAGATAGAAGCCAGAATCCAGTATCTTGATAAGCGTTTTCCTTTACAGGAATTGGTTTCAAAAGAAGAGCCGAAACCTGATTTTCTTGAACTTCAGAAAATAGCGAAAATGGAAATTCTTCCTAATTTTTATCAATCGGAAGATTATGGGATTGGGATTTATTCTGCTTTGCAATTTCTTCAAAAAGAAGATTCGGAGACGGATTATTACAAATATTGGTTGGGAAAGAATTTTGAGAAAATATTCGAAGCCAGAAAAAATTATAAACTCAATCGTTATCTGGATAGGGTTGACCCAAAAAATCAAGACGAAAGCTATCAGCAATTCCTCAACTTCATGTGGAATCTAAGTCTGGATGACATCAAATATATCACCGAATTTTACAATAAAAAAAGTCTCTGAAAACTCAGAGACTTTTGTCTTAATAATTGAGACGTTCCAAACGAATCTTATTGTATTTTTCTTTCTGATTGAATTCTCTCAACAAGATGTAACCTTCTTTTCCAACGTAAGGATATACCATATAATCGCCTTTTGCAGAGATTGGGACCACTTCTTGTTTGAAGTTTCCATCAATTAATGTATTGATGTACAAGTTCCAGTTTTTCTCTTTTGTTTCACTGTCTTTTACATAATCTCGATAGAAGAAAACAACATCTTTTCCGTCATTCAGATATTGAGAGAAAAGATAATCGGAGCTGGACCATTTTGATTTTTCCTTTTCAAAGATCTTCACACCTTTTGTTTTGAAATCTTTATCTGTAAACAAGTAAACTAAATCTGTAGTTTTTGGAGCGCTGTAAGGTCCTTCTGGTTTATATTTTTCTAAAAGAAGGCCTACACTTCCGTCTTTCAAAAAGAAAGCATCTCTTGGTTCAAGAAAATAGCCGGATTCTACCATTCCATTTTCTTTGATTTTCGGAACGTAGCTTACAAGGTCGAGATGGTCAAGGTCTTTGATATTTGTTTCATAAGAGTTTTTATCAACCAAGAATCTTGTGTAACCGATTTTTCTAAAATCATTGGTGACGTGATTTCCCAACATTACGATTTTATCATCGAAGATTTTATCGTTGTCAATATTTCCAAAACTATAAGAGTAGAGATTGGAGATGTAATCCAAAGTTTCATTATTCAGGACATCTATTTTTTTATTGCTGATTTCCTCGCCGGTTTTTATGTCCAGAACCAAAAGAAAATATTGCTTGTTTTTGTTTTCAGTCTTTTTCACAAGGAAGAAAAGATGTTTTTCATCTTTGTCAATTAGAGAGATTTCCTCATTCAGTTTTTTATTTCCGGAAGTATTGTATTTGTATCTCCAGAGTTCTTTCTTGTTTTCATCAAATTTGATAAGACTATTGTTGTTCACATAACTTCCGTAGTCATTATATTCTACAGCAATGAAACCGCCTTCTTTGATCTCTACAACATAAGAGATATAATTGAAGCCTTTTTCTTTTTTCTCCTCACGATTCTCTTTTCTGGCGGCTTTCCAAGATTTTGGTTCGGTGATTTCTTTGAAGCTTCCGTTGTCGTAATCGTAATAGATTTTTTTCTTGATCGAGTTGTCTTTCAAGTCAATAATCATTGAAGAAGGTGTGAAAATCGTTTTGTTGGTAACAAATTCTCTGTCTATTCTGGAAGGTCTCAAGATAATTTCTCCTCGGAAATCCATATATCCAAAATAATTTCCGGCCGTGATGTCACCTTCAAATTCCTTATTGGCAATTGGATTCAGGTTTTTATCTAGGATTACATATTCGAATTTTTTGGTTTTGTCGCTACTTTTTCCATAAGAATAGATAGAAACATAGCCGAACAGATTGTCCTTTTGGTCAAAGATAGCATTGAATCCCAAATATTCACCTTTCGCCAATGCATAAAGGTCTTGAGTCTGAGAATAGAACATTGATGACAAAAAGATTATCATCAAAACAGAGAGTTTTTTCATAGAATTGTTTTCTAAGCACAAAACTAAAAAAATAAACATTCTATCATTAATTTATTGATATGATTTTCAAGAGTATTCCGTCATTTTTTGATTAATTTTGTTTGGAACGATTTTCGATTTTCTTGATCTATGAATGATGAATTGAAAAAACAGCAACTCAGACGATATAAAACATTAGCAACAGGATTGTTTATTCTGATGGCGGTTACTTTCATATTGATGACTATTTTGCAGAAAACTAATTCTTCACATTGGATTGGTTATATCCGTGCATTTTCGGAAGCGGCGATGGTTGGAGCTTTGGCGGATTGGTTTGCTGTAACAGCGCTTTTCAATTATCCGTTAGGTCTCAAAATTCCTCATACCAATTTGATTGAAAATTCTAAGGAAAAAATAGGGGATAATCTCGGGAATTTTGTGGTGGAGAATTTTCTTTCGCCTCAGAATATTCGTCCATATATTCAAAAACTAAAAGTTTCGGTTTATGTTGGCGATTGGCTTTCCAAAGAGAGAAATCAAGATGTTTTGATTAATGAATTGTCCTCAATTCTTAAAGATATTATTAATAAACTCGATGATGAATCGGTTGTGAATTTCATTTCAAATAAAGCAGAGGAAATGACGGATTCTATCAAATTAAATTCGGTCATTGGAAACGGAATCGAATATCTTCTTAATAAAAATGACCATCAGAAAATCATTACCAATCTAAGTTCTCAGATTAAAAATTATATTCTGGAAAATCAAGAAATGGTTTCCGAAAGAGTAGGAAAGGAAAGCTTTTTCTTAATTCCAAAATCTGTAGATAATAAAATTGCAGAGAAAATTACTAAAGGTTTAAGCGATTATTTTCTGGAAGTTGAAGAAAACCCAAATCATCCATTACGAGCGGAAATCACCAATAAAATTCTTGATTTTTCTCAAGAACTCAAAGAAGAACCAAAATGGGAAACTGAATTTGAATCTATCAAATCCGATTTTCTACATAGTGACAAACTGAAACAATATTCATCCGACATTTGGCAATCGTTGAAATCGTCATTAATCAAAGAATTATCCGAAGAAGATTCTAAACTGAAATCTTACGTCAGAAAAAATATCAACGAGTTTGTTTTCAATCTTCAAAATGATGAACAATTCCAAAACCGAATCGACCATTGGGTAAGAGTTACAGCTTATAAATACATTCTAAAAAATACGAAAAATTTTGGCGAGCTTATCAGTACAACCGTTGGGAATTGGGAAGGAAAAGAACTAAGCCGAAAATTAGAACTGGAAGTCGGTAAAGATTTACAATTCATCCGAATCAACGGAACTTTGGTTGGTGGATTGGTTGGTTTGCTGATTTACACGATTGCTAATTTTATTTGAAATTAACAATCCTAGTTTTTTCTTGAGAATCATTAATGAAATTTAAAATCTCATTTGCTTTTTTTTCAGTTAGCCAATCAATAATCCTTATTTCTTTTTCATCTACAATAAATACGATTGAATTTACAGCCTCACTGAAAGAAAAATTATATCTGGTATAATATCCTCTTCTTTCTATTTTATAATTTTTAATAATTATCTTGTCAATCGTACTGTAAGTTTTTGTTTTAAAAAATAAGTTATATTTTTTCGCGACAATGATTTCTCCTAATTGTTTTTCTATAATCGTTTTTCCAAAAACATTCCACAACCACAAATGTAGGATGATAATGAAGAATATTAAAAAAGGAATTACTGTAATTAAGAATGTTAATATTGATAAAAAATAGGTTTCTTGAATTGTAGCTAACGGGACAACAACTATAATTACGAATGTTATAATTATTAAAGCAATTGCTCCAAAAATAGACATCATCCAATTTGTTTTATTTTTCACTTTAATTATATGAGTCATCAGTTTTTCAAGTATTGAATATAAATATTATTATAATAATACTATAAAAGCCTCCAATTAGGAGGCTTTCAATTTTATTTCTTCTCAAGAATTTTCTCGATGATTTTATGTGTAATCATATAAGTTGGTTTTACACCCGTGAGTCCAAGTCCGCCGGAAGATAATGTACTTCCCGTTTCCAATGGATTATCCGAAGCGTAATAAGCGTACATCACAAACAAATCCGGAGAAATGTGATGACGAATTTTACTTGCCACCTGAATTGCTTTTTGGTAATGTGCACCTTCCATTTCAAGTCCAATTGCTTTCCAAGACGTTGTCATAAAGTAAGAAAGGATATCTTTATTTTGAAGTGATGTTCCCAAAACCGTAATCATCGGCCCTTCATAAGCTTTTACCTCATCATCTACAAAATCAGTCAGTTTCAAAGCATTTTCGAAAGTGTAATTGTCGGCAGTTCCTTCAAAAATATGAGAAGTTGGAATCATAATATCTCCTTTTCCTCCAGTTAAGATTCCGGCTTTACCCATTATCGAAACTGATTTTACCTTCATCATATAAACTTCGCCGTTGACTTCGTAAGGCCTTAGCAATTCGTCCATTACTTCGAAAGCCTGTTCTCCAAAAGCGTAATCAAAAACCAAAATTACATCGTCTCCTTTATATTTCTGATTTGCGAAAACCGTATTTTTAAGTTCAGTTTTAGCAAGGTCGATGATTTGAACATCAATATTACTTCCGCTGTTGTCATCCACATAAATCATTCCTTGTTTCAAAGCGTGGTCAAGCACTTTTTCCTGAAGGTCTTTCTTGTTACTGATGTCCGCGAATAATTTGTAGTCAACTTCTTTCGTTCCCTTTTTATTAAGAGCGTCATTAGCAAAAACCATATTTTTCACAGAGTGCATATTCGCACTGATGATGTGAAGTGGTCTCATATGAAGGTCATTTTCTACAAGGATTTTCTTGATTTTGTTTGCCCATCTTTCTCCAAAAAGGTGATGTCCAACTCTTTCCTGAAGAATCGCAGAAAAATGGATTTCTCTTTCTCTTACTTCTTTCCAGTCTTCAAAACTCATTTGTCCCATCCAATAGATGATTTTGAACAAACGGTCAGGATTTTTATCGTCTCCGAAGTTATTATAAGCATTAAGGGTTTCATCAAAAGTTCTTCCTAAGAAAGAAGAAAGATGAATCAATGCCACTTCTTTTTCCTTTCGGCTATATTTTTTCTCGCCTTTAGCAACTTCTTCTATGATTTTCCAAGTACGTCTAGGTCTTCCTCCTTCGGTCAAATCAAAACCAATATTTCTGATTTTGTCAGCTTCAAGATAAAGGAACGTTAAGTGAGTCAGGATATCGTAAATCTCAGAACGTCCCAAAAGAACTTCGATGTTCATCTGGTGTTCATCAATTCTGTAGCAATTTCTACGTCTTTTCTTCGGAACGATTGGTTCGAAACTTCCTTTGTCAAAACCTTCGTCTGAGGTTAAGTGAATGAAAGAACACTCTTCGATGCCTTCCGGAAGACGGTCAAGAACATAAAGTAAACCGTCCAGTTCTATCTTATTAGGAACGCTCATACTTCCGTAGATTTCCGGATTGATAACCATTAAGAGTTTTCTTAATGACTCTCCCGAAACTCCTGAAGGTTTGAAAAATCCTCTGTAGAATAAGTGTCTCATTGAGACATATAATCTTTCGATAGCTTCTGTGGTTTCTCTTGCTCTTGAATTTGCCATATATTAAAATTTTTGTAAAAGTCTGCAAAGATATGAAATTTAAATTAAATCAAAAATAATTATTTAACTGATTGATTTTTAATATCTTGTTTTCTTTTGCTATGTTTTAGGTTATTGATTTGTATTAGTTTTTAAAGTTAAACTTTCCTATCAATATCCTAAAATAAAAGTGAAAATAAATTTTCTTCATATTTTGATAACATTTATTAAATATAAAATTTTGTTAGATGAATTCTATTAAGTGTTAAAAATTGGGGTTGTTTTGATTAATGAGTTAATATTAAATGTAAATAGCGTTAATTTTTAAGGGGTCATATTATTTTGAATTGTATTTTTTGTAAATTTGCCCTGTTTAAAATAACACACTTTTATGTCAACATTAAGATTTAAAGCCTTAGCCGAGCTTCCGTTCAGAAATTACAGAAAAGATAATTTCATAGAAGTTCCCTCAAAACTGTCTGAATTGTTTTGTCAAAACGTATTCTCAGAAGAAACAATGAGAGAATATTTGACCAAGGAAGCATTTCAATCTATTCTAGATGCAATTAAAAAAGGAACAAAGATTCAGAGACATATTGCGGACCAGGTAGCTGTTGCGATGAAAGACTGGGCATTGTCAAAAGGTGTGACACATTATACACACTGGTTTCAGCCGTTGACTGGTGCAACTGCGGAAAAGCACGATTCTTTCTTTACACCAATTGGTGGAGGTAGGGCAATCGAGAGATTCAGTGGTGCATTGTTGATTCAGCAAGAACCTGATGCTTCTTCTTTCCCGAATGGTGGAATTAGAAATACTTTCGAAGCAAGAGGTTATACCGCTTGGGACCCGACTTCTCCGGCATTCATTATGGGAACTACACTTTGTATTCCTTCAATTTTTATTTCTTACACAGGTGAAACTCTTGATTATAAGACACCTCTATTAAGAGCGTTGAACGCTGTTGACGAAGCGGCTACAGATGTAATGAAGTCTTACTTCGATAAAAATGTAACTAAGGTTTCTCCGACTTTGGGTTGGGAACAAGAATATTTCTTGGTAGATACAGCTTTGTATCAATCCAGACCAGATTTGGTTTTGACTGGAAAAACTTTGTTGGGACATTCTCCCGCAAAAGGACAGCAATTGGATGACCACTATTTTGGTTCGATTCCTACAAGAGTCATGAACTATATGAAGGAATTGGAAATCGAATGTATGAAGTTAGGAATTCCTGTAACGACTCGTCACAACGAAGTTGCGCCTAACCAATTCGAATTGGCACCAATGTTCGAAGAAGCTAACGTTGCGGTTGACCACAATTCATTATTGATGGATATTATGGCGAGAATCGCTCACAAGCATCACTTCCATATCTTATTTCACGAAAAACCATTTGCCGGCGTAAACGGAAGTGGAAAACATAACAACTGGTCTCTTGGAACTGACACGGGTGAAAACCTTTTGAGTCCAGGGAAAAATCCAAAGAAAAACCTACAATTCTTGACTTTCTTTGTTAATACTTTGAAAGCTGTTCACGATTATTCGGATTTATTGAGAGCATCAATTGCATCTGCAAGTAATGACCACAGATTGGGAGCTAACGAAGCGCCACCAGCAATTATTTCTGCATTCATCGGAAGTCAATTGTTCGGAGTTTTGGAAGAATTAGAAAAAGTAACTGACGGAAAATTATCTCCTGAAGAAAAAACTGAATTAAAACTGAATGTTGTTGGGAAAATTCCAGAAATTCTTTTAGATAATACTGATAGAAACAGAACTTCTCCATTTGCATTTACAGGAAATAAATTCGAAATCAGAGCGGTTGGTTCTTCTGCAAACTGTGCCGAAGTAATGACTGTGATGAACGTAATTGCAGCGAAACAATTAAGAACTTTCAAAACTGAAGTTGATGCTTTAATTGAAAAAGGACTTAAGAAAGATGAAGCGATTTTCAATATGCTTAGAGAATACATCAAGCAGTCTAAAAACATTATGTTTGAAGGTGACGGATATTCTGATGATTGGGCAAAAGAGGCTAAGAAAAGAGGTCTTAATAACTTGAAGACAACTCCAGAAGCTCTTAAGAAAGAATTGGATGCAAAATTCGTTGAGCTTTATGCTGAATTAGGAATCTATTCTCACAGAGAATTTGAAGCTAGAAACGAAATTAAATTAGAGAAATATTCAACTGTAATTGATATCGAAGCTAGAGTTTTAGCGGACATTGCAAGAAACCACATTATTCCTGCAGCTCTTAATTATCAAAACAGATTAATCGAGAATGTTAAAGGTTTGAAAGAAATTTTCTCTGAGAAAGAATTCAAGACTTTGGCAAAAGAACAATTGAGTTTGATTTCCGATATTTCTGGAAATGTATCTCAAATTAAAGTTGGTGTTGATTCATTATTAACAGCAAAAGAAAAAGCTAAAAATACAGCAGGAAGCCAGAAGCAAGCTGAAGAATATTGTAACAAAGTAATCCCGTTATTTGAGAACATTAGAGAAGCTTCTGATGCTTTGGAAATGATGGTTGATGATGAGCTTTGGCCAATGACAAAATATAGAGAATTGTTATTTACTAGATAGACAATTTCTAAAAAGTTAAAGAATCTTAACTAAAAATAAAAGCGCAAAGTCTAAATATAGGCTTTGCGCTTTGTTTTTCTTTAACATTCTGTTTGAGATTGTTAAAATATGTTAAACTAAAGACTCGCCAATTTGAATTGGGAGACCCTTTAAACGGTAATGGCTAAATTTGCTATGCAATCACAAAATACCAACCCAAGTTTAACACAAATAATTAAATATATATGAAGAAAAGAGTTCTAGTTTATATCTTATTTGTGACCACGTTTTTCACACTTCAGTCTTGTGTTTCTAACTATGTGGTTTCTAACAATCAAACATACAAAACTGATGCCAAATTTGCATCTCTGGACGTAAAAGCGGTATCAAATAATTCAAATAACAAAGGACAACGTGTTTTAGCTTCTATGGCTACTACCAATGATGTCATCAAAAGATCAGCGATAGAAAACGCGATCAAGCACAGCAACACAATCGATAATATCTTATCCGAAGCTGAAAGTTATCTGGGAACACCTTATAGATTCGGGGGAACCTCCAGAAGCGGAATAGATTGTTCAGCATTCGTATTGTCCGTGTTTGGTGCAGCGGCTGGGATGGATCTTCCAAGAGTAGCAGCACAACAGTCAAACGAGGGTGATTCTGTAGAAAGAACAGAACTTCAGAAAGGAGATTTGGTATTTTTCTCGCACAGAGGAAGCAGAATCTCACACGTAGGAATCGTGGAAGATGTAACACCAGAAGGCGAAGTGAAATTCATTCATGCAGCCACTTCCAAAGGTGTAATGGTCTCTTCATTAGACGATAGCTATTGGGGGCCAAAATTTAGATTCGCTAAGCGAGTTGTAAAAGAAGGATTAAGTGTATTAAATAATTAGAGAGACTGAAAATATTCAGAAAAAACCTCAGAAGTAATTCTGAGGTTTTTTATTTCGCTTTGTCAAAATTTTTTGGAGCTATGTGACTTTGTCGATTGCTTTGGAGCAATTCCCGCTTTCTGCTCATACTCCTCACACCAAGGTTTTTCCCAAAACTAGTTGCGGGGTAACCGCTACAATCGGGGCTAGGTTATTTGTCATCCAAACAACATTTGTCAATCAAAAGTATATTCAAATTGTCAGGCGGAGGTTCTCGAAGCCTTTAATCAATAATCAATTCTTCAATCTTAGCTTGGATTTCTTTGCTTTTCAATCTTAGAATTAGAAAATATAATTCCGGAAAATGTAAAGAGATTTGATCCCAGGTTTGATTCAATTCATAAATGTTGTCAATCCCTTGAAGCAGACTCGCTAAAAAGTGAGATTTTCTCTGTATCAAACCTCGGAAACCATAAGCTCCTAAAACTTGCAGAAAACGCATCAGTTTCATCCAGTTGAAGGACTCTTTTAAATTGTTCTTATCATGGTCATTATTCCAGAAAGAAAGATAATAATCGAGCATTTCTTCTTTGAAATCGTTGGGGAAGTTTGCTTTGGCCTGATAAAGAAAAGAGATCACATCATAAGTCGCTGGACCTTCCATCGCTGATTGATAATCGATGAAGAAAACCTCATCTTTTTCATTAATCAAGATATTCCTGGATTGGAAATCTCTGATCATCAAAGTTTTCGGTTCAAGCTTCTGAATGATGTCAGATATCGATTTAAATTCTTTCAGAAGTGTCGATTTATGATATTCAATTTCCAGAATATCAATCAGGAAATTCTTAAAATAATAAAGGTCGTGCGTAATTGGTAAATCATCGTAGCTTTCATATTCAAAACTTTTCCTGAAATCTACTTTGTCTAAAGTTTTTGTCTGAAGTTCAAACAATTTTTCGAGACTTTTTTTGACCAAATTTTTTACACGTTCAGAATTTCCCTCTTCAGAAATAATTTCAGAAAGTGTTTTGTTTCCTAAAAATTCCTGAATGTAAAGATTCCTTTCAGAATTAATCTTGAAAATCTTTGGCGTATTAAGATTCAGACTTTGAAATAGCTTCGTGAAATAAAAAAAAGCTTCATTCTCACGATTGTTTTCATTGTAAGTAATGATGAAATTCTGATTCTCGGATTTTCCGATATAATTGATTCTCGAAGACCCACTTTGAGGAAGCGCTTTGAACAAATCTGCTTTCTTTCCTAAATAGTCTTCGAAAAATTCTTGATGATTCTGCATGGAAACAAAGTTAATTAATAATAGAATTTGATTCGTGAAAAATTGTAATTTTACTCGATGAAATCACGATCAGCAAATTTTACTATAAACTTAAATGATAAAATGTGATTCCATATGACCCTTGATAAAAAATTGAATATCTGTATATGAAAGATTTTCTGCCAGTCCTGAAGATTCTATTAAGATTTGTTCTGATATATATTGTTTTGGTGCTTTTGTACCAATTCTATCTTAATCAATACGAGAATGATGTAATAGATCCGTTCTCCAGGTCTGTGGCTGGGCAGGTAAGTTTTTTGCAAAATGCTTTGGGTTTTCCAACGGTTTTGGTCGATTATATGAAATTGCACAGTATTCTTTTCCAGACCTCTGGGAGATTCACGACGAGAATGGTGGAGGGCTGTAATGTAATCTCTGTGGCGATTCTTTTTGCTGCTTTTATTTTTGCTTTTTATAAAGGTGCCAAAACTTTTCTCTTCGTTTTTGCAGGTCTTCTCATCCTTCATATCTTGAATGTATCCAGAATAGCATTGCTGAATATTATTTATATCAGATATCCTCAGTACGAGAAAATGGCACACGATTATCTTTTTCCGGCAATTATATACGGAGGCGTTGTAATTCTGTGGCTAATCTGGATTCAGTTTTTTGCTTTGAAGAAGACTGATAAATCTTAATTTGCAATATAGATTTTTGACTTTTCCTACTTTGATTGTTGATTATTAGCAGTTAATAATATTTATTTTTGTATTTTTATCGCCTAACACACGAGAAACAATGGAAAATAAATTTATTAAAGCTAAGCTTTTCGATATTTCTTTATTGAATCAAACCGATTCTAATATCATACAATTCGTTTTATAAAAAATTTACTCTTGTAGGTAAATCATGACTTTATGTTTTTCAATCTATTTTGATTGAGAATTTCATAATATCATTTCTTAATCAAAATTTTAAATTTTTGTAAAATGATTATTCATATATCAATTTTGCAATGTCTAAAACATTACAAACATGTTTAGGTATTTTTGTATTTTGTTGGGTATTCTCGGTTTAATAGCAATCCGTGGGGTAGAAGACCATTTCTTTTACGATCCATTTCTGATTTTTTTCAAAACAGCGAACCATTCTGCAACGTTCCCAAATTTTGTCTGGGGAAAATTGATTTTAAATCATCTTTTGAGATTTGGCTTAAACTCTTTTTTTTCATTGATCATCATCCATTTTCTTTTTCAGAATAAAGAATGGACAAAACAGGCTTTTATACTGATTTTACTAGTTTTTGTAATTGTTTTTCCGATTTATCTGCTTTGTATTTATGATAGATTCCAATTCGGATATTTGTTTTCTTTTTATTTAAGACGTTTTGTGATTCAACCTTTGACGGTTATTCTGATTATTCCAATTTTTTATTATAGGAAGAAGGTTTTACAAAATTAATTCTCCAATGTGTGCTTATCCGGCTGAGAAATATTCTCGCCATTCCATTCGATTTTTTTTGAAAAATTTTGTTGTCGAACAGGACAGTTTTCGATTTGGCAAATGGCGCAAGAAGTCGGTTTACAATCGTCCATATGAAAGTTGAATTCCACAGTTCTGTCTGTATTTTCAGCGATCTGTTTGATCATTTCTTCCATTTCGTTATGTGCTGTTCTTAGTTCAAAATACCAGGGTAATGTAATATGTGCATCGATATGAAGACGGCTTCCGAATTGCTGGATTTTCATATTATGAACGTCTATCCATTCTGGTTTTCTGTTTTCGTTCAGAAATTCGGCGAGTCTGCCTAACATTGCAGGGTCTGCTTCATCCATAATTCCACTAAGAGATTGACGAATGATCTTGTAACCGATTGTGATAATGTAAATACCTAAGCTCAAAGCAACAATGGAATCTATCCAGATCAATTTTGTAAAATAAACCAAAACCAAACTGGCAACTACGCCCAATGTGGAAAAAGTATCGGATTGAAGATGTTTACCAGAAGATATCAATACAATAGAATTCTCTGCTTTTCCCTTCTGGATAGAAATGTAACCTAAAACATAATTGGCAATAGCAGTCGCTGCGATGATCCAGATCCCCCAATCAAGTTTGTTGAGAACCTTATCGGTCAGTAAACTATTTGTACCCTCATATATGATCATTAATCCGGCAATACTAATTAATGAACCTTCTATGGCCGAGGTTACAAATTCTACTTTACCGTGTCCGTAAGGATGATTCTCGTCCCGAGGTTTTCCACCAAGATATAAGGCATAAAGTCCCATAAAAGCACTGATGACATTCACAATGCTTTCCATTGCGTCTGAGAAAACAGAATCTGAGTTTGTCACTTTCCATGCAATGATCTTGCCTATAAAAAGGATAATGCCAACAGCTGCAATCCATTTCTGAAAAGCGATATTAGAATTTTGTTCTTTATTATTTTCCATTACTAAAAAAAGAATCTTCGAAAATTTCGAAGATTCTTTAGATTTTGTTAGTTTAAACTAAGTTGTTTGCTACTAGGTATTCTGCAATCTGAACTGCGTTGGTAGCAGCGCCTTTTCGGAGATTGTCTGCCACAATCCAGAGATTGAGCGTTTTCGGTTGGGATAGATCTCGACGGATTCTTCCTACAAAAACATCATCTTTACCTTCAGAATATAAAGGCATTGGATATTCGTTATTTTTTACATCATCTTGGAGCGTAACGCCAGGCGTTTCAGAAAGGATTTTTCTTACTTCATCAAGATCAAATTCGTTTTCGAATTCGATGTTTACGCTTTCAGAATGTCCGCCTTGTACAGGTACTCTTACCGCAGTTGCTGTCAAATTGAAAGTGTCGTCGCCCATTATTTTTTTTGGTTCTTTCATCAATTTGATTTCTTCTTTAGTATAATCATCATCAGAGAATACATCGCAATGTGGTAATGCGTTTTTGAAAATTTGATAAGGGTAAACTTTCTCAGCACTTTCGCCTTTGATCTCAGAATTTAATTGATCAACTGCAGCTTTACCAGTTCCGGTTACCGATTGATAAGTTGAGACTACAACTCTTTTGATATCGTACTTCTTATTAAGAGGATGAAGTACCATTACCAACTGGATTGTTGAACAATTTGGATTAGCGATGATTTTGTCTTCTTTTGTCAGAACATTAGCGTTGATTTCTGGAACAACCAATTTCTTAGTTGGATCCATTCTCCAAGCCGATGAATTATCAATCACTACTGTTCCAACTTCGGCAAATTTTGGAGCAACTTCCAAAGAAGTTCCACCGCCGGCTGAAAAAATAGCGATCTCGGGTTTGACTGCAATAGCGTCGTCCATGCTAACGATAGTGAATTCCTTGTCCTTAAACTTGATCTTCTTACCAACAGATCTCTCTGATGCTACGGGAATTAACTCGGTGATTGGAAGATTTCTCTCCTCCAATACTTTCAGCATAACTTGTCCAACCATTCCGGTTGCGCCTACTACAGCTACTTTCATTGTTTTAAATTAATTAAAATTGTTAATAATATTTATCCGAAAACTCTAGCCCAAGGGAATGCAAATACAAATAATGCAATTGCAACCAATCCTAATGACATAATAGGAATGGTGAGTTTTTCGATTGTTTTGAATTTTTTATTGATAATCGTCATTAATACTGCTGCGATTAACATGGAGAAAGGATGTTCTACATAAGTGAATCTTAAATCAGCGTTTTTCATCACTGCCCCCATATCCAAACCTTTTGTAATGTTGGTAATCAACATAATGATTCCAACTGTAAATTGAACGTGAAAAAAGATCATTGTAAATAATGTTACTTTTTTCAAACCTTTTGAGATGTTGCCACTGTAACCGAACATTGTCACGAGCAAAAGAATTAAAAATGCAGCTACCAGCAAAAGCTCGAGGTATGCGAAACCTTTGTGTGCATGCAAAAGAATGTTATAAATTTCCATATCCAGATTTTAGAATGACAAAGATAAAAAAATCCCGACAGATAGCCGGGATTTGAGTTATAATTAAATATTAATCTAATTTTTAGAATCTATAAGAGATAGAAGATGCCCACGTTCTTCCAAAACCAAAATAAACAGTGTTACTTGTATCAATTCCTTTGTAGAAATTACTAGGGGTGTTGATATAAGTATTGTACAATGCTTGTGCCTGTGCATCTGTGTTGGAAGAGGTCTTGAAGTCAGAAACCTCCTTAATATGGTTAGATGATTTACCATCAGAAATGTAATAAGTGTCTAACAAGTTATAAACATTTCCTGTAAGAATCAACTTATGACCGTTTTTAAGATTGAAACCGTAAGAAAGACCTAGGTCAAATAGATTGTAATCAGGTAATTTCAAAGCTCCTTTTTCGGCAGCTTTTGGAATGACACCGTTTGTTATGATAAAGTTTCTATCAATATTAAAAGTAGAATATAAATCACCAGCATATCTCCATGTGCTAAATACACTTAGGTTTTTCACTGGTTTAATTGTAAATCCTAAAGCAGCAGTTGTTTGAGCAGCATCAGATACTTTTACACCATCCAAAGCCAAGTCTACAGTATTACTGGTAGCTCCTGGAATATTGGTCAAAGGAATGTTATTCTGATCAAATAATTCTCCTGTTGGATTGTTTTTGTATTTCCAATTTCCCATCGAGAACATACCATTAAACTCCAAATAATCGGTTACTTTTAAAGTTCCTTCGAATTCTACACCCATGTGAACTTCTTCTACACCTTGTAAATTTGCATAAGCGTTGATATTGGGATTCACTGGGTCTGTAGGGTTAGGAATTGTAATTCCAGAAACTCTTGTAAATCTGTCTTTCCAAGAAGTGTAATATAAATTCACATTACCCTTGAAAATTCCACTTCTGAAACCATATCCTAACTCAGCAGATGCAATTTTTTCGTTTGTTAAATTTTCATTAAGGACATTCTGGTTGTTTGGATAAACGGCATAATTGTTTGGTTGTTTAGAATAATATCCAGCGTTTACAAAAACATTATGTTGCTCGTTGATGTTGTAGTTGATACCTCCTTTAGCATTATAACCCCAGATTCCCTCAAATCCAGTTTTTGTGTTTACCGTTTGGTTTTGTTGAACGGTAACCCCATCTATGATCCAATTGTCAATCCTTTGGAATTGTTGATTAGAAACTGAACCCTGTAAGAATGCAGAAATCACATCGTTAGAATATTCTACTTGTCCAAAAGCTCCTAACCACATTACTTCTCCATCGTAATTTCTACTTACAATTTGAGATTTATCTTTTACGGCAGCCGCAAATGGATTTGCAGATGGCTTAGGGTTGTAAGATTGATTTACGATATATCCATCAGGACCAGGTCTATTTAAATCATTTGTTTCTCTGAAAGAATTATTGCCCCAGAAATCAGAAACTACACCAGGGTGATATCCGTAATAATATCTACCGTCTAGACCAGCAGAGTAATTCCAATTATCATTGATTTTATGTTGGAAGTTTGTAAGGAAACCATACCAGTCATGAGAGTTGATGTGCGATCTTCTTGTTAATCCATTTGTTCTTGAACCCATACCTGGAGTTTGGTTTACTCTATTGATGCCGGTATTTGGAGCACCTGCAGGGTTCCAAATTACATTCTGTCCTTGATTCCAAGCAACAATATCGTCAAATCTAATAAGACCGTTGTCTGTTTTGGGTAAAGAGTTGATACTTGTTCCATTGATTGAGCCAAGAACTCCTGTTCCACCGCCTCTTCCCCAAGAACCGTAAAGTACAGATGATAATTTTGATTTCTCATTAAACGTCCAGTCCCAGTTGATTGACATTACAGGCTTGCTGTAAAAATTAACAGTTTGTGATACCTCTTGTCCATTCAGATAACCCCAGTTAGAGTTATATCTTCTGTTTGGATCTTTTCCATTACCGTATTTCATTAAAGTAGCAATACTACTTTGATAATTCTGATTATGCCATTGAGGAGCTCCTGTAAAAGTAAATTGGAGATCATGTTTTCCTTTTTGGTAACCCAAAGCAAAATAGTAGTTGTACGCTTCGAATTGAGATCCATCTACATAAGTATTACCAGCTGTTCTCGACATCAAGAAAGAAGAAGACCACCCTGTTTGAGATTTTCCTGTATTATAAGAGAATAATGTTTTAAGGTATCCGTCATTACCAAGACCTACTGTCACATTCCCTTCTCTTTTTTTATCGGCAGATCTTGTTAATATATTAATTGTTCCTCCGATAGAAGCAATTGCGAGTTTAGAAGAACCTAAACCTCTTTGAACCTGCATTGCAGAAGTAACATCAGAAAGCCCAGCCCAGTTTGACCAATATACAGTTCCTCCTTCCATGTCGTTTACTGGAACACCGTTTATCATTACTGCGGTATTGTTGGTGTCAAAACCACGAATGTTGACACGTCCGTCTCCAAAACCACCACCACCTTTGGTAGCATAAATAGAAGGTGTTGCGTTAAGGATTTCTGGAAATTCCTGGTTTCCTAACCTTTCTACGATTTGTGCTTCCTTGATTGTGGAAACAGCAACAGGAGTCTTTCTATCTTTTGCGATATCAGCGACTCCTGTCAATACGACTTGCTCAATGTCGTTGTCTTTACTAAGTGTATCTTGAGTAGATTGAGCAAAGTAAAAACTTGCCGTACTCATTGTCAGCATAAGGACTAATGCTGGTTTTTTCGATAACATTTTCATTTCTTTAAGATTTATGTCGCAAAAGTCTTAAAAAAAATGATAAGAGGTGTTAATGGATTGTTAAATTTTCAAAGCCTTGAGACTCAGGTCGATATTGCTTGATGAGTGGGTTAATGCGCCTGCTGAGATAAAATTCACGCCAGTTTTCGCCACCGAATTTAACACTTCACGTGTGATTCCACCGCTAGCCTCAGTTTCTGATTTGCCATTTACAATTTTCACAGCTTTGACCATTGTTTCAACATCCATATTGTCAAACATAATTCTGTCAGCACCGGATTTTACCGCTTCTTCAACCTCATCAAGATTACGGGTTTCAACTTCAATTTTAAGTTTGAGTTTGTTTTTCTTGACATAATCTTTTGCCATTTTCACAGCATTCGTAATACTTCCGTTGTAATCGATATGATTGTCTTTCAGCATTATCATATCATAAAGTCCATATCTGTGATTGGTTCCACCACCAATGGCAACTGCCCATTTTTCACAAACTCGGAAATTTGGAGTCGTTTTTCTGGTGTCGAGAAGTTTTGCTTTTGTTCCTATTAATCGGGAATCCCAATCGTGTGTCATTGTTGCAATACCACTCATTCTTTGCATACAATTCAGAACCAATCTTTCTGTAGATAGAATTGACCTTGCTTTTCCAGTAACGATGAAAGCAGTGTCTCCTTTTTTCGCAGGTTCTCCATCTTTTATGAATACCTCGACTTTCAAATTTTTATCAAAATGTTTGAAAATAATTTCCGCCAATTCCACTCCTGCCAGAATGCAATTTTCTTTAACTAATAGTTGCGCTTTCTGTTCTAAATCTTTCGGAATTGTGGAAAGTGTAGAATGGTCGCCGTTTTGGATGTCTTCTTCCAAAGCTGTTCTGATGAATTCTTTTAAAACTTTATCGCTGGCGTAAGAGGGTCTTTTCATTGGGGGATTATTTTTGTACTAATGTAAAAAGTATTTATGTATTAAAGATTTTTAGTTCTTTTAAATCTTTAATACATTTTACATTAATACGTTTTACAGATTTTATTCATTAATAAGAAGCGGTTTCGTAGCCAAATCCTTATTGTAAAATGCGCCTTTATTTTCTTTCATTTCAAGAGAATGCTTGATAATCAGATAGGAAACATTCGCAAGATTTCTCAGTTCCGAAAGCTGTGGCGAAAGTATGGAATAATTATAAAGTTCTGTTACTGCTTCATAGATTTCGCGCTGTTTTTTCTTCGCTAATTCCAATCTCGCATTACTCCTTACGATGGCAACCAAGTCGCTCATCATTTCCTGAAGTTGTTTTCTGAGATAAGTAACAAGAACCATTTCGTCCATCATTTTCATTCCTTCCTCGTTCCATTCCGGAACAGCTTTTAAATCATCGAAGTTGAAATCATTTTCTTTCAACAATTCAACTGTTTTCATCGCCGCATTGTGACCGAAAACCAAACCTTCCAAAAGTGAATTCGAAGCTAATCTATTTGCACCGTGAAGTCCGGAATTAGTACATTCTCCAACTGCAAAAAGATTTTTGATAGAAGATTGTCCGTATTTATCGGTATCGATTCCGCCCATTAAGTAATGACAAGCCGGAACAACCGGAATCAATTCTTTGAAAGGGTCAATGCCTTCATCCAGACATTTTTGATAAATATTCGGAAAGTGATTGATGAATTTTTCTCTGTCCATTTCTCGGCAGTCCAAACCAACATAATCATCTCCGCTTATTTTCAATTCATTATCGATTCCTCTTGCAACAATGTCACGAGAAGCTAATTCTTCACGCTCATCATATTTTTGCATAAACGGTTTTCCATTTTTGGTACGAAGTTTTGCACCGTCTCCACGAACAGCTTCAGAAATCAGAAATAACATTCCGTCTCTTTTAGAATACATTGCCGTTGGATGAAACTGATAATATTGCATATTCGAAACTTTCCCTTGAGCTCTGTGAACAAAGGCGATTCCGTCTCCTGTTGCAATGATTGGATTGGTTGTATTTTTATAAACGTGTCCGGCTCCTCCGGTTGCAACTAAAGTGATTTTCGAAGTAATTTTTTTGATTTTCTTATTCTGCTCATCAAGAATATAAGCACCATAGGCATTGATATTTCCTTTGTCCAATTCTTTCCCAGGAACGTGGTGTTGAGTTATCAAATCGATGACGTAATGGTGTGGAAGCATCTCGATATTTGGAGAGTTTCTAATGGTTTCCAGAAGTGCTCTTTCAATTTCGAAACCAGTAATGTCTTTATGATGAACAATTCTATTCTCTGTGTGCCCGCCTTCTCTTCCTAATGAATATTTTCCCTTCTCTTGGTCAAATTTTGCACCCCATTCTACAATTTCATTAAAACGATGAGGAGCTTCTTCCACAACGATTTTTACAATCTCAGGGTCATTGATGTAATCACCAGCTCGTAGAGTGTCGTCAATATGTTTCTGAAAATTATCTTTGGAAAAATCCGTTACGACTGCTAATCCGCCTTGTGCATATTTGGTATTGCTTTCGTCCTCGTTGGATTTTGTAACGATTGTTATTTTAGTTTCTGGTAATTGTTCGGCAATTTTGATGGCGTAAGATAAGCCCGAGATTCCGGAACCGATTACAAGAACGTCTGTTTTTATCATAAATAAGAATTAATGATTCTCAGCATCTGAGAAAATTCAAAAGAATAAAGTTAAAAGAATTTGATGAACTTATCCGCAGGTTTTCTCACTTTTTTGAAATTCTGAAAAATATCATCTTCCGCTCTATAACCAAGCGCCAGAACAACTGCAATTTTTTCGTGTTCTTTATCGATTTTCAGAACGTCTTCTATGATTTCAGATTTGAAACCTTCCATTGGGCAAGTGTCGATTTCTTCTTCTGCAGAAGCCATTATCAATGAACCTAAAACAATATAGCTCTGTTTCTCTGACCAGCTTTCCAGTTCTTTCTGAGTATAATTTTCTAAGAAAAGATTGATATTATTTCTAAAAGCAGACAATTGCTCCAAAGTTACACCGCGCTCATTAATAATATGACTGAAATAATTATCAACATACTCCTTATTAATATGTGTTTTTGTGACCAAAGCAATCAAGTGCGAGCAAGTCGATATTTGTGACGGATTATAAAAGGCCGGAATCAATTTCTGAATCGTCTCACCATTTTCCACAACCAAAAGATGATAAGGCTGTAATCCTAATGAGCTGACAGACAGTCGTCCTGCTTCCAAAATGTTGTTCAGTTTTTCAGAAGAAATCTTCCTTCCGTCAAATTTTTTCACAGAATATCGCCAGTTAAGTGCTTCTAAATAATTCATAATAACAAATATAGGGAATTTGAAATTTTAGTTAGAATCATTTTAAATAATGAAACATTTCTAACCGAATTTTTTAAATCATTCATTGCAAAGGCTTTATAATAAAGGTTTTCACAATAATTCATTTTAATCGATTTTAAATCAAATCATTAGCCAATAAAGCTTCGAAATCAAAAAGTTATAAACATTAAGTATAAAAGTGGGCGAAAGTGGTAAAATGTGGTAGATTTTTATATAAATTTGCTCCAAATGAAAAACTTCATTGGAACATACGAGTGTAAAATAGATGACAAAGGGCGCATCAAACTGCCTGCTTCGCTTACGAAGCAGATGGAACATTTTGCAGATGAGCCATTTGTGATAAAGCGTTCGGTGTTTCAGAAGTGTCTTGAGGTCTATCCAATGAAACCTTGGGAAAAACTGATGGCAAAAATAAACGGTCTCAACCGATTTATCAAGAAAAATGCAGATTTCATCAGGATGTTTACTGCGGGAGTCAAAACCGTGGAGATGGATAACGTCGGTCGTCTGCAAATCAGTAAAGATTTGACACAGTATGCTAATCTCAGTAAAGAAATTGTGATTACAAGCGCGGGTGAGCTTTTCGAGATTTGGGACAAAGATTCTTACGAGCAAGTCATTTCTGTCAGCGAATCAGACTTCGCTAACCTTGCGGAAGATGTTATGGGGAATCTTAACGAAATCGATAACGAAAATTTGTAAAAAGTATTAACATAAAGTGTATTCACGAATTGAAAATCATTAATACATAAATACTTTCGACATTAATACAAAAAATCAAAAATCAAAATGTATCATAATCCAGTTTTATTAAAAGAAAGCGTAGACGCTCTGGTAACCAATCCGGACGGGATTTACGTGGATTGTACTTTTGGTGGTGGTGGTCACTCGAGAGAAATTTTAAGCAGGCTTTCCGAAAAAGGAAGATTGTTTTCTTTTGACCAAGATTTGGATGCGTTGAAAAATGCAATTGATGACCCGAGATTTACTTTGGTGAATCAGAATTTCAGGTTTTTGGAAAACTCGATGTTGGCTTATGGGATTTCTCACGTTGATGGGATTTTGGCAGATTTGGGCGTTTCTTCTCATCAGTTTGATGAAGCAGAACGTGGATTTTCTACCAGAAGCAATGCGCCTCTCGATATGAGAATGAATGTAATGCAAGGTTTAGACGCGAAAAAAATCATCAACGATTACGAAGAAGAAGACCTTGCGAATATCTTTTATCAATATGGAGAATTGAGAGAATCTCGAAAATTGGCAAGAGAAATTGTTCATCACAGAAAAACTAAAAAAATCAATACGACTGAGGATTTGAAAAATCTCTTCAGTTATATTCCGGCTTTTAAGCAGAACAAATTTTTTGCTCAAGTTTTTCAAGCTATCAGAATTGAAGTAAATCAAGAATTGGAAGTGTTGAAAGAAATGCTCGTTCAGTCTTACAAAATTTTAAAAGTTGAAGGAAGATTAGTTGTGATTTCTTATCATTCTTTGGAAGATAGATTGGTGAAACGTTTTCTGAAAAATGGAATGTTTGAAGGCGAACCTCAACGTGATATTTACGGAAATTATGCTAAAGCTTTTGAATTATTAAAAACAAAAGCAATCATTCCGGATGATAAAGAAATAGAAGAAAACTCTCGTGCGAGAAGCGCGAAAATGAGAATAGGAACAAAATTATAGTTGATGGTTGTTGGAAAAATTCTAAATCTATCAACTGTCAACCGACAACAAACAACCAAAAAATGGCAAAATTAACTCAAAACAGACAGAAGAAACTCACTTTTATGGATATCATAAAAGGGAATTTTCTTAACCGTGATGAGGTAAAAGCGCATTACAAATATTTCTTGTTCATTTTTGGGTTGTTGATGGTGATGATTTATAGTAACCACTTGGTTAACAAAAAGATTGAGCACGTTAACAAACTTAAAGAAGAGACAGAAGAGTACAAGTCGAGAAATGCTTACGCACAAAGCAGACTGATAAAAATTAGAATGGAATCCGAACTGGGAAAAGAAATGGTTCAGGATTCTCTGGTGAGTTTGGAAAGCCACCCGATGAAATTATTGATAAAAGTAGACAGCACAGATGATAAAGCAACCAAATAACAATTACGAAAAAAAGCGTTCCAATGCGTTGAAGTGGGGCTACCTTTTTGTATTGGGAGCTTTCATTTTGTTTGTCATTTTTTTGACGAGGATTTTAATTCTTCAGAATACGAATGTTGAAGAATTTGAGAATAATTATATCAGCAAAAACTACCGCGAAGCAACTCTGAAAGCCGCTCGTGGAAATCTATTTGCTTCGGACGGTTCTATCTTGGCGACAACGGTGATGCGTTACGATGTCTATCTGGATTTCAAATCGATGAGAGATACAATTTATTCCAATAATATTGGCGCTTTGACAGATTCTCTCAGCAAAATGTTCGATAAACCAAGAAGTTATTTCCGAGCAAAACTAGACGCACAAAACAAGAAAAATAATCAATATTATCTTTTGGCGAAAGGTCTTGATTTCGATGAATACGATAGAATCCGTGAGTTTCCGATTTTCAAAAAAGGAAAGAATAAAGGCGGTTTCATTGTAGAAAGAAATTTCCGAAGAGAATTGGCAACCACTCAAATCGGAGCCGGAACAATTGGAGCTGATAATGGCGAATCAAAATCTGGTTTGGAAGGTGCTTTCAGCAAATTCTTAACAGGAATTGATGGGAAACGTTTAGAACAAAAAATCACTTCTACTCAGTGGAAGCCAATTGATTACTGGAAGGTTCAGGAGCCTGTTGATGGGCAGGATGTTTATACGACTTTGGATTTGAGGATTCAGGATATTGCACATTCAGCATTGGAAAATCAATTAATCAAATTCGATGCAAACCACGGAAGTGTTGTTGTAATGGAAGTTGAAACCGGAAAAATCCGAGCAATGGTCAATCTAAGAAGAACCGAACCGGGAATCTATGTTGATGCTTACAATTATACTGTGAAAGATGCTCAGGAACCAGGTTCTACATTCAAAACAGTTTCGCTTTTGGCGGCAATGGATGATGGTTTTATTGATGAAAATACGAAAGTGAACATCGGAAATGGAATCTGGACTTATGCTGGACAAAGAATCACAGACGGTCACGGTGGAGGAACTTATGATGTTAGCGATGTTTTAGCGAAATCAAGTAACGTTGGTGCAGCGAAGTTAATTACAGCACATTACGCTGATAAACCTCAGGTTTTCATAGACCACTTGAAACGTTGGAAGATGTTTGACAAAATGCAGATTGAACTTCCAGGAATTGCAAAACCATCGATTCAAACGCCTCAAAGCAAACGTTGGAATAAGGCGACTTTGGCTTCGTTAGGTTATGGATATTCATCAAGTTTTCCATTGTTGCAATTGGTTGCTTTCTATAACGGAGTTGCGAACAAAGGTAAAATGGTAAAACCGCTTTTTATTGATAAAATAATGAAAGACGGAAAAGTTCTTTACGAAGCGAAACCTGAGATTATGGTTAAAAAAATGGCTTCTGATAAGGCGATTACAATGATGACCAATGCTTTGACAAAAGCAGTTGAAAAAGGAACAGCAAAAAGTATCTATACTCCAAATCTTAAAATTGCGGGTAAAACCGGAACAGCAAGATTCGAATATTGGAAAGCAGGACCAATGAAATATCAGGCATCATTTGCTGGTTTTTATCCGGCTGATAATCCAAAATATACGTGTATTGTAGTTGTTAATCAGCCAGATGTATCAAAAGGATTTTATGGAGGAACAGTTTCTGCGCCAGTTTTCAAAGAGATTGCCGGAAAGACATTCTTGAAAACACCTTTGAATGTTGAAAAAGACCTTTTGGTTGAGCATAAAGTTGACCTTAATAAAATGACTGCACCGAATGTAAAGGTAAATGTCACAAGAGATTCGATGCCAAATTTGGTGGGGATGATTGGAAAGAATGTGATTCCTCAACTTGAGAATTTAGGTTACAGAGTAGATTACAAAGGCGTTGGAAAAATCACAGGACAGTTTCCTGCAGAAGGTGCCAACATTGGAAAAAACCAAAAGATTTATCTGAATCTTCAGAATTAAGATGAGCGACGAAGTCGCGATATGTTGGTAGAAATAGAAACGAATTATAATAACAATGAGGTGCGAAGCACCGAAATATTGGTTAAATGAATTTAGAAAAATTATTACAAAGAATTACAGTTTTAGAAACTATCGGAACTCTTGAAAGAGAAGTTTCGGAATTGGTTTTCGACAGCAGAAAAGTTGTTGAAAATTCTTTGTATGTGGCATTGAAAGGAACCGTTTCTGACGGACATTCTTATATCAATCAAAGTATCGAAAAAGGTGCAAAAGTGATTGTTTGTGAGGACTTACCTTCGGAAATTAATGATGAAATAACTTATTTAAAAGTCGGAGATTCTTCTAAAACTTTAGGACATTTGGCTTCTAATTTTTATGGAAATCCTTCTCAGAAATTAAAATTAATTGGCGTTACGGGAACTAACGGAAAAACTTCTGTAACAACTTTATTATTTGATATTTTCAAAAATCTGGGTTGTCAATCCGCTTTGATTTCTACTGTTGAATACAGAATCGGAGACGAAATTATTCCTTCCACACACACAACGCCGGATGTGATTCGATTGAATCAAATGTTGGCGAAAGCTGTTGAAATTGGATGTGAATATGCTTTTATGGAAGTAAGTTCTCATGGGATTTCTCAAGACAGAATTGAAGGGTTACATTTCAAAATTGCTGGTTTTACAAATATCACGCACGACCATTTGGATTATCACAAGACTTTCCAAAATTATATCTACGCAAAAAAGAGATTCTTTGACGAGTTGGAAGATTCTGCGGTTGCAATTACAAATGCCGATGACAAAAACGGATTGGTAATGTTGCAGAATACCAAAGCGAAAAAGAAGACTTTTGCTTTGAAAACAATGGCTGATTTCCACGGAAAAGTTCTGGAAGTGGATTTCAACGGGATGTTGCTGAATTTCAATAACAAAGAATTCTGGACAACATTGACAGGGAAATTCAACGCTTCAAATTTACTTTTAGCTTACGGAATTGCCTTAGAATTAGGAATGAAGGAAGATGAGGTTTTACAAGCGATTTCTGTTCTTCAACGCGTGAATGGACGTTTTGAAACCATAAAATCCAACGGCGGAATTTTCTTCGTGGTTGATTATTCGCACACGCCAGATGCATTGGAAAATGTATTGGACAGTATCAACGAAATTAGAACCAAAAATGAAAGATTGATTTGTGTTTTCGGTTGTGGAGGCGACAGAGACAAAACCAAACGTCCGGAAATGGGCGACATTGCTACCAAAAAATCGACTTTGGCAATCATCACTTCCGATAATCCAAGAACTGAAGAACCAACTCAGATTATCAAAGAAATAGAAGCTGGCGTTCAACCACAGAATTTCAGCAAGTACACTTCGATTCCAGACAGAAGAGAAGCAATAAAAATGGCAATCAAATTTGCCGAACCGAAAGATATTGTTTTAGTAGCCGGAAAAGGTCACGAAACATATCAGGAAATCAATGGGGTAAGGCATCATTTTGATGACAAAGAAACGATTAGGGAATTATTACAATTAATGGGAAAATAGACAAATATGCTATATTATCTATATGAATATTTAACCGCTCACGGAATCCACGTTCCAGGAATGAACTTGTTCAAATACATTTCGTTCCGCGCGGCGATGGCAGTTTTGTTTTCGCTGATTATTGCGATGGCTTACGGGAAAAGAATCATCAATTTCCTTAGAAAAAGACAAATGGGGGAATTGGTGAGAGACCTTGGTCTGGAAGGACAAAAACAAAAGGAAGGAACACCGACAATGGGAGGTTTGATTATCATTTTGGCAACCATCATTCCGGTTTTGTTATTTACCAGAATTACCAATGTTTATATCGTTCTTTTGATTATTTCGGTTTTATGGATGGGGGCAATTGGTTTTCTTGATGATTATCTCAAAAAAGTTAAGAAAAATAAAGATGGATTAAGTGGTAAATTCAAGGTAATTGGGCAGGTTGGTTTAGGCTTAATTGTCGGAGTTACAATGTATTTTCATCCTGATGTTGAGGTTAAGAGAAAATATGCCGATGCTACAGTTATCAATAGAAATAATGTAGAGCAGAACTTTATGCCGGACGAGAAAATTCCGGTTTCTACAGTTCCTTTTACTAAAAATAATGAGTTTGATTACAGTGGAATTTTATTCTGGATGGATGATGCAAAAGCACACGAATGGGCTTGGATTGTTTTCATTCCGATTGTAATTTTCATTGTAACAGCAGTTTCTAACGGAGCAAATATTACCGATGGAATTGACGGATTAGCCGCAGGAACGAGTGTTGTGATTTTGCTGACTTTAGCATTTTTTGCCTACGTTTCCGGAAATATGATTTTCGCTGATTATCTGAATATTATGTTCCTGCCACATATGGGAGAAACCACCATTTTTGCTCTCGCTTTGGTGGGAGCTGTGATTGGATTTTTCTGGTACAACACATATCCGGCTCAGGTTTTTATGGGCGATACAGGAAGTTTAATGTTGGGAGGTGTGATTGCAGTTTTGGCAATTATCCTTAGAAAAGAATTATTGATTCCGGTTTTATGCGGCGTCTTTTTGATAGAACTTTTATCTGTGATTCTGCAGGTTTGGGTTTTCAAATACAGAAAAAGAAAACACGGGCTGGAATATGCTCAAAACAATAGATTATTCAAGATGTCTCCATTGCACCATCATTATCAGAAAGAAGGATTTCACGAGAGCAAAATCGTTAATCGAATGATAATTTTAGGAGTAATGCTTGCGATAATTTGTCTAATCACTTTAAAAACTAGATAAAAACTAATAACCACAGATGAGAGTAGTAATACTTGGAGGAGGAGAAAGCGGCGTTGGTGCTGCGTATCTGGCAAAAGCCAAAGGCTTTGATGTCTTTCTTTCGGATATGGGAATTATCCGTGAGAATTACAAAAAAGAACTAGATGAGCTTGGGATTGAGTATGAAGACGGAACACATTCCGAAGAAAAGATTCTGAATGCCGATTGGGTCATCAAAAGCCCGGGAATTCCGAAAAAAGCGGAAATGATTCAGAAGATTCAGGAAAAAGGAATCAGATTGTCTTCCGAGATTGAATTTGCTTCGGAATTTACCAATGCAAAAATCATTGCGATTACAGGAAGTAATGGAAAAACGACGACAACGTCTTTGATTTATTACATCTTGAAAGAAGATGGATTCAATGTCGGATTAGGCGGAAATATCGGAAAGAGCTTTGCAAAACAGGTTGCTGAGGAGAATTTTGATTATTACGTATTGGAGGTGAGTAGTTTCCAGTTAGATGATATTCAGAATTTTAGACCGTACATTTCATTGTTGTTGAATTTGTCTAAGGACCACCTTGACCAGTACAATTACAATTATGAAGAATATGCTTTGGCTAAATTCAGAATTGCTGAAAATCAGGATGCTAATAATTTTTTCATCTACAACAAAGATGATGAAATGAGCAAATCGATTCTTGAAAAATTGGATTTGAAAGTGACTAAAGTTCCATTCTCATTAGATGAAAGATTGGAAAAAGGTGCTTTCTCGATTGATGAAAATTTTGTTGTGAATATCAATGAAGGATTCACAATGAATATCGACGAGTTATCATTGGTTGGAAAACATAATGTAGCAAATAGCTTAGCAGCAAGTATTGCGGGAAAGTTATTGGAAATCAGTAATGAAAGTATCAGGCATTCATTAATGACATTCCAGGCGGTTGAACACCGATTGGAACCTGTTGCTGAAATCAAAGGAGTGAAATTCATCAATGACAGCAAAGCTACAAACGTAAACGCAACATACTTCGCTTTGGAAAGTATGAAACAGCCGGTTGTTTGGATTGTTGGCGGAAAAGACAAAGGAAACGATTACACAGAAATCGAAGAATTAGTTAAGAAAAAAGTAAAAGCGATTGTTTGCTTAGGAGTTGATAATCATAAAATTATTGACTTCTTTAAAGATAAAAAAACGGAGATTTATGACACTTCAAGTATGCAAAAAGCAGTAGAAGTTTCAAAATCGCTTGCAGAAAAAGGAGATGTGGTTTTATTGTCGCCTTGCTGTGCAAGTTTTGATTTGTTCAATGGTTATGAAGACCGTGGAAATCAATTCAAAAAGGAAGTTTTAGACGAATTGACAATTAAGAATTAAGAAAATTAATTCATTTAAAAATAAATGGAAAACCAGACTACAGAAAACAAATTCGAGTTGCTGAAAGGAGATAAGGTCCTTTGGTCGGTTATCATTTTGATTTCCTTCCTTTCCGTATTTCCGGTTTATTCCGCAAGTTCGAATCTGGAATATATCGTGAATAACGGGACCACAACTGGTCACGTTTTCAAGCATATCGTTTTCGTATTCATTGGTTTGGGAATTATGCGTTTCGTAGGAACAGTTAAGTACGAGTATATTGGAAAACTGAGTTCGATTCTCCTTTTGTTCACGATTGGATTGTTGTTAATTACGATGTTCACAGGACAAAAGATTGAAGGTGCAAGTGCTTCGCGTTGGTTAAAGATTCCGGGAACACCGATTTCTTTTCAGCCTTCGTCATTCGCTTATTTGATGCTGATTATCTATCTGTGCAGATATTTAACCAAAAAAATCAAAAGAGAAAGAGTTCCCATTGAGAACATTGTTTACATCTTCGGACCAATTTTAATTGTGTTTGGTTTGGTTGCAAAAGACAATGGTTCAACTGCTTTAATGATTATGATGGTTTCGATTATCATCTTGATTATTGGTCAGCTGGCTTGGCAATATGTGGCGGGATTTATCTCACTTTCAGTAGTTTTCATTGTAATGTTTTTAGTCATTGCATTGAATACCAATTTACTTGGAGGAAACCGTGTTCACACTTGGATGAGCCGTATAGAAACCTTCTCAAACTCGAAGAAAACAGCAGATGTAGAAGACGAAAGTCTGAAAGCGAAAAACTATCAGGTAATGCAGGCAAAAGCAGCAATTGTTCACGGCGGATTTAATGGAATTGGACCTGGGAAAAGCGCATTGAAACAGACATTACCACAGTCGGTTTCGGATTTTATTTTCGCAATTATCGTGGAAGAATATGGCTGGATTGGAGCCTTTGTTTTGATTAGCCTTTATATGATAATGATTATCCGAATTGTAATGATTGCCAGTAAGATGCCTGCCTTTTTTGGGTCGTTGCTGGTATTAGCAATTGGATTAATGATATTCATTCAATTATCAGTGAATATCGCTGTTGCTGTGAATCTAATTCCGGTTACAGGTCAGCCTTTACCATTGATAAGTTATGGAGGGACATCGATGTTGGTGACTTATATTCAGTTAGGAATTATCCTAAATGTAAGTTCAAGAATTCAGGTTTTTGATGAAGAAGGTTTGGGCAAAAGACAAAGCATTGAAGAAATAAATGATATCGCGTAAAATTATAAATGATGAAAATAAATACAATTAGGGTTATAAATAGTTATGGAGATTTAAAAGAACTATTCGCTTTAAATACAGATGAAGAAATTTTAAATTTTATTGAAAAAAATAAGAATATAGAAGCAGAAATTAATTTTGAAATAGAAGGTATTGAGTATTACAGTACAGAAGTGTCTGTGAGGTTAATTGATAATAAATTGGAAATTATAATTTGGGTAAATCAGCCTAATTAAAAAATTTAGTTCATCAATAGAATTAGGATTTAGCCAAAACATATAAATAAAATGAGCAAAAAACTAAAAATATTAATGAGTGGCGGAGGAACTGGTGGACACATCTTTCCTGCGGTTGCGATTGCTCAGGAAATTCAGAAGAGATTTCCCGATGCAGAGTTTTTGTTCATTGGTGCGAATGGAAAAATGGAAATGGAAAAGGTTCCTCAATCCGGATTCAAAATAGAAGGATTGAATATCGCCGGATTCGACAGAGGCAATCTTCTGAAGAATATCGGACTTCCATTTAAAATCATTTCAAGCTTGATGAAAGCTAAGAAAATCATCAAAGATTTTAAGCCGGATTTTGCGGTTGGAACTGGTGGTTTTGCAAGCGGACCGGCTTTATATATTGCGGCGAAAATGGGAATTCCGACCTTCATTCAGGAACAGAATTCTTTGCCAGGAAAGACTAATGTTTTCAATGCGAAAAAAGCGAAAGCAGTTTTCACGGCTTATCCGGATATGGAGAAATTTTTCTCTGGAACGAAAACTTATTTCTTAGGAAATCCAATTCGTCAAAATATTATCACAGATTTGATTGATAAAGATTTGGCTAAGGAAAAATTAGGCTTAGATAAAAATAAATTAACGATTCTTTCAGTTGGGGGTTCACTTGGTTCCAGAACTTTGAACAACGGCTGGAAAGATAATTTTGATAAACTGAAAGAAAAAGATTATCAGTTAATCTGGCAGACGGGGAAAACGGATTATAAAGAAATATCCGACAACCAACAACTATCAACCAATAGCCAAATTCAAATCAAGGAATTTATTTCTGATATGGCTTTGGCTTATTCAGCAGCGGATGTAATAGTTTCCAGAGCTGGCGCGATTGCTATTTCAGAATTAGCGGTTGCGAAAAAGCCTGTTTTGTTAGTTCCGTTTCCATTTGCGGCAGAAGACCACCAAACAAAAAACGCTTTGACTTTAGTTGAGAAAAATGCAGCTAGAATGGTAAAAGATTCTGAAATGAAAGACAAATTCTGGAAGACGCTTTCAGAAATCTGTGAGAATGAAAAAGTGAGAAAAGAAATGTCAGCCAATCTGGAATTTTTTGCAAAGCCAAAAGCGGCGGAAGGGATTGTGGATGAGGTTTTTAAAGTGATTCAATGATGAAGAGTTTTTATATTTTAAGTACGGTTTTAACGGTTTTGATGATAGTTTCGTGTGCATCGAAGTACAGACCAGACCTTAAAGGTAAAAACAGAAGTGCTGAAAGAATCAAATTAGTAAAAAACTTCGCAACAGAATATTTTGCTAAATGTGAAAAGCAGGATTATTCGGAATTTGAGGGATATAAAATGGATATTAATTTTAAAAATAAATTGAATCCAGAAAGTTTTAAAAAAAGCTGTGAATATTATAGCAGTAAATATGGAACGATTACAATTGGAGACTTAAGTGAAGCAAAATCAAACTATTCTCCGAAGGACTTTTTGGACTACTTTATTTTCAAAGCCAAAGGTTCAAAAAATGATAGTGTACAATGTGTAAGAGTCAATATTTACAGAGATAATAATATGTTGGAAAGAATTAGTATTCCAAGATACAGAGCAACAAAGTCAAAAAGATAAGAATTGAATGAGCATTTTAAATAAATATCAAAACTTCTATTTCATCGGAATCGGTGGGATTGGGATGAGTGCGCTGGCGAGATATTTTCACGCTAACGGCAAAAATGTTTTGGGTTATGATAAAACGCCAACGAAACTGACGGCTCAGCTTGGTTTTGAAGGCATTGATATTTCGTTTGAAGATGTGATTGATGAGAAAATTGTAGCTTTTGATAAAGAATCGACATTGGTGATTTACACGCCGGCAATTAAAAAATTATCGATTCTGGATTATTTCGCAAGCGAAAGTTTCGAAATTCTGAAACGTGCAAAAGTTTTGGGATTGATTACCGAAAATACAGATTGTATTGCAGTTGCAGGAACGCACGGAAAGACAACAACTTCTACATTAATAGCGCATTTGTGCAAAGAAGCAAATCTGCCGTCATCAGCATTTTTAGGTGGAATTTCTGAGAATTTCAAATCGAATTTCGATTACAACGGAAATCAGTTTTCTGTGGTTGAAGCGGATGAATATGACAGAAGTTTCCTAAACCTTTCTCCAGATTGGGCGGTTGTAACATCGATTGATGCAGACCATTTGGATATTTATGGCGACAGAGTTCAGATAGAAGACGGTTTCAGACAATTTGCAGGTTTGGTTCCGAATGACAATCAGTTGTTTGTGAGAAAAGGAATTGCGATTGGAAGAGAACACAAGACTTATGCAGTGAATGAAGAAGCAGATTATTATTCTGATAATCTGAGAATGGACCACGATAAAATCTATTTCGATTTTCATACACCAACTGAGGAAATTGAAGATTTTGTTTGGGAAATTCCAGGGATTCACAACGTTGAAAATGCAACAGTTGCTTTGGCAATTCTAAGCAATTTGGGTGTTGATTTCGAAACTTTGAAAAAAGCGATTGCTAGCTTCAAAGGCATCAAGAGAAGATATACGAAACATATTTTCGATAACGGAAAGATTTACATTGACGATTATGCGCATCATCCAACAGAACTGAATGCAGTAATTGGTTCAATAAAAACCTTTTATCCGACGAAGAAATTGTTGGTGGTTTTCCAACCTCATCTTTTCAGCAGAACGAGAGATTTTGCAGAAGATTTTGCAAGAAGCTTGGAAAAAGGAGACGATTTATTGTTATTAGATATTTATCCGGCTAGAGAACTTCAGGAAAATTTTGAAGGAATTACTTCGAGTTGGTTAGCCGAAAAAATTGAAATAGAAAATAAAGAAGTCTGCACATTACAGGAGACTTTTGAAAAAATAAAAGAAAAAGACTTTGATATTTTATTGACAGTCGGAGCGGGAAACATTGATACACTTTATGACCCGATTATGGAATGGTTGCCAAGTGTTGAAAAAGTAGAATTATGAAACTGAAAATTTTCTTCTTTCTATTTATTTTGGTTTTCGGGTTGGGATTTTCACAGTCGAAAACGGATTTGATAGAAGTAGAAAATATCAACAAGTATTCTGAAATCATTAATAAAGATTCGAAGATAACTAAATATCAGTTTCAGGTAAAAGGTAAGAACAAAACGATTCATTACCAATATGAAAAGAAGGGAAATGAGATTGTGAAAATCTCCAGAGAATGGAAACAAAATAGTAATAATTGGTGGGAATTGTACAACGATTATTTTCTATTGAAGAATGGGGAAAAGGTTTTGGCAAGTCAAAGTATAACTTATACGAATATGTCCGATGCAGAAGACATAATTGGATGGAGTGTTCGTTTTTGGATTCATAACAATAAGGTAATTAATTCCACCTCACTCGGACACGGGAAAACCGAAATGGACGATTGGGATTATGAATTAGAATTAAAAGATAATTTCAATTATATGCTGAAGACGGTTAAAAATTATGATAAAAACCGAAAAACAATTAATAATAAATAAAAGAAAATTTGATGCAATTCGCATTGAAAACGAGATATAAAAAATGAAAAATAAGTGGAGAATATTGAAGATACTTGTGACAGTTATCCTTTTTGGATTTCTGCTCAGTTTTTCGTTGAAGCGTTTCAACAACGCTAAGATGGAGAATGTGTCTATCAATATGAACCAAAGCAAAACGCCGGTTTATTTCATTGATGAGAAGGACATCAAGGATTTAGTGAAGCAATACAATCCGACAAGGAAAATCGGAGATGTGAAGATTCCGGAATTGGAGAAGAAAATTAATGAAAATCCATTCGTTGACAGCGCGAATGTTTATATGAATCTGAACGGAAACCTGAATGTTGATATCAAACAACGTGTTCCGGTTTTCAGATTAAGTAAAAATGGAAAGGATTTTTATGTGGATGAAAAAGGGGTTGAATTCCCGATTTCGAGAAACTTTTCTTATCCGTGTATGTTGGTAATGGGCGAGGTTGATGCTTCGGAATATCAGGAACTGGGACAATTGGTTGAGAAGATTGACAAAGATGATTTCAGTAAAAAATATTTCATCGGAATCAAGAAAGAAAAAGACAGTTATAATCTTCTGACAAGCGATGGGAATTATAAAGTTGAGATTGGAGATTTAGATAATATTGATTTCAAGGTTAAAGGTTTTAAAACTTTTGTAGAGAAATATCTGGTTTATCAGAATCCGAATAAGTACAAAAAGATTTCGGTTAAATACAATAATCAGATTGTAACCACACTGAATCCTTATTTCAAAGAAAACGACAGTATTCTTAGAAATGCACCAAAGATTGAAATTACAAAACCGGAAGAAAAACCGACGCAATTATTAGCATCAGTTCCGGCAAAAACAGAAACTAAAAAAGCGGAACCCAAACCGGAACCGAAAAAAGAAATAAAAAAAGCTGAACCTAAAAAATCAGAAGTCAAAAAAGAAACTTCGAAACCGAAAAAAGTAGAGAAGAAATCTGAACCGAAAAAAACTTCGGAAAAGAAAAAGGAAACATCTTCCAAATCGTCTTCTGATAAAAAGAAAAAAGCAAAAGTAGTAGTAGAATAAAAAATCAAATCGAGCATATAATGGAAAATCAAGAGTATTCAGTAGGTCTGGACATTGGGACAACTAAGATTGTCGCCATTGTCGGAAGACGTAACGCTCACGGGAAAATCGAAATCCTGGGCGTTGGGAAGGCTAAAAGTCTTGGTGTTCACAAAGGAATCGTGAACAACATTTCCCAAACCATCAATTCCATCAAAACTGCAGTTGCAGAAGCGCAATCCAGCGCTGGTGTTCCTATCCACAAAGTAACTGTCGGAATTGCAGGAAAACATATCCGTTCTCTCCAGCATTCGGATTATATAATGAGAGAGCACCCGGATAGATACATCACAGAAGATGATATCGAAAAACTAAAAGACCAGGTAAAGAAATTGGTAATGTTACCTGGCGAAGAAATCATCCACGTTTTACCTCAAGAATACAAAGTGGATTCTGAAGGTGAAATCCAAGAGCCAATCGGGATGCACGGCAAAAGATTAGAAGCTAATTTCCACGTTGTTGTGGGACAAATGGGTTCTATCAGAAACATTGCAAGATGTGTTCGCGAAGCAGGTCTGGAAATGGAAGCTTTGACATTGGAACCTTTGGCGTCGTCTGAAGCAGTTCTTACAAAAGAAGAAAAAGAAGCTGGTGTTGCGATTGTTGATATTGGTGGTGGAACTACGGATATCGCGATTTTCAAAGACAACATCATTCGTCATACTTGCGTGATTCCTTACGGTGGTGGAATTATCACTGATGATATTAAGGAGGGATGTTCAATCATCGAGAAACACGCAGAACAATTGAAAGTGAAGTTCGGGTCGTCTGTTCCTGAACTGGAAAAAGACAGCACGTATGTGACTATTCCAGGATTACACGGTCGTCCGGACAAAGAAATTTCGCTGAAAGTTTTGGCTCAGATTATCAATGCAAGAGTTGAAGAAATTCTTGAAATGGTAAATACTGAATTAAAAGGTTACGGCGCTTTCGAACAAAAGAAAAAACTGATTGCAGGAATCGTTTTAACTGGAGGTGGTTCCAACTTGAGAAATCTTCGTCAATTGGCTAATTATACAACAGGTTTCGACAGCAGAATTGGTTTCGCTAACGAATATGTGGCAAACGATAAAAACCAATATCTGAAAGGACCGGAATTTGCAACGTCAATCGGTTTATTGATGGAAAGTCTTAAAATCAGAGATAAAAGAGTTCTTCCAACAGAAGAAGAAATTATCGAAGAAGTTGTGGCTAAATCAGAACCAGTTGCTCAACCAACTGCAGAAGCTGAAAGACCTCAACCAGTTCAGCGCATCGAAGAAGTGGCGAAACCAAAAGAAGAGAACAGAAGAAGCAAACCAACTTTCGGGCAGTCTCTTATGGATAAAGTAAAAAAATTCTTTGAAGAAGTAGAAGAGTAAAAAAAGAATGATTAATGATAAATGATGAATGGTTTTCATCGATTATCACTCATCAACTATCAATTATAAAAAAATATACAATGGACAATATAACTAATACACAAGGATTTTCATTTGACCTTCCAAAAGGGAATTCCTCCATCATCAAAGTGATTGGCGTTGGAGGCGGTGGAAACAACGCTTTGAAGCATATGTATGAAAAAGGGATTTACGGTGTAGATTTCGTGATTTGTAATACAGATGCCCAGACTTTGGATAATAATCCGGTTTCTAATAAAGTTCAGCTAGGAATTTCTATGACAGAAGGTTTGGGAGCAGGAGCTGACCCAGAAGTTGGCGAAAAAGCGGCCATCGAAAGTATCGATGAAATCAAAGCGGCAATGGGACAAAATACCAAAATGGTTTTCATAACTGCCGGAATGGGCGGTGGAACCGGAACAGGAGCGGCGCCTGTGATTGCAAAAGTAGCTAAAGAAATGGGAATTCTGACAGTTGGAATCGTAACCGTGCCTTTTAGTTTTGAAGGAAAAAGAAGATTGGACCAAGCGAACTTAGGACTTGATAAATTAAGAAATAATGTTGATTCTCTTATTGTTATTAATAATGATAAATTGAGACAACAATTCGGAAACCTGGGTTTCAAGCAGGGGTTCTCTAAAGCCGATGAAGTTTTAACCAATGCGGCGAAAGGAATGGCAGAGGTTATTACTGGTTATTTCGATGTTAATATTGACTTCCGTGATGCGAAATCTGTTTTGGCAAATTCCGGAACAGCATTGATGTCAACTGGTGTTGCAACCGGCGAGAAAAAAGCGGAAGAAGCTGTGAAAAAAGCTTTGGATTCCCCATTATTGAATGATAACAAAATCACTGGCGCGAAGAATGTTCTTTTGCTAATCAGAAGTGGTGTTTCCGAAGTTACGATGGACGAAATCGGAGTAATTATGGACTACATCCAGAAAGAAGCTGGAAATACGGCTGATATTATTTTTGGAGTTGGAACAGATGAAGAATTGGGCGATGCAGTAAGCGTTTTGGTGATTGCTACAGGTTTTTCTAATGATGACAAAAAACATTCTGGCGCTACCGAAACCATCAAATATTCTTTGGAAGACAGACCAAGTCCTTCAAGACACAGAGAATCTCCTTTCAAAAGCAGAGCTCAGGAAGAAGCAAAACCACAGACAGAATCTGGGAAGAATTTTTTTCGCTTAGAAGATGAGGACGATTTCGGAACTTCAAATTTTCCAACTAACTCAGTTGCAGAAAGTCTTGTAGAAGAAGTTGAAACTGAAACTCAAATCATCGAAAACGAGGAAATCCAAGATTTCTCAAATGATTATAACAACGCAAAACAGGAATACAACCTTTTCACTTTCGAAGAAGAAAGCTATGAAGAGATAGATTTAGAAGCGCAGTCTTTTACTTTCGAAGTTGAGGACAAGCCAAAAGTGTCTTTCAAAGAAGAGGAAATCGAAAAACCGGTTGAAGTCACTTTTACAATCAATGAACCGGCTGTTGAAGAAGAATTTCCTGTAATCGAAAAAGAAATTGTTGCGGAAGTAAAGGAAGAAATCGTTAACGAAATCATCGAAGAAAAAGTTGAAGAACCAACTAAATTTTCTTTCGCTGTGGAAACTAAAGAGGAAATTGTAGAAGAGAAAAAACCAGAACCAGTTCAGGAAACTGAAGGTGGATTCACTTTCTTCAACAAAACGCCAGATACTTCAAAAGCAATGGAAAGAAGAAACAAGTTGAGAGAATTTAATTCCCGTTACCAGCAATTGGATAATGAGAATGTTTTCGAAACAGTTCCGGCTTTCAAGAGAAAGAACATCAACATCGATGGTTCTAATGCATCTGACCAAAATATCAACACTTATTTGTCTGATAACAATGGAAGTATGCAACTGAGAGAAAACCGTTTCCTTAATAAAGATGTAGATTAATTTGCGATTGGCTTTTGGCAACTAGCTTTTAGCTTTCCAATTGGAATGCAATTTTAAAAGCCAACTGCCAAAAGCTATTCGCCAAAAGCAAAAATTATGAGTTTAGAAACTATAATAAGCGAAGCAATAAAAACGGCAATGAGAGAGAAAGACAGAGTCGCTCTGGATTCTCTTCGTGCTGTAAAAGCGCAAATTATTTTGTTGCAAACTGAAGCTAGAGGCGCAGAAGTTTCAGCAGAACAGGAAATTGCAATTTTGCAAAGAATGATAAAGCAGAGAAAGGATTCCTATGACCAATTTACGGCTCAGGGGAGAACGGACCTTGCTGAAGTGGAAGAAGCTCAATCAAAAATCATTGAGAAATTTCTTCCAAAACAATTGTCTGCTGAGGAATTGGAATCAGAAATCAAGAAAATTATTTCTGAAACCGGAGCAGAAACTATTAAAGATTTAGGAAAAGTAATGGGCGTTGCTTCCAAAGCATTGTCCGGAAAATCAGACGGAAAGAGCATTTCCGAAATGGTTAAGAAGTTACTTTCTTAAAATTTTTGTTTGCTAATGGTTGTCGGTTGATGGATAAAATTCTATCAACAATCAACCAAAAACTAACAACCAAAACAGGATATACTTAATTTGCATATCGATTTGATTAAACCCAAGGTCTTCGGATTTTGGGTTTTTGTTTTGAAATTAAATTATTTAGAATAATTCTAATTAAATTGGCTTTTCTGTGGTAATTCGTTTATTTTTGTTTTTCAAAGTAAAATAATGTCCCCAAATAAACTTCTTTTCCTCATTTTATTTCTATTTTTCGTTTCGTTTTCTGCTCAGAGAGATGATTACCAATTCAATGATTTTACTCAGAGAATGAAGTCTATGCAGAAAGTTCTAAAGTCCAATCCTGATAAAGGAATTGTAGTGTTAGAAAGACTTTTGAAAGAAGCTAAGGATAAAAAATATGAAGAATCCGAGCTGAAATTACTCGCAAACAAATGCTGGTATTTCCTCAAAAAAGCAGATTTGAACCAAGTCAAAATCACAGCGAATCTACTTCAAGAAAAATCCGAAGAATATCATAATTCTATTTTTCTGGCAAAGGCAAGTATTTATAAATGTCAGGTTTTTATGGACAGCGAATTGGAAGATGATGCTCTGGCAGAACATCAGAAAGTGCTTTCTATTCTGGATAAAATACCTCAGCAAAATCAAGAGGTTCTTGAAACAAGAGCGAATGCTTATATCTACATTTCGAATCTCTATTATAGAAAGAAAGATTTCAAAACTGCTATCAATAAACTATTATTAGCAGATAATTCATATAATAAAATTGAAGATGCAGAAAAAAGAAAAAGTCTTCAGTATCTTAATTTTGCCAATATTGGAACGGTTTATTCTGATATTAATTCTGATTCTGCGGAATATTATATTCACAAATCTCTCGAGATGAATCCGGATATTAAAAGCCCAAATTTCACACAGTTTCTTAATTATTCTATTCTCGGAGACATTTCACTTAAAAAAAATCAAGCTCAGAAATCTCTGGAAAATTATCTCATCGCAGAATCGCTTTATCCAGAAACCGGAGATTTGGTCAATCTGGAAGCTTTGTACAAAGGAATCATTAGTTCATATCAAAAACTCGGAAATCAATCTAAGGTTAAGGATTATCAGGAGAAATTAAATAAAACTCAATTAAAACTTTATCAGCATAAGTATAAATCCGTTCACGAAATTCTAAAGGAATCCAAAGCAAGAGAACAGGAAAAAAACAAACTGTTTTATTGGATGCTGGGATTTTTCGGATTAGTTATAATTATTCTGATTATTCTATTCTTTAAACAAAAAAAGAAAGTTCCTGAAAGAAATATCAACACAGCCAATTTGATTGAATTAATTAAAAAAAATGACATCGGTTTTCTCTTTTCCTTCGAACAGGAATTTCCTGATTTTTTTAAAAAGCTTTTAAAACTCGCTCCCGATTTATCCAAAACCGAACAAGAATATTGCGCCTTTGTAAAACTCAATTTATCAACCAAAGAAATTGCAAAATACAAATCCGTGAACCCCAAAAGTGTTCAAAATAACAAATACAGAATCAGAAAAAAGCTTCAAATCCCGACAGAAATTGATATTTATGATTGGATGAACGAATTTTAATTCTAAAATATTTATTTTATAATTAATTGTAATTAAGTCAATTAATCCTTTGAGGTATCTTTTGTGTACTGAGTTTTTATTCTATTTGTAATTAGTCTAAATAGATTTGCGGAAAATTTTAAAATTATGTTTAGACAGTTTATTTTTTTATTACTCTTTTCCAGTTTTTGCTTTGGACAGCAATGGACGCAAAAGGGTAATACGATACAAGGAGCAACTGGCGACCTTGCCGGTTATATGGATATGAATGCCACTGGAGATGTCATTGTTGTTGGAGCACCTTACAATTCTGTAATAGGGGAAAAAGCAGGAAAAGTAAGAGTTTTGAAATTTCAAGATGGTGCTTGGACTCAGATTGGGCAAGACCTTTTTGGAGAAGCAACGGCAGACCAAGCTGGTTTGGCTGTAGCAATCAGTGATGACGGACAAACAGTGGCTTTCGGTTCCAGATATAACAAAACCAATGGAACAGATTCTGGTCAGGTTAAGATTTACAAATACGATGGAACTGCTTGGGTTCAGCTTGGTCAAACTTTGAATGGTCCAGCACAAAGTTATTTTGGAGCTTCTGTAGATTTTTCTGCAGATGCTAAAAGAATAATTATCGGAGCTTATTTAGATTCTGCAAGTACCCAAAACTCTGGAATGGTTCAGGTTTTTGATTTGGATGGAAGTACTTGGATTCAGGTTGGACAAACTATTTATGGCGGTTCGGATTCTAAGTTTGGACATAAAGTAGTTATCAATGACGCGGGTAATATCTTCGCAGGTGTTTCTATGCAGGGAAGAGGAAAAGTGTATCAATTGGACGGTTCTATTTGGATTCAGACTGGAGCTTTTGCAGGGACGTATGCTACTGCAAGTCTTAATTCAGAGGGAACTGTAGTTGCTTTTGGCGATAGTCTAAGCAGTGAAGGATTGACTTGGGGAGGAAAAGTGAATGTTTATAAAAATAATGGTGGTGTTTGGAGTGCATTAGGAAATCCTTTTTACGGAACGGCTATGTTTGGCTATTTTGGACAAGGAATTACTTTGAATGGCGAAGGAAATACTTTGGCAATTGGAACTCAAAATACCAACAGCCAAATGGGTAAAGTAAACGTTTACAAATATTACAATGACAAATGGAACGTTCTCGGAAACGAATTAGTTGGAACAATCGCCAGTGAAAACTTCGGTTTCCAAATGAAATTCAGTAAAAACGGAGATGTTTTGGGAGTTGGTTCTTTGAACGGAAATGTGGTTCGTGCATTTGATTTCAGTTGTCAGTTAGCTGCACCAACAGCAGCTGCTAATCAGCAATATCTTGCAGGACAGACTTTGGCAGATTTACAAGTCACTTATACAGGAACCTTGAAATGGTTTGCAGACGAGGCTTTAACTACAGAATTACCAACCACAACAGTTCTCGAATCTGGAAAAACTTATTATGTTCTACAAACCACAGATGTCTGTAGAAGCGGAGTTACAAGTATTACAGTTGAAGAAAAGCTAGCTGTAAGTGATTTAAAAGGTAATAACACGAAATATTATCCAAATCCAATTGTTGATCAATTTACAATCGAGTCTAATAACACAATTGATAATGTAGAAGTTTACAGTTTGACAGGGAAATTAATCTTGACAAAGAAAATTAATTCCAAAACAGCTACATTGAATTTGAATACATTAACCAGCGGAAATTACTTGGTAAAAGTAGTTAGCGCAGGTAAAACAGATGCCATCAAAGTCATCAAAAAATAACTAACTACATTATAAAGGTCGAAGGCTTTTTGGTTTTCGACCTTTTTTTAAATAATATGTTATAGTAAAATCTAGTAATTTAAATAAATTTATCAAACCCTTAATTATAATCATTCTAAATAACCTAATTTTGCGGTTTTAAATTCTCATCCATATAATTAAAATGAGATTTTATTACTAAAGTTATGAAGGATAGGATTGTGGTATTGAGATTAATATTTTTCTGCTTGTTGATTTTTAATTTTTCATCAAGTCAAATTTCAGATTATCAAAGGTTTGAAGTTTTGTCAAAAGAGGTTGTGAGCTACAGAAGCCTGCTGATGGGCAATCCGGAAAAAGGGATTGTTGTCAACAGAACTCTCCTGAAAGAGGCGATCGCCATCAATGATGTAGATACAGAGTTACTGCTTCTGTCTCACCAATGTTGGTACAATATGTACAAAGTAGATATTGATGTGCTTTTAAAATCAGCCGATTATCTTGAGAAGAAAAGTCTGGAGTATGATAAAAAACGATTTCAGGCAGTTGCATATACTTACAAATTAAATGCTTTTGCACATAATCAATTAAGAAAGGAGGCACTCGAAACTTTTGATAAAGCGATAGAGATTCTGGATAAAGAAGACCAGAGAGATGTGAAGGTAATTGAAACTAAAAATAATGCCTACACTTACCTTACCAATATGTATCTGACTGCAAAACAACCGAAAGAAGCAATTTCTGTTTCTTTTAAAGCAATCAGAGAATTGGAAAATGTAAGAGAACCTGAGAAAAAAGCACAATTTCTTTATAGGAAATATTCTCATTTGGGAGCTGCTTATGTGATGTTCGATCTGGATTCTGCGAAATATTTTGTGCAAAGATCAATTCAGTTGAAACCAGAAAATTTTCCGAAAAACGATGATGTTACGATTTTGAATTACTCTTTGCTTGGAGATATAGAAAAAGGTAAAAAGAATTATTCCAAATCTATCGAGTACTATAAAGAAGTCGAAAAACTAATTCCCAAAGATTACGATATTATGAATCAAAGGGAATTGTATAAAGGCTTTGCTGAATCGTATGATTCTCTGAAAGATTCTGCAAATGCGGGGAAATACAAGTCAAAGCTTCAGGACACTCAGTTGAAGATCTCGGAGAACAAGAACAGGTCACTTCATCAGATCATCAAAGAGAAAGATGAGACCAAAAGATCTGGGACTACTTTTTATATTGGATACATCATATTGAGTGCGTTGATTTTATTGATTCTTTTGGTGTTCGTTTTCAGACTTTATAAAAAGAACAAGATCTTGTCTGATCAGGAAAATCGAAGTAAAGAATATTTGCAAAGTAAAATTGATGCTCAACCAAATCGTGAAGAACAACATAAGAAATTGATCCTTCTTCTCCAGAATAATTCATCTGATTTTTTTATGGAGTTTCAGAAAGTGTTTCCAAATTTCAGTCAGGCTTTGAGATCAATCAGTTCATCTATCATAGAATCGGAAATCGAGTTTTGTTCTTATCTTAAACTCAATTTGACGACAAAAGATATTGCATTTTATAAAGATCTCTCTCCTAAAACTGTTCAGAATAAGAAATATCGCATCAGAAAAAAGCTCAATATTCCGGATAGTATGGATATCTATTTCTTTTTTAGTCAGATTTAAACATTTGATTTTTAATTACTTGATCAAGTAGGGTATTTTAACTTACTTGATTTACAAGACATATTTCATTTTAAAATTAGTTAAGACGATAAATTTGCACCGTTAATTTTATTAAGTCTAAATAAATATTTTTTTAAATGAATAATCTATGTATTAAAAAGTTTACACTTTTTTTGTTCCTGTTGTTTTCAGGAAGTTTGATACTTGCTCAGAATTGGATTCAACAAGGAGAAAGTATCGGTTCTACAACCAACCCGATGCAAACTGTCGCATTGAACGGGAATGGAGAAATAATGGCATACAGTCTATCCTATCCAAAAAACACAAGTACTTCTGAGACCCTGGGTCTGGTAAAGGTCATCAATTTTGATGGCACAAACTGGAACCAGATCGGAGCGGATATCAACTATGGCGGAATCTACAAATCCACTTACGAAGATACAGCGGAATTGGCCCTTAGTTTAAGTGATGATGGGACCATCCTTGCAATTGGAGCTCCCATGACAAACGGTTGGAAAGGAAAAGTTGCCGTTTTCAAATTTGATGGTGCAAACTGGAATCAGATCGGCCAAGAATTGATACCTACAGCTTACGTCAATCCAAGTTTTGGAGGTGCCTTGAAAATTACGCCAGACGGTTCAACGATCATAGTCGGAGCTTCTAATACAATCACATCTACAAGTTTCTACGGGATGGTAGAAGTTTACCATCTGGATTCTGCAACTTCCCAATGGACACAGGTTGGACAGAGTCTGATCAATAACAGTTCTGCTAACGGAGGAGGATTTGGATATGATGTAGATATCAATGATGCTGGAAATATTATTGCAGTCTCTCAGACCAATGGTTCTGCTAAAATTTATCAGTTGGATGGAACGATCTGGTTACAAGTAGCGTCGTTCTCAGAATCTCCTTACACATTTGTAAGCCTTAATGCAGCAGGAGATAGAGTAGCTTTAGGGTCAATGACTGCTACCAATACAACTACTAATGTTGCTTATGCAGGATTAACAAGAGTATATAACAACGATGCCGGAACTTGGAATCAAGTAGGACAGACACTATTCGGGACAAGTATGTTTCAAATGTATGCAAGAGTAAGGCTAAATGCCACCGGAGATATTTTGGCGGTTGGATCAGAAGGGATTTCCAGTTTGATTCCAAAAGCTCAGGTTTATAAAATTCTGGATAATAGCTGGACGCAGATCGGGCAATCTATAGAAGATATCAAAGGAACTTTCTTCGGTCACGATGTAGATATGGACAGGTCCGGACAAATTGTTGCAATCGGTTCTCGTGAAGGAACAGGAACCGCTAATCCGCATCTTGCGAAGATCTATCAATTCCAGTGTGACGTTGCTGCGCCAGTTGCAGAAGCTAATCAACAATATGTTGCTGGACAGACATTGGCAGATCTTTCAGTTACTTTTACAGGAACTTTGAAGTGGTTTGCAGATCAAGGACTGACTACAGAATTACCTGCTACAACAGTTTTAGAAACTGGGAAGACCTATTATGTCCTACAAGTTGTAAGTATCTGTTCAAGTGAGGTAACGAGCATTACTGTTGAAGAAAAATTGACTGTGAATGATACAAGATCGAATATCAACAAATATTATCCAAATCCTGTGGTTGACCAATTCACGATCGATTCTAAAGACACGATTGAAAATATAGAAGTTTACAGTTTGACAGGAAAACTGATACTTTCCCAGAAAATTAATTCCAAGACAGCTAATCTTAGCCTAAAAACGCTGACCAGCGGAAATTATCTGGTAAAAGTGACAGGTTCAGGCAAAGCAGATGTCATAAAGGTCATCAAAAAATAACTAACTAAATAACAAAAGCCGGAGATTAAAAGGTCTCCGGCATTTTGTGTTAAAAAAATAAGACTTAAAAAAGTAAAAATTGAGAACAAAAGAGCTACTCATTGTTCTGTTTCTTTTTGTACAAAAATTATTAATAGCGCAACAAGGACAATACAATATTGTCAATTGTAAATATTCATCAGTAGGATATTTGGTAAGAGGAATCAGCGTTGGTGATGCAGAAGAAACAGAGATCTATCCAAAACAAAACATTCAGGTAAATGTAACATCCGTCGGGCAATATTCCATCACAACCAATACGGTAAATGGGATTTATTTTTCGGCAAACGGAACTTTTCGGTCTACAGGATTACAAACTATAGAACTCAGATCAAGCGGAACTCCCATTAATTATGGAGAGTTCACTTATGCTTTAGGAGATTGCGATTTTAAAAGATATGCTTACATCTCTGACAGAAGATATAAAGAAATCACCACACAAGGTCAGGATTCTCTTGGTGTTGGAGGGATCAATGCGAGGCATCATCGTTTTATATATAAAGTTTTTGAATCTGCCACAGGAGAAGAATGGATGGCGTCTAATCTAGGAACTAACTATAATAAAGTTGGTCATCCCCATTTCAATCCAGATGCTATCCCAAAGTCAATTATCGATATTGATGCTTTTGGGAGCAATTATCAATGGGGAAGATATAGCGATGGTCATGAATTAATCGATTGGATATCAGATTCTGACACAAGTAATCAATCAGTTAATGGTTTTAGTAAAGATAAGTTTAACGGAGATACGCCGGATCACAACAAGATGATTACCCAACAACAATGGCAGGTTAAACAGAATGATGAACTTTGGCAAGGAGAATCTGGTCTGAACAATCCTTGCTCTGTTGGTTTTCGCATTCCCCTTCAGAAAGAATTTGCTAATGAGTCTGTGGCATATAATATTCAGAATATTAATGATGCTTTTCAATCACCTTTTAAAATAGTAGCACCAGGCGCACGGAAATATTTGGATGGCACATTTGAAAATATTCCAGGAGAGCAAGCCGTGTATTGGACAAGCAGTAAACCTCAACCGAATTCTTTAAATTCTGATGACTATCATTTTGAAGATAAAGTCAGAGAGCACAGTACATCAAGAGGATTTGGATTCTCGGTCAGATGTATTTTGCTTTCGTACCTTTTCAAAGCGTGTGATTACGATTATGATGGGGAAGAGATTTTTGACCTTAATACTATTGCTACACAGATCAAGAATGACTATCCCAATTATAAAGTGACTTTTTACACCTCATTTTTCAATGCTCAAGTTGGAGCGGCTTTGGGCTTGTTGACAAGTGATTTCACAGCAACAACGGCTCAAAATCCTAATATTATTTTTGCAAGATTAGAAGATGCAAGCGGAAAATTCATAGATGGTGTAAAGATCAAATTAATGGTTTATGAAGCACCAAAAGCTAATAACTTTAAAACCATATTTTATTGTACAACCATTGTAGGCAACACAAATGGAGTATTCAATCTTAAATCTATCGAGAATACTGTAGAGAACAATGCGGATTATACTTTCAAATATTATACGAAAGAAGCTTCGGCAATATTGGGAGGAACAACAGATATTATAGCTAATCCATCAAGCCATAATGGTTCGGTAGGTTCGGTCTATGTAAGAATAGAAAATACTACTGGCTGTTTTATAGTAAGGGCAATTCCTTTGGCTGTTTCTTCTATGACCTTACCTGCTCAGACTATAAATATTGCTACTTTTTGTGCAACTAGGAATCTGGACCTGACCTCATATACTTCTCAGTTATCAAACAATGACCCCGACCGCTATCAATTTTACTTTTATACAGATCAGGCTTCTGCAAACAGTAATACGATTGCAAATGCTATCGCTGATCCAACAAATTTTGACGCATCACGATTGACAGATTTTTCTATTTGGATTAATATTACGCTTAATGGTGGAATCAACTGTGCAAAGATCGTAAGCAAACTGAATTTCTCGCTTATAGCAATGCCGGACATTAATACAAAACCAATTTTACCGATCTGTGCGGGAAATATTATCACATTGGAAGCTGAAACCAGCGTTGGGAATATTGTAAAATGGTACGATTCTGAGAATTCTACAACGCCAATTTTCACAGGCAATTCTTTTACTACACCAGTTTTGCAAACGGATACAACTTATTGGATTGAGTCTATAAATAATTCAACAGGTTGTGTGTCTTATAGAATTCCGTTTGATGTTAAAGTTAATGCGCTTCCTGTTTTCAGTATTCCTTCGGATGTTTTGATCTGTGAAAATTCATCTACTATTTTAGAGGTTACAACTGCTGCAACTAATACGGTTAATTGGTATGTTTCTCCAACTTCTGCAACACCGTTTTTTACGGGACATCAATATCAAACACCAACAATTTCTTCTGATACAAGTTTTTGGATCGAAGTGATCAATCCTGAATCCTGTGTTTCCGAAAGAACAGAGATATTGGTCGAAACAAAATCAAAAGTAAAACCAGAATTTACGTTACAAGATCAGTTGTGTAAAGATTCACAGCCCATTCCATTGCCATTAATCTCAGATAATGGGATTTCCGGAACTTGGGATGTTTCCAATATTGATACCTCAACAATCGGAACCAAAACTTACACATTCACACCAACAGATAGCTGTACGCTAATTTTCACAATCGAAATTACCATTAATCCGCTTCCGGAAATTAATAATGTAAGTGTAGATAGAGCAGATATTATCGTTGAAGCAACAGGAGATTCATTGGAATATAGTCTGGATGGAATCAATTGGCAAACTTCAAATGTGATCAGTAATGCCATTGTAGGGAATTATAAAATTTATGTAAGAAACATTTCAGGATGCATTGCGGAGTATTCTGGAGTTTTGGCTTTAAGTGTCAATAATTTTATTAGTCCGAATGGAGATGGGAATAATGATTATTGGGAAGTAAAAGGCTTGCCAAATAACACGAATGTCCAAATTCTAGATAGGAATGGAAAAATACTCTTCAATAGAAAGGTAGAAAACAATTTCAAATGGGACGGGAAAGAAAATGGAAAACCTTTGCCGAGTGGTACATATTGGTATATGATTACATTAGAAAACGGACAAAAAGTTTCAGGATATATTTTTCTAAAGAATTATTGATTTCAAAATAGTCAGTCAAAATGGCGTAATAGATTTTTGGTATAATTTTGATAGAATGATTTGCAACAAAGTCAAATTTTAATTGATTAAATTTGCAACTCAGAAATTAACCTAAATACTTAAAAATATGTATCCAGCAGATTTAGTATTGCCAATGAAGGCAGAACTTACAGATAAAGGTTTTGAAGACCTTACAACACCAGCACAAGTTGATACCGCTCTTAAGCAGTCGGGAACAACTTTATTAGTGATCAATTCAGTTTGCGGATGTGCAGCTGGAGCGGCAAGACCAGGCGTTGTTTACTCTTTGACAGGAGAAAAGAAACCAGATCATTTGGTAACTGCTTTTGCAGGATTTGATACAGATGCGGTTGCAGAAGCTAGAAGATTGTTGGCTCCGTTTCCTCCAAGTTCGCCATGTGTTGCACTTTTCAAAGATGGGGAGTTGGTGCACATGCTAGAAAGACACCACATAGAAGGTAATCCTGCAGGCGCAATTGCCGCAAATCTTCAGGCCGCTTTCGAAGAATATTGTTAAGAATAGAAAGACCAAAATAGAAATATTTTGGTCTTTTTTGTTTATAAAATGAAAATTGATTTTCAGATTTTTCATTATTTTTTAAATTTGCAAAAAAGTAAAAATGTCAGATCAAGCAAGTTATTTGTTTTCTACTAGAACCAGCCACGAGTTGGCGGAAAAAATTGCTCAATGTTATGGGCAACCCCTTGGAATAATTAATTTCCAACATTTCAGCGACGGAGAGTTCGAGCCCGTTTTGGAACAATCTGTAAGGGGAGCACGTGTTTTCCTTATTGCGTCCACATTTCCACCGGCAGACAATCTTTTGGAATTATTATTAATGATAGATGCAGCGAAAAGAGCTTCTGCTAAGAACATCACTGTTGTAATTCCTTATTACGGATTAGCAAGACAAGACAGAAAAGACAAACCAAGAGCACCGATAGGCGCAAAACTGGTTGCGAATCTTTTGACTGCTGCCGGCGCTACAAGAATTATGACAATGGATCTACATGCTGATCAGATACAAGGATTCTTTGAAATTCCTGTGGATCATTTGTATGCTTCTACAATTTTTGTGGATTACATCAGAAACCTTAATTTAGAAAATCTTACCATTGCTTCTCCAGATATGGGAGGTGCAAAAAGAGCGAAAAATTATGCAGGTCACTTAGGAGCAGATGTTGTTATCGCTTATAAAGAGAGAAAAAAAGCAAATGTTGTCGAAGAGATGTTCCTAATCGGAGATGTTACAGATAAAAATGTAATTCTTATTGATGATATGATAGATACCGCTGGTACACTTTGCAAAGCAGCTGATATCCTTATAGAAAAAGGAGCAAGATCTGTAAGAGCAATGGCAACTCATGGTGTGCTTTCTGGAAAAGCTTATGAGAATATCGAGAACTCTAAATTATTGGAAGTAATTGTAACAGATTCTATCCCAGTGAAAGAAGGTCTTTCCTCAAAAATAAAGGTGTTGTCTTGTGCTCAATTGTTCTCCGATGTTATGAAAATGGTACACGAGCACAAATCTATAAGTGAGAAGTTTATTATTTAAAAAAAATTAATACCTTTGCACCCTTAAAATAATTTTATACAAAATGAAATCTATTACAATTCAAGGTACAAAAAGAGAAAGCGTGGGCAAAAAGTC
>CAUSBY010000011.1:0-149874 GCA_963530025.1 uncultured Weeksellaceae bacterium
ACCTTTTTGATAGTTTTTCTATGGCAGCACCATGTGCCGCAGGAAACTCAGCACCAAAGCTACAGTAAGATCTACGTAAAAACAGTATGGAGCTTCTGAAATCCTAAGACATTACAATGCCGTTTTACTAGCCAAGCTTTGGAACAGTAAAACGGCATTTTTTATAGCTAAATGTATCATCATATAAAGATCACAAAACAAGTCATGAAAAATACCCATCAACTAATAGGAAAAACAAAAGAAGAGATATATACTCTTCTGGGCACTCCCGATTATTCGGAATTCGGAGGTATGCAACTTATCTATATTACAAAGAGCTGGTTCAGAAGAAATGCTCTTATCATCGAGCTGGATACGGACGGAATCGTAGAAAATACAGAAACCATCTATAACTTTGAAGTATATAAGGCAGAATAACTCACCATATAAAAAGTAAGCTTTCTTTGTAGATCACCTCCATTAGGTCTAATGGTTTGATCTATCCAGGCTCTCTATTCACAAGGTCCAAAGAAAAAGCGGGAAGACAGATCGCGATATACTCGCAAGGTTCATAAAACGGATTAGAATAGCGGACTCTCGCACCTTTCTCAATCAGAATACTTTGCCCTTTCTCAAGAATAATAGAATCACCATCGATCTCAAAATGTTTCTTCCCTGAAAGAATGACCGTGAACTCATCAAATTCAGGTGTTTGATGTGGCTCACTCCAATCAGGCGGTGCAACCATGTGCGCAATAGAAATATCGGATGTTCTGGTGGAATTCCCCCAATGTTCTTCAATTAATTTCCCGTCCGTTGTTGGTACGACAAATGGTCTGGTTTGGACTCTGTACTTTTTCATTTGGTTATAAGTTTATAGTTGTTATTTATTTTGGTTTATTGATTTCAAAGACGACATTCAGTTTTTCCGGTTCTCCGAAGTAGGCGACATTCACCTCATCTACTCTACTTGCTCCTAGTTTTTCCATCGCTTTCTGAGAACGGATATTATCCTTTCCAACGTGGAAATTGACCTTATCTACAAATTGGAAAATGTAATCCAGCATCAGTTTCTTCACCTGAGGATTTAGTTTGGAGCCCCAGAATTTTGTAGCATAGAATGTATATCCTATGAAGATTGAATTATCTTCTGGATTATAATCATAGAATCTTGTGCTTCCAGCGATTTCGTTAGATTCTTTATCAATGATTTTAAAAGCGCCTTGACTTTCCATCGCTCCTTTGAAAAAGTTCTCAAATACTTCTCTTTTATAACGGTCTTTATTGGGATGCTGTTCCCAAACCAAAGGGTCAGAAGCAACAGTGAATAACGCTTCAAAATCACTTTCTTTTAAAGGATTGAGTTTAACGTTTTCGTTTTCTAAAGTGGGTTGGATGTTCATTTGGTTGTAAGGTTTTAGGTGGTAGTTTTAAGATTGTAGTCCTGATTCTTTTTATCCGTGATAAACTCTTGAGAAAACAATTTTTCCATCTTTGATTTCCAACACATCTCCTATTTCCATATCCTCTTCGCCTTTTACTTTTCTAGTATATTCCATAAAGACCTGTTCTGAGTCAGCAGTTAGTTTATTGACTTGATATCTTAAAGTTGGTAATCTTTCGAAGCAGTCTTTCCACCAACTTCTTAATGCATTTTTTCCTTGAATCAAACCATTGGTTTCCGGCTCTCTGATTTTAAGTTTCGGACTGTAATGTTGTGCAGATTCATCATACAAAGAAAGCAAATCATCTAAGTACTGTTCGTTGAATGCTTTGAACCAAAGGTTGGCTATATTTTTTAAATCTTGTGGAGTCATTGTTTTTTTTATGAATGCTAATTTATTGTATATAAAAACACAAAGGCACAAAAGAATGATTTAAAATGTTCAAATCTTTAAGGCACAAGGACTGACTTCGTCAAAATAGAAAAACCTCTGATTTTCATTGTGCCTTAAAACTGTTTTCAACCCACATTTTCTTGTGCCTTTGTGTTTATGTCAAATTTAAAACAAAATTGCTTTCTCCAGTTCCAAAAGTTTCTGTTTTCGCCAGATTCCACCGCCGTAACCTGTCAAAGTTCCATTAGTTCCGATGACTCTGTGACAAGGGATGATGATTGAAATTTTATTAAGTCCATTAGCATTCGCAACTGCTCTTACAGCTTTTGGATTGCCAAGAATATCAGCTTGTTGCTGATAACTTCTCGTAGTTCCGTACGGAATTGTTCTGAGGATTTCCCAAACATTCTTTTGAAAGTCCGTACCAACAGGCGCAAGCGGAACTGTAAAATCCAATCTCTTGCCTTCGAAATATTCTTCTAATTCCTTTTCCAAAGTCTTGAAATGTGGATTCTCTCCCTGAATAATACTAGCTTTGAAATATTTTGAAATATCGTCCAATTCTTTGGAAAGTGATTTTCTGTCGGAGAATTCCAGCATACAGATTCCGTTTTCGTTGGCGCAGGCAATCATAGTTCCAAGCGGTGTTTCGATTCTTTTGAGGTCAACTATCTTTTCCAATTTTGAGTTCTTTGGAGACGTTCCGATGATTGATTTGAAACTGTCATTGAAACCACTCAAACTTTCGTAACCATTTTCTAAAGCTACATCCAAGACATTCTCGCCTTGCTGAAGTTTCTTGAAAGCCGAATTGATTTTGAACGTTCTTTGAAATGCGTGAAAAGTCATTCCGTGATGTTTCAGAAACCAACGTCTTACAGTTGCAGGCTCCATTCCTCGATTTATCAAATCAACATCTTTGAATTTAAGTTCCGGATTTTCTGACATTTCATCCATCAGTTTTTGAATTTCGACCGGTGTTTCATCCGGATTTTCTAATGGTTTACAAACTTTGCACGGGCGATAACCTTTCTTTATGGCATCTTTTGTATTATCAAAAAACTCAACATTTTCAGGTTTCGGTTTTCTTGCAGTACAAGTTGGACGACAGAAAATCCCAGTCGTTTTTACACCCATCCAAAAAACCCCTTCGAATTCAGGGTTCTTTTCAAACGATGCCTGATACATTATTGTTTCCGTCAATTCCATAATCATAAAAACACTGGTGAAAAATCTTGTTTTGAAATAATATCCTGATTGATTTCTTTCAAATTTTCATAAATATAATCATTTAAAAAATTCCCTGACGAAATTCTTTTAACACCCAATTTCTGAAGCGTTTCAAAATTAGGCAAATCTTTCATACACATCACATTGATTGGAAGTTTGGTAGATTTTGCAACCGTTTCAATATCTTTTTCGGAAGTAATACAAGGGACAAAAACACCATCAATATTAAGTTCTTCAAGTATTTTAATTCTTTCTAAAGTCTCGTTCAGCGCATTTTCCAATCCTAACAGAAAAGTATCTGTTCTGATATTGATAAAGATTTCTATGTTTTTTTCATTTAATCCTTTAATGACAGCCTTCAGTTTTTTGGAAAAGACTTCCTTTTCTAATAGTTGTCGAGTTCCATCAATTACAAAACTATCTTCTAAATTAATTCCAACAACTCCAATTTCTGAAAGCCTGGAAATATTGTCCACAATCTTCTCAATATCATTACCATAACCAGATTCCAAATCCACAGATAACGGAATTTGAACAGACTTAATGATTCTTTCGATAATATAAAAATATTCTTCAAAAGAAACCTGTTCTCCATCTTCATAACCCAAACTATGGGCAACTGCAGAACTAGACGTCGCAACAGCTTTGTAACCTAAGTTTTCATAGACTTTTGCACTTTGGACATTCCAAACATTTCCAATTAAAAGCAGTTGCTCATTTTGATGTAAATTTTTAAAATCCTGAATCTTTGTCATCTTTTTTTTGACAAAGTTAGGTTCAGAGCTTCTTTGCAAACAACCGAAAACTGAACAAGTATTTTTTTTACTCCGGAAGTGCTTTCCATTTTTTGATGAATCCTGTGTAGAAATATAAAAAGATGAAAGACAAAATCAACATTATATAACTTGCTGTTAATCCCAAATCATCCAAAATCCCTTTACAATTTTCATAATTAATTTTTCCGATATCAACTTGGCTTCTGCAATCTGCAACTTGATGTTCATTAATAATCCCCAAAATCAACCAAATGAGAAGCGGAAAACCAATCATTGATATAATCATAAAAATCGCCGAGATTATCTTTGGAAATCTTCCCATCGATATAAAAGGAAGCAGTAAAATAATAATTCCTGTTCCTAAAATGGTATAAAAAACAAAGAATATACTATTAAATTTAAAGATAAAAAACGACGCCACACAAAATAACGTCACTACCAAAATAATAACACCAGCAGAAATAATACTAAATAATAGCGAACGTAAATCCGTCACTCGGAAACTGAAAATACACATCGCCAAAGCAAAAGCAATCCAGATATAAAGATGAATAGCATCTGTGAAAAAATCATCATTTTTAATGGTATCAACATTCTCCAAAAGTATTTTTAAGTCTGTTGTGTAGTAATAATAATTGGAAATATTATTCTTAAAAAAATTCTTTGGAGACACTTCTTTATCCCAATTGGGGTTGAAATCTTTGACACTGATTGTATCTTGCTTCACTTCGCCATTTTCATCCAGATAATTATCTGTAGTCGCGGCTGCAGAATCTATAACAGCAACTATTTCATCTCCGTTATAATAGTTATCTGGCGATTTGTTTGGGTCGTATTCTTCACCCAACTTTGTTTGATATTTTTTAATGAATGTTCTGACTTCAAACTTATCCGGATTATAAACCATATTAGACCAATCCTTGGAATTCAAGTTATTGGCAATCCTAAACTCATTAGAAATGGCAAGAAAATCCCTCATCAAGTTTTGCAATTCTTGAGAATCTTTATTTTCAAGAATCTTGATGGTTTTTTCATTAATGAAGATTTGTTGTTCTTTTAAATTATTTTTATCTTCTATACTACTAATGTAATTATCATATCTATTTCGATGCTTTGCAACAAAATCATTACTATATCTACCATAAAAAACCGATGAAAAATTAACATAACTCGGCGTTGAAGTTTTGATATAAAGCGACAAATCTTCTACTTGCTTTTTGAAAAAGTAGGTTCTGGATTTTCTATCTTCGCTATCATCATAATAAGCCAAAGCAGTTTTGTTTTTCTTTTCCTCTTCTGGATATAAAAACAGACCTCGTTTATCTCTATCTGTCACCGTTTTTTTATACAGACTGAAGAACTGATAAACACGATTGTGATAGACGAAATACTTTTTATCTTTTTCAATTTTATTTATATCAGTTTCACAATAATAGTCTGAAAATTCTTTTGGAAACAATCGATTTTCTAATGTATAAGATTCTAAATCTTGAGAAAGAAACGGAACCGAACGATTGATTACATCGATGTTTTTTGCCATTTTTTCATCATCATATTTATAATTAATGAAAAGACGAAAACCCGTCATATAAGAGAAATAAAATGTCGTAGAAATAAAAATAATAATGAAATATTGCAAATATTCCAAGAACAATTTCTTGCCCGAACTCGGATAAAAATTCTTGAATGCATTATTCTTTAACATAAATATCAGCCAGCCGACAATCATCAAAACAGAAATAATGACGTGGACAAAAACAAGGCCTGTCGAGAAATAATCGTCTATTGCCCGCGTATGCTGCAAAGTCACAGGGCTCGCATGGGAAACAAAGCCGATGAAAAAGAAAATGAGATGAATGGCGATTCCTAAAAGCAACATCCAAACGATTCTCGTATTCCAGATATTGGGAAATCTCTCCAGTAAATATTGATTTATTTGATTGATTTTTTGCATTGGTCAGAAGTTTTTATTCTACGAAGAAACGGCGTGTAGAAGTTGAAATATTACGGATGTACGTCACTTGGATTTTCGAATTTCCTAAAGCTGATAAAACGCTAGAAAACTCAGTTTCCGGACTGAAATAAGCTACGAAAATTCCACCGTTGAAATTCAGTTTTTCAAGATTGAATAGTTGGAAGATTTGTAATAATTCTTCTCTGGAATTTTCTGTATCAATTTCTACAATCAGATTTTGATTTTCTGTTTCAGATTTGGTTTCGTTGTCTTGATATTTCCCGTTTTTGAGGAAAATGACTTTGTCCGAAATCTTCTCAACTTCGTACAATTGTTGAGAACTGAGAATCAACGCAATCGGATTATTCACCGAATTTGCAATCGCTTTCAAATCTTCCAAAATGACTTGTTGCGCGAGAACATCAAGGTTTGCCAAAGGCTCATCCAGCAAAAGAATCTCAGGTTGACGAAGCAATGTTCTCGCCAATTCGAAACGCATTTTGTAACCAGAAGACAGTTCATTCCATTTGAGATGTTTGTAATTCCAAAGTCCGAGACGCGCAATCATCATCAGCGTTCGGGTTTCGTTTTCTTCGGGTTTTACGCCATAACTTGACAAGACAAATTTCAGATTATCCTTCAAACTTCCGTACCATTTTTCGGTTCGTTGCGGGATGTAAACGAGTTTTGTTCTCAAATCAAATTCGTCTTTCGGAACAGAATCGAATTGATATTTCAGTTCGCCTTGGTTATGAGAAATTTCTTGTGCCAAAATCCTAAGTAACGTCGTTTTCCCGTTCCCATTCTCTCCTACCAAACCATAAACCTGCCCTTTTTTGATTTCCAAAGAAACCGGACCAAGCGAAAAACGATTCCTTCCATAAGATTTTTGAATATTTTCGGATTTTAAAACTGCAATTTCTGTTGGATATTCTTTCACAGAAATTTTCTCGATTTCTCTCAAAAGGTTTTTTGATTTTTCAATCAGTTCTTCTGGAGAATGCTTGTTGGTTTCTTTCCAATCCGTCAAAGCAATCGCTTGTTTATAGGTTGTCATATCCTGAGTATCCATAGCACAATCTAGTAATTTCCGGAAACCGAGAACTGTATCTTTATTATCAAAAAAGTGAAAAACGGCTCTCACTCTCTGTTGATGTTTCGTCATAGTTATTTTGTTTTGAACGTTTTAAAGATAACTAAATTACGTTTGGGTTTATTATACTGATGAAAAATTATCACAAAGGCACAATTTATTTTTTGATGCTCGTTATGTTTTAAGGTACAAAGTTCAATGCGTGTAATTATAAAAATCTCTGATATTCTTTGTGCCTTAATTATTCGTTTCATAAAAATTTGTATTTAGTGCCTTTGTTTTTAACTTCTAACAATAATTATTTTTCTAAAATGATATTGAGAAAAATTTCTATCTTCCAAAACACAAAATCACAATTATATGGATAAGAAAAAACTTCGTGAATCAATTTTCAGACATTTGGACGGCATCGTGACAGCACCTGTGATTTCGGCTTTGTCGAAGAAAAAAGTATTGGATTTTATTCTTACTAATGACAATCTGGAACTTTCCGAAATCAATGAAAAATTTGATTCTAATGAAGGTTATTTGAATGTTGCATTACGAGTTTTAGCATCCCAAGGTTTCTTGGATTACGATTTGAATAATGAATCTGATGTTATCAAAATTTCCTTTAATTCTAAAACCAAAGAAGCCTTTTCTCATCAGAATATCTACTGCGATTTAGCAGAATTTTTGGCGGATTATGATGTCATTAATTCTAAAGAACTCACTGAAAATCTTTGTAAAAAATGGATTCAGCTTTTCGAAAAATACAAATCTTTTCTGAATGAAAACGCAGACGAATTTTCTCTGAATTACCAAATCCAGAAACATATTGAAGGTGCATTAGTCGGACCAATCATCATCAAACTCGGAATGAGCGGAATGTTCCACAAATACTTTATGGAAGCAAGTTTTAGCGCAGAAGAATTCCATAAAAACCCAGAATATTTTGGAAAAATCCTCGACTATCTTTCCGAAGTTGGTTGGTTTTCGAAGAAAGGTAAAAACTTTCAATTCACAGAGACTGGATTATTCTTTGCAAGACGAGCAACTGCTTATGGCGTAACAGTTTCTTATCTCCCGATGTTCTCAAAATTAGATAATTTGATTTTTGGAAAAGCTTCAGAAATCAGAGAAATTGAAGACGGCGAAGACGAAATCCACGTGAACCGAGAAATGAATGTTTGGGGAAGCGGTGGCGCACATTTGACTTATTTCAAAGTGATTGATGAGTTTATCATTGACATTTTCAACCGACCATTGAACGAACAACCAAAAGGAATTTTGGATATGGGTTGCGGAAACGGAGCGCTTTTACAACATCTTTACGAAGTTATCGAAAGGCAGACTTTGCGAGGAAAACATCTCGAAGAAAATCCTTTGTTTTTGGTAGGTGCAGATTACAATCAAGCTGCGTTGAAAGTGACAAGAGCCAATCTCATTAAAAATGATATTTGGGCAAAAGTGATTTGGGGCGACATTGGAAATCCTCAAAAACTGGCAGAAGATTTACAATCCGATTATAACATTGAACTTGGAGAACTTCTAAATATCAGAACTTTCCTTGACCATAACAGGATTTGGGAAGATGTTTTGGAAATTAATTCTGATAAAATCAGTACTTCTACTGGAGCATTTGCATTCCGAGGAAAGAGATTATCCAACAAAGATGTGGAAGAAAACCTCCTGAATCATCTCAAAAAATGGACGCCTTATGTTGAGAAATTTGGATTGTTGTTGATTGAACTTCATACGCTTTCGTCAGAAATCACATCAAACAATCTTGGTTTAACAGCATCAACAGCTTATGACGCAACACACGGATTTTCTGACCAATACATTGTAGAAGTGGATGTTTTTCACAGGATTTGTAAAGAATCTGGATTGGAACCAGACACCAATCTTTTCAAAAAATTCCCAAATTCTGAGTTGGCAACTGTGAGTATTAATCTTTTGAAGCGATAATTTTGTATCTTGAAGCAACATAAAATTGTATGAAAAGTATTCTAACATTCATTGCTATTTTGATGGCTTCACATTTTGCTTTTGGACAGAATCTAGAGTCGCCAGATTATAAAGAAACGAAAATCGAAAGCGGAAGCACGTTCAAAAAATATAAAAATGGAAAGCTGGATAGCATTGTTGTAGCAATGTACGCCGTCAATTACGGTAATGCTTTAATCTTTGCCAAGAAAGACAACGAAATCAGAATTACAAACGCTGACGATGAAAATTCTGTCATTAAAATTGAATTAAAAAATAAAAAACAAGTCCGAACTTTTTTCTATAAAGACAAACCTGCAATAGTTATTGAAAGTATTGATTTTGATATCAATCAGTTACCAAAAAACACAATGATTAGTCGTTTTTTATCTGATAATATTATCCAAAATATAAGTGTCAAAGAGAATTATGAAGTTTTTGGCAATGATAATCCAGACAAAACTTTTAAACTTTTTTATGGGCTGAATATCCGAACCGATTTGGATAATCTGGACGCAATTTTTGAAAATATTGGAGCGTTTTTCAGTGAAGAAGATGCGCTTTTGAAACTTTTCTATGGAAGTTATGCGGAAAAATTTGCACCAAAGACTTTGACTTATTTAAAAACTAATGATTCTGGAATAATTACGGATGGAATTACTTTAGATTATCAAAATAAAAACGCCAAGGAAACCAATCCTTACAACGTCTACAAAAACGGAAAAATTATCAAATCCGGAAAAGCAAGTTTAGCTGATTTCCAAAAAACTTACCAAGATTACATTATCAAATTGCAAGAGTAATCAATCAATTTACTCCGATTTGAATACTTTTCAGAATATTCTCAGCTTGTTTGATGTGTCTCAAATTGTGATAAATTACGAAGCGGAAAGTATCACCTAATTTCAGTTTAATGAGTTTTGAAATGCTGATTGAAGTTTTAGTTTTTTCCAAATCAACCGTTTTTGCTTTTTCCAAAAGTTCAAGCATTTTGTTCTGTTGACTGATAAATTCTTCAATGACATATTTATCCAAAAGTTTATGAATTGGATTAGAAATTTTAAGTGTCTTCATTTTGTTGAGCTTCTCTTTTGGAAGCATCATATTGGCGAAATAATTTCCTAAAAGTCCACTTTTGAAATCTAATCTATTTGCAGGAAATTGACTTTGATAAATTCGATTTTCAATTTCTGGAAGATAGAATTTTCCATAAAAATTAAGATGTTCCAGACATTCCAAAATGTTCCAGCTGTTTTCTGATGTTCTGAAATTCAAAGCTTCATTACTTTGATTCTGTAATGATTTAGCAAAATCAATATTATTTTCTGTAATTATTCTAAGTTCTTTAAATAGCTGATTAATTGGAACTTTCATCGTCAAAACTTTTTACAAAAGTCTAAAAATTCATTAATTAAAATATTGATTGAAGTCAAGATTTTTTCAATCTCGATAGTGTTTCTGGCGACATTCTGAGATAATTTGCAATGTATTTGTTTGGGATTTCTTGAAATAACTTTGGACTTCTTTTCAAAACTCTTTCGTAGCGAATTTTCGGAGAACTGTATAACAAATCTTTTTCACGTTCAATCTGCTGTAAAACCAAATCCTCTAGAATCGAATTCCAAAGTTTCAGATTCTCATTATTGGAATTAATGAATTCGTAAAAATCTTTTTTAGAAGCCACTTTCACAGCAGAAGCTTTTATTGCCTGAATATAAAACTCCGAAGGTTTCCCAGACAAAAACGAATCCAAGGAAACAATGATATTTTCTTTATAACCAAATCGGATAATCCGTTCCTCACTTTCATCTTCAATAAAAATCCTGATACTTCCTTCTTCTACAAAATAGACATTCGTATCGATTGTTCCTGAAGTTTTGAGAAATTCATTCCGTTTCAATTTTTTTGTTTCCCAAAAAAGTTCATTCTGTAAAAAATCTAATATCATAAATGTTCAAGAAAATTTAAAATAAATAAAAATATACAAGCAATTTTATTAAATTTGAGGATAACAACTATGAAAACCTCAACAAAATGTTCAAAAAAATTACTTTCGCTATATCTGCTATTCTGTTTTCAAATTTAATCAATGCTCAGCAAACGATTCCTTTCCGAGTTACAAAGTACAATAATATCATTGTAAAAACTTTGGTCAATGACAAAGATTCCCTAAATCTGATGTTCCAAATCGCAATGGAAGACGCATCGATTTCTCCCGAAAGATTGAAGCCTGCAAAAAGTATTGTTTTCAAAAATGAAATCAGTGAAAATAATTCGGTTAAAATAGGAAAGCTGGAATGGAAAAACGTGAAATTCTATGACAACGAATTGACGGGACAAGAAGCTGACGGAAAAATCGGAACCGGAATTTTCAAAGGAAAAACTTATAAAATAGATTACGATAATAACCAATTTGTAATCTATGACCAACTTCCGGATATGAAAGATTACAAAGAAGTTTCCTACTATAACAATAAAGAGGGGCAAATTTTCTTATCCTGCGACAATGTAATGGAGAATGAGAATTATGAAGGTAATTTTCTTCTACAATCAGGCTATTCTGGAGGTTTACTTTATAGCAACACATTTGCTGACGGAAAAGATTTGGACAAAAAATTGAAAATCACTGGAGAAAAGACACTGAAAAATTCTGCAGGAAAAAGTGTTACCACAAAACAGGGAATTTTGCCATCGTTAATAGTTACTGATGTGACTCTGAAAGATGTCTCAGCCGGATTCTTTACAGGAGATATTAAAAATCAGAAAACCAATTATTTTGGTGCAGATTTGATTAGGAGATTCAATTGGATTTTTGATGCGGAAACACAACGTATTTACATTACGCCGAGCAAATATTTTAATGAGCCTTATTTTACAATGAATTAAATAAAAAACTCCTCATCGGTTGATGAGGAGTTTTGCTTTATTTTACGCTTTTAACTTGTATCATTCCTTTGTTTTCGTGGTACATCATACACATAATTTTGCCATCTCGTTCCTTACATTCTTTGGTGTAATCGTAAACTACAGATACTTTTTCGCCATCTTTTTTAGACGCTAAAATATCTGAATTACAAACCAAATAATCTTCGTTTTCTGCTACTCTAACATACGTTCCTGTGCAGTCTCTTACAATAGTTCCTGTTTGCAATCTGTCGTGAATTGTAGCGCAGGAAAATAATAATGTAGAGAAAATCCCTAAAGATAAAATGTGTGATACTTTCATAGATTTTTATTTGGATTAAAGGTATAAATAAAATCTTAATTCCCTTATTTCTATTTTGAAACTACTTTCTTATATTACCTTAACTGTTTGTAACTATAAGTGGTCTTTCCTCGATATTTAAATTCTTTTTCACTTAAAATTCTATCATATTGTCTTTTTTCAATTAATGAATCATTTTTATCATAATAGTATTTATCAAGGGATTCAACACATTCGTTCGGATGTCCAGAATTTGTAAAGGAACTATCTCTTTCACTGATTAATTTATTTTTAGAATTATACTTGAAGTAAGTTCTCATTCTTTGATTTTCATTGAAAATCCAATCTTCAATTAATTTATTCCCTTTATCATCATAAATAAATGTAGAATATTTGGAAACCTCTCCATTTTCAAATTCCGTTATTTCAGAAATTTTATCTTTATCATATTTAAATTTGATTAAGGATTGCCTAAATGGATAGTATTTTTGAATCAATTGATTCATTTCATTATATTTAAGAATCTGAATTGTGTCAACTTCATTGAATTGATAAGTGACTAATTTTAGATTTTGTTTTTTATCATAAAGATATTTATAGATTAGAATATTTGTTTTTCCTCCTCTTCTATATACAGATTTTATTTCAGAAAGCTTATTATGAGTATTATAGAAGGAAAATCGTAAATTATTTTCATTGATTACTCGATGTTGTGAGTCTAAAATTTTATAATTTTTCTTTTCAAAATTCAGCGAATCTTTTTCATTGAAATCCTTCTCAATTATTTCAAATTCATATTTTTTATTTTCATCAGAAAATCTCAGCAACTTTTGTTCTTCAATATCTCCAGAACAAGAAATGACCAAAAATGAAATTATTAATAACGAAATGTACTTTAACATAGAATTGTAATTATAAATCTTAAAAGTAATACAATTATAAATACTTGATATAAAATAAAAACGCACCTTAAAATTAAGATGCGTTTTTATTTATTTTAATTGAAATTACATCGTTTCCATCTTGAAACTCATACTTTCAATCACTTTCAGGATTGCTTCCACTGTGTCCATTGATGTCAGACAAGGAACGCCGTTTTCTACTGACATTCTTCGGATTTGGAAACCGTCTCTCTCGGCTTGTTTTCCTTTGGTAGTCGTGTTTACAACATACTGAACTTTTCCTTTCTGAATTAAATCTATCAAATTCACATCTTCTTCTCCGATTTTGTAACCGATTTTCGTCTGGATTCCTTTTTCCTCAAAGTATTTCGCAGTTCCTTCCGTAGCCCAGATTCTGAAACCGATTGTATGGAATCTTTTCGCAATTTCAGAAGCTTCTTCTTTATCTGCATCTGCTACTGTGAACAAGATGGAACCGTGTGTCGGAACTTTTCTTCCTGCTCCGATTAATCCTTTATACAAAGCTTTTTCGAAGGTTGAATCTTTTCCCATAACTTCTCCGGTAGATTTCATTTCAGGTCCTAATTGGATATCAACTTTTGTCAATTTGCTGAAAGAGAAAACCGGAACTTTCACGAAAATTCCATCTTTATTCGGAACTAATCCTGATTTGTAACCAAGGTCTTTCAGTTTTGTACCAAGAATCGCTTTAGTTGCTAGATTTGCCATTGGAACATCAGTGATTTTCGATAAGAAAGGAACAGTTCTGGACGAACGAGGATTCACTTCAATCACGAAAACTTCTCCACCAGAAATCACGTATTGAATATTCATTAATCCAATGACATTCAAGCCTTTTGCTAATCTTATCGTATAATCTTCTAGGGTTTTGATTTGAGTTTCCGTCAAAGTCTGAGGTGGATAAACTGCAATCGAATCTCCTGAATGCACGCCTGCTCTTTCGATGTGTTCCATAATTCCAGGAATTATCGTGGTTTCGCCGTCACAAATTGCGTCAACTTCCACTTCTTTTCCTGTCAGATAACGGTCAATCAAAACGGGCTGGTCCGGACTAGCTTCCACCGCATTTTCCATATAATGAGCGAGTTCTTTCTCTGAGTAAACAATTTCCATTGCTCTTCCTCCCAAAACATAACTCGGGCGAACCAAAACCGGATAACCAATTTCGTTAGCAATTACAATCGCTTCTTCTTTTGAAGTCGAAGTTTTTCCCAGTGGTTGTGGGATTCCTAAATCTTGAAGTGCTTTTTCAAATTTATCTCTGTTCTCAGCTCTGTCCAAATCTTCAAGAGAAGTTCCTAAAATCTGAACGCCGTGAGCTGCCAATTTATCAGCCAAATTAATCGCTGTTTGTCCTCCAAACTGTACTACACCACCTTTTGGTTTTTCAAGTTCGATGATGTTCATCACATCTTCTTCTGCCAAAGGTTCGAAGTATAATTTATCCGAAATCGAGAAGTCTGTAGAAACGGTTTCAGGATTTGAATTGATGATAATCGCTTCGTAACCCATCTGTTGAATCGCCCAAACTGAATGTACCGTTGCATAATCAAATTCAACACCTTGACCAATTCTGATTGGACCAGAACCTAAAACGATGATTTTTTCTTTGTCAGAAACTATACTTTCATTTTCATCTTCATAAGTTCCGTAGAAATATGGCGTTTCCGATTCAAATTCCGCAGCACAAGTGTCCACCATTTTGTAAACCGGCATTATTCCGTTGTCTTTTCGGAACTGGAACACTTCTTTCTGAGTGGTTTCCCAAAGATGTGCGATATTCAAATCTGCGAAACCTAATTTCTTAGCCTCGAGAAGAATTTCTTTATTGAATTTATTTTCTTTGATTGTCGTTTCGAAATCAATCAATTTCTTGATTTTCCATATAAAGAATTTATCGATTTTGCTCCATTCTACAATCTGTTCCCAATCGTAACCTCTTCGTAAAGCATCACCAATAATGAATAATCTTTCATCATCACAAACCCGGATTCTTCTTTCGATTTCTTCGGCTGTTAAAGCTTCGGCTTGTTTTTTCTTTAATCCTAAATGACGAATCCCTGTTTCCAAAGAACGAATCGCTTTTTGCAAAGACTCTTCGAAGTTTCTTCCGATGGCCATTACTTCTCCTGTTGCTTTCATCTGAGTCGACAATCTTCTGTCAGCCGTTTCAAATTTATCAAAAGGGAATCTTGGGAACTTAGTTACAACATAATCCAAAGCTGGTTCGAAACAAGCGTAAGAAGTTCCTGTTACAGGATTTTTGATTTCGTCCAATGTCAAACCAACTGCGATTTTTGCAGCGATTTTTGCAATCGGATAACCAGTTGCTTTACTTGCCAAAGCCGATGAACGCGACACTCTCGGATTTACTTCGATGATATAATAATTGAATGAATGCGGGTCTAATGCCAACTGAACATTACATCCACCTTCGATTCCTAAAGCTCTGATGATTTTTAGGGAAGCGTTTCTCAACAACTGATATTCTCTGTCAGAAAGTGTCTGAGAAGGCGCAACTACAATCGAATCTCCTGTGTGAACACCAACCGGGTCGATGTTTTCCATATTACAAACCACGATAGCGTTGTCATTGGAATCTCGCATTACTTCATATTCAATTTCTTTGAAACCAGCGATTGACCTTTCAATCAAACATTGTGTTACAGGCGAATATTTAAGCCCTAATTCCGCAATTTCACGAAGTTCGGTTTCGTTGGAAGCAATTCCGCCACCAGTTCCTCCCATCGTAAAAGCAGGGCGAACAATCACGGGATAACCCAGTCCATCAGCAAAATCTACAGCACCTTGAACTGTTGTTACGATGTCAGATTCTGGAACAGGTTCGTTCAATTCTCGCATCAATTCACGGAACAAATCTCTGTCTTCCGCTTGATTAATTGCTGAAAGTTTCGTTCCTAAAACTTCCACTTTACATTCTTCAAGAATTCCGGATTTCTGCAATTCAACCGCCATATTGAGTCCTGTTTGTCCACCCAAAGTTGGAAGAAGCGCATCTGGACGTTCTTTGCGGATGATTCTGGAAACGAATTCCAGAGAAATCGGTTCAATATAAACTTTGTCGGCAATCTCCACATCCGTCATTATGGTTGCAGGATTGGAGTTAATCAAAATCACTTTGTAACCTTCTTCTCTAAGTGAAAGACAAGCCTGTGTTCCCGAATAATCAAATTCCGCAGCCTGACCAATAATGATTGGACCTGAGCCGATTACTAAAATTGTTTGTATATCTGTTCTTTTCATTTTTTTATTAGATGTCGGAAAACCGATTTTATTTAATTTTCATTTCATAGGATTTCACCTACGATTATTCAAATTACCATAGGTTTTACCTACGGCTACTGATATTGAATCCTTCGGATTCTCTTGTCTTTTACTTTTTGAAATCTTCCATCAAAGTGATGAAATCATCAAAAAGATAATTCGCATCTTCCGGACCTGGACTTGCTTCCGGGTGATATTGAACAGAGAAACAAGGATGAATTTTGTGTTTTACACCTTCGTTTGTCCTGTCATTCAGAGCGATATGAGTTTCTATTAAATCTGTATTTTTCAAAGATTCCTGGTCAATCGCATAACCGTGATTCTGAGAAGTGATTGCGACTTTGTTCTTCTCCAAATCCAAAACCGGATGATTTCCACCTCTGTGTCCAAATTTCAGTTTGTAAGTTTTTGCGCCACAAGCCAGACCAATCAGCTGATGACCTAAACAAATCCCAAAAATTGGAACTTTTCCTAGCAATTTCTGAATCATTACCAAAGCTTCCGCATTATCTTCAGGGTCTCCGGGGCCGTTGGAAAGCATTATTCCGTCTGGGTCCATTAATAGAATTTCTTCTGCGGTTGTGTCGTGAGAAACGACGATGATGTCACAGTTTCTTTGAGATAATTCGCGGATAATTCCCAATTTGGAACCGAAATCTACCAAAACCACTTTGAAACCTCTTCCCGGACTTGCGTAAGACGTTTTTGTGGAAACCTGTTCTACTTGATTTGTTGGAAATTGAGTCGCTTTTAGTTCTTCGATTACGGCTTTTTCGTCTGCATCTGCATTGACGATTTTTCCTTTTTCGACACCTTTACTTCTTAGAATTCTTGTCAATCTTCTGGTATCTATTCCAGAAATTCCTGACAGATTTTTCTTTTGGAACAATTCGTCCAAAGTGATTTGAGTTCTGAAATTGGAAGGTAAATCGCATAACTCTTTCACAATCAAACCTTTGATTGCAGGCTCGATGCTTTCGTAATCGTCACGATTAATCCCGTAATTTCCAATCAAAGGATACGTCATACAAACGATTTGTCCGCAATAACTTGGGTCAGAAATCAGTTCCTGATAACCCGTCATTCCCGTGTTGAAAACCACTTCTCCCGCAGTGTCCTGCTCTGCTCCGAATCCCGTTCCGTAAAAAACTTCGCCGGATTCTAATATTAATTTCTTTTTCATTTTTACTTTTTTAGATTCAAGAACCGAGACTTCAGATTTCAGACTTTTCTTGATTCTTGACTCTTTCTTCTTGTTTCTTTATTTCAATTTTTACTCAAAAAAAACACGCCCGAAAGCGTGAATAAATATTTTAATTTTTGGAGTCGATGAATTCGAATCCTTTATTTTCCAAATCATATTTAAGGATTGCCATTCTCGCAAAAACGCCGTTCTGCATTTGTTTGAAAATTCTCGACCTTTCACATTCAACTAATTCTGAATCAATTTCCACGCCTCTGTTGATTGGCGCCGGATGCATAATGATTGATGTCGGTTTCATCTTCGCTTCTCTTTCTTTTGTCAAACCGAATTTCTTAAGATAATCTTCCGGCTTGAAACTGAAATTTCTTTCGTGACGCTCGTGCTGGATTCTTAATAAAATCAAAACATCAACTTCCTTTACCAAATCATCAAACTGCATATAAGTTCCGTTCACCAGCATTCCTTCGTCGAACCAAAATTCCGGTCCGGAGAAATAAACTTTCGCGCCCAATCTTCTGAATAATCCTGCATCAGAATTTGCAACTCGACTGTGCTTTACATCACCTACAATTCCTATTTTAAGACCTTCAATCTTTCCGAATTCCTGAATGATTGTCAGCGCATCCAAAATCGCTTGTGAAGGATGGCTTCCAACGCCGTCTCCTGCATTGATGATACTTAGTTTAGCATCTTTCAATGCATCGTAATAACGCTTTTCAGAATGTCTGATAACTGCCACTTCCACACCAATGGCTTCCAAAGTTTTGATTGTATCCAGCATTGTTTCGCCTTTTGCAATCGAACTTTTATCGGCTTCGAAATCGATAACTTTAAGTCCGAGTTTCTTTTCAGCAACCTCAAAACTTGTTTTTGTTCTTGTGCTATTCTCAAAAAAGAGGTTCGCCGAGAAAACGTCGCCTTTAATCTTACTTATTTTACCATCGGCAAACTGTTGTGCTTCTTGTAAAATTTTCTCAATACTATCAGTAGAAATGCGTGAAAGCTTAATCATAATTCAAATTTTTAAATAAAAAAAACGAAGCCTAAAAGACTTCGTTAAATATAAAAAATATTGTTGTTGTCGGCAAATTTGCCAATTGTTGTTATCGCTAAATTCTGTACCAGATTCATTGGGTGCAAAGATACCAATATTTTTGAAATTATGAAATCCTATTCAAAATATTTTATATTAAATCAATGAACTTCTATTCTCGAATTGTTGTCTTCAATTTTTTTCTTTACATTTGAAAGAATGATTACCCATTATGAGTTTGGATAAAAAAGACAAATTAATTCTTTCGCTTCTACAAGAGGATTCTACATTATCTGTAAAAGAAATCTCCGAAAAAATCGGGCTAACTTTTACACCTACTTACGAACGCATCAAAAACCTTGAAAAACAAGGTGTTGTAGAAAAATATGTAGCCATTTTAAACCGTGAAAAACTCGGAATCAACATCGTTGTTTACTGCAACATCCGTCTGAAAGAACAATCTCAGAAAACTTTGAAGGAATTTGAAGATTATATTTCTAAATATGATGAAATTCAGGAAATTACAAGTCTTTCCGGAGAATATGATTATCAACTAAAAATTCTTGCCAACGACATTAATTCTTACAACGAATTCACTGTGAATGTGATTTCCAACAGTCCTCATATCGGGCAATATCACAGCTCTATCGTTCTTGCCGAAGTTAAAAAGACGACTAAATTTAAACTGGATTAACCCAACAATTTATCTCTTACTTTATTGAATTGGTATTCGATTTCATCGAGGCAAAGATTTCCTAAACTGCCTTGATGAGAATGATTGAGTTCTTTGTAATCGTATTCAAAAACATCATTTTCAATCTCTTGACCGATTTGAACATAAGCATCACGGAATGATTTTCCGTTCTTCACTTCCTCGTTGATTTTTTCTACACTGAAGATATATTTGTATTTTTCATCATCCAGAATATTGTCTTTCACTTCGATATTTGGAAGCGTATAAATCAAGATTTCCAGACATTCTTTCAAAGAATCAATTGCTGGAAAAAGGATTTCTTTTGTCAACTGTAAATCTCTGTGATAACCTGAAGGCAGATTATTAGTCACCAAAATCAACTCATTTGGCAAACCTTGAATTCGGTTACATCTCGCTCTTACCAATTCGAAAATATCAGGATTTTTTTTGTGAGGCATAATACTACTTCCGGTTGTGAATTCTTTCGGAAAGCTAATAAAATCAAAATTCTGACTCAAATAAAGACAAACATCGTAAGAAAACTTGCTCAATGTCCCAGCCAAAACCGAAAGCGAATTTGCTAATAATTTTTCCGATTTTCCACGCGTCATTTGCGCATAAACTACATTATAATTCAAGGTTCTGAAATCTAATTTATAAGTCGTGCTTTCTCTGTCAATCGGGAAAGATGAGCCATAACCAGCAGCCGAACCGAGTGGATTTTTATTAATTATATTCTTCGTTGCAAACAATAATTCCAAATCGTCCACCAAAGATTCCGCATACGCGCCAAACCATAATCCAAAAGACGAAGGCATCGCAATTTGAAAGTGAGTATAGCCTGCTAACAAAACGTTTTTATGTTGGTTCGCTTTATCTTTAAGAATCTGGAAAAACGAATCTGTTCGTTCAGTAATTTCTCTGATTTCGTCTAAAAGATATAATTTGATATCCGTTAAAACTTGGTCGTTTCTTGACCTTGCTGTATGAATTTTTTTTCCTGTTTCGCCAAGTTTCTCGATGAGAATGGTTTCGATTTGTGAATGGATGTCTTCTGCAGTTTTATCGATTTCGAAGCTTCCTTTTTCGATTTCAGAAAGAACTTCTTCCAAAATCGCAACAATCGCCTGCTCTTCATCCAAACGAATCAATCCAACTTCTGCCAGCATTTTTGCGTGGGCGATAGAACCCAACACATCGTATTTTGCTAATCTGTCATCAAAATCTAAGTCTTTCCCGACTGTGAATTTGTTAACCAAATCATTGGTTTTTGTATTATCTTTTTGCCAAATTTTTTTCATTTTTTTAATATTTTGAACGCAAAGAGCGCAAAGATTTTTTTTAATTTTATTGAAAATATTTTAAGGTTCGCAAAGGCGCTTACGCTCATCAAAGAATGAATTTTCAAAATTCTTTTGAATTGAAGACAAATCTTCAACTTTGCGAAGCGCAGCCCGACTTGAGCGGAAATCCTTTTTTGCCAACCTTTAAGTTCTATTTAAACTGAAATCGTCTTGCAAAAAAGATTGGGAGCGGAAGGCGGATTAAGCTGCCCAAACCTTTAAAATTATTTTATAATATTTTTTCTAATATTTTGATGTAAATATCGATTCCTTCACGGATTTCGTCGATATAAACAAACTCGTCCGCCGTGTGAGAACGCAGACTGTCACCAACACCCAACTTGACCGATGTACACGGAATAATCGCTTGGTCCGAAGATGTCGGCGAACCGTAAGTTGTCCTTCCCAAAGCCAATCCAGCCTGAACAAACGGATGATTGACCTCGATTTTTGAGGAATTGAGACGGAATGACCTTGGCGTCAATTTCGATTTCATCTGAGATTGGATGATTTCAAAAACTTCGCGATTCGTGTATTCGTCTGTGACACGCACATCCAGAGTAAAATTGCATTTTTCAGGAACCACATTATGCTGAGTTCCTGCATTGATAACTGACAAAGTCACTTTCACCTCGCCTAGATAATCGGAAACTTTTGGAAATTTGAAGTTCAAAATATTTTGCAAATCCTCCATACACTTCACAATCGCATTGTCATTGTTCGGATGCGCGGCGTGAGAAGGCGTTCCAGTCATTTCTCCGTCAATCACCAACAGACCTTTTTCTGCAATTGCAAGATTCATTTTGGTTGGTTCGCCTACGATTGCTAATTCCACATTCGGAAGTTGAGGAAATAAGGCTTCGATTCCGTCCAAACCAGAGATTTCTTCTTCAGCTGTTAAAGCAATTACCAAATTATGAGTCAAATCCTCGGCTTCATAAAAATAAAGAAACGTCTGCGCCATTGCCACCAAAGACGCACCTGCATCATTACTTCCCAAACCAAATAATTTCCCATCTTTCTCCACAGGAATAAAAGGGTCCAAAGTGTAAGCTTTGTTCGGTTTCACCGTGTCGTGATGCGTGTTTAGAAGAATCGAAGGTTTGCCTGCATCAAAATATTTGTTGGTTGCCCAAATGTTATTTTTGAATCGGTTCACAGTCAATTGATGTTCATTGAAAAATCCTTCTATGATAAGCGAAACGTTATATTCGTCTCGGCTCATAGACGGCGTTGCGATGAGTTTTTTTAGTAATTTGACTGCGTTTTCCGTTAATTCTTCTCTGCTAAAGACAGATTTCAGTTCCTTCATTTCCTAGTTTTATTTGGTCTGATAATTTTTCTTCTTTGATTAAAGCCACTTTCTGAACGCCATTTTCTTTGGCTCGGAAAGCATTCTCTAGTTTTGGTAAAATCCCTTTATGGAGTTTTCCTTCTGATTTTAATTCAGAAAATTCTTCTTTGTTAATTGATTTCAAATTTGAATTTTCGTCCTCAATATTTTCTAAAACCCCGTTTTTATCGAAACAGAATAGCAATTCTGTCTCGAAATGTTTTGATAAAGCCTGAGCGATAGTTCCGGCAATCGTGTCTGCGTTGGTGTTGAACAGATTTCCTTTTTTATCGTGAGTGATTGCAGAAAACACCGGAACCAAACCCAGATTTATCATATTTATAATCAATTCGTGATTGATACTTTTTTCATCGATGTCGCCAACAAATCCAAAATCGATTTCCGGATGCTGTCTTTTTTCTGCTTTGATAACGTTTCCGTCCGCTCCAGAAAATCCAATCGCATTACAATCGAAACTTTGAAGTTTTGCTACCAAATTTTTATTGATTCTTCCGGCATAAACCATTGTTACGATTTTCAACGTTTTCTTATTCGTGATTCGTCGTCCGTCAATCATTGTCTGCCTGATTTTCAACTTTTCGGCTAAAGTTTCAGCAATTTTTCCTCCGCCGTGAATCAGTATTTTAGCACCTCCTATTTCAGAAAATTGTACAAGAAAAGCTTTCAATGATTTTTTATCATCGATAAGAGTTCCGCCGATTTTTATGATGTGTAGTTTTTGCATTTTTTGTTTTCAATTCTTGAATAATTTACACAAAAGCACAAGGATTATTAATGATGCAGTATTGGTTTTAAGGCACAAAGTTTTTAAAATCTTTGATTTTTTTTGTGCCTTAAAATTCTTTTCAAAAAAATTTTTGTGCCTTTGTGTTTAACATTTATCTAATTCATCCAAAATTTCGCTGAAAACTGCTTGAGCAGAAAATATTCTGTTTTTTGCCTGCTGATAAATGATTGAGTTTTCTCCGTCCATTACTTCATCACTCAATTCGAGATTTCTACGAACCGGCAGACAATGCATTACTTTCGCTTGATTGGTTAATTCTAATTTTTCATTCGTCAACATCCAATCGCCTTCAACTTTTGGTATATTCGCGTAATCTTCAAACGACGACCAGTTTTTCACATAAATAAAATCTGCATCTTTCAGTGCTTCTTCCTGATTGTGAATCACAGGTGTATTCTTTGTAAAATTTTTATCCAAATCATAACCTTCCGGATTGGTAATCACAAAATCAACATCCATTTCCTGCATCCATTCTGTGAAAGAATTACCAACAGCCTGTGCAATCGGTTTGATATGAGGCGCCCAAGTCAAAACTACTTTAGGTTTTCTATCTTCTTTCCAATTTTCTGTAATCGTTATGCAATCTGCCAAACTTTGTAACGGATGTCTTGTCGCAGATTCTAGAGAAACAACAGGAACATTGGCGTGTTTTAAAAATTGACTGAGAATGCTTTCATTCACGTCATCTTCTTTGCTTTTCATTCCCGCAAAACATCTAACAGCAATGATATCACAATATTGATTCAAAACTTCTATCGCATCTTTGATATGTTCGACTGTGTCGCCATTCATTACTGTTCCGTCAGCGAATTCTAAATTCCAAGCTTCTTGTGCGGCGTTGAGAACTAAAACATTCAGTCCTAAATTCTGAGCAGCGATTTGTGAACTTAATCTTGTTCTGAGACTTGAATTAAGAAAAACTAACCCAATTGTTTTTCCTTTGCCTTTGGTGGGATTTCCTAATGGATTTTCTTTTATTTTTAAAGCTTTCGCAATGATATCTTGCAAATTATCTATATCGTAAACCGAAGTGAAATTTTTCATTTTGATGAATTTTGGAATCAGAAAGAAATATTTCTAATTCTCTGTTAAAATTTTCTTTTTCTCATCAATCGCTTTCAAAGTTTTTTCTAAAGCATTGATGAACAAATCGGATTCTTTTTCCGAAATATTGAGCGCTGGCAAAATCCGCAGAACATTTTTGTCATTCGCATTTCCAGTGAAAATAAAATATTCAAACAACAATTCTTTTCTGACATCTGCGCAAGCTTGGTCGAGCTCAATTCCAATCATCAGACCACGCCTTTTGATGTTTTTGATGTGAGGGAAATTTTTAATTTTTTCTTCGATGTAAGCTCCTATTTTTTCTGAATTTTCGATTAAATTTTCATTTTCTATAACTTCTAAAACAGCTAATCCTGCAACACAAGCCAAATGATTTCCGCCAAAAGTAGTTCCGAGCAATCCGTAACTCGCTTCGAATTTTGGACTAATTAAAACACCGCCAATCGGAAAACCATTTCCCATTCCTTTAGCAACTGTAATCAAATCCGGTTTGATATCGAATTCCTGATGCGCAAAGAATTTTCCGGAACGTCCGTAACCAGACTGAACTTCATCCAAAATCAAAACAGCATCGTTTTCTTTGCACAATTTTTCAATCGTTAAAACGAAATCTTTTTCCAACAAATTAATCCCACCAACACCTTGAATTCCTTCTACAATAACTGCAGAAATTTCGTTTTGATTTTCAGCAAAAATCTTTTTTAGTTCTTCTGAATTATTTAATTCGCATTTGATGAAATTCTCCGATTCATTGATTGGTGCTAAAATTTTTGGATTATCTGTAACCGCAACTGCGGCCGAAGTTCTTCCGTGAAAAGATTCGGAGAAATAAACGACTTTCTTTTTCCCATTATGAAATGAAGCCAGCTTCAAAGCGTTTTCATTCGCTTCCGCTCCGGAATTGCACAAGAACAATGAGTAATCTTCGTAATCCGATAATTCTCCCAATTTCTTAGCTAATTCTTCCTGAATTTTGTTCTCCACAGAATTGGAATAAAAACTGATTTTCTCCAATTGATTTTTCAGTTTCTCAACATAATGTGGATGATTATGACCAATGGAAATCACGGCGTGACCTCCATAAAAATCGAGATATTGCTGTCCGTTTTCGTCCCAAAGAAAAGAACCTTGAGCTTTTACCGGATTGATGTTGAAAAGCGGATATACGTTGAATAAATTCATTTTACATTTTTTATTTTTAACGCAAAGAGCGCAAAGATTTTTTATTTTCTAACTGCTTTTAAGTCGCAAAATTTAGAATGCTAAAGGTTTTAGATTTAATCCTAAATTTTGCTCCCAGCCATTGGCGATATTCATATTTTGAACAGCTTGTCCGGATGCACCTTTCAAAAGGTTATCAATCGCGGAATGAACTGCTATTTTGCTTCCTTGTTTTTCGATTTGGATAACACAGAAATTGGTATTAACAACCTGTTTCATATCAATCGGTTTTTCTGAAACTTTCACAAAAGGCGAATCTTTGTAAAAGTCTTTATATAAAGCATAAATTGTTTCCAATTCCAAATCACATCCGATAATAGAACTTGTGAAAATCCCTCTAGCAAAATCCCCTCGCCAAGGAACAAAATTGAGTTCTACTTCCTGATTATTCAGCGAATTGACTTGCTTCAAAATCTCATCAACGTGCTGATGATTTAAAGTTTTGTAAGCCGAAATATTATCATTTCGCCAAGTGAAATGCGTTGTTGCTTGCAAAGATTGTCCTGCTCCTGTTGAACCTGTGATTCCTGTTGTGTAAACATCTTTCAATAGATTTTCTTTTGCTAAAGGCAATAACGCCAACTGAATTGCAGTCGCAAAACATCCAGGATTGGCAATACTTTTCGAACCTTGGATTTCTCTGAAATAAATTTCCGGCAAACCGTAAATGAAATTTCTGTTTTTGAATTCTCCTTCCAATCGGAAATCGTTTCCTAAATCGATAATCAAAGTTTCATCCGACACCGAATTTTCGTTCAGCCAATTCTGACTTTCTTTGTGAGGTAGGCAAAGGAAAAGAATGTCAACTTGTGAAATTTTATTCGTCAAAACCAAATCACAAACCGATTCCAAATCCGGATACAAATCCGAAATCTTAACCCCGGAATTGGAACGGCTAAACAAAAACTTTAATTCTATATTCGGATGAAAAGCCAGCAATCGAACAAGTTCACTTCCTGTGTAACCGTTGGCTCCGATGATTCCGACTGATTTTTTCATTTATTTTCTTAATTTTCATTCCATAGGTTTCACCTACGGCTATTAATATTGAACTCTTCGAGTTCGTTGTTTTTAATTCAATTTATTGACCTGATGATAGATGTTGAGCGAGTTGCTGAGGATTTTTGTAAAACCTTTCACATCTTCTCCGCTCCACGCGAGATTTTCTTCGCCATAACTTCCGAATTTTGAAGACATCAAATCATTATCAGATTCGATTCCATTTAAAATGAAACGATATGGATGAAGCGTAATGAAAACTTTCCCATTCACAGTTTTCTGAGAATCTTGCAAAAACGACTCGATATTTCTCATCACAGGGTCAAGAAAAAGTGCTTCGTGAAGCCAGTTTCCATACCAATCTGACAACTGCGATTTTATTGTCTGCTGGTATTTTGACAAAGTGTGTTTCTCCAATAAATGATGCGCTTTGATGATGATTGATGCCGCAGCAGCTTCGAAACCGACACGACCTTTGATGCCGACAATCGTGTCTCCAACGTGGATATCACGACCGATTCCATAAGGCGAAGCCAGTTCCTCAATCTTCTGAATCGCTAAAACCGGATGAGAAAACGTCTCGTCATTCACAGAAAACAATTCTCCGTTTTTGAATTCGATTTCCAATTGAGATGGTTCTGTTTTCTCGATTTGTGATGGAAACGCTTCTTCCGGAAGGTAATTCTGCGAAGTCAAAGTTTCTTTTCCACCAACGGAAGTTCCCCAAAGTCCTTTATTAATAGAATATTTTGCTTTCTCAAAATCCATTTCGTAATTGTGATTTTTCAAAAACTGAATTTCATCTTCGCGCGACAAACTCAAATCACGAATTGGTGTAATGATTTCGATTTTCGGACACATCACTTGGAAAATCAAATCAAAACGGACTTGGTCATTTCCCGCACCTGTGCTTCCGTGCGCAATCGCATCCGCTCCAATTTCCAAAGCAACCTCAGCAATCGTCTGCGCCTGAATCGTTCTTTCAGCACTTACAGACAACGGATAAGTATTGTTTTTCAAAACATTACCAAAAATCAAATACTTAACACAATCATTATAATATTTCTCCGAAGCATCAACAAACCTGTAAGAAGCCACGCCTAATTTTTTCGCTTTTTCCTTAAGCGAAACCTCATCTTCCTTATCAAAACCTCCTGTATTAATCGTGACTGCGTGAACTTCGTAACCCAAAGTTTCACTCAGATATTTTGCGCAATAGGAAGTATCCAAACCTCCACTAAATGCCAAAACTACTTTCTTACTCATTGTTGTTATTTATTGATTCAAAATTTTTCTTTTTCTCTTTATTCAGATTTTCCGGAGCGAAAAGCATCGCTGTACAAAGACAGTTTTTACGTTCTTTCATCATCAGAATTTCGTAATTCACACAGTTTTTGCAACCATTCCAAAATTGCTCGTCCTGAGTCAGTTCAGAATAAATAACTGGTTTGTAACCTAAACTACTGTTAATTTTCATTACCGCCATTCCAGTTGTCAATCCAAAAATTTTAGCATTTGGATATTTCTCACGTGATAATTGGAAAATTCTTTCTTTAATCTGAGTTGCCAATCCAGCATTCCTAAATTGAGGAGAAACTATCAATCCAGAATTGGCGACATATTCACCGTTTGTCCAGGTCTCTATATAACAGAAGCCCGCCCAGGTTCCATTTTCGTCAATTGCTATAATGGAATTGCCTTCCGAGATTTTTTTGCTCAGATATTCTGAAGAACGTTTTGCAATACCAGTTCCGCGTTTTTTTGCGGAATCCTCCATTTCGTTTCTGATTTCTTCTACATAAACCAAATGTTTCTCTGAAGAAACTTCTAATTTCATTGATATTATCTAAATTAAGATGCAAAACTAAAAATAATTATCTTTATAAACCAAATTAAAAAGATAATTTTATCTGTTAAATTTATTTTAACAATAATATTATCTTTAGATTAAATTCAAATATTGCTAATTTATTATATATTTGCTAAAAAGGTATAGTTATGGAAAATCAATGTCCTAAATGCAATAACCAAAACGTTTCCAAAAGCGGAATTATCAAAGGAAAACAAAGATTCTACTGCAAGAACTGCAACTATTACTTTACGGTTAAGAAATTAGGAAAACAAATTGATGACTATTATGTAACCAAAGCTTTACAACTTTATCTTGAAGGATTAAGCTTCCGAGAAATTGAAAGAATTATTGGTGTTTCTCACGTGAGTATTAGTTCCTGGATTAAGAAATATAATATCACAAGGCCTCCACACTCAGAATTCCATCCGGTTTATAAAGTATTGAAACAAAATGAATTGATAGAATATATATCACAAGAGAATAATCTTGAAAATTCCGGATTAATTATCACTCAATTTGCTGACAAATATATGTTAATCAAATGGGAAAGATTCAAAAAGTAAACTTTTCAGTTATGAATTATCAGTTATGAGTTATAAATTATTTAAAATTAAACCATCAAATATTCACTCATAATTCATAATTAAAAACTAATAACTATATACTTAGCATTAATATATATTAAATTTTTGTAAATAAAATATTAATAACAATTTGGCAATCACAAAATAAACACCAAATTATTATTAATCTATGAAGAAAATTCTCACTTTTATAGGATTAGCTTTAATCAGCTCTTCTCTATATTCGCAAGGTTCGCCTGATTACGGGAATGGTTTGAAATTAAACCTGAATCCAGAAGGCGACAAGTATGTAAGATTTATTCTTTGGAACCAAATCTGGTTAAGAAATACAGAAATGAACCCTGGAACGATGGTTTCTGACGAAGCTACCAAAAATTCCTGGAACATTGGAAACCGCCGACTGAGAGCACTCGCCTATGCACAAATTACCAAAAGATATATGGTTTTGATGCATTTCGGAATTAATAATCAAACTTTTATCAATGGTGGCGGTTCAGGTTCTACAGGAACTGGTGGTTATGGAAATGGTAAAAAGCCACAAATGTTTTTTCACGATGCCTGGAACGAATATGCAGTTGTTTTACCTGGAGAAGCTGGAAAATTCAGTTTGAGTCTGGGAGCTGGACTTCATTATTATATGGGACTTTCCAGAATGACAATGGCTTCGACGCTTAATTTCCTGACTGTAGATTCTCCGATTTTCACTTGGCCTTTGATTGATAATTCTGACCAATTCGCCAGACAAATGGGAATGTTTGCGAAAGGAAAATATGGTAAATTCGAATATCGATTCAGCTTAAATAAACCTTTTGCAACAAATCTTGCGCCTGTTGACGTTACAAATCCAGCAGCGAGAGTCGCAGTTGACAACAATGGAAATCCTGAATTTTCAAAAGCCGGTTACGTGGAATATCAATTCCTTGACTCGGAATCCAATCTTTTACCTTTCAAAGTTGGGTCTTATCTGGGAACTAAAAAAGTTTTCAATCTAGGAGCCGGTTTTTATCATCAGAAAGATGGAACAAGAACATCTGTCAATTCTCAAATCGAGAAACACGACATTGCACTTTACGCGATTGATGCGTTTGCAGACCTTCCGATTGGAAACGCTAAAAACAAAATGGCGCTTTCTGCTTACGCAGGCTTTTACAATTACAATTTCGGACCGAATTATCTGAGAAATCTAGGAATTATGAACGTTGGTTCAAACGACCCAAATTTCATCGGAGACAAAGCAATTGCTGGCGCAGGAAATCTTCAACCAATGATTGGAAGCGGAAATATCTACTATTTGCAAGCCGGTTTACTTCTACCAAGCAATGCTGATAAACCGAAAATCAGAATTCAGCCTTTTGCGGCTTATACGAATAAGAATTTCAAAGCTTTGGAGAATTCTTCTTCGCAATTTGATATCGGAGCGAATTGGTTCATTGATGGTCATCACGCAAAATTGACGACTCAATATTCAACAAGACCAACTTACACAAGTGCTTCTGCTGAACCAAAATCTAAAGGCGAATTCATTCTTCAATTCCAGATTTATTTATAAAAACGTTTAACATCAAATCTTAATATAAAATGAGCGATTCAAATCACGAACAGTACGAAAACCTGAGCGACAAGCAGAAAAACCGCACCATTTGGAAGGTAATTATGGCATCGTCTCTCGGAACCCTTATCGAATGGTACGACTTTTACCTTTTCGGAAGTTTAGCTGTAGTTTTGGCGACAAAATTCTTCCCAGCCGACAATCCAACAGCTGCTTTCTTATCAACCCTAGCAACATTTGCAGCAGGTTTTGTTGTAAGACCTTTTGGAGCTTTATTTTTCGGAAGATTAGGCGACATCATTGGAAGAAAATATACATTTCTTGTAACGCTTTTGATAATGGGATTCTCGACATTCCTTATCGGATGTATCCCAAGTTATGAGACGATTGGCTTTATGGCACCACTTTTAGTATTAATCCTTAGACTTTTACAAGGCTTAGCACTTGGAGGTGAATACGGAGGCGCAGCGACTTATGTTGCAGAATATGCGCAACCTCACAGACGTGGTTATTGGACATCTTGGATTCAGACAACAGCGACAGTTGGTTTATTCATTTCGTTGGTTGTGATTTTATTGACAAAATCCTCACTTTCTGCAGAAGATTTTGATACTTGGGGATGGAGAGTTCCGTTCTGGATTTCAATTTTGATGGTAGTTGTTTCTTATTTCATTAGAAAGAATATGAAAGAATCTCCTCTTTTCGCCAAAGCTAAAAGTGAAGGAAAAACTTCTACTAATCCATTAAAAGAAAGTTTTGGAAATAGATTTAATTTTAAATTCGTTTTGTTAGCACTTTTCGGAGCAGCGATGGGACAAGGTGTTATCTGGTACACAGGACAGTTTTACTCGATGAGTTTTATGCAGAAAGTAATGAACATCGAAGGAACTCAAGTCGATTCTTTAATGGCAATTGCTTTACTTCTTGGAACACCATTTTTCGTATTCTTTGGTTGGTTATCAGATAAAGTAGGAAGAAAAGCTGTGATGATGACTGGAATGCTAATCGCTATTTTTGCTTATCGACCGATTTACACCGCAATGTTCAAATCTTTGAATACTTCAGAAAAAGTAGTCGCAACAGGCGGTATCACAGAAGCAAGAACAGCAAAAGTTCACAACAAGATTGCAACAGACAGCTTAATTACTTTCCATAAAGAAGTTGCTTACACAGACGGAACTTTGGCGAAAAAAGACAGCGTTGTACATTGGTCTCCCGCAGGTCCTGTAATGAAAGACGGAAAAGCTGAAGCTCCAAAAGTGACACAATCTATCAAAATTACAGACGACACCAAATGGTATCTTATATTCTTAGTCTTTATTCAGGTGATTTTTGTAACGATGGTTTATGGTCCTATTGCGGCGTTCTTGGTTGAGATGTTCCCTGTCAGAATCCGTTATACATCGATGTCACTGCCTTATCACATTGGAAATGGTGTATTCGGTGGATTGTTACCTGCAGTTGCGACTTATCTCGTAACCACCGCAAAAGATGCAGGACACACAAGCTGGTATTTGGAAGGACTTTGGTATCCGATTGGCGTTGCCGCAGTCTGTCTCATCATCGGATTAATCTATTTGAAACGTAAAAACAATAGTATTCACGACTAAATCCAGAATTATTAATTAACTTTAAATCAAACAAAAAATGGACGGATTAAAAAAAATATTAGGTATCGTTTGGATTCTACTCGCATTGGTAGTCCTCTACTTCGGACTGACAATAATGGGAATTCCTAAACTGACATCAGGAAAACAGGAAGATTTGGTATTCGGGATTATCATTGTATTTATCCTATTGCCAATTGTTTCAGGAGGATTAGGTGTATTCGGGTATTATGCACTGAGTGGCGATTATTCCGAAGAAAAATTGTAAACAAATCACTAAATTATAATTACAAAAACCACACATTTCAAATTTTGTTTTGTGTGGTTTTAAAATTAACAATGAAAAAGAGACACGAACAAAAACTGATTCTCCTGAGCTTTGGATTATTTATCTTATTCAGCGCTCCGATGATTCTTTTGTTCAACAGCGAGAAAGAATTGTTCGGTTTTCCGATAATTTACATCTACATCTTCGGAGTGTGGATGCTCTCTATTATCATTTCGTTTGTCATTTTCAAAAAATACGATGAATAGCTACGCCTTATTTGCAGTTGTAATTCTCTATCTCGCCCTTCTTTTCCTCGTGGCACATCGCGCAGAAAAAAAGAAGAGCAAGATTTGGGTGAACAATCCCTACATCTACGCATTGTCGCTGGCGGTTTATTGTACAGCGTGGACGTATTACGGAAGTATCGGCGTTGCCGTGAATGACGGACTGGATTACCTTCCGATTTACGTTGGTCCTATTATCATTATTCCAGCTTGGATTTATATCAATCGAAAAATCATCCGAATCGCGAGAATCAACAAAGTCAGCAGTATTGCGGATTTTATTTCTCTGCGTTACGGAAACAGTCGTTCGTTTGGAGCGATTATCACTTTGGTGTGCATTTTTGGGATTATTCCTTATATTGGACTTCAGATTAAAGCGATTTCCGAGACTTTCCATTTAGTCACAAAAACACCAATTTCTAAAGATTTATTTACCGACAATGCGACTTATGTTGTAGTTTTATTAGCTCTTTTTTCTTCGTATTACGGAACGCGTTATGTGGATGCTTCGGAAAAAAGATTGGGAATCATTTCTGCTGTTGCGCTGGAAAGCTTCCTGAAATTAATTTTTCTAATTGTTCTTGGAATCTTCGTAACCTTTTTCGTTTTTGACGGATTTTCCGACATCTATCAAAAGGCAAGTCAGTTTTCTGATTTCAAAGCTAAAAATACATTTTCGGGATTGGAAGGAAGCATTAATTGGATTATTTTAAGTCTAATTTCTGCTTCAGCGATTTTCCTTTTACCGAGACAATTTCACACGACAATTGTTGAGAATAGACAAGAAAAACACCTGAAAACGGCGATTTGGTTTTTCCCGCTTTATCTTTTGATTTTCAATGTTTTTGTATTTCCGATTGCTTGGGGTGGACGGATTATTTTTGATGGACATTCTGTTAATCCTGAGTTTTATTCGATTTTGATTCCTCAGCATTTCGGTAATCAATTGATTACTGTTTTGGTTTTTCTTGGCGGATTGAGTTCATCCATTTCGATGGTTATTATTTCGAGTATTACTTTATCGATTATGTTGTCCAATAACCTTATTATTCCTTATGGCTGGCTGGATAAATTCAAATCTGATAATGATATAAAAAACACCAAAAACATTACTAATATTAGAAAAATTAGCATTTTCATTCTGATTGTCACCGCTTTTATTTTTTATAAATTTTTCATTTTACAGAACAGTTTATATTCGGTTGGATTGATTTCTTTTGTTGTAATTTCTCAACTCGGGCCTTCATTTTTCGGAGCGATTTTTTGGAGAAGAGGAAGTTATAAAGGAGCCGTTTTCGGATTGATTGGCGGTTTGATTATTTGTTATTTTGGATTGATTATTCCGCAGTATTATTTCTCTTACAATCAGGAATTCAAAGGATTTTTGATAGAAATGTACAATTGGTTCAGCTTTTTCAACATTCCTTATTTAGATAGTATTTCTCAGGTTTTCTTTTGGTCGATTTTGGTTAATATGATTTTGTTTACTGTTATTTCTGTAAGTCAAAAAGGCGATTATCGAGAAAGAAATTTTGCCGAAATCTATGTTGATGTTGACAGATACATTCAAAATCACGAGAATGCTTTTATCTGGCGAGGGAAAGCTTATGTTTCTGACATCAGAAATATTTTGGTCAAATTCCTTGGCGAAAAGAAAACCGAACAAGCAATGCGGATTTTCAATCTCAAATACAACATCGATACGAGAACCGAAACTGCAGATGCGAGATTCATTAAATTCTCAGAAAATCTTTTGTCTGGAAGAATCGGAACGGCTTCTGCAAAAATCCTGATTGAAGGTGTGACTTACGAAGATAAAATTTCTTTAAAAGAAGTTTTGGAAATCCTCGAGGAATCCAAAGAAAATATTAGTCTTAATAAAAAACTAACCGAACAAAGTCGAGAACTAAGACAATTGTCTAACGAGCTAAGTTCTGCCAACGAAAACCTCATCTTCAAAGACAAACAGAAAGATGATTTTTTGGATTCTGTAGCGCACGAATTGAGAACACCGATTACCGCGATTCGTTCTGCTGGGGAAATCTTGGCTGACGACGATGATATTCCGTTAGAAATCAAGAGAGAATTCCTCAATAATATCATTACAGAATCTGACCGATTAAATGAAATTATTAATGACATCCTTTACCTTGACAAACTAGAACACGGCGAAATCGCTTTGAATATCGAAACCAATGACATCATTGAAACTTATCAAAAAGCACTAAATCCAATCAGTCATCTTTTACACCAAAAGAATATTCATCTGAGCGAAGTCAATCTTTTAACAGAAACCAAGTTTGAATATGATGAAGCACGATTGATTCAGGTTTTCCAGAATATTCTAGGAAATGCTTTGAAATTTACCGACGAACAAGGAACAGTTCAGACTAAGTTCCAGAAAAAAGACAATCAATTGATTATAAGAATTTTCAATACAGGAAAACAAATCTCAGAAGATGACCTCAATCTGATATTCGATAAGTTTTACCAATCCAGAAATCAGAATATCAGAAAACCTCTGGGAAGCGGGCTTGGACTAGCAATTTGCAAAAAGATAATGGAAGCGCATAAAGGGAATATTTCCGCAGAAAACAATGGTTTAGGAGTGAGTTTTGTATTGAAACTTCCATCAAATAATTAAAAACAAAATGAAAAAAATATTAATAGCAGACGACGAACACAAAATCCTAATGTCTTTGGAATACAGTTTCAGGAAACAAGGTTATGAAGTTTTCATAGCACGAGACGGAACTGAAGTTTTGGATTTATTGAAAACTATAACCCCAGATGTCATTTTACTCGACATTATGATGCCAAATCTCGATGGCTATAGCACATTGAACGAAATAAAGACAATGGAAAATCTCAACCACACCAAAGTGATTTTCCTAAGTGCAAAAACCAATCCGAAAGATATCGAAAAAGGTTTGGAGTTAGGTGCAGATGCGTATGTTACAAAACCCTACTCCATCAAGAAGTTGATTCAACAGATTGAGGAAATGCTTGGATAATAAGAAACAAGAATAAAGGCAAAAGAAACAAGAACAAAGATTTTAAAATTAAAAATATTAATAATATGAGAAATTATCACATTCAGAATTTACAGGATTATTTCAAGGAGTACAAAAAGTCAATCAAGAATCCTAAGAAGTTTTGGGACAAAGTAGCGGATGAGAATTTTGTGTGGTATCAGCGTTGGTCCAAAGTCGTGGATTACAATATGGAGGAAGCCAACATCAAATGGTTTAAAAATGCCAAACTTAATATTACTAAAAACAGCTTAGACAGGCATCTTTCTGTAAGAGGTGATAAAACAGCTATCATCTGGGAACCCAACGACCCAAAAGAAGAAGCACAGCATATCAGCTTCAATGACTTATACGAAAGAGTTAATAAAACAGCAAATGTTCTGCGCGAAATGGGCATCCAGAAAGGCGACAGAGTTTGCATCTACCTTCCGATGATTCCGGAATTGGCAGTTACAATGCTGGCTTGTGCTAAGTTGGGCGCTGTTCACTCGGTGATATTTGCTGGATTTTCTGCTTCTGCCGTTGCATCCAGAGTGAATGACTGTGGAGCAAAAATGGTCATCACTTCAGACGGAAGCTATAGAGGTAATAAAGTTCTTGACCTGAAAAGCATCGTGGATGAAGCTTTGGAAAAAACACCAACTGTAGAATCTGTTTTGGTTGTAAAAAGAACCCACAACGATGTGAAGATGAAAGAAGGCAGAGACCACTGGATGTCGGAGTATTATGACAAAGCTTCTGCAGATTTCGTGACGGTGATTATGGATGCGGAAGACCCATTATTTATTCTTTACACATCAGGTTCTACAGGGAAACCAAAAGGAATGCTTCACACCTGTGCAGGTTATATGGTTTACACGGCTTACACTTTTAAGAATGTGTTCAATTACAAAGAGAATGATATCTATTGGTGTACGGCGGATATCGGTTGGATTACAGGTCACTCGTATATACTTTATGGTCCATTATTGAATGGTGCAACAACCGTTATCTTCGAAGGGATACCGACTTTTCCTGATGCAGGGAGATTCTGGGAAGTGATTGAGAAGCATAAAGTCACTCAATTTTATACAGCTCCAACTGCGATTCGTTCTTTAGCGAAAGAAAGTGTGGAATGGGTAGAGAAGCACGACCTTAGTTCTTTGAAAGTAATTGGTTCGGTTGGAGAACCTATCAATGATGAAGCTTGGCATTGGTATAACGACCACGTTGGAAAGAAAAAATGCCCCATCGTAGATACCTGGTGGCAAACCGAAACCGGTGGAATTCTGATTTCTCCAATTCCATTTGCTACGCCTACCAAACCTACTTATGCAACACTTCCATTGCCTGGTGTTCAGCCGGTTTTGATGGATGACAAACGCAACGAAATCACAGGAAATCAAGTAACAGGAAATCTTTGTATTCGTTTTCCTTGGCCTGGGATTGCGAGAACGATTTGGGGAGACCATCAGCGGTATAAGGAGACTTACTTCTCCGCTTTCCCTGGGAAATATTTCACAGGTGATGGAGCTTTGAGAGATGAGGTTGGCTATTACAGAATCACAGGTCGTGTGGATGATGTGGTGATTGTTTCCGGTCACAACCTTGGAACTGCACCGATTGAAGATAGCATCAACGAACATCCGGCGGTAGCAGAATCCGCAATTGTTGGTTACCCGCACGATATCAAAGGAAGCGCATTGTATGGTTTCGTAATATTGAAAGAATCTGGAGAAGTAAGAAACAAAGAGAATTTAGCAAAAGAAATCAATCAATTGATTTCTGACCAAATCGGGCCAATTGCAAAACTGGACAAGGTTCAGTTTGTGTCTGGGTTGCCGAAGACGAGGTCTGGGAAGATTATGCGTAGAATCTTGAGAAAGATTGCAGAAGGTGACTTCTCGAACTTTGGAGACACTTCTACTCTATTGAATCCTGAGATAGTGGATGAGATTAAGAATGAGAAAATCTGATTTTAATGATTAATTATAAATGATAAATGATAAGTTTCGTATTTGTTAGGCTGAGGTTCTCGAAGCCATATTAATTAATCCTTTAGACCTTAAATTATAACAGAAAGACCACCCAAACTCGGGTGGTCTTTGTCATTTTAAATCATTGAGTTTGTTGAACAAATATTTTGTTAATGCAAATACATTCTTTGATGAATGATTGGCCTAAATCATATTATGTTAACTGGTTTTTTGGATTTAATTTGGAGCTATTGATTTAACATCCAACAAATCAATAAATTAATTGCTTGATTATCAGTATATTTTGTAATTTTGAAGAAACTAAATTAATAACCAATTGAAAATTACCAAATGAACAAACTTTTATTAGCATCAGGTCTTTTCATATTTTCATTCAGCTGCGCGCAGGACTGGAAATATATTTTTGAAAACAACACTGATACCTTTTACTACAAACCTAATTCAGAAAATACGGCTTGGATAAAAGTGATATCAAGTAAAACGGAGTACTATCCAAAAACATCTACTGGATTGAAAATCATTGATGGCTACACATTGACCTTATGGAAATTTGACTGTGAAAATAAAAAAACAAGTCTGCTACAAAGGAATGTGTACTCAAAAGAAGACAGTTTTCTGGTAGGTTTACAGCAAAATAAACACGTTGTAGAAATGGACTATGCCATCCCAGATTCTGTGGGGGAAGGTTTTTTCCATGTGTTTTGCAATAATGACTACCAATAGTTGAGTTGAACTGTTAACTGATCTTCTTTGGTCAATAGATGATTCATCAAATAAGAATACTAAAAAAGCCATCCGTATCTGGATGGCTTTTGTCATTTTGTCAGTTGGTTTTCGGAAGGGGTTTCCGTTACATCGCCGTTACCTTTCCGTTACCTAAGTCTTATTTTTGACATTATAAAGCTTGGGACTTCTCTGTCATATTGTCAGGGTTATCTGTTGCTGTAACCGTGATCTTATCTCCTGATAAATCTGCATTTTTTTCTGTTGCGGTATAAATCCATTCTGCGCCATTATCCGTAGCTTGTCCCTCTTCTACCAAGGTACCGTCTCCGTTCTCTATCTTTACGGTAACCATTTTTACTGCGAAATCATCTAAGGCTACGATTTTAATGATATCTCCCACTTTTCCGGTGTAGGCAGAAACGTCTATAGAATCTATATCCGGCGCATTGAGAAAGTCTGCGACCGCTACATTGTGGGTTGTAATCCCTCTGGAACGGTCTGCTTTTGCTTCATATTCTTCCTTTGTATCCGGATTGCTCATTACACCTTTGGAATAGAGAATGGCTCTCTGGAATTTGCGTTTATGTTCTTTCTGATTCTCTGTGTCTTCTGTTGTCTTTTCTCTTGGCGCTCTGGAGACAATGGTTTTGCCGTTTCTTTGACTGAAGACGATAAGGTCGCCTACTTTGCCACTAAGACCGTGTGTGATGATGTTGTTCTTGCTTTCTGCCATCGTTTGTGATTTTTTAAAGGGTTAATAATTTATTTGAATCTCTAAATTATATATTTTATTCATACAAAATTAATCTTTGTTTATATTTTTTAATTAAAAACACATTATGTTAAGTTTAATATTTTTAATTTTAAATTAATTACTGAATATTATGTTAAATACAATATTTAATTTGCTGAATCTGAGGATATTCTTTATTTTTGGTTTTAAACTAACAACCTATTGAAAACCCGATGACTAAATTTCTATTTTCTCTATTTTTTTTCATTTTCACTTTTAACTATTCTCAGGATTGGAAATTGATTTCTGAAAATGATGATTCCTCATATTACTACAAGCCAAATACAGATGATACCGCTTGGATCAAAGAGGTTTCTGAAAAAATTGAATATTATCCTAATAAAAAATCAATGGATGCAAAATACATTGATGGGTTTAGCTTATTACTACATAAATTTGATTGTAATTCCAAAAAATTGGGATGGCTTCAAATGAACATCTATTCGAAAGATGGAAAGCTTTTGAATAGTTACGATACAAAAGAATATCTTGTAGATATGAAATATGTTACACCTGACTCTGTAGGTGAAACATTTTTGAATGCGTTTTGTAACAAGGATAATTATTAATCATGGGTTGCAAATCCGCGACATTAGATATACATACCAATACGAAAACTAAAAGTTTGTAAGAAGTCAAAATGATTTATTAGTTTTTTTGGTATTTTTGGTAAGAAAATAATATATGATTTTATCATACTTATCTGTCTATTTTTGGATGTATATGTATGATTTTATTATACATATAAACAAGTTAGCTATAATATTAAAAAACTCACTTCAATAATCTATGAACGAAAACTCTATCGAATCAAAGAATTCTACTAATAATGAACTGACCATTGCAAACAAGTATTCATTAGCAGATATGAAATCATTTTTCTATTTGATGAATGCAACCAGATACATCAATTCAACTTTTAGAAGGTAGAAAAAAAATTACAATAGCAGAAATAAGAGATTTGAATTCAAGAATTCAGAGAAAACTAGAAAACCATCATCTAATAGGTCAAATTGCATCTATAAATTTAATTTTCGAGAAAGGTAAAATTCAAGATTATTCAACTTGGGCAGAATTCGAAAATGAAAATTGGAATACTATTAATAATAAAACAGAATCTGTTTCAATTACTTGGGATATTTCACTAAAATTACCCAAATATGAAAACCCACAACGTCATACATTAAAAGTTAGAGTTGGAAAATCAATTTCTCCTAAAGATATGATGGAGCTTGTATTTAATTCAGATGACCCTGTGGAACTTCGAGAAAAAAGAGCAATTGGTGTAGTGAAAGTTGATTTTATTGACCAAGTAATTGCAGGTGAATTAATTGAAAAAGTTACGAATTGGTATGATGGCTTACAAAAATTGCCAGACGAAGAAGGTGCACAAAAATTCTTTATTAAATATCAAGATTTAATCATAGGTATAGTTCATAATTTTATTCCAATAGTATTTTTAATTGTATATCATTATTATTTTGCGGCGTTCAGTAGTTTTGCAAATTTATCTGAATTAACAATTTCTAATATACAACTACTTTTAATCATCTTTTTAACTATTTTCTTCATTGGTTCAATGGTAGGTAAAAAATTTGCAAGATGGACTGACAAAAAAATAGATGAATACAAAGGTATTAGCCAATTTGAAATTAGTAAAGGTGATGAAAATGCAGTTGTAGAAGCTAAAGAAGTCAATGGTAAAATAACAAAAAAGTTATTTACAAAAATCTCGTTCACAATCTTGACAACTTTGGTAGCTTTCTTTGTCAGACATCTATTAGAAAGTTGGATTAATTAGCGGTCTGAAGTTCGTCGATTGAGCTTTTGTGCAAGGTTCAACAGTAGTAATTCACCTGATAGCGTGGATTTATAATCTGTGCTTTTACAATATTAGAAATTAATTACAAATCCGCGACATCACATAAGCCATAAGATATCCATTGCAATATTATGACAACTACCAATCAAATCAAGGATTACATAGAAAAGTATGATATTAAAAATGAACTTAAAAAAATCTTTGAAATCAATTGTGATGATATAGCCTACAGAGATAAGAATCTTAAAATTAATATTGACGACATTAGTTATGAAAAATCTCAATTAGATTTTCATCTCTTCAAAACACCCATTTTTCAATACGAAAAGCCTGTTGGCTATTTTGCAATAGAATATGACTTGGATTTTGATTTTGTAGATGATTTTTTTTGTTCTTTATGAGGAAATATGAAGCATTAACAAACGCAAGCCGATAATGGATACGAGCCAGAGGCTCACACCAGCGAGAGGAGAAACTACACTTTTCCCAATAAAATAGCAAAACGTTAGCGACAAAAATTTCACACCAAAAATTAATTAAATTTAGAACTTAAAATAAAAAACAATGAGTTTCAAGGCTATCGCTTTAAAATGCAATATTGATGAAAATGACCTACAAGAATTGGTTTATGGAAATGTGACCATTGGAATTGAGAAAAAATTAGATGTTCCCAAAAAGTCATTGCAAAATTTTGTTTACGGCGATGTGGATGATGCTGTTTCTGAAAAATTCAATCTTTCTAAAGATGAGTTGCAATTTCTCCGCTATCAAAAAGGTGGAGATGGTGCAATAGGAATGTTAATTGGATTACTTTTATCAAGATAATCATTCTATATATTCACTCTGTGTTTTTATAAGAATAGATATTAAAATTATTGAACCCTATCGGGTTCTTTTTTTTGCGCTTATATGTTCCGTAGGTTGCACTTACGGCTATTGGGATTGAACCCCTTTTGGGTTCATTTTGTTTGGTATTTTCTGAGTTTGCGCAAGCGTCACAATCAAACAGGATACGAACTGAAGGCTTACACAGCGATGAATCCAATTTTATATATTTACAAAAAAGTTAGTCCGGCTCTAGCATAACCTATGAAAATAAAAGTCTTTTCCCCTTCCCATCTTTTACTTAAAAAATACATAGAAAGTATTTATATACTCACCCATACAGCTGAAGAAGAACCTGCCAAATACATCACTTTCCCATCCATTTTTACCATTGTTTCAATCAGTGAAAAATCAAAATCGATTAATAAAGGCAATCAATTAATCATCAGGGAATGTGATGATAATAAAGTGGAAACCAATTTAGTATCCGATTTCAATAAGCCGGTCTATGTGCAGTACGAAGGGAAAATAAACGAAATCACCATCTATTTTAAACCGTTGGCGATTAATGCATTTTTGGAGAAGGAATTGAACCATTATAACAGCTCCAGCTTTTCTGAATTTGCACCTTTTGAAGATTATAGAAAAGCTATGATTGACATTCTTTCTTTGCAAAATGACACCGAAAAAATTGAAGCTATTGAAAGGTATTGGTTATCCAAATTAATAGGATTTCAGCACAGTTTCCTTGATACCGTTTTATCCGAAATGATGTGTGATGAAAATGATGCTGTAACCATTACAGAACTATGCGAGAAAAATGCTATTTCGCGCACCACATTGAACAAACACTTTGGCAGACATATCTGTAAAACACCATCTGAATTCAAAAAGATACTAAAATTCAGAAATGCGGTTAACCAATATTCATCAGATAGAGCAAAAAACAACTTAACGGATATTGCCTATAGTGTTGATTATTTTGACCAGTCGCATATGACAAGGGAATTCAAATCTGTGACAGGGTTTTCTCCCAAGGTTTTCTTTGAAAAAACAACAGCGCTGGAAAAAAAACAAATTCACTGGCTGTTTTTATAGATGGGTTTACGTTTGTACAATTTTTCGTTTGTTGATTAAAGTATTTTTGCCACTTAATCATAAATTAATCCCAATGACAATCCGTCAAATCTATCTTATTACAGCCATCTTCTTCGTAATTCTTTTACAACCAATTGTGGTCAAATCACAAAATCGGGAAAGCATTATTAATCCAATAAAGTCTCATTTAAAAATTCTTGAAAAAGAAAATAACCTAAGCGGGGTTGTTCTCATTGCAAAAGAAGGCAAACCCATCTATAGAGAAGCGTTTGGTTTTTCCAATTTGCCGGACCGCGTTAAAAATAAACCAGACACGAAGTTTAATTTAGCTTCTATCAACAAGATGTTCACTGCAATGGCGATTATGCAATTGGTGGAATCCGGGAAAATTTCACTTCAGGATAAAGTAGGTCAATATCTCACTGATTATCCCAATAAAACGGTTGCCGACTCTGTGACCATCCATCAATTGTTAACGCACACTTCGGGGATGCGCAGTTTTTGGGAGGATTATGACAAGCTTGCAAAAGAAAAATTCAAAACAGTTTCTGATTACCTTCCTTTATTTGCTGATAAAAAACTAGCCTTTGCTCCGGGTAGCGACTTCTACTACAGCAATTCCGGATATATGGTTTTAGGATTAATTATTGAAAAGGTGTCGGGTCAAAATTATTTTGATTTCGTAAAAGAACATATCTACAAACCTGCAAAAATGATGAATACGGATGCTTACGAATTGGATAATGCGATTCCAAATTTGGCTATCGGTTACACAATGTCATTGGAAGAACCGGGGCAATGGAAAAATAATATTTACTCAAATCTAGCCAAAGGAACGCCTGCTGGTGGTGGCTATTCAACAGTTGACGATTTGCTGAATTTCGCCAATGCTTTGCAAAACAATATTTTATTGAGCAAAGAAAACATAGCTCTTTGTACATCAGGCAAAGTGAAGTACAGAGAAGGAATGTATGGTTACGGATTTGAAGAAAACACAATCAACGGGCATCGCATCTTTGGACATACCGGCGGACACGATGGGATTGCTTGCGAACTGATGATTTATCCAGATTTGGGCTACACTGTCGTGATTCTAACCAATGGAGAGGTCGAAAATTATTGGGAAGCGAGTAATCTGATTAAAAAACAATTGGTAGGTTCAACGCCATCCATTGAAAATTTCTTTTACACTAAAGATATCATCAAGACCATATCCAACAAAGGTTATGAAGCTGGCATTAAAGTAATAGAACAAAATTCCAAGAAACATTCATTAAGAGAAAATCTGATTGAAAGATATGGCTATAAGTTCTTGTTCGAAAAAAAGACCAATCAGGCAATCGATTTGTTTAAGTTGAATCTTCACTTTTTTCCCAACTCAACCAATAGCTATTATTACATCAGTGAGGCGTACAGGGTATCAGGTCAAAAAGAAAAAGCTATTGAATATCTAAAGTTACACCTTGAAAAAGAGCCAGAAGATAATGAGGTTCAATTAAAGTATCAATTGTTGTTGAAATAATCATATCAGATTTGGGAATTTGACTTAATTTAAAAATTAGTGTTTATTTGTGAGAATTTGGTTAAAACGAAAAATAGAATTAATTTAGCCCAAAACGTCTTGTAGCAAGGAAAAAACTGTACATTATTACAATACAAATTCGATAACCATAAAATGAAAAAATTAACATTATTACTTATTACATCATTTATTACAAATTACAACTATGCTCAAAATAGAGTCCTTGACAGTTTAGTTCAAAAGAATGGTTTCGCATTCCAAACTGATAAAAACATTTCATTTCAGGGAAAAGGATGGGATGTTTTGCTAGGCGAAATAAAACAATCTAACTCTGTTTTGTTGGGAGAAACGCATTTTACAAACGAAGTTCCTTATTTTACCAATGCTGTTATCAATGAGGTTAAGTTTGACAATTATTTTCTTGAAGTTGACCCTTATTCCATAGATATAATCGAAACCAAAATTAAATATCTACCTGCTGAAAAACTCAATTCTTTTGTTAAAGAATATAGTACCAACTTTTCTTTTCTGGAGCACGAACCCGAATTTGCTTTGGTTAAGGATTTGGTTAAGCGCAATACCAAAATATATGGTGTAGAACAGATTAGCGTTTCTGCAGACCAAATGATTATTTCAACCTTAAAAGAAGCTTCGAAAAACAAAAAAGCGATTGAGGTCTATGAGCAAATGCTTCATAATTCGAAACTCGCTGCATCTAAAGAGGGTCTTGAAAAATACTACCTGCTCTCTGAAGATTGTCTTCAAAAAATAGACTTATTACTGACGCTAAAACTTTCTGACAAAGAGCGAAAAGAAATTGAAGACATGAAGCTAAGTAGAGAGATTTATACTAAAAGAAATCATCCCTTAAGGATTCAACTGCTGAAAAATATCTTACTAACCCAATTGCCTGATTGGAAAAATAAAAAGAATCTTTTCAAATTTGGTGCGAACCATCTTCCAAAAGGCGAAACGATATTAACAAAAACTGATATTTATGATATTGGTAACCTCATCTCTAATATTGAAGAGGCTAATTATAGAAAATCGTTACACCTAATGATTGTTGGAAAAGGAGACAGAGATGATGACAGTAGTTTTAAATCTTTTCTAAATGTGGCAAAAGATGAACAATGGTACTGCTTTGATTTAAGACCTCTAAAGAAATCTATTTTGCAAAACAAGCTAAAAATAGATGATGTTTACCTATCGAGAGTTATAAAGGGTTATGATTACCTTATCTATATCCCGAAAGTCACTAAAAGTAAAGAATTCTCGAAAGAATAAAAACAATCAAAGTCACGGATAAAAATCCACGACATCAATCTCATAAAACCGCTCTCTCAAAGTGCGGTTTTATTATTTGTAAAAATTAATGCTAATATGACATTAGACATCAATGAAATAAGATAATAAATGTAACTTAGAGGAATAAATTAGTATTATGAAAAACAGTATCATAATCAAGACCTTAGTTCTGGTGTCGATGTCATTATTCAGTTGCAGTAAAATGGACACCAAGCCTTCGCCCGAGCCTCAGAAACTCTCTCTGAGTGACAGCCTGACTGCAAAGCCTAATACCCAGCATACCAATCAGGATGCTATTGCCGAGAACATTGCACATTACATCGCCAACGAATACCTTACTCCAGCCGACCTAAAAACGATTGGGATGAACGAGCGAAAATTCCGTTACCAGCAAATCGACCTCAACGGCGATGGTAAAAAGGAAATCTTCGTGGGTTTTTCAACATCTTATTTCTGTGGCAGTGGTGGTTGCTCTATGATTTTGTTGGATGAACATCTGAAACCAATCACGAAATTCACGGTTACAAGACCGCCCATCTATGCTGATTCCACAACAGAAAACGGATGGAACGTGCTGTATCTCCAAAATGGCAACCAATGGAAAGCGCTGGTTTACAAAGACGGAAAATATCCGTCCAATCCGTCGGTGCTGCCTAAGTCTTCTAAACAACCAAGTGAACAAGCTGTAGTAATCTTCCCTGAAAATAACTATAAAGAATATCCATTTTAAAAATAGCCTGTTATGAAAAAACTAATCCCTGCTCTATTATCAATAGTGTTTACCAGCCTTGGCGCACAAAAAATCACTGATGGGCAAACGGTTGACATCGACGGACTTGCGGTGACCTTCAACATTCTGAACAAAGAGTCTGTGACGGCTAGTGGCAAAAACTATGACCGCTACAAAGTCTCTGCAACGCTAGTGAACAAGTCCGGAAAAGACTTTAACCAAAGAATGAGCAACGCTCCACAAGTAGCAACCAACATTGAGATTGCTGAACTGAACTGCATCAATGCCACAGGCGCCAAACTGACCTCTAAGAAATTAGCTTTGAAACTGAAACCTCAAAACCTCAACGTAACGTACTGGGCATATACGAAAGACGGAAAATACCAAAGCTTCGTGATTCCTGTAATCGCCAGCTATTATCTGGATAACGGCGACTCTGTGAATGACAATGCTATCTTCATTGTACCACAAGGCGAAGCTCCGGATGTGACCGTGAGAAAAACTTTTTAATACAATAAGACTTATGAAAACAAGAATTATTTATGTATTTCTCTTCTTCATTTCTTTTTTAAGTATAAATTCCTGCAGAAAAACGGAAGAGGCTATAGTTGATTGCGTTGGGGAATCTATATTGACTTCCTTGAAACATCAGACGTCTACAAGCAATGTAAAACAAGTTGATTTCGAAATCCACTACAGTGGAGAGAATACATTAAGCTCTATCAACTGGGATTTTGGGGATGGCAACAAAAAAACAACCACTGCCAGAACTGTTTCCCATACTTATAGCACAGCGGGAACTTATGAAGTGAAAGCCGATGTGAATATTGATAATGGTAAATGTACGGTTTCTCCAAAGAAATCGGTGACTGTGGAGTAATTGGGTAACCTTAAAGATTTTCGTTATACTGCGAAAAATCAATCGAACTAACGATGAGACAACCGGAGGGTTTGATGGTTTTTAGAGTTGGAGGGTTATGATGAGATTAGAATTATTATTTTAGAGTTATGATAAAATTTGCATATACCATTCTGTATGTTCAGGATGTTGAAAAAACTGTTTCGTTTTATGAGAACGGATTTGGTTTCACGAGAAAATTTGTGACGCCTGACCAAGATTACGGTGAACTTTTGGTAGGTGAAACAACGCTGGCTTTTGCCTCGGTAACTTTAGCACAATCTAATCTATCTGATGGTTTTACGGAAAGTAGATTGAGCAACAAAGCATTTGGAATTGAGATTGGCTTCACTACTGATGATGTGGAAGCGACAATTGAAAAAGCAATAACAGCAGGCGCCACGCTTGTAGAAAAAACAAAGACTAAACCGTGGGAACAAACCGTTGCCTACCTGAGAGACCCCGATGGTTTTCTGATAGAAGTCTGCACCCCAATGGAATAAAATAATATAGAACCGCTTTTTGAAAAGGCGGTTTTATTATTTGTAAAAATTAATCATAATATGACATCTGACATTAAGGAAAATATAGAAATCTTTTAAATTTGAGAGCTTATCTCATCAGCATCAGTCTTTTAAAATTTTAAAAAATGAACAAACCTAATAGTCAATTTATCGCATTGTTTCTTGGTATAGGATTTTTAATTTGGCTCGCAGCTACTTTGGCGTTTCGTTTTGCTGGACAATATTTTTTTATTACAGAATCGCCATTAATACTTGCCATTTTATACCTGGCAGTAATACCTCTATTGGTTTTAATCTCTGTTATTGCTTTCAAAAAATTCAAACTATCCGGATTTGAAAATGTAGCTGCAGGCGTCCTTTTGGTATTACCTGGGATGATTATCGACACTTTTGTGATTCAATTTTTTAAAAATATCTTCCCCAATATGCCATCAAGCAACGCTGCAACATTTGGGTCTTGGTTAATGTGGGCTTACTCTGTAGTATTGCTGACATCCATAATTATCGGATTTCGAAAAAATAATATATTGAAGAAATCTAACCCTGTGATTTATTTTGAGATTCCAGTTACCGACATTGATAGAGCCATTGGGTTTTATGAGGCGGTGTTCAGTTTTAAGTTCGCCAAAGAAACGATTGACCATAACGAAATGGCACTCTTTCCTTTTGCTGAAGAAAACTCTGGCATTTCCGGAGCATTAGCAAAAGGAGAAATCTACAAGCCGACGAAAGACGGAGCTCTGATTTACTTTGAGACGGAAAATATTGATGAAACGATGAAACTAACCACTTCCAACGGCGGACAAGTTCTGTATCCTAAAACCGATAATGGAATCGGGTACGTTGCCGAGTTTGAAGATACAGAAGGCAACAGAATTGCATTGTCTCAATCAAAATGATAAACACGCTTTTAACTTGTTTGAACATTTAACGTTGTTCTTATTTCTTATCAAATCATTGAAGTTATCCTTCCACAATCTTCTTTCTATGTTCAATTCCCCATTCGTGAAGATTGTTTATGATGGTTTTCAAAGTGTTACCGTGGTCGGTAAGTGTATATTCTATACTTACAGGTTGTGTGTTCAGAACATTTCTGTGGATGAGTTTGTTGAATTCTAACTCCTTTAACTCTTTGCTGAGCATTCGGTTGGAAATTCCGTCGATATCATTCAAGATGTCTGAAAATCTGCGCTTGTTATAATAGCAGATTGAAGATATAACTGCTATTTTCCATTTACCGTGAAGCACATCCATAGAATCCTGTACTGCACGCATTTCTTTTTTATATTCCTGCTGAAAATCTTTTGCCTGACACTCCATATTGTTACTTTGTTACACCGTTGTTACTGTTATTTTTCGGTACAAAGTTACTAAAAGTAACTAAACCGTTATACATTTGCTCTGTAAAAACAACAATAAATATTTACAAAATGAATTTCACAAACAAAAACGTAGTTATCACAGGCGGAAGCACAGGAATAGGATTTGCAACAGCTAAAGCTTTTATCGAAGCCGGAGCCAATGTTTTGATTACCGGTAGAAATGCCGATAATCTTAAAAGTGCAGAAGAAAGAATCAATAATCCAAAATTGAAAACTTTAGTTTCGGATACTTCAAATTTAGCAGGAATTGCAGAATTGGAAAAACACGTTGTCGAAAGCGGAAACAAAGTAGATGTTCTTTTTCTGAATGCAGGAACAGCTGTTTTTACTCCAATTGAACAGACTACGGAAGAAGATTTTGATTATCAATTCAATACTAATGTTAAAGGCTATTATTTCACTTTACAAAAATTGATTCCGCATTTTACGGAAGGTTCTTCGGTAGTATTCAATTCTTCGACAGTTGCTACAACTGCACAGATGTATGGAAGTGTTTATGCCGCAACGAAAGGAGCTGTCAATAAAATTGCTCAAATTGCAGCTAATGAATTAGCCGAAAGAAAAATCAGAGTGAATATCGTAAGTCCAGGACCTACAAAAACCGAAGGTTTTGACAAAGCAGTTCCAAGCCTTGATATGCAGAACGAATTTGCCAAATCTGTCGCATTGGGAAGAATGGGCGACCCATCAGAGATTGCCAAAGCGGTTCTTTTCTTAGCTTCTGACCAGGCAAGTTTCATTACTGGGACTGAGTTATTGGTTGATGGAGGCGCAATCGGTTACTTATTGAAGTAATCAATTTTAGATTAAAATTTCTAAATGGAACAACCGTGAAGTGTAAGACTTTGCGGTTGTTTTATTTTATACAATATAATTAAATTGGAGTCGAAGAATTAATAATACGCTAACAATTATTAAAAAAAATAATGACTATTTTAGTAACATAAAAACTAATTTGAAAAATGGGTCAACTATATTCAATTACCCGTAAATAGCAGAACCATATGAATAAAGAACTTTGGTACAAAATACTTCAATTTGATTTTGATAGTTCGCCCAGCGAATATGGATTCACAACACGTCTTGCTAACGAAAACTTCTGGACAAATGCATTTACGGAACTTGCGATTTTAGAATACAAGAAGTTTATGTATCTGGCAGCAACTTCGGAAATGATGGTTTCTCCTTCCGAAATTGTAGATACAGTTTGGCATCAGCATTTGATTTTCACACAGTCTTACCAGAGTTTCTGTACCTTAATCGGAAAACAAGTCCAACATATCCCATCTACGCACAACAGAGATGAGTTTGAAAAATTCAGTCAAGCGAAAGAAAGGACTCAGAAGCTATATTCTGCTATTTTTGGAGAACAGCCAAAAAGCATCTGGGATTATCACAGTATGTTTGAAAGCTTGAATCTTGACAAAGCTAAATTTAAAATCAGAACTTTTCTGGTATTTGGGATTCTTACTTTCATTGCTCTAACGATTCCTTGTTATTTTTTGCTGAAACCAGTTTATATGCAAATCAATAATCCTTACTTTATTATTGGTTTTATTACTTTGATTATCTTAACATTCTCAGCTCTTGAATTTTACAATGGAAAAAAACTCAAGGATATAACAAAAGGTTTTGATAATGATTCGTTCATCTATCAGCTTGAACCTTATGAACTTGTTTATCTCAAAACGCAAAGATTAGAGAATATCATCAATGGAACCGTCAGCGAATTAATCGAAAAGAACGTCATCTTTATCAACCCAGACAAAACTCTTGATTTATTAAAATCTAAAAAGGTAAATTCGCCAAAAGAACTACAAACAATTACAACTTTGGAGGAATTGGGAAGGACGCACTACCCTGCATTATTAAGACAATTAATAAACAAACCTATATTTTGGAATACAGCCAAAAGTATGGATGCGCTCAAAAAGTATATTAGTAAGTCTAAAAAATTCGGGAACTTGTTTTACACCAATTTTGTTGTTCTGAGTGTTTTATTGATGTTTGGATTTATAAGGCTGATTAGTGGAATTTTAAGAGAAAAACCTGTATTTCAAATTTTGTTGATGACAATTATTTTGATTGTTCTAACAGTTTATTATTTGAATAGACTTACAAAACTTTTTTCTACCCAAATGATTCCAGATTTGTACAAAACAGAAATTCTACCTACAAGACAAGAAACCGAAGACCATTGGCAATGGCAGTATTTTTTGGTCGGTGCAGCAGTTTTGACAGCAGCTTTCGTTCCTGTCATTAATTACACCGAAAAGAATGACTATTTTGGAAGTGATAGTGGAAGCAGCGGTTCATCCTGCGGAAGCAGTTGTGGAAGTTCCTGTGGTAGCTGCGGTGGTTGTGGCGGTGGAGATTAAAATAAAATCGAATGACATAAATTCCAAAACTAATACAATGAAAAAGCTTGCAATCCTGCTGATTATTATAGCAATACTGATTTCTGGTTTTGTCTATTATCAGAAAAAAATTCGCTTCAATCTGGTTACTATTTCGGAGAATAAGGTTTATAATTCAGGAACAGTTTCGCCTGATAAACTTCCAGAATTCTTAAATGACCACAAAATAAAAACAGTCATTGACCTGAGAGACGGCGAAGAACAAACCGAACTAAATCCTGAAACTAAAAAAGAAGTTGGCGCAGAGGAAAACGCTATCAATAAAATATCAGGTGTCAACTATTTTAATCTGCCAACTGACCAAATTCCAGAAGACAGTACGGTTCAAAAGTTCCTGAAGATTATGGACAACAAAGCCAATTATCCTGTTCTCATCCATTGTCATCACGGTGTTGGACGTTCGCGTTTGTTCAGTTCTATTTACCGAATCGAGTATGAGAATTTCTCTAATGAAGATGCTAGAGCCAATGCCCGCTATCTTTGGGAATTGAGTGGTAATTTTTCTAAAAACTCTTCCAAAGGTCAGTATCTTATTAATTATAAAAAGAGAACTCACAACAATCATTGACGATTTCAAAAAACAAATTCTTATTTTAGCGACAATAACTTATTAAAAACTAAATTCTATGGAAAAAGGAAAAGCGCCCATATTCACAATGTGGATTGTTGCTATCATTGTGGGAGCAGCATTATACAAACAAATCGATTTTAAAACCTTTACAGTGGAAAAGCAGGCTTTATCTGCGCTTTATGCTGTGACTTTTATATTTGCTGTCGGGGTTTTAATAAGACATTATACTAGAAAAACTGAGGAATAATAATCAATCTATTTATATAAAAAACCGTTCTTCAAAAGAACGGTTTTTATTTTTATTAATTATTCTGAGTATAATTTCAGTAATTGTCTATAACCAATAAGGATTGCGGATTTTGAGATAAAACCAATGAATTTGTTATTCTCATCTACAACCGGCAGATTCCAATAGCCAGTATCATCAAAAATCTGAAGTATTTCCAAAGCTTTGTTTTCTTGATGAATAATGGCCGGCGGTGCTTTCATAATTTTAGCAATCGACAGCGAGTCAGTTTCTGTTGAAAAAAGATAAGGTCTGATATCATCCAAATTAAGAATCCCTTTAAGTTTTCCAATATCATCAACAACGGCAAAAGTATTTTTGTTACCGTTTTTAATCATTTCGAACAACTCTGTGATAGATGCATTTACATTAATCGTCTGGGATTGGAAATCGATATAATCTTTGGTATGTAGAGAAAACAGAAGATTCTTGTCGTGTTTGTTCGTAAAGATTTTTCCTTGGTCTGCAAGAGATTTCAGTTCCGGAGAAATTGGAGAGAAACGTTTTGCCATCAAATAAGAAATTACCGAAACAATCATTAATGGAATGAAAAGGTCATATCCAAAACTGGATTCTGCAATCAGGAATATTGCCGTCAATGGCGCGTACAGAATTCCGCTCATCGCTCCTGCCATTCCTACCAAAACAAGATTGGTAACAGGAACTTCTTTAAAACCAATCTGCTGACAAACCACCGCAAAAAGAAAACCCGCTGTTCCACCAGCGAATAAAGACGGCGCAAAATTACCCCCATTTCCGCCACTGAAAATTGTAAATGGTGTTGCAAATGCTTTCAGAATTAATACTAAAATCAGAAAGATAATAATCGTAAAATTCCTGAATTCAAAATATCGGAACAAACTGTTTTCGATAATCTCAAGTGTATCGCCATTAGTAAAAGCTTTAATCGTATCATAACCTTCTCCAAATAACGGCGGAAATAACACGCACAGCAATGATAAAACTGCTCCTCCAAACATCGCTCTCCTAATTGGAGACATCTTAAGTTTTTGAATAAAATGTTCTACTTTTTGAGAAATAATCACGAAATAACGTGCATATAAACCTGTTACAATTCCTAAAATAAGATAATACGGAATATTCTTATAATCAAAAGCTTCTCTTGTATAAAATCTAAACAATATATCTTCCTGAAGTAATATTCTTGACAGCAAACTACCACAAACTGCAGCAACAACCAATGGAATAAAATCTGTAAAAACAACGCCAGTCAAAAGAATCTCGAAGGCAAACATAATCCCAGCAATCGGAGCATTGAAAGCAGAAGCAATACCCGCAGTTGCACCTGCCGCCAAAAGTAATGTTCTTTCTTTATAACTCAGTCTGTAAGTCTGTGCATAATTGGAACCAATCGCAGCTCCTGTTACAGCAATCGGGCTTTCCAGACCGGCCGAACCTCCTAATCCCACAGTAATCGCACTCTGAACAATCTGAGAATACATCTTAACCGAAGAAACCACACTCGAGTTCTGAGCAATTTCGTACAGAATAGCACCAATCCCTTTCCTATCCTGACCTTTGAAAATTGTTTGAACAATAATAGTTGTTGCAACAATTCCTAAAAATGGAAATATAATGTAGAATAGAATCTGATACTCGAAATGAACTTTGTGTGTGATGAAATAATGGATATTATGAACCAAAGTTTTAAGAATCACACCTGCCATTCCAGCCGTAAGACCAACCAAAATACCTGACAAAAGTAGAAATTGATTCCTGCTCAAACGTGTATTGAGCCAATGTAAAATCAATTCATAACTGCGTGCTTTTTCCAGACCGAACTGTTGAAAGTCTCTTTTGAATTTTAAAAAGCTGAGGTATTTTTTTCTAGTACGAATCTTCACAACCGTGAGTTTGAATGCAAATATACCAAATGAATAAGAGAATGACTAAAGCATCAGAAATTACTTTAATATTTATTATTCAATAAAATGGTTTTTATAAATTTGAATCATACAAATCAGAAACTGATGTTTGATTTTCGATTAAAAGTTTTTTATGTTACAGCAAAACGACTCAATTTCACCAAAGCTGCAGAGGAATTATTTATTTCGCAGCCTGCTGTAAGTAAACACATTCACGAGATTGAACAGTATTACGAAACAAAACTTTTTGACCGAAACGGAACCAAAATAAAACTAACACAAGCTGGTCTCCTACTCTACAAACAAGCAGAAAAATTGATGGATATCTATCGTGACATCGATTTTGAAATCGCAGCTTTGTCCGACCATTCAAAAGGTGAATTGAGAATCGGAGCTAGCACAACTGTTGCGCAATATTTTCTTCCGAAATACATTGCTTCTTTCAAAGAAAAATTCCCTGATATCAATGTGACTTTAATTTCCAATAATACAGAAATCATCGAAAACCTACTGACGGAAAATAAAATAGATTTGGGCGTAGTGGAAGGTCAGCCTAATCATCAAAATCTAAAATACACCCGTCTCGTAAAAGATGAAATCGTTTTGTGCACAAGAACCAAAAACAAGAACAGCAAAGCAAGTATAAAGATTGATGAACTCAAAAAACTATCTTTTATTCTTCGTGAAGCTGGTTCCGGTTCTTTGGACATTATCGCTTCTCATCTTAAACGAAGTGGAATCAATATTTCTGAATTGAAAAAAGAAATCGAGCTTCAAAGTACAGAAAGTATCAAATCCTATCTTCTGAATTCCGATACTTATGCATTTCTTTCCATTCATTCTATTTTCAAAGAACTGAAAGACAGCGAACTCAAAATTATCGACATCAAAGGATTAGATTTTGAACGTTATTTTTATGGTGTTATCAATCAAGGAGACCAAAATAAATTGCAGGAATTATTCTTTAATCATATCGCTTCTTCATAACCTCAGGTTATCAAAGATTGAAAATAATTATTTCTCTACACTGTTTTTACTGCAGAAATTTGCTGTAAAATAATTCAGGAAATGATTACCGAAAATACCTCAGCGAGAAAAGAAACATTTAGAAAAATTGCTTTTTCAAATCTTTTATTAATCTGCTTTACACCTTGGGTTTCTCCACCGATTGCTCTGCTGTTAGGAATTGCAGCAGCGCAATTAATTGGACATCCGTTTTCTCATCTTAATCATAAAGTTACAAGTATATTATTACAATTTTCAGTTGTAGGATTGGGATTTGGAATGAATATTCACACTGCTTTGAAAGCCGGAAAAGAAGGATTTATGTTTACGATTATTTCAATTGTAATTACACTATCTGTTGGTTTTATTTTGGGAAAATTATTGAAAATCGATAAAAAAACCGCCTATCTGATTTCGGCAGGAACAGCTATCTGTGGAGGAAGTGCAATTGCCGCGATTTCTCCTGTCATAAAAGCAGAAGAAAAGCAAATAAGTGTTGCTTTGGGAACGATTTTCATTCTGAATTCATTAGCTCTTTTCTTATTTCCGTTCATTGGACATCAGCTCAATTTGTCTCAGTCTCAATTTGGAATCTGGAGCGCGATTGCGATTCAGGATACGAGTTCTGTTGTAGGAGCAGCGAGTAAATTTGGTTCGGAAGCTTTACAAATCGCAACGACGGTAAAACTGACCAGAGCATTATGGATTATTCCCATTGCAATTGCAAGTTCGTGGCTATTCAAATCGAAAGATGCAAAAATCAAAATCCCTTATTTCATCGGCTTATTTGTAGTTGCTATTCTAATTCACACTTATATTCCATTTATAGGAAAGATTAGCGATTCAATTGTCAATATTTCTAAAATCGGATTGACGATAACTTTGTTTCTTATCGGTTCAGGACTTTCAAAAAAAGTTTTGAGTTCAGTTGGATTTAAACCGATATTTCAAGGTGTTGTTTTATGGATAATTATCTCACTGATTGGACTTTGGTCTGTAATATCGTTTGTCTGACAACCGATTTATTTAAATATTTTCTGCGCAAATTCATAAAGGCATCGTCTCCAAGTCAGCCATTCGTGGTAAGTTCCTGCAGATTTGTATTGTACAAATGGATATTTATTTTGATTCAAATAATTACTTAATAAATTATTATAATTAATGAAACGCTGGTCTTCTTTTTCGCCAATTCCCATAAAAAAGAAAGGTTTTAACTTCGATTTCAAAAGATTATCAACAGGAAGTTCTTTGAAAGGCTGACTTTCCGTTCCTTCATAAATCACCGGACTGAAAGAACCAATGGCTGAAAATAATTCCGGATAATCCGCTCCGATGAACATTGCCTGATAGCTTCCTCGGGAAAGCCCAGCAATTGCTTGTTTTTTATTAGTCTTATATTTTTTATCGATGTAAGGAATCAGCTCATCCACGACAATTTTCTCGAGATTTTTTGTTGAAAGAACCGTTCTTGGATAATCATCGGGTAATTTTTCCTGTTCAGGATTCAGAGCAACGCCGTAATCCATCACAACAATCATTTCTTCTGCTTTTTTATCTGAGAAAAGATTATCTAAAATATTACTGATGTAACCTTGCTTTTCCCAGCCTGTGATATCTTCTCCAGTTCCGTGATAGAGATATAGAACAGGAAATTTCTTTGTTCCATAATTCGGTGGCAGATAAACTTTGAAGTTTCTTTTTCCTTTAGTAATTTCAGAATTTAAACTGTCATCAACAATCTTTCCGTGTTTTACATTTTTCTCAAAGAAAAAATCTTCACCGGAAGGAACTTCAATTCCGCTTGTCGGTTGTCCATAGCCAAAATATAATTCTGTATTTGGGTCATTAGTTCTTTTTCCATCGACATTAAACCAATAGTAATGAAATCCAATTTCCAATGGTGAAGTTGAAAAATGCCAAAATCCATCAGTCCCTTCCGTAGCATCGTATGATAGATTCTGCATTCCGTCTCCTCCTTCCAAAATCACAGATTTAGCATCTGGAAAATAAACTTTGAACTCAGCTTTCTTATCATTATTTATTTTCGGAAATTCTTTTCCGGCTTTCGCAGTTGAAGAGGTTTTATAATTCTGCGAAAATAATAGGAAGGAACTTAGAACAAGAATGGAAGTTATTATTTTAAATGTTTGCATTGAATCAATTTTAAATATGCAATTTAAGGATTCTTGGCTCAATTATGTTAAATTAAAAACCGCTCAATGTAGAGCGGTTTCAAATGATATATTTAAAGTTTAATAATTTCCTTCATCCTGCAATTCTTTATTCTGGTAATCCTGAACCAATTCAATCGCATTATTGATAACATCGCTAAGAGCTGTAATGAAAGTTCCTTCCTCAGCCAGACTCATCGCGTGTTTCAAAGCATCAATTTCTTTCGGGATGCATTCGTAACTTACACTTTTATCAACACTTTGGATTCCTTCTATAATTAATCCATTGATTTCATCTTCGGTTCTTCCACGCAGATGTTTTTCATTTCTAATAATAATGTGGTCAAACATTCTTGCGGCAATTTTACCACACTCTCGGATATCATTATCACGCCTGTCGCCAACACCAGAAATAATTCCGATTTTCTTGTTGGATTCTACATTTTTCAAATAATCTTCAATCGCTTCATAACTTGCTGGATTGTGCGCAAAATCAATCATCACTTTGAAGTTCTTGAATTTGAAAATATTGAGTCTGCCTGGAGTTAATTGTGCACTTGGAATAAACGTGGTTAAAGCCAAAGCAATATTCGGAATTTCGAAACCATAAACATAGGCTGCTAGAGATGCTGCGAGAACATTCGCAATCATAAATTTCGCTTTACCTTCCATCGTAATCGGAATATTCTTAACACGTTCTATTCTGATTTTCCACTCGCCTTTTTTGATGGTCACAAAACCGTCTTCATAAACGCAGGTAATTTTTCCTTCTTTTGCAAACTTCTTGATATGAGGATTATTTTCATCTAAACTAAACAATGCCACTTTTGGACGCAAATCATCCGCTAATCTCATAGAATATTCGTCATCTGCATTCAAAATACACCAGCCGTCTTTTTTAACGCTGTCCAAAACAACACGTTTAACTCTGGTCAAATCTTTAAGATTATGAATATCACTCAATCCTAAATGGTCTTCTTTGATATTAGTCAAAACACCAATATCACAGCTTCCAAAACCAAGTCCTGAACGCAGAATTCCGCCTCTTGCTGTTTCTAAAACCGCAAATTCCACAGTTGGGTCTTTTAAGATAAATTCAGCAGACATTGGTCCAGTTGTGTCGCCTTTTTCAAGTAAAGTATTTTGGATATAAATTCCGTCCGATGTTGTAAACCCTACACGTTTTCCATTATTCTTAACAATGTGAGCCAATAATCTCGTCGTTGTAGTCTTCCCATTAGTCCCGGTCACCGCAATAATTGGAATTCTGAATTCTTTTCCTTGAGGATAAAGCATATCAACAACAGGAGCAGCAACGTTTCTTGGCAGACCTTCACTCGGCGCAAGATGCATTCTGAATCCCGGAGCTGCATTCACTTCTAAAATTGCTCCACCACTTTCTTTTAACGGCTGCGTCAGATTTTCTGCCATAATATCGATTCCGCAGACATCTAATCCAATGATTCTGGAAACACGTTCCGCCATCTGAACATTTTCTGGGTGAATCATATCTGTCACATCAATTGAAGTTCCTCCGGTTGAAAGATTCGCAGTTGATTTCAGATAAACAATTTCTCCTTTTTGCGGAATCGTTTCAAGAGTATAATTTAATTTTTCAAGAAGTTCGTTGGTGTCTTTGTCAACATCAATTTCCGTCAGAACATTTTCGTGTCCATAACCTCTTCTTGGGTCTAGATTTTCTTTGTCTATTAATTGCTGAATATTCAATTCGCCATCGCCGACCACGTGAGCAGGAACTCTTCTCGCCGCTGCAACCATCTTGTGATTGATGACCAAAACTCGGAAATCAAAACCTGTAATATATTTTTCTACAATTACTTTTCTGGAATATTTCTGAGCGTGTTCCAAACCAATAACCGCAGTTTCATAATCCTTAACATTGATAGACGCTCCCTTACCGTGATTCCCATCCAAAGGTTTTAGAACCAAAGGATAACCAATTTTCTTGATAACATATTGCAAATCTTCTTCATCTACGACTAAACCTCCTGAAGGAACAGGAATCGCTGCATCTTCCAGCATCTTTTTTGTCAGTTCCTTGTTGCAGGCAATATCAACGGCAATACTGCTTGTATTTCCCGTAATAGTCGCTTGAAATCTTTGCTGATTAATTCCATAACCTAACTGAACCAGCGAGTTTTTACCCAACCTAATCCAAGGAATTCTCCTAGAAGCTGCTTCTTCCACAATACTTCCTGTAGAAGGACCTAATCTTTCCCTTTCTCGGATTTCTTTAAGATTATGAATACATTTTTCAATATCATATTCTGTGGAGTTCATCAACGCTTCTGCAATTTTTACCGCTTCTTCTGCTGCAAAAACACCTGCTCGTTCTTCAAGATAATTGAAAACAACATTATAAACGCCTGATGTTTTGGTTTCTCTAGTTCTTCCAAATCCAACATCCATTCCTGCTAAAGTCTGGATTTCCAAAGCAATATGTTCTATAACGTGTCCCATCCACGTTCCCATTTCTACTCTTTTGAAAAAACCGCCTTCACAGCCTTCAGAACATCTGTGAGAAATCAACGATGGTAAAAGCTGTTCGATTCTTTCTCGGAAACCTTCAATTTTGTTGGTTGGAAAATGCTCGGTTTCTTCCAAATCCAAGCGCATTTGTATTAATTTTTTTCTTGTGATGCTCCAGATGTTGGGACCTCTCAAGACTTGTATTTTTTCTATTTTCATATCTATTTATTCGCTATATCACATTTCTATTTTATCAAAGATAATGGAAAAGCTTTTAAATTAAAAAAAATCCTAAATAAATATTTTGATATAAAACAAATCTGTTATCAATTATTCAAAATAATTAACAAATCGTTAATTCAATCAAAGTAATTTATAGAAATAAGTATTTAATAATTAAAAGTTTAAATCAATTGATGGAATTTTTAGCCTGTTAAAATGAGGTTTATTCTGATATGATTTATTATTTTTGTTAACTATGAAGTCAAAAGGAAAATTAGTCATCATTGGAGGTGCTGTAAACAAAGGAAGTTTTACAGAAACCAGTTTTGACCAAAATGTTGAAAAAAACCTCAACTTTTTTGAACGAGGAATTCTCAGAAAAATAATCGATGAATCCAAACATAAGGAAAACTCTGTCATCGAAGTCATTACAACCGCATCACAAATCCCAGACATCGTGGGGCCTGAATATAAAAAAGCCTTCGAATATCTTGGTTTAAAGAATTGTAATATTCTTGACATTCAGAATCGTGAACAAGCGAATAGTGATGCTATCGTTGCAAGAGCCAATGCTGCGGATGTAGTTATGTTCACAGGTGGCGACCAGCTTCGTCTGACCTCGATTCTTGGAGGAACGAGATTCCACGATGCGATTTTAACTAAATATCAAACCGAAGATTTTATCTACGCAGGAACTTCTGCCGGCGCTGCTGCTGCATCGGAAAATATGATTTATCAAGGGTCCAGCTCGGAAGCTCTTTTGAAAGGCGAAATCAAAACTACGCAAGGACTTGGTTTCATAGAAAATGTGATTATTGACACCCATTTTGTTCAGAGAGGAAGAATTGGGAGATTGTTTCAAGCCGTTGTGAATAATCCTAGAACTTTGGGAATTGGTTTAGGTGAAGACACAGGTCTTTTCATTGAAGATAATACAATGACAGCAATTGGTTCTGGACTAGTAATTATCGTTGACGGACTTCAAATCAAAGATACCAACTTGACAAATGTAGAATTGGGGCAACCAATTTCTATTAAAAATCTAATCGTGGATGTTCTTTCTATGAATGATACATTTGATTTGAAAACCAGAGAAATGACGATTGTTAATTCTCAGTATAATCCGATTCCGCAAGTTAGCTCAGAATAATTAATATTAATTTCTCGCAGATTAAGCAAATTCAGCAGATTAACATTTAGAATAAATCAGCAATATCTGCTTAATCTGCCAGATTTTTTTTGACAAAAACTAATAAAATTCAAAAATGAAAATAATCATTCACGGTGGATTCTTCTCCGAAAGCAGTCAAAGTAATGAAGTGAAATTGGCGAAACAAAATTCACTGAAAGATATTGCAAAAAAATCTTATGAATTTTTAAAAGACAATTCAGCTTTCGACACGGTTGCTTATGCGGTTTCACTTTTGGAAGATGATGAATTGTACAATGCCGGAATTGGTTCTCAAATCCAAAGTGACGGCATCATCCGAATGAGCGCTGCTATTATGAATGGCGAAACTCAGAAAATGAGCGGCGTGATTAATATTCAAGATGTCAAGAATCCGATTTTTGTTGCTAAGGAATTGATGAAAGAAGACGACCGTGTTTTGGGTGGCAATGGCGCAAAAATCTATGCTACAGAAAATGGTTTCGAAGATTTCTCAACAGAAATTCCGCAACGTAGAAAAGAATACGAAGAGAAACTGAAAAACGGAGGAAAAGGAACTGTAGGTGCAGTCGCCATTGACAAACACGGAAAACTAGCTGTTGCAACTTCAACTGGTGGAAAAGGTTTTGAAATACCTGGAAGGATATCAGATTCGGCGACTGTTGCGGGAAATTTCGCTAATAAATTCTGCGCTGTAAGCTGTACAGGAGTTGGCGAAGATATCGTAAGCAATGCAACTGCTGCTAAAATAGTTACTCGAGTTACAGATGGATTAACCATCGAAAATGCTTTTGATAGAACTTTTGAAGAACTAAAAGAAATTGATGGTTTTGCAGGCGCAATCGGAATTGATTCTGAAGGTAACGTTTTTCATCAGGATTCTTATCCAACGATGGTTTTTGCAAGTTTTGACGGGATTGAGTTTGAGGTTTTTGGGTAACATTTATGGAAGTTAATGAACTAAAATCATATCTAAAACTTGAAATAGTATGGAAAGATGACCATATGTTTGAGTTAAAAATTAATGCTTCAAACAATCTATATTCTGGAGTGACTGAAGTTTATGATACTAGCGAATCACTCTACGAATTTGCTCAATCTTTAATAGAATTTCCAAAATATGAAAAGCAATTAATATATGAACTTGGAAAACAAGATGGATATGCCTTCTTTTCTATGAGGTTTTATTGTATTGATGGTTTTGGACACATTGGTGTTGAAATTATCTTGGAAGAAAACGTAAGTACTGATTATAGAAAAGAAGAAAAAAGTAAAGCAAAATTTGAAATTATTGTAGAACCAAGTGCAATTGATAATTTTCAAAAATCCCTTTCAACAGCGGCAAAGAAACAAGACGGAATTGCTATTCTTTACGGAAGTGACAACAGATTAATAAACTGAAAGTCATAAAATATCTTCATACGTTTTGTAAATAAAGCAGATGAAACTTTTTCAAACATTCTATAAAAACCAAGAACTTAAAAATGCAATCAGAATTGTTTGGCAAATTTCAGCAGTTCTATCTATATTAATATTGTTGCTTTTATTTTTTATTGATGATAATCAACTTGTATCTATTTCGCCAACGTGTGAATATCAAAAGATTGGAAAAGAATGCTTCTTATGTGGCTCAACCAGAGCTTTTATCGAAATCAAACATTTTAACTTCAAAAATGCTTTTACATTGAACAAAGGTAGCGTCTTATTTTTCAGCTTATTCCTATTAAATTCAATTTTATTTCTGACTCAAATTTTAAAAACTAATAAAAACACAAAACTATGAAAACAGCAAGTCTTGTAATGGGCATATTGTCCATCTTCGGAATGCTCTTCGCATTTATTCCTTGTTTAGGTGCATTCAATTGGATTAACATTCCTTTTGCAATGATTGGATTGGTAGTCAGTATTGTTGCCTATGTCCAAGAAGACCAATTACCAAAAGGAAATACTCTTGCAGGCATTATAATGTGTGCAGCAGCTGCATTCTTTGGATTTATCAGATTGATTTTAGGTGGCGGAATTGTATAAATTAATATAAAAATAAAAACCGCTGTCTCTCGACTGCGGTTTTATAATTTATCATTAATAATTCATCATTAGTCTAACCAGCCCATTTCCTTCATCCACTCATCGTTGTAGATTTTTCCTACATAACGGGAACCGTGGTCGTGAAGCAAAACGACAATAATATCATCTTTTGTAAATTGGTCTTTCATCTGAACCAAAGACGAAATCGCACTTCCTGCAGAATAACCACAGAAAATTCCTTCTTCTTTCGCCAGTTTTCTAGCGTAGATAGCACCATCTTTATCTGTCACTTTTTCGAAATGGTCGATAACACTCATATCGTAATTCTCAGGAAGAATATCTTCTCCAATCCCTTCCGTGATGTAGGTGTAAGCATTTCCTAGATTAATTTCTCCAGTCTCGTGGATTTCTTTCAAGATGGAACCGTAAGTATCAACACCAATCACTTTGATATCAGGATTTTTTTCCTTGAAGAAAGTTCCACAACCTGTGATTGTTCCACCTGTTCCAGCTCCAACTACAAAATGCGTCAGTTTGCCTTCTGTTTGTTCCCAAATTTCAGGTGCTGTACTTTCGTAATGCGCTTGTCTGTTGGATAGATTATCATACTGATTCACATACCAGCCGTTTTCCGTCTCTTTCGCCAATCTTTTTGAAACCGAATAATAAGAACGTGGGTCAGTTGGTTTAACATCTGTTGGGCAAACAATTACTTCTGCACCAACAGCACGAAGAATGTCACATTTTTCTTTGGATTGTTTTGAATTAGTTACAAAAATACACTTGTAACCTTTTTGAATTGCTACCAAAGCCAGTCCCATTCCTGTGTTTCCAGAAGTTCCTTCGATGATGGTTCCGCCTGGTTTTAGACGACCATCTTTTTCTGCATCCTCTATCATTTTAAGCGCCATTCTATCTTTTACAGAATTTCCTGGATTGGTAGTTTCTACTTTTGCTAAAACCAAAGCTGGAAAATCTTCTCCCAAAACTTTATTTAGCTTTACTAAAGGTGTGTTTCCAATAGTTTCGACTATGTTGTTATAATATTTCATAATTTATATTTTTAATTTTTAAGTATTTTTTTTGAACGCAAAGTCCGCAAAGTTTTTTTAATCTAATTGAAAATAATTTAAGTTCGCAAAGACGTAAAACTCAGCAAAGTTTGGGAAATTTTCATTTGATAGACTTGTTCATTGTAATTATTTATTTTTATCTCACGCAGCCCGGCTTGAGCGGAAATCCTTTTTTGCGTATTCATCAAGTTCTATTTAAACTGAAATCGTCTGCAAAAAAGATTGGGAGCGGAAGACGGATTAAGCTGCCCAAATTACAATAATTTTTTAACTGTATTTGACCGCTTTGACAGGTGAAATTTTACTGATTAAATAACTTGGAAATATCATCGCAATTCCTGATACAATGAAAATCCCAACGGAAACCGCAATAATGTAAACAGGATTGAGGTCCACCGGAACTGTACTGATAAAGTAATTTTCCGGGTCTAATTTGATGAATCCTGTATATTTTTGAATCAATAGCAATCCAAGTCCAATGACATTTCCCGCGAATAAACCAGGAACCATAATCAATAATGTATAATTGATAAAAATAGACCTGATTTGTGCATTGGAAGCTCCCATTGTTTTCAAAACCCCAATAGAATTGGTTCTTTCGATGATTAAAATAAGGAGAACCATAATGATATTAATGACTACGACAATCAACATAATTGTGATAATCAACGAGATATTTTGATTGAAAATATTAATCCAGTCCAGAATCTGCGGGTATTTTTCGGTTACTTTTTCAGCGTAATTTTTATAGCCAATGTATTTTTCAACCTGTGGAAAAGCTTCATCTATTTTGTCTGTGTCATCTAGAAAAATATCTAATCCTCCAACTTGTTTCTCGTCCATATTCATCACTTTACGGACGTGGTTGATATCGCCAATGATATACAAATCGTCCACCAATTTGATGTCGGTTTTATAGATTCCTTTAATCAAGAATTTTCTATAGATAGGTTTTTGGTCTTCTTTTGAAAAAATGGTAACAATGCTATCATTGACTTTCAGAGAAAGGTCGCTAGCTATTTTTTCGGAAAGAATAACCTCATTATTATAACCATCTTCTTTGTAATCCGGAATCGAACCCGAAATCATAAATGGCTGAAATCTTTCTTTATCAAAATCTTTTCCTACGCCTTTTAAAATAACGCCTGCAAAGTTTTTCTCGGTTCTCAAAATCCCGCTGACAGTTGCATAAGACTGCAAACCTGCGACATTCGGAACTTTTTTCAAGGCGTTAATATCCAAGCCATTTGTTTCCAAAACTGAGGAATTGTAAGAAGAATTGGAGCGTGTAGATTTAACAGAAATATCGCCACTGAAATTGGAAATTCGGTCTTCTATAGCTTTCTTGGAACCAAGTCCTGTGGAAATCGTAATCAAGGAAACAATGATACCCAAAGCGACAGAAAGCCTACCGATATAGACAATCACTTTGGAGAGATTATTTTTGTTATCTTTGGAAAACGCTATCTTTTTCGAGAAATATAACGGAAAATTCAAATCAATGATTTTAAGCTTCAAAAATAAAACTTTAGTTTTTATCCTGCTAATTTATTTTAGTTCAATCCCATTTATTAAGTCTCAAAATAAATCTGCTGACTGTTTTGAAACTGCTGCTGACAGAGCAGAATTATATCTTCCTTTACTCAAAAACAAAAATGTAATTGTTGCGGCTAATCAAACCAGTCTTTTGAAAAATAAAAAACATTTGGTTGATTTCTTAGTCGAGAATAACATCAAAATCAAATCTATTTTCGCTCCTGAACACGGTTTCCGAGGAATTGCTGATGCCGGCGAAGACGTAAAAAGCGGTATGGATACAAAAACTGGATTACCAATTATCTCTCTATACGGCCCAAACAAAAAACCAAAAGCTGAATTTTTAAAAGGTGCAGACATTATTCTTTTTGATATTCAGGATGTTGGCGTTAGATTTTATACTTATATTTCAACCTTATCTTATATAATGGAAGCTGCAGCTGAGAATAATGTTGAAGTTATTGTCTTAGACAGACCAAATCCTCACGATGGCTACACAGACGGACCAATGATGCGAGATAGCTGGAAAAGCTTTGTAGGACTGCACAATGTTCCTGTTGTTTATGGATTGACAATTGGCGAATATGGAAAAATGGTCAATGGTGAAAAATGGCTAAAAAACGGAATTCAAGCAAAATATACTTTGATTCCGATGCTGAATTATCATAAGCAAAAACGTTATGGCGTCTCTGATAAACCTTCGCCCAATCTTCCAAATGACAAGTCAATTAATCTCTATCCAAGCCTTTGTTTTTTTGAAGGAACTCAGGTTTCTGTTGGTAGAGGAACTGAACTGCCTTTCCAAATTTATGGTTCACCTTGGGCAAAGGATTTCGCATATAGATTCACTCCAAAACCAACCGAAGGGGCAAAAGACCCTTTCCTAAACGGAAAACTATGTTATGGAGAAAATCTCAGCAATTATTCTAAAGACTTGAGAGAACTGAATCTAGAATGGCTTTTGAAATCTTATAAAAATTATAAAAATTCTGAACAAGATTTTTTCCTGAAAAATCTATTCTTTGATAAATTAGCAGGAAGTGATGAACTGAGAAAACAGATTATCGCAGGAAAATCTGAAAAAGAAATAAAAGATAGCTGGAAGAAAGACTTGGAAAGTTTTGAGAAAATAAGACAGAAATATATTGTCTATCCAAATTAAAAAACCTCCCGCATTGGGAGGTTTTTGTTTTATGTAATAAAATATTTATTATTTAAAGAAGAAAGAAAAACCTGCATTTACACCAAAAGTATTCTCAACAGTTTTTACTTCGTAAGTTCCACTTTGCACAACCCCGAAACCATTAAAAATATAGTTTGGATAATCTTCAGATGATGATACTTGATTGAAAGAAACTCCTAAGTCAATACCAATCGAAGGTGTAATCAAATAAATTAATCCTCCTTTTGCTTTCCAAGCAAAACCATCATTTTTAAATTCGCTAGAATTAGAATATCCACCAGAAATCTCACTTTTGGTCTTTGAAGATGCAAAACCTAATCCAGCTCCTAAGTAAGGTAATAATTTACTATCAGATTTAAAATAGTAAGTAGCTGTCGGCATTACTGAGAAAGTACTAACAGTAGACTTTGAGTGATAAGAAATACCCATTTCAGATTGGTCTTGTTTTGACGTAAGCGAATTAAAACCTAGATCAATCCCGATAGCCAACTTATTGATTACGAAATATCCAACAGATGGTGTTACTGTAAAAGTAGAAATTTTTGGTCCGTCAACTGAATTCCCATTTGATTTCACTTTAGAATTAGCATTATTGAATCCTAACGTTGTAGAACCACCTGCAACCCAAGAACCTTTTTCTGTTTGAGCATTCATAGCTCCGAAAAGTGCCAAAGCACCAACTAAAAATAGTTTTTTCATAGTTTATAATTTTAAGTCCGCGAATTTAAGAAAATTTTAACAAAAAACTAAACAAATATTTAAAACCTATTTTTTAATTATCCTCAGCAAACCATTCGCCATAAGAATTTTCGGTCTCATGAAGTTTTAGATAAGCGAGCTGAACCTCGGAAGGAAGTTTTGATTTGATTTTAGTAGCAATATCATAAAGCATATTTTCACAGGTCGGCTGATAATTACAAAAAATCACTTTATGCCCTTGGTTCTGCAGACCTTCGCCAAGAGATTTATGCGGAGAATCTCCATTTACCAAAACAGCATGATCCCAGACATCTATAATTTCCTGATTCACTATTTTCTTGATATCACCGAAATCTACAACCATCCCGTTCTTATGATCATCCAGGTCGTTGATAGGATTTCCTTTTACAGTTACAAAAAGTTTATATGAGTGACCATGCATATTTTTGCATTTACCATCATAATTATAAAGTACGTGTGCAGTTTCAAAAGTGAAAATTTTGGTAATTCTTATCATAATGCAAAGATAATTAAAAATCTGTTTTTATAATTTTAGTTAAAGATTTGCTCACTAGTTCTACAAAAGCTTATTTTTGCATCAAACACACAATAAAAATGAAAAAAACAATTCTTGCATTAAGTCTAATATCTTCAGTTTTCTTCTATTCACAAAATTATTCTTCGATGGATAAAATTCTGGAAAAATTGGAAAGTAGAAGCAAAAAGATGAAAGATGCTTCGGATTTTGATATCAAGGACAAAAAATTCGTATTAATAGAAGATTTTGACGATCATTCTGAGCGTCATATTTTAGAATTCAAGAATGATAATAGTCTTACGTTGATCGAAGTAATCGATGATAAATCAACAGACAAAACCTACTCCAATATTTTTTCAGGAGATTATATCCGTAAAAAAAATGCTATCTCTGTAAGAGCTGATCGTTTGGAAGGGAAAAAGATATCAATTCCTATCTCCCATAATTTATATTTGATGAATGCCAACAATATTTGGTATTTGAAAGATATCAATACTAATAAGCGTTGGATAGAGAACTCTAATCTTTTGAAAAAGAAAAATTAAATTAATTTTTCTTTAAGAAATCGATACAAATTTCTACGGCTTCTTCTAATTCTTTTGGTAACGAATTACTTCCCCAAGGTTCTTTTGCTCCGAAAGTGTGATTTGCGTTTTCTATAATTCTAAATTGAGAATCTTTAGTCCATTGATGAAGATTTTCAGAGTGATTAATTGTTACTGATTCGTCGCCGGAACCGTGAATGAATAAAGTTGGAATTGTCAGATTTCCACAAGCTTTTTCTACATTAAATCTTTCTTTATTAATTTCATAATCTTCAAAGAACTGAAAATAATGAGGCATTTTTTGTTTAGTTCTTGCGTTCTCGATGAAATAAACGCCTTCATTTTTCCAATTTTCAAAAGCTTCATTCTTTGGAAATCTGTCAAGCGTTGAAATACTTGCAAAAGTAATTAGTTTTGAAATCGATTTATTTTCGGAAGCTTTAATTACTGAAACTCCTCCACCTCTACTATGTCCTAATAAAATAATATTTTTAGAATCAACTTCCTTTTGATTTTTGAAATGATTGATTACAACTTCTAAATCTGCTAATTCCTTAGAGAAATTATTTTGACCAAAAATTTCTAGATTAGCAAAGTTATTTGGATCTTCAAGTGTTGTTCCGTTATGCGACATATTGAATTTAACAAAATAAAATCCTGCATTCGCCAACTTCTCCCCCATCAGCTCCCACGTTCCCCAATCTTTATAGCCTTTGTAACCGTGAACAAAAATGACTAGTGGAAGTTTCTCATTTGAATCAGGAAAAATTGTGTCTGCCAAAAATTCTCTGGAACTTTTTAGAATGATGTTTTTTTGTTTGATTAAATTCATTTCATACTCTTTAAAATAAAAAAAGAAGTTACTAAAACTTCTTTTAAATCATTATATCGTCATCGAAAAAATGCGAGTTTCCGGTTTGTTTCTCATCATCCTGAGGTCAAAAACCATCGCGACATTTCTTGTAAAAGCTCTTCCCTTTTCAGTGATTTTTATTTGATTGTCTGAAATTTCTACCAATCCATCAGATTCCATTTCTTTCAATTTTTCTAATGCATTTTCAATTTCAGGGAAAGACGTTTGCAGGTCCCAACTTGTTTCCAATTGACACATCAGATTCAGAATATGTTTTCTGATAATCAAGTCTTCTTCATCTAAAATATGTCCTCTGAAAACGGGAATTTCGCCATCTTCTACAATCTTCTGATATTCTTCTACTGTTTTTACATTCTGTGCAAAAGCATACCAAGAATCAGAAATCGCTGACATTCCCAAACCTACCATCAATTGGGTTTTACTAGAAGTGTAACCCATAAAATTACGATGCAATTTTTTCTGAGTCAAGGATTGATAAAGGTCATCATGTTCCAAAGAAAAGTGGTCCATTCCAATCTCGATGTAACCGAGTTCTTCCAACAATTTTTTCCCGTCTTCGTAAAGTCTTCTTTTCTCATCACCACTTGGTAAATCACTTTCATCAAAACCTCTTTGCCCAACACCTTTTACCCAAGGAACGTGTGCGTAAGAATAGAAAGCCAATCTATCTGGTTTCAGTTCTAATGTTTTTCGGATGGTGAATTCAGTAGCTTCCCAAGTCTGATGTGGCAATCCGAAAACCAAATCGTGGCTGATTCCTTTATAACCTATTTCTCTCGCCCATTCTGTCACGTTTTTCACATTTTCAAAAGGCTGAATTCTATTAATTGCTTTCTGAACTTTCGGGTCATAATCCTGAACGCCAAAACTGACTCTATTAAATCCTAAATCAAACAAAGTCTGAAGATGTTCTCTAGTTGTATTATTCGGATGACCTTCAAAACTGAATTCCTGTTCTTCTGCAATTTCAACTGTGTCAAAAATGCCTTGAAGAAGTGTTTTGAGATTTTCAGGAGAAAAGAAAGTTGGCGTTCCTCCACCGAGATGAAGTTCTTTTAGTTTTGGTTTTTCATCGAATAATTCGAGATACAATTTCCATTCTTTCAAAACACTTTCCAGATATGGAATTTCTACAGAATGTTGCTTTGTAATCCTTTTATGACAAGCGCAAAAAGTACAAAGCGCCTCGCAAAAAGGCAAGTGAATGTATATGGAAATTCCTTCTTCAGAATTGCTTTCTGAAAAGGATTTTATGACTGATTTTTTCCAAAGTTCTGCGGTAAAATCGGCTTCATTCCAATAAGGAACTGTGGGATAAGACGTGTAACGCGGACCTGGAATATTGTATTTATCAACTAACGAATTCATTGGGGCAAAGTTACGAAAATTGAGTTTGGAATGATTTTGAATTAGGATGACTTTTGATTGGTAGTTTCTATAATGGATGTCAAAATTTCTATCGAAGACCCAACCCATAGCCTCGATAGTAGCGACATCCTTTTTCCTTTTTGGAAAAAAGAAAAAGATATAGCGGATAGCGGGATTAAGCTCCTAAAAAAATTATTTTTTAATTATCTTAATGGATTGTCGTCCAAGGTTGGAATGTACACCCAAAAGATACTCTCCAGCAGGATATTTGAAATCCAATGAATATTTTTTTAAGCCCTTGCGATTAATATCATCTTTTAAAATATTTCCCAAAAATTTCCCTGTCAAATCATACAATCCAATAATGATATGGTCGGAATGGATATAATGAATGTTCAAATTAAGTTTGTCTTTGATTGGATTTGGGGCAATCTCAATTTTGAGATTTTGAACTTTTTGATTGCTTACTTCATCTGTCGCCAATCCTGACGTTGTCATTTTATAAATTTGATTTCCTGATGCGAAAGCTGTTGATGTACCATTGATGAAAAAAATACGGTTGAGCGAACCTCCAAGGTTGTTATTAATCCAAGTATTTCCCCCATCAAAAGTCTCCATAAATCCGGAATAATGTCCGCCCATCCATCCGTGAGTTTCGGAAACAAAACCTACAGCTTGTACATAATGGTCAGGAAAATTCTTGGTTTCCCAAGTCAATCCACCATTGAAAGTTTTTAACAGTTTACCTTGAGTTTCGGATTCGATGGAGCAAAACATTGTTTTATTATCTGGGAAAATCTGCATTTTCCAGACGTAATCGCCATATTCTCCAGCTTTGTATATTTTTGTCCAAGTCTCGCCGCCATTGGTTGTTTTCAAAATAACAGCTCCTTCTTCATCTGAACCAGAAACGAAACCAGTATTTTCATCAATGAAAAGAACTTCCACCAATGCTGTTGCATAAGCTGACATATCGATAAATTTCCAAGTATCTCCAGAATCTGTCGACTTAATCACATACGCTGGAGAAAACCAAGCGCCACAACCATAAACTGTAGAAGTACCAGCAGTATCCAAACCACAGATAGCTTCGGGATATGGCGAAATATTGGTGACCTTTGACCAAGTCGCTCCACCATTTGTTGTTTTGTAGAAATTATTATTGAGAGTACCGAGAAATCCAACATTTTCATTTAGGAATTCGATATTTCTAAAATATTGTCCAGTCTGTGAACTTACATTTTGTTCTGTCCAATTTGCGCCACCATTCGTTGTTTTAAAAACTTTACCACTTCCTCCTCTCGCAGCCCAACCTAGGTTTTCATTAAGAAAAAAAACATCATCGTATCGACCTGTAGTAGATGGCGGAGAGCTTAAATCTTGCCAAGTGTAAGTTTGCGCAGAGATTAAACTGACTGCAAATAGAAAAGAAGTTAATAGTTTTTTCACGGTTTTAATTTGGTATAAAAATAAAAAAATCGGGAGAATTTTCCCGATTTGATTTATAAAGTTTTTAGATAATTATCTTAATTCTGCATTGAATTCTTTTGCGAAAGATTTGATAAGAGAGTTCATTACTTCTGTGATGTCTTTGTCTTCAAGAGTTTTTTCTTCGTTCAGAAGTTCGAAGCTTAAAGCATAAGATTTTTTGCCTTCTGGAAGGTTTTTGCCTTCGTAAACATCGAACAAATTTACTTGTTTCAAGAAAGGCGACTTGTTGGATTTTGCCAACTCGTACAATTCTGCATAAGTAATCGTCTTGTCAACCAACAACGCCAAATCTCTTCTGATTTTGTTGAATTTTGGAATATCGATGAACTTCAAGTTTTCTTTTGTTCTAAGTGCTTGGCAAGCTTCCAACTCGATTTCTGCATAGAAAACTTCTTGGCTGATGTCGAAATCTTTCAACATTTGAGGAGCTACTTTTCCAATTCTAGCAACAGTTTTTCCTTCAGATTTGATTTCTAGAGCATCAGAAAAACGCTCGTCAACTAACGCAGACTCGTGCAAATCTAAATTCAGTTTTTCTAAAAGAACTTTGACATAAGCTTTCAGATAATAGAAATCTGTTGCGCTTTTTGGCTGAAGCCAGTTTTCAGCAACTTCTCTTCCAGAAGTCAAAATCGCCAATTGCTTTCTTTCTTCGTATTTTTCTTTCTTATGATAAATTTTCCCTAATTCGAAAAACTTAATATCAGATGATTTTCTGTTGATATTGTAAATTGCATTTTCCAAAAGTCCTTCTAACAAAGACTTTCTCATAAATGCCAAATCATTACTCAAAGGATTCAGCAATTTCACAGCGTTGGTTTCATCTTTTACAGAAGTTAATGAGTTGTTCATCACTTCGTGGAAACCGTTTGATTGCAAAGTTCTTGCCCAAGAATTCTCTAAAGCATCTTGGTCATCAAAACTCAGTTTCACAGGTGTAAAAGAGATTTTCTTCGGTGCATCGATTTTGTTGTAACCGTAGATTCTCAATACTTCTTCAATCACATCGATTTCTCTTGTTACATCAGCTCTGTAAACTGGAACAGACAATTCAAGACCGTTTTGGATTTCATTAAGAATCTGAATATCAAGAGATTTAAGAATTTCTTTGATTTTTTCTCTGTGAATTTTAGTTCCTAAAATCTGGTCTAATTTCGAATATCTGAAAACCACATAATGGTCTTTTATTTTTTCAGGATAATGTTCCAAAATCTCTCCAACTAACTTTCCTCCAGCTAATTCTTGAATCAAATTAATCGCGTGAGTCAAAGCCGTTCTTGCATTATTCGGGTCAACACCTCTTTCGAAACGGAAAGATGCATCGGTATTCAAACCGTGAGACTTAGAAGCTTTTCTAATTGCAACAGGATTAAAATAAGCACTTTCTAAGAAGATAGTTTTCGTTTCAGAAGAAACTCCGCTTTCACTTCCACCGAAAACTCCTGCGATACACATTGGTTTATCTTTTCCGTCTTTGATAATGATTTCGGAACCGTTCAAAGTTCTTTCAATATTATCCAAAGTTTTGAATTTGGTTCCTGCTTTTACAGTTCCAACTTTCACAGTTTTATCTGCAATTTTATCCGCATCAAAAGCGTGAAGTGGTTGCCCAAGCCCGTGAAGAATATAATTGGTAATATCTACAACGTTATTAATTGGCGAAAGTCCAATTGCTTTCAATCTTGCTTTCAACCAGTCTGGAGAAGCTTTTATTTCTACATTTTCCAAAACTGCGCCTAAATATCTTGGCGTTAATTCAGAATCTTCGACTTCTAATTTAAAATCGTGAGAACCTTCGATATTTAAAACTTTAGATTCTATTTTGGTAAATTCTGATTTCAAATTATTAGAAGAAACAAAAGCCTGTAAATCTCTTGCCACGCCGTAATGTGACATTGCATCGGTTCTGTTTGGTGTCAATCCAATCTCATAAACCTCATCGTTTGTCAATTCAAAATAATCAGCAAATGGTTTTCCAACTTCATATTTAGTTTCGTCCAAAACCATAATTCCGGCGTGGTCATCGCTCAAACCTAACTCATCTTCGGCGCAAATCATCCCTTCGGAAACTTCGCCACGGATTTTAGCTTTTTTGATTTCGAAAGAACTTCCGTCTTTTGCATAGATTTTTGTTCCAACTACAGCAACAGGAACTGTTTGTCCGGAAGCTACATTTGGAGCACCACAAACAATTTCCAAAACTTTTCCGTTTCCAACATCAACTGTTGTTTTGCTTAGTTTATCCGCATTCGGATGTTTTTCGCAAGTCAAAACTTTACCTACAACAATCCCTTCCAGACTTCCTTTTATGCTTTCGAATTTATCAACACCTTCTACTTCCAAACCGATATCGGTAAGATATGCACTGATTTTTTCAGAGTTAAGGTCTGTTTTGATATAATCTTTAAGCCAATTATTAGAAATTTTCATTCTTTTTTATATTTGAATTTTTTGAACACAAAGTGCACAAAGATTTTTTTTAATTTAAACTGCTTTTAAGTTCACAAAGACGTAAAACTTAGAAAAGTCTTTTTTTAACATTGAATCACAGCAACCCGACTTGAGTGGAGCTCATTTTTATTTTTTTCTAAAAAATAAAAATAGCGGGAACGGAAGGCGGATAAGTTGCCCCAAAATTTATGATTCTTAAACTAAAATTTGAGACTTGAATTTCAAATCTCAAATTTTAAATATGATTAATTTTAAAATTATAAACCTATTACTGGCATTGACAACATCAGGATGCTTTCGTTGTCTTCCAATCCGTCAACTGGCTCCACAATTCCTGGTCTGTTGGGCTGAGACATTTTCATTGTAATATCATCAGAACCCAAAACTGACAACATCTCTGTCAGGAATTTTGAACTGAAACCGATGTTGATATCATCACCATTATAATCACAAGGAATTTGCATATCCGCTTTGTTTGCGTATTCTGTATCTTCTGCGTGAAGATGAAGAACGTTCCCAGACAATTTGAATCTTACTTGATTCGTAGATTTGTTTGACATAATAGATGCTCTTCTGATAGAACTCAAAAGCAAACTTCTGTTGATAGTCAAAACGTTTGGATTTTCTTTAGGAATTACAGCATTATAATTTGGATATTTTCCGTCAATCAAACGACAAATCCAGATGTTATTTCCGAATGTGAATTTTGCCATATTATCACTGAATTCAATCACAACATCTTCGTTGGAATTGTTCAGGATATTTTTGAAAATTGACAAAGGTTTCTTTGGCATAATGAATTCCAAAGTCTCTGGATGCACGATATCTGTTCTTTTATAAACCACCAATCTGTGAGAATCTGTGGAAACAAAATTGGTCTCATCTTCTTTGAACTGAAACAAAACACCAGTCATCACAGGACGAAGAGAATCGTTACTTGTAGCAAACAATGTATTTGCTAAAGCCTCTGCTAAAATTCCTCCTCCAATTGTTACTTTCTGAGATGCGTCAAATTCCGGCAATTCCGGATAATCGTCTGCATTGTCCAAAGCTACTGCAAAGTTGTCTTTCTCATCCAAAATTTCCAAAACGCTTCCGTTTCCGTCTTCGGAATCTTTAACCGCTAAAGTCAAAGGCTGTTCGCCATAAGTTTTCAAGAAATCCTGAAAAATCTTCCCTGGAACTGCTAATTTTCCTTTGTCATCCGACTTCACTTCAAGAGAAGTAATCAAAGTCGTTTCACCGTCAGAAGCCGTAACTGTCAACAAGTTCTGGTCTAACTCGAAAAGAAAATTCTCCAAAATTGGTCTGGATTGTGAACCGGAAATCACGCCACTCACCGTCTGTAAAGCTTTTTGCAAATCGCCACTAGCAACAATAAATCTCATAAACTGTATTTATTTCAATTCCACAAATATAATGATTTCGGTTCGATTGTAAAAGTTGATTTTATTTAGTTATTAACAATTTTTGAATTGGAGTAAAATAAGTTTGAATAACTTTGTGAAAATTTGATTATTGGTAAATTTTTAAACGCAAAGTGTGCAAAGATTTTTTTGAAATTATTGAAAGTATTTTTAAAGCTCGCAAAGGCGTAAAACTCAGTAAAGATTTCAAAGAATAGAATCTGAAATTTAATTTTATTTAAATCAAGAATGAAAAAAACTCCATTTTATAAAAGTGTACAATTTACCATCAAAGGATTGATATGGATTTTACGAAACGAACGCAATTTTCAAATCGAAGTTTTTGGTTTGATTATTAATCTTTTTTTGATTGTTTTCTTTGGACTTAATCCTTTTGAAACTTGTCTGATTCTTATTACAAGTTTTATTGTTTTAATTACAGAAGCCGTTAATACTTGTATCGAAAAAATCTGCGATTATATTGAACCTGAATTTGACCAAAGAATTGGAATCATTAAAGATTTGTCTGGCGGTGCGGTTCTGCTTTCCGTAATAGTTTCGATTTGTGTTGGCGCTTTGATTTATTGGCCTTATTTGAAATTGTTTCTTTATTAAAATTATTAAAAGATTTAATCTGTATTTTTTCATAAAATCTTTACATTTGTTTTCAATATAATTCTAAAATGAGCAAAAAAAATGTGGCCGTTGTAATGGGCGGTTATTCTGATGAATACAAAGTTTCTTTGAAAAGCGGACAATTAATTTTTGATTCACTTGACCGTGAACTTTATGATGTTTACAAAGTTGTTATCCTAAAAGATGAATGGTATTTTCTAGACGAAAACGACAAGAAAAGATTCATCAACAAGGCAGATTTCTCTGTCAACATAGGTGATGGAGACATCCTTAACTTTGATGTTTGTTTCAATATCATCCACGGTTCACCTGGCGAAAATGGAATTATGCAAGCTTACTGGGACGCGATTGGTCAAAAATATACCGGCTGTGATTTCTACCAAAGCGCATTGACATTCAATAAAAAAGATACATTAGCTGTCTTATCAAAATACGGAATCCCTTCTGCAAAAAGTATTTACTTAAGAAATGGCGAGGAAATTTCTGATGACGAAATCGTAGAAAAATTAGGATTACCTGTTTTTGTAAAACCAAATCAAAGCGGTTCCTCTCTTGGAATTTCTAAGGTTAAAGATAAAAGCGAGCTTAAAAACGCAATTGAATTTGCTTATAAAGAAGATGACGAAATCTTAATCGAAAGCGCTTTGAACGGAATGGAAGTTTCTGTCGGCGTTTTGGATTATCAAGGAGAAGTGATTGTTTTAGGAATTACTGAAATTGTCCCAGATAAAGAATTCTTCGATTACGAAGCTAAATACGAAGGTGCTTCTCAGGAAATCACACCAGCAAGAATTGACGAAGAAACCAGAAAAAAAGTAGAAGAAATCTCAATAAAAGCTTACAAATCGCTTGGAATGAGTGGATTTTCCCGTTCAGAATTCATTATTGTTGACGGAATTCCACATCTTTTGGAAATGAATACAAATCCTGGCTTTTCACCAGCAAGTATCCTTCCACAACAGGCAAAAATCTATGGAATCTCTATCAAAGACCTTTGCGGAAACGAAGTAGAAAAAGCACTTACTAAATAATATTTAGCTATTGGCAAATGGCTTTTTGCTAATAGCTTTAAAAATAATTACAATTTCTAAGACCTTAATTAATGATAAATTTTAGATTATTAAGAAATCTAAAATTCATAATCTAAAATTTAAAATTTCTATGAAAATTGCTGTTTTTCCAGGGTCTTTTGACCCAATTACACTTGGACATTATGATATTGTAGAACGTGCAGTTCCGTTGTTTGACAAAATCATTATCGCCATCGGAAAGAATTCTCAGAAAAAATATATGTTCTCCCTGGAACAACGTAAAGAGTTCATCAGAAAAACTTTTGAAAAATTCCCAAATGTTGAAGTTGACGATTTTGAAGGATTGACGATTGATTATTGTAAAAGTAAAAATGTGAATTTCATTTTAAGAGGTTTGCGTAATCCTGCAGATTTTGAATTTGAAAAATCAATTGCACAAACTAATCGAGCTTTGACGAGAGAAAATACGATTGAAACGATTTTCCTTCTGACTTCTTCTGGTAAATCTTATATAAGTAGTAGTATTGTGAGAGAGATTATTTCTTATGGTGGTAATTATGAGATTATGGTTCCAGATGCTGTGAGGGTGGAAAAAGTAGAGAAATAAAAAAACTATCACAATTAGCGATAGTTTTTTTGTACTTAATAAGTTTTCTTTAACTCAACTCAAAAACTGTAATCTCAGGCAACACTCCTACTCTACCAGGATAACCAATTACACCAAATCCACGGTTGACATACAGATATTTATCTCCACTTTGGTAAAGGTCTGCCCATTTTGGATATTTGTATTTCACAGGAGACCATTTGAAGTTTTTCAGGTCAATCCCGAACTGCATTCCGTGTGTGTGTCCGGAAAGCGTTAATTGCACGTCTTTTGGATGATTTTTCACAATAGCATCGAAATGTGAAGGATCGTGAGACATCAGGATTTTACAAGCTTCTGTTGGCACATTTTGCGTCGCTTTATCCAAATCACCAAATTGCGGAAAAGGGGGAATTCCCCAATCTTCTACACCCAGAATATATAACTTTTCGCCATTTCTTTCGATGATTCGATGTTCGTTTCTTAGCATTTCAAAGCCTGCTTTTTTCTGATAATCTATTAATAATGGAACATTCTGAGCCTTCTCTTCTTTGGTTTTCCATTCGCCATAATCGCCGTAATCGTGGTTTCCTAATATGGAAAGTTTTCCATCTTTACCTTTAATTTGAGAAAACAAATCAATGAATGGAACAAACTCATCAGCATAATTATTAACCATATCTCCTGTAAACAAAACCAAATCCGCCTTTTGCTCATTAATCAAATCGATAGCGTGTTGCAACTTTTTCGGATTTTGGAAACTTCCACTGTGAACATCAGAAATCTGAACAATTTTGTAGCCTTTAAAGCTTGCTGGTAGATTCTTCAACTTCAATCTTACAATCCTAGCTTTGTGACGGTATTTCCCGAAGACAATCCCATCCAAAACCATTCCTGCTAAAATTGCTCCAGAACCCAATCCAACTAAGCTTATAAACTTCCTTCTTGATGGATAGTTATGATTTTCCGTCGCAACATAATTGTAACCGAAATTCAAAAGTCTAATAATATCTTCTATCAAAAGAAAAACGGCGACTAAAATCTTTGGCAAAACAAAAATCAGAATTACTGAAAAGACGATTTGGAAATTAAGATATTTGTGAGATGCTCTGTTAAAAGTAACAACAGAGTAAATCAAAAAAGTGTAAATCAGAATCGTTGGAATCCAATAGATAAATCTGGCATTCTGATTGGTATAAACCGTTTTAAAAGCCTGATAAACATAAGTTTCCAACACTAAAAAAATCCCCAGAAGGAATAAAATATTCTTTTGCATAGTATGATATAAAAACAACAAAAGGAACAAATATTTATTCCTTTTGTATTATAAACGTTTAAAATTGAATTTTACTTTAATTCAATTGGATTTATTTTAAATTTTCCCTTCCGGAAACTTGTAAACCACACAATTGATATTCATTCCAGCACCCACAGACGTAAATACGATATGCGAACCTGCCGTGAATTCCTGGCCTTCCATTTTACCTTTTCTAATCAAATCAAACAAAGTGGGAACCGTCGCTACTGAAGAATTCCCAAATTCCTGAATCGTCATAGGAGAAATAGCGTGGTCGTAATCTTTTTGACCATATAATTTGAAAAGTCTGCCAATCATTGCATAATCCATCTTTGCATTAGCCTGATGAATCAGTACTTTTTTGATATCAGAAATATCAAGACCCGCTTTATCAATGGTTGCTTTTATCGCATCAGGAACGTTTTTCAGAGCATATTCGTAGATTTTACGACCTCTCATTCTGATGTATAGTTTGCTTTGGTCAGATTCCAAATTCAGTGATGGTGCATTTTCCAGATAACAAAGTTCTTCGCCATTATCGCAAAGTGTATTGTCCGCAATCACACCAACTGTTGTATCGTCAGTCGCTTTTACCACAACCGCTCCGGCTCCATCAGCAAAAATCATTTTGTTTCTGTCAAAAGGGTCGGTCACTCTACTCAAAGTTTCGCCACCAACTACCAAAATAGTTTTAGCTTTTCCAGCTTTTATCAATGTATCAGCCAAAATCAGAGATTCTACCCAGCCTGGGCATCCGAAAATCATATCATAATTGACACAATTTCTTCTTTTGATTCCCAATTTACCATTCAATCTTGCAGAAAGAGACGGCATAAAGTTCGGAACACCATCTGTATCCACTTCTCCAAAATTGGTAGCGTAGATGATGTAATCAATCTCTTCTTTATCAATTCCAGCATCTTTAATCGCCTCTAGAGAAGCTCTATAACCCAAATCCGAATTGAAATCTTCAGGATTCAAATATCTTCTTCTTTCGATTTCTGTAATATCTACAAACTTCTCGATGATTTCCTCAGTTGGTTTCTCAATCAATTGATTATTATCATCATAGAAAACCGAATCCTTGAAATGAGAACCTTCTATTACGTTTTCCGGGATATAACTTCCGGAGCCAATGATTACTGTATTAGGCATTGATTTAAAAAAAATTTGAATGCAAAATTACGCAAAAATTAATTCACTGAATTTTATTTCTTTAAGATTTCTTTAAGAATTTTCTATTCATCGTTTGATATTCCTCACCCAACAACAACAAACACTAATATATTCTCACATTTTGAGATAATAATTGAATTTAAATAAATTTAAATTCTCTCAGGAATTTATATTTTTGACGAATGTTTGAATTCCAAACCATAGAAAAACCGATTGAAGATATCCTGCTCAAAGAGAAAGGAAGCAAATTCATTGGATTTGCCTATCCTGTAAATTCTGAATCTGATATTAAAGAATCTTTAAATCAATTAAAATCAATTCATCCAAAAGCCACGCACCACTGTTATGCTTTCAGACTTGGAATTAATGGAGAAAATTATCGCGCTAATGATGATGGCGAACCTTCCGGAAGTGCAGGCTTACCAATTTACAACCAGCTTCTCGCTCATCAAATCACAAATATTCTAGTCGTTGTAATAAGATATTATGGAGGAACCAAATTAGGTGTTGGCGGATTAGTAAAGGCTTACAAAGAATCCGCAAAATACACTTTGGAACAAGCAAACATCATCACAAAAGAATTAGAATCTAAAATTGAATTGAAGTTCAAATTCTCCCAGCAGAATCTCATCTTCACTTTATTGAATAAATATGATGCGAAAATCATTTCCTTCGAAGCTGAAGATATCTGCACCATAGAAGCCAACTTCAAAACCTCAAAAAAAGAAAGCATCTCAGACGAGTTGTCCGAGATGCTGTTGGAATTTAATTTTTCATAACTTTTAATTCCTTCTATTTCCTAATAACATTGATGCGAAATAAAGCAGTTGTGCCAATGAACCCAACGCTGCAACAACGTAAGTTCTGGCCGCCCATTTTAAAGAATCTTCTGCACCTGCATATTCTTCTCTTGAAACTGTTCCGCTAGATTCCAGCCATTTCAAAGCGCGGTTGCTGGCGTCATATTCCACAGGCAAAGTGATAAATGCAAACAAAGTCGTTACCGCAAAAAGAACAACTCCAATCGCCAAAACCGTTGTATTTCCATTTGGATTATCGATACTTCTTGTCGCAGCCATAATTGCAATACCTGCAAACAATACAAATTGTAAAAGATTGGAACTAATATTAACAATCGGAACCATTTTAGACCTCAATTGCAGCATAGAATAACCAACAGCGTGTTGAACTGCGTGTCCGCATTCGTGCGCAGCAACCGCTGCTGCAGCTGCATTTCTCTGCATATAAACAGCTTCTGAAAGGTTTACAGTTTTTGTTTCAGGGTTATAATGGTCTGTCAGCTGTCCCGGAACTGAAACGACTTGAACATCATTGATTCCATTATCTCTCAACATCTTTTCCGCCACTTCTTTTCCAGACATTCCGTTTCTGAGATATACTTTTGAGTAATGTTCGAATTTCGATTTCAGCCTAGAGGAAACAATCCAGCTAAACAACATCGAAATCCCAATAATTAAATAATAACCTGTCATTTTGTAATTAATTTATCTTAAAATAAATTACATCTTTTGATGTAAAAATTATGCCAAAGCATTGCACATTTTCCCTTAAAAACTATCTTTGTCTTATTGATAAGCAAGAATATGGAAAATGTCATTATAAAGCAAGTGGTTACGGAAAGCGACCTGACAAACTTCATCAAGTTTCCGATGGAATTATACAAGAACAACCCGAATTTTGTCCCGCCATTGATTAACGACGAAAAAAACATCTGGAACAAGGAAGAAAACCCTGCATTGTTATATTCTGTTGCGAAACAATTTCTTGCTTATAAGAACAACAAAATCGTTGGCAGAATTGCTGTGATGATTAATAATAAAGAAGCTCAGGAATTAGGAATTAAGAAAGTAAGATTCGGATGGATTGATTTTATTGATGACGAGGAAGTTTCTAAGGCTTTAATTAATGAAGCTATCAATTACGCAAAAGAGCATCAAATCAATAAAATTGAAGGTCCGATGGGCTTTACGAATCTTGATAAAGCTGGAATGCTGATTTTCGGGTTTGATAAATTAGCCACAATGATTGGAATTTACAACTTTGAATATTACCCAAAACATTTGGAGAAATTAGGTTTAGTTAAGGAAAAAGAATGGGTTGAATTTGAATTGCAATTCCCTGATATTTTGCCTGAAAAAATTGAGAAGTTCAGTTCTTTGATTGCTCAGAAATACAAATTGAGAACTTTAAAATTCAATAACAAAAAAGAGATTCTTCCTTACGTGGAACCGATGTTCAAGCTATTAGATGAAACTTACAAATCACTTTCCACCTACACACCAATTACTGACGAACAAATCAAAATGTACAAAGAAAAATATTTTGGTTTCATAGATAAGGATTATATCACTTGTGTTGCGGATGAGAATGACAATCTGATAGCTTTTGCAATCACGATGCCTTCTTATTCCAAAGCTTTACAAAAGGCGAAAGGAAAATTGTTCCCTTTTGCGTGGTGGCATTTTTTACAAGCCGGAAAGAAAAACGACAGAGCTAATTTTTATCTTATCGGAATTCATCCCGAATACCAGAGACGTGGTGTAACTTCTATGATTTTCAAATCGATTCAAATGAATCTGAAAAGCAAAGGAATCAAATTCTTGGAAACCAATCCAGAATTAGAAGAAAACAAAAACGTGCAGGTTCTTTGGCAGGATTATCATCCGGTTCATCATAAAAGTAGAAGAACATATTCCTTGGAGTTTTAATCGTTAAACAATTGTTTAACAAAATTAATTTTATAGATTAGAAATTAACTTTTAAAATCCATTCAAATTGAAAAAACAACTCTATATCTACGCTGGTCTTATTATCCTGTTTGTAGCTTATAATTTTTACAAACCTGTCAAAGACGAAAGACTAGACACCGTTATCAACATCTTGTTTGCCAGCGTCTTATTCCTATACATTGCATACATTGCTTATCTCGTTCTCAGGAAGATAGGCAAGAAAGGCGAATAGATTCTTATTTATAACAATTCTAAATTTTCAAAAAGAGACTTTTGTCTCCTCCACATAAGGCCGATAATTTAATATATTAAATCTTTATTTAGTATTTTTGCATAGTTAAATTTAGACTTTATGAATTTACCCGAAAATTATATTCCTATACTGATTCAAGCAGGAGTTGGTCTTGGATTCGTAGCAATTTCTTTATTAGGTGCTCATTTCTTGGGACCACAACAGAAGAAAGGAAATTCTGTAAAGAACTCAAGCTGGGAATGCGGAATTCCTGTAGAAGGTAACGCAAGAACACCTTTTTCAATCAAATACTTTTTGACTGCGGTTTTGTTTGTTCTATTCGATATAGAAATCGTATTTTTTTATCCTTATGCTGTTAACTTCAGAGAATTTGGAATGCAGGGCTTTTTAGCAGTTCTTACATTCGTAGCTATTTTCTTTGTAGCGTTTTTCTATGTTTGGAAACGTGGTGCACTAGATTGGGATAAATAAAGAATTATAACTTTTAAATTAAAAATTTTAGATATTGGTTTTGAATTTGAATGAATTTAAAATCTAAAGTTTAAAATCTAAAATCAAATAAAATGTCAGATAAAAAACCAGTAATAATAACAGATGCGCCCGCTCCCGAAGGATTTGAAGGAGAAGGATTTTTCGCAACTAAACTGAGCAGTGTAATCGGGATGGCAAGAAAGTTTTCACTTTGGCCTTTACCGTTTGCAACTTCTTGTTGTGGTATCGAATTTATGGCGACATTGAATCCAACGTACGATGCTTCAAGATTTGGAATGGAAAGAAACTCTTTCTCTCCAAGACAAGCAGATATGTTGATGGTTTGCGGAACTATTTCTAAGAAATTAGGACCAGTTTTGAAAGAAGTTTACACCCAGATGGCTGAGCCAAAATGGGTAGTTGCTGTTGGAGCTTGTGCTTCCAGCGGTGGTATTTTTGATACTTATTCAGTATTGCAGGGGATTGACAAAATCATTCCTGTTGACGTTTACGTTCCTGGCTGTCCACCAAGACCTGAGCAAATCATCGAAGGTGTAATGCAGGTGCAGGCTTTGGTAGAAAGCGAAAGCATCAGAAGAAGAGATATGCCAGAATATCAGCATTTGTTAGATTCTTACAATATTAGCAACTAAGAGAAATGACGAACGAATTTGTATTAGAAGCTATCACAAGAGAATTTCCTGAATCTGTAATTTCAAGTTCAGAACCTTACGGAATGCTGACCATTGAAATCAAAAAGGATGATATCAAGAAAGTCATTCATTATTTGAAAGATTCAACTTTGGAATTTAATTTCCTGACTGATATCTGTGGAATTCATTATCCTGAAACTCCTGAGAAAGAGATTGGCGTTGTTTATCATTTGCATAATTTGATGACGAATTTCAGATTACGTCTTAAAATCTTTATGACAAGAGAAAACATCGAAGTTGATTCTCTTGTAGAATTGTATGCAGGTGCAAACTGGATGGAAAGAGAGACTTATGATTTTTATGGAATCCAATTCAAAGGACATCCTGATTTGAGACCAATTCTAAATATGGAAGATTTAGGATATCATCCAATGTTGAAGGAATATCGTTTGGAAGACGGAACAAGAACTGACAAGAACGATAGTATGTTCGGAAGATAGTATAGCATATGGCGAATGGCACTTAGCCAATAGCCAGAAGCAAATAGCTAAAAGCAATTAATATGAAAGATAACTCATTATCTAATATACTTAACCAATACGACAGTAAGGAACAAATCGACGGACAATTGTATACGTTGAACCTTGGTCCTACTCACCCTGCGACTCACGGGATTTTCCAGAACGTTCTTACGATGGACGGAGAAAGAATCCTTCACGCAGAACAAACTGTTGGTTACATCCATAGAGCATTTGAAAAGATTTCTGAAAGAAGAAACTTTGCTCAGATTACTACTCTTACAGACCGTATGAACTATTGTTCTGCTCCAATCAACAATCTTGGTTGGCATATGACAGTAGAAAAACTGATTGGTGTCAAAGTTCCAAAACGTGTAGATTATATGCGTGTTATTTTGATGGAATTGGCAAGAATCGGAGACCATTTAATTTGTAATGGTGTAACTGGAATGGATGCAGGTGCAATTACAGGATTGACTTATATGTTCATCGAAAGAGAGCGTATTTACGATATGTACGAGCAAATCTGTGGAGCGAGAATGACAACCAATATGGGAAGAATCGGAGGTTTCGAAAGAGATTTCACACCGAAGTTCCACGAGTTATTAAAAGATTTCTTAAAAACTTTCCCACCAAGATTCCAAGAATTTTGTAATCTTTTGGAAAGAAACAGAATCTTTATGGACAGAACGATTGGCGCAGGAGCAATTTCAGCAGAGAGAGCTTTGAGCTATGGTTTCACAGGTCCAAATCTACGCGCAGCCGGAGTTGATTATGATGTAAGAGTTGCACAACCTTATTCTTCTTATGAAGATTTCGATTTCATTATTCCTGTGGGAACTGCCGGAGATACTTACGACCGTTTTATGGTTCGTCAGCAGGAGATTTGGGAATCTTTGAAAATCATCAACCAAGCTTACGACAATTTGCCGGAAGGTCCTTTCCACGCAGATGTTCCAGAATTTTATCTTCCAGAAAAAGCAGACGTTTATCAAAAAATGGAAGCTTTGATTTACCATTTCAAAATTGTAATGGGAGAAACAGATGTTCCTAAAGGCGAAGTTTATCACGCTGTTGAAGGTGGAAACGGAGAATTAGGATTCTACCTTGTCAGCGATGGCGGAAGAAGTCCTTACAGACTGCACTTTAGAAGACCTTGTTTTATCTATTATCAGGCGTATCCGGAAATGATTCAGGGTTCTGTAATTTCTGATGCCATTGTAACGATGTGTAGTATGAATATTATTGCGGGAGAATTAGACGCATAGAATTTAGAAAAAAGATGAAAGATAAAAAGACTTTCATTCCAAAATAAAAATTGAATTTAGAATTCAGAATTGTGAGTCTTGACTCTTTGTTCTTGGTTCTTTAATCTTAAATAAAATGAGCGAAACAATTGCTTTTAAACCTGAAAGCTTAGCACAGGTTCATAAAATTATCGCAAGATATCCGGAAGGAAGACAAAAGTCTGCTCTTATTCCTGTTTTGCATTTAGCACAAAAAGAATTTGATGGTTGGCTGGCTGTTCCTGTAATGGATTATGTTGCGGAATTATTGAGTATCACTCCTATTGAAGTATATGAAGTAGCAACTTTCTATACAATGTTCAATATGAAGCCGGTTGGGAAATATGTTTTGGAGGTTTGCAGAACTGGTCCTTGTATGTTGAACGGAAGTGACAATATTCTAGACCATATCCGAAAGAAATTAAATATTAAAGACGGAGGAACTTCTGAAGACGGACTATTCACTTTGAAACCTGCTGAATGTCTTGGAGCGTGTGGATATGCACCAATGATGCAGTTGGGGAAATTCTTTCACGAAAATTTAACAATAGAAAAAGTTGACGAGATTCTTGACCTTTGCAGACAAGGAGCCATCGCTTTAGATTAATATTAAAGAAATGGGTAAAAAACTTTTACTTAAAAATGCACATATAGAGGGAATTCGTTATTTCGAAACTTACCGTAAGCACGGTGGTTACGAATCTGCGGAAAAAGCTCTTAAAATGAAGCCTGAAGAAATCCTGGAAGAAGTTAAAACTTCCGGACTTCGTGGTCGTGGTGGCGCCGGTTTTCCTACTGGAATGAAGTGGAGTTTCCTAGCAAAACCGGAAGGCGTTCCAAGACACTTGGTAGTTAATGCTGATGAATCTGAACCAGGAACGTTCAAAGACAGATATCTGATGGAATTTCTTCCTCATCTTTTGATTGAAGGAATGTTGATTTCGTCTTACGTTTTAGGTTCTAATACATCTTATATATATATCAGAGGAGAATATTCTTGGATTCCGGATATTTTGGAAGAAGCAATCGAGGAAGCGAAAGCTGCAGGATTTCTTGGAAAAAATATCTTAGGAACTGGTTTCGATTTGGAAATTTATGTTCAAAGAGGTGGTGGCGCTTACATTTGTGGTGAAGAAACTGCATTACTTGAATCTCTTGAAGGAAGAAGAGGAAATCCAAGACTGAAACCACCTTTCCCTGCTGTAAAAGGACTTTGGGAAAGACCAACGGTTGTAAACAATGTTGAATCTATTGCAGCGGTTGTTCCAATCATCGAAATTGGCGGTGCTGAATATGCTAAAATTGGTGTAGGAAGGTCAACAGGAACTAAATTGATTTCTGCTTGTGGTAACATCAATAAACCTGGTGTTTATGAAATCGATATGACGATTACGGTTGAAGAATTCATTTATTCTGATGAATATTGTGGTGGAATCCCTAATGGTAAAAAGTTAAAAGCTTGTATCCCCGGAGGAAGTTCTGTTCCAATCGTTCCAGCAAATCTTTTGTTGAAAACAATCAATGGTGAACCAAGATATATGAATTATGAATCTCTTGCTGATGGTGGTTTTGCTACCGGAACGATGATGGGTTCAGGAGGATTTATTGTTTTGGATGAAGACCAGTGTGTTGTTAATCATACAATGACTTTAGCAAGATTTTATAACCACGAGAGTTGTGGACAATGTACACCTTGCCGTGAAGGAACGGGCTGGATGTACAAAATTTTGAAAAAAATAGAAAAAGGAGAAGGAAAAATGGAAGACATCGATTTGCTTTGGGACATCCAAAGAAAAATCGAAGGGAATACTATTTGTCCTCTTGGAGACGCAGCAGCTTGGCCGGTTGCAGCAGCTATCAGACACTTCAGAGATGAGTTCGAATGGCACGTAAACAATCCTGAGTTGAGCCAAACCCAAAATTATGGATTGGCAAATTATGCAGACCCGATTCCAGCTGTTAGTAACAGTTAAATAAAGATTTAATAGAATTTGTTTTTTCAAATTCACTAGAAATAATGAAGAAGTTCTTTGAATTAGTTTTTGTATTTTTTGTAGGGACAACAATGTTGTTTGGACAAAATCAAGACACAGTTGATAATTCCGGATATAACCAGTCTAAGTTTTCGAAGGGAACAATGTTCGTCTATTGGGGTTGGAACAGAGCCGGATTCAGTAAGTCTGATATCAGATTTAAAGGAAATGGTTATGACTTTACTTTACAAAATGTAACGGCAAAAGACAGACCTTCTGAATTGAGTATGGCTTACATTGATCCAACCAGACTTTCGATTCCGCAATTCAATTTTAGATTGGCTTATTTTATTAAGGATAATTTAGCAGTCGTAATCGCACAAGACCATATGAAGTATGTAATGGACCAGAATCAGACAGTAAATATTGATGGACATATCACAGACCCAACTTATGCGGGAATGGTTCAGAATGGTCAGGTTAATTTATCGGATGAACAATTTTTGACATTTGAACATACCGATGGACTTAATTATATCAATCTAGGTCTGGAAAAATACAAAAACGTATTATCCAAAAAAGATTTTAATATGTTTTGGGCTTACGGAGGCGGTATTGGTGCTCTGATGCCTAAAAGTAATGTTAAGCTTTTTGGAAATGAGAGAAGTGACAGATACCATTTAGCAGGATTCGGATTGGATGCGAGAACTAGTATTAATGCTGTTTTCTGGAATCATTGGATGGCAAGAGTAGAAGGAAAATTCGGTTATATTAATATGCCGGATATTAAAACTACCCTTAATAATAAACCTGATAAAGCAAGTCAGGACTTCGTATTCTACCAAATCAATTTTGGAATCGGATACGTATTTAATAGAAAAATAAAGAATTAAAAATAGACTATTGCTGAATGCATATAGCCAAAAGCATAAGATATGAGCGAAGAAGTCAAAAAATTTAAAGTAACCATAGACGGACAAACTACCGAAGTTTTGCCTGGTACTTCTATTTTGGAAGCTGCAAGACAAATTGGAGGAAAATCTGTTCCACCTGCAATGTGCTATTACAGCAAATTGGAAACCAGCGGTGGTAGATGTAGAACTTGTCTTGTAGAGGTTTCTAAAGGTTCTGAAGCTGATCCTAGACCAATGCCAAAATTGGTTGCTAGCTGTAGAACCGGTGTTATGGACGGAATGGAAGTGAAAAACTTAACTTCTGAAAAAGCACAGGAAGGTAGAAAAGCGGTTACGGAATTCCTTTTGGTAAATCACCCATTGGATTGTCCTGTTTGTGATCAGGCCGGGGAATGCCATCTTCAGGATCTTGGTTACGAGCACGGAAATCTTCTAACCAGAACTGAGTTCGAAAGAAATACTTATGATGCAGACGACATCGGTCCAAACATCAAACTTAATATGAACCGTTGTATCCTTTGCGCAAGATGTGTATTGGCCGCAAATCAGTTGACAGAAAAAAGAGAACACGGAATCCTTTACAGAGGAGACCACGCAGAAATATCAACAATGTTGAACAAAGCTTTGGATAACGATTTCATTGGAAATGTGATTGATGTTTGTCCAGTTGGAGCTTTAACAGACAGAACTGCGAGATTCAGTAGCAGAGTTTGGTTCACAAAACCTTACAATGCCACTTGTACTTGTACAAAATGTAGTGGAAAAGCTGTACTTTGGATGAAAGGTGATGAAGTGGTAAGAGTAACTGCAAGAAAAGACCAATACGGTGAAGTTGAAGAGTGGATTTGTGACGAGTGTCGTTTCCACAAAAAAGATACAAAACTTTGGAATGTAGAAGGACCTAGACATATAGATAGACATTCTGTAATCTCTCTTAACCATTACGAGAAAAAAACAGACAGCTACAATGTTTTGGATAATCCTGAAGCCAAAGAAATTGGTGTAGCAGACGAAAAAGAAATTGAAAAATTAGATAGTTAATTTAAAATTGTAAGCTTAGCTTTATAGAATTTTAAATTTTGAACTTTAAAAAATAATATGGAATTACTGACTTTTAAAATCATATTAGTATTGGCGCTGTTCCTTCTGGCACTTACTATCGCTGCCTACTCTACTTGGGCAGAAAGAAAAGTAGCATCGATTATGCAGGACAGAATCGGGCCAAACAGAGCCGGACCTTTTGGATTGTTGCAACCTTTGGCAGATGGTGGTAAATTTTTCTTCAAAGAGGATTTTACCCCACAAAACGCTGAAAAATTCCTTTTCATCTTAGGACCGTCTTTGGTAATGTTTATTTCATTGATAACTGGAGCAGTTATTCCTTGGGGTAAAACATTGAATTTTGGAGGCGTTTCTTACGACCTTCAAGTTGCTAATATTGATGTCGGCGTTCTTTTCATTATCGGTATGGCTTCTATCGGAGTTTACGGAATTATGATCGGAGGCTGGGCTTCTAACAACAAATATTCATTATTAGGCGCAATCAGAGCTTCTTCTCAGATGATTTCTTACGAATTGGCAATGGGATTGGCACTTCTTTCAATCATTATGATGGCAGGAAGCCTTGATTTAAAAGCTATTTCTGAAGCTCAATCTACTGGCAAAATTTGGGGATTCATTCCTGCAATTTCTGGAATCAACTGGAATATTCTTTATCAGCCTTTAGCATTCTTGATATTTTTTGTTGCTGCTTTGGCAGAGACCAACCGTCACCCTTTCGATTTACCTGAATGTGAATCGGAATTGGTAACTGGTTATTCTACCGAATATTCATCAATGAAATTAGGACTATACATGTTCGGGGAATATGTGAATATGTTTATTTCTAATGCATTTATTGTAGTTCTTTTCTTCGGAGGTTACAACTATCCTGGAATTGATTGGGTAACTCACAACTGGGGAGAAAATGCAGCAGGAATATTAAGTATTGTAGCTTTCTTAACTAAAACAATCATCGGAATTTTGATCTTTATGTGGATCAGATGGACACTTCCGAGATTCAGATATGATCAATTGATGCACCTTGGATGGAAAACATTGATTCCATTGGCATTGGTAAATCTAATTGTAACAGGTGCTGTAATTTTAGCATTTGGAAATTAAAATTGAATAATAATTAAAGATAACAGACAAGAATGGTCTAAGATCTAATGTCTAACATCTAATATCTATAATTAAATGAAACTTACTAACAGATCAAAAGTTGTTTCGAATAAAGAAATGACCATTGCGGAAAAGATCTACTTACCGGCGATCTTCAAAGGAATGGGAATCACTTTTAAGCACGCCGTAAGAACCGTGATGAAAGGTGCACCTGCCGTTTATTCTTATCCAGAGGTTCAAAAACCAAGAGCAGAAATATGGAGAGGTCAGCACGTTTTGAAAAGAGACGAGGAAGGTAGAGAAAGATGTACTGCTTGCGGACTTTGTGCGGTAGCCTGCCCTGCGGAAGCAATCACAATGAAAGCTGCTGAAAGAACCAAAGAAGAAAAACACCTTTACCGAGAAGAAAAATATGCTGAGATTTACGAAATCAATATGCTAAGATGTATCTTCTGCGGAATGTGTGAGGAAGCTTGTCCAAAATCTGCTATCTATCTTACTGACAGATTGGTGGATGTAGAAACCAATAGAAACTCTTTCGTTTATGGTAAAGAAAAATTGGTCGAGAAAATTAATGCAAGGATTGATATCACAGAAAGACAATCTGACAAACAAAAAAATGCAGTAAAATAATGGACCAGATTTTATTTTTTATCGTAGCATTTTTAGCCATTGCAAGTGCAGTTTACTTTGTATTTGCAAAAAATCCAATGTATGCGATTCTTTCATTAATTGTGACAATGTTCTCCATTGCGGGAATGTACATTCTTCTTAATGCTCAGTTTTTAGGTATAGTTCAGATTATCGTTTATACAGGTGCAATTATGGTATTGTTCCTTTATATTCTGATGATGTTAAATCTTAATAAAGAGGACGAAAGCAAGAAAGCGAATGTTCCAAAATTCATCGGAATTATTTCTGTTTGTATTTTATTCGTAGGAATGCTTGGCGCTTACAGAGGTCTTTCCGGAAAAACAACTGTTGCTGATAATATCGACCACTCAGTTGGTTTGACCAAAAACCTTGGAAGATTATTGTTTAACGAATACGTATTGCCATTCGAATTGGCTTCTATCCTGATTTTAGCAGGGATTGTAGGTGCTGTTTTGATTGGTAAAAAAGATTTATAAGATTATGGGAGGAGATGTAAATACATTTATACAGCAAGTGCCATTGGAATATTTCATTATTCTTTGTACGCTTCTGTTTTGTCTTGGTGTTTTGGGAGTTTTGCTTCGTAAAAATGCCATCGTAATATTGGGATGTGTAGAATTGATGCTTAATTCCGTAAATCTTTTACTCGCAGCTTTTTCTGCTTACAAAGGTGATGGCAACGGACAAATGTTGGTTTTCTTCATAATGGTAGTTGCCGCAGCGGAAGTAGCTGTAGGATTGGCAATCATCGCAATGATGTACAGAAATACCAAATCTGTGGACGTAAGTATTTTTAATAAATTAAGAGGATAATAAAAGGAATGGAAAATTTAGTTTACGCGATTGTACTTTTACCTTTAGTTGGATTTCTTATCAACGGACTTTTTGGAAAAAATCTTCCTAAAATATTAGTTGGTAGTTTAGCAACCTTGGTAGTTTTCGCTTCGTTTGTTATCACTGTAAGTATATTTTTAGGCTTTGACAAAGACAGTACACCTGTTGTCATCAAAGCTTTCGAATGGTTTAGAATTAATGGAATTCAGGTTAATTTTGGTTTCCAAGTTGACCAATTATCATTGATGATGGTAATGATTATTACCGGAATTGGGTCATTGATTCATCTCTACTCTATCGGTTATATGAGCCACGACAAAGGTTTTTATAAATTCTTTACATACCTTAACCTATTTATTTTCTCGATGTTGCTTTTGGTTTTAGGAAGCAATTATCTGATTCTATTCATTGGTTGGGAAGGTGTAGGACTTTGTTCTTATCTATTGATTGGATTCTGGTACACCAACGAGGATTATGGAAAAGCTGCAAGAAAAGCTTTCATTATGAACCGTATTGGAGATTTGGCCTTATTGATTGGTATTTTCACAATTGCATCACAAGTCAACGCTATCGATTATTTGAGTGTACAAGAAAATGCTTCAAAATTCGCTTTAGACAGTAATATTATTATATTCATCACAGCAAGTTTGTTCATCGGAGCAACTGGTAAATCGGCTCAGGTTCCTTTATACACTTGGTTACCAGATGCGATGGCTGGACCAACACCGGTTTCTGCATTGATTCACGCTGCGACGATGGTTACGGCTGGGGTTTATTTGGTTGTGAGAAGTAATTTCTTATTCACTTTAGCTCCAACAGTACAAGACGGAATTTTATTTATCGGATTCTTGACTGCAGCATTAGCCGGATTCTACGCACTTCGTCAAAACGATATCAAAAAAGTATTGGCCTATTCTACAGTTTCACAGCTTGGATTTATGTTTATCGCTTTAGGTTTAGGCGCTTATACAACAGCAATGTTCCACGTAATGACGCACGCTTTCTTCAAGGCTTTGATGTTCTTGGGAGCTGGTTCTGTAATCCACGCAATGAGCAACGAGCAGGATATGCGTTTTATGGGCGGACTGAAAAAATACGTTCCAATCACGCACATCACTTTCCTTATCGGAACATTGGCAATCTCAGGTTTTCCGTTACTTTCTGGGATGATTTCTAAAGATGAGATTTTGGTTGCAGCTTACGCTAAAAGTCCAATCTATTGGGTAATGTTATTTGTTTTAGCAGCTACGACCGCAGCATATATGTTCAGATTGTATTACCTGACTTTCCACGGAGAGTTCAGAGGTACCGAAGAACAAAAACACCATTTGCACGAAAGTCCACTGAATATGACTTTACCATTAATTGTTTTGGCAGTTCTTTCAGTAGTTGGAGGTTTTATTAACCTTCCTCACTTCATCGGTCACGGTCATTATGCTCATTTGATGGAATGGTTGAAACCAGTCTTGACGGAGCAAAGTTTCAGTGAAATGGAGGCGATACTTTCTGGTGTAGATTTCAATACAGAAATGATTCTTCTTGGAGCAACTATTTTGATGTTTTTCAGTGTTTGGTTCATTGTTAAAAACATCTATGTTAAGAAGAAAAAAATGGCACTTCCTGAGGAAGAATATAAAGGCTGGGAAAAATTGTCCGCTAAGAAATTATTTGTGGATGAAATTTATAATGCCTGCATCGTAAGACCAATTGAAGAAGCTGGAAAAGCAGCGGCGATGTTTGATAAAGCTGTACTTGACCCGATTGTTAATTTCATCGGTTTAGGAGCTCAAGATTCTGGAAGAGCGGCGAAGCGTCTCCAAAATGGAAACGTGGAAAACTATGTGCTGATTATGTCATTGGCGATAGGAATTGTATTGATTGTTAACTTTATATTGAAATAATAATGTCCTGTTTACTATTAACATTATTACTTTTACCTCTCGTAGGTTCGGGTTTACTATTTTTCTGGAAGAATTCTTCTAGTAAATATATCGCATTGGCTTTTGCTCTTGCAGAGATGTTCATCGCATTTTATATGTTGGGAAATTTCGATTTCAATCCAACTGTAGATGCACCATTGCAATATGAAATTACCTATCCTTGGTCGAGCTATATAAAAAGTAGCCTTAATTTCGGGATTGATGGAATGAGTATGCTGATGGTTCTATTGACCAACATCTTAGTTCCATTAATAATTCTTTCTTCTTATAATGAGAGCAAAGGTTATCCTAATTCTTTCTATGCATTGATATTATTAATGCAATTCGGATTGTTAGGTGTTTTCACTTCTTTGGACGGATTGTTATTCTACATTTTCTGGGAAGTAACATTGATTCCAATTTGGTTAATTGCCGGAATCTGGGGACAAGAAGACAAGCGAATCAAATTCACTACAAAATTCTTTGTTTATACATTCGTTGGGTCGTTATTTATGTTAATCGGTTTGATTTACGTTTACAATCACGCCGCTTCATTCGCTTTGACAGATTTGTACAATGCTAACCTGAATGTAAACGAACAAATAGTAATATTCTGGTTTATTTTCTTTGCTTTTGCAGTGAAATTACCAGTATTTCCTTTCCATACTTGGCAGCCCGATACTTACACCTACTCTCCTACTCAAGGGTCGATGTTATTATCTGGAATTATGTTGAAGATGGCAGTTTACGGAGTAATGAGATATTTGCTTCCTATCACACCATTAGCAATCGGAGGAATTTCCGGAGAAATCGTTATTATCCTTTCTGTAATCGGAATTATATATGGTGCTTTGATTGCATTGATTTCTAATGACAGTAAACGATTGATTGCCTATTCTTCTCTTTCTCACGTTGGATTGATTGTAGCTGGAATCTTTGCTTCTGCAGTTGTAACAATGCGAGTTGGATTGGACTTCGAAGGTGCTCAAGGTGCATTGATTCAAAGTTTTGCTCACGGTATCAACGTGGTTGGGCTTTTCTATTGTGCAGATATTCTTTATAAAAGATTCAAGACTAGAGATATTCGTCAGATGGGAGGTTTGGCAAAAGTCGCTCCTAAATTTGCGATTTTGTTTATGATTATCTTGTTGGGAGCAACGGGAGTTCCATTAACCAACGGATTCATTGGAGAATTTATCTTATTGAAATCTGTATTTACTTATAACGTCATTATGGCTGTATTAGCTGGATTGACATTGATTCTTTGTGCCGCTTATATGTTGAGATTCTACGGAAAAGCGATGTTCGGTAAAGGAGACAATGCAGTCTTGGCAACTACAAAAGATATCAGTAGTGTTGAGTTTACAGTTTTAGCGAGTTTGGCAGTTTTTGTAATTGTTTTAGGTGTTTATCCTCAGCCGGTTATAGAAATGGTAACGAGTTCTGTGAGATTCATTTATGCATCAATGCTTAATTAATTGAAGAATTAATAGATTAAAAAATTAGAAATTAGAAAGAGACTATGAAAATTGAGAATATCAAATTTCTAATCTCAAATCTCAAACATATATTATGAGTGTTTTAATAGTTTTATTCCTTACAGCAATTCTGGTATTATTCTCAGGAGTTTTTGAGAAAGGAAAATACGCAAGATACATTGGAATCTTAGGATTAATTGTTGGTCTAGGAATCAGTTTCCTTCCAGAATGTGAATTCTTCGCCCAATACAAATCAATGTATGAATACAGCTACAATGCAGAATTATTCACTAAGATATCGGTAGTTGTTACATTGTTGTTATTCTTTTTAGGAGGATTTGCATTCAGCAATCACAGAAGTCATCAGTCAGAATTATATGCATTAATGTTGTTTGCACTTTGTGGCGGCATCGTATTATTCGGATTCCAAAACTTAGTAACATTATTCATCGGGATAGAAATCTTGTCAATTCCTTTGTATGTAATGGCTGGAGCTAATAAAACCGACCTTCGTTCTACGGAAGCTTCTATGAAATACTTCTTGATGGGAGCATTCGCAACAGGATTTCTTTTGTTTGGAGTTGCTTTGGTTTACGGAAGCGCAGGAAGTTTTGACCTTTATGCCATTCACGATTTTGCTTATAACAATCCTAAGAACTTAATGCTGATAATGGGAGCTATCTTGATGTTGTCTGCATTAGCATTCAAAGTATCATTAGCACCTTTCCATATGTGGAGTCCTGATGTTTATCAAGGAGCACCTTCTTTGATTACAGCATTTATGGCTTCGGTTGTTAAGATTTCAGGTTTCTTTGCTTTGTTCAAATTAATGACGATTGCTTTCGGTGGAATTGCCGGAGATTGGATTAATATTTTAGGAGTGTTCATCATCCTGACTTTGCTTTTGGCAAACGTAATGGGATTGGTTCAGACCAATGCAAAAAGAATGTTGGCCTACTCTTCCGTTTCTCACGCAGGTTACATTTCATTAATATTTTTCGGAATCAATAACTTCTCGACTTATATTTTAGGTTACTATTTATTCGCTTATTCATTAGCAACAGTTGGGGTTTTCATCAGTCTGATTTGGGTTGAGAAAATTAAAAAAGAAACTTCTATTCCAGCCTTCAATGGACTTGGAAAAAAAGAACCAATCTTGGCAGTAGTTTCTACAATTTCAATGCTTTCAATGGCTGGGATTCCTTTGACAGCTGGTTTCATTGGGAAATTAGGAATTTTTAACCAAGCTATCGCTGGACATTATGAATTCTTAGTTTTGATTGCCGTTTTAGGTTCAGCTTTAAGTATCGCTTATTATCTAAGATTAATCATCGCAATGTTCTTCTACAAAGAAGATAATTTCCACAATACAGAAAGAGCAAGTATTACTTACAATATCGTTTCTGTAGTAATTATTTTAGCTTTGGTATCTATGGGAATTGTTCCAGATTTATTTGCTAAAATATTTGGATTGTAAAAAATTCAACTAAATAAAAATATAAACCTGATTCCATTTGAGTCAGGTTTTTTTATTAATAATTTGGGCGCCTTTATCCGCCCTCCGTTCCCGCTTTTTTCTTTTTATTCAAAAAGAAAAAGAGCTCCACTCAGGTCGGGGCGCAGATTCCAGCACAAAACAAACATTCACTTTAATAATAAACTTTTGTTTAATTTTTCACTGTCAATTCCTTCAAAAAACTTAATTTTATTCAAAATTATTTATCAATGAAGAGATTATTAATGTTTTTCTGTTTTGTTACAGTTAGTTTAGGTTTTGCACAAACCAATCCTGTTGAAGAAAACTACACCAAAAGAGAAGTTTATATCCCGATGCGAGACGGAACTAAATTGTTCACTATCATTTATACACCAAAAGATATTTCAAAAAGTAACAAATATCCGTTTATTATGAACAGAACTTGTTACAGCATCGCACCTTACGGAGAAACTAATTTCAGAAAAAAATTAAGCCCAAACAAATTCATTGAAAATGAAAAATACATCTTCGTTTTCCAAGACGTTCGCGGAAGATATATGAGCGAAGGCAATTTCACGAATATGACACCACAAGTTGACCACAAAACTAAAAAAGATGTGGACGAAAGTACCGATACCTATGACACTGTTGATTGGTTGGTGAAAAATGTTCAGAACAACAACGGAAAAGTTGGTCAATATGGAACATCTTATCCAGGTTTTTATACAGCTGTTGGAACATTGGCAAATCACCCTGCTTTAGTTGCCTCTTCTCCACAAGCTCCAATTTCAGATTTCTGGTTTGATGATTTCCACCACAACGGTGCATTTTTGATGGGTTACTTCAAGACTTTCCCAGTATTTGGTGTTCAGAAAACTAAAGCCGAAAAAGAATCTTGGTTCGCCGATAAAATGATAAAACCAACTTCCGATGACGGATATCTTTTCTATAAAAATATGGGAACATTGAAAGATGGCGTTGACAAATATTACAAAGACAACTTCTTTATGCAGGAAGTAGTTGAACATCCTAGCTATGATGATTTCTGGAAAAAAAGAGATTTGATTCCTCATCTTAAGAATATTAATCACGCAGTAATGACTGTCGGTGGTTGGTTTGATGCAGAAGACTTACGTGGTCCATTAGAAATTTATAAAACCATAGAAAAAACAAGTCCAAAAGCTAAAAATACCATTGTAATGGGACCTTTCTCTCACGGTGGTTGGAACAGAGAAGACGGAAAACATTTTCATAATGATATCTATTTCGGGGACAGCATTGCGACCTATTATCAGAAGAATATAGAACAACCTTTCTTCCATCATTACTTAAAAGAAGATTCTAAAATTGCAGCAAAACTTCCAGAAGCCTATATGTTTGATACAGGGAAAAAACAATGGGAACAATTTGAAAATTGGCCTCCGAAACAAGTTGTGAAACAAAGTTTTCATCTCAACAGTTCAGGTACAATTGCTGAAACTGGAGAAAACCCAAAAACCTATGCTTACTACATTTCTGACCCGAACAAACCTGTACTGAGCAGTGAAAACTACAAAGATATGAATGGTTTCACGCCAAGAAATTATATGAGCGAAGACCAGCGTTTTGCGAGCTACAGGTCTGATGTTCTATCCTACACGACAGATATCTTGGAAAATGATGTGACTTTGGCTGGGGAGATTTTAACGAAGCTTAAAATTGTTTCTTCTTCTACAGATGCAGATTTCATTGTGAAATTAATAGACATCTATCCTGCTGATGAAAAAGCAAATCCAGACAAACCTAATGTTGTTTATGGAAACTATCATCAAATGGTAAGAAGCGAGATAATGCCTGCAAGATTCCGTAATAGTTTTGAAAAACCGGAAGCTTTGACTCCAAATAAAGAAGAGGTAGTGAATGTAAAATTGCAGGACGTTTTACACACCTTCAAAAAAGGACATAAAATTCAGATTCAGGTTCAGAGTACTTGGTTTCCATTGATGGCAATCAATCCTCAAAAGTTCCTTGAAAATCCTTACAAAGCAACAAAAGAAGATTATACAAAAGCCAATATAAAAGTCTTCAACAGCAGTTCAATTGAAGTTGATGTTCTGAAATAAAACAAAAAGCACAAACCTAGGTTTGTGCTTTTTGTTTATAGAGATTTTAAAATCTCTGACGCAATTTCGTAAGACCTTTGTTTTTTATCAAAATCGAAGATATTTCCTGAAACGATAATTTCATCTGGTTTGTAATCTTTTACAAATTTGCTGAGTTTTTCTTTCAGAGTTTCCTTATCTCCAACTAAGGTTTTTGCAGCCATTCTATTAAGATGCAGCGCAACATCGTCTGACATATTTGCTAAATCTGTTTCATCCGGAGGTAAAAGTGGCTGTCTTTGGTCTGTCAAGATATTCACAAAAACCTGAAAATGTGAAGTTGACAAATAATGCGCTTCATCCACAGAATCTGCAGCAATAATGTTGATACAAACCATCACATAAGGTTCATCCAAAAAATCAGAAGGTTGGAAATGTTCTCTGTAAATTTCCAAAGCCACTTCTAACTGAGAAGGCGCAAAATGTGCAGCAAACGCATAAGGCAACCCTAATTTAGCTGCTAAAAAAGCAGAATCTGTAGAACTTCCCAAGATATAAAGTTGAACATCTTATCCTTCCCAAGGAATAGCTCTTACTTTGGCTTCAGAGTTTTCATTGGACATATATTTTTTAAGTTCTTTGATATGAAATTCAAAATTATAATTGGGATTAAAGTTGTTTCCTCTTAATGCAGTTGCTGTCAGCATATCAGTTCCAGGTGCTCTTCCTAAACCTAGGTCTATTCTACCCGGAAATAACCCATCTAAAGTTCCGAACTGTTCTGCTACCGATAAAGTAGAATGGTTCGGAAGCATTATTCCGCCTGAACCAACTCTTAATGTTTCCGTTTGCGATGCTATGTGTCCAATTAATATAGAAGTGGAAGCACTGGCAACATTAGGAAAATTGTGATGTTCCGAGAACCAATATCTTGTAAATCCAAGTTTTTCCGCGTGTTGAGCAGACTTCACAGATTTCAGAAACGTTTTATTGATATCATCTCCTTTGACAATAGTTGCCAAATCAAGAATCGAATATTTTAAAGACATATTTTGTTTAATTTATAGGTCATACAAAATTAAACCAAAACATATTTTATTAAAAAAATGATTACAATAGAATTAAAATATTATATTTGGTATAACAATTAAAAAAAAACATTATGATTAAAAAACTATTTGCTGAATTCTTCGGCACATTTTGGTTGGTTTTCGGAGGTTGTGGAAGTGCAATCTTCGCTTCACAAATCGCTCCAGCTTCTAATGGACAATTAGGAATCCTTTTATTGGGTGTCGCTTTGGCATTCGGGCTTACAGTTCTTACAATGGCTTATGCCGTTGGGCATATCTCTGGTGGGCATTTTAATCCGGCTGTATCTTTTGGTCTTTTGGTCGGTGGCAGATTTTCCGGAAAAGAATTGCTTCCTTACATTGTGGCACAGTGTGTTGGTGCTATTGCCGCAGCCGCTGCTTTAAGCTTTATCAACGGTGGATCAGGTGATGGAAGTGCTGGCGCTTTTGCCTCTAATTTTTATGGAGAAGCGGTCTATTTTGGGAAAAGTTATTCTTTGGGAGCTGCGTTTTTGACAGAATTCCTTTTGACAACTTTCTTTTTGATTATCATTCTAGGAGCAACAGATAAATTTGCCAACGGAAAATTCGCTGGAATTGCAATTGGTCTTGGATTGACATTGATTCACTTGATTTCTATCCCAATTACCAATACTTCTGTAAACCCAGCAAGATCTCTTTCTCAAGCTATTTTTGCAGGAAGTTTTGCTTTGTCGCAAGTTTGGCTGTTCTGGGTAGCGCCTATTTTAGGGGGAATCACCGGAGGATTAATCTACAAATTTTTACTACAAAAAAATAATGCTGAAGTAGCATAATAATATTTACATTGATAATACAAAACCTCGAAATATCATTTTCGAGGTTTTTATTTTTTAGGGCTGAAATTATTTTTGAATATCAATTCTTCTCGTTTTCCTTTCAGTTCAAATTTTTTCATCAGAAGATTACGTGCCATATTTCTCATAAATTGTTCTTTATCACAAAGTTTCCAATAAGAATCCGTATGAATAGTTTTAGGTTCTTGGATCTTATAAAAAGTAGTTTCCCAATTATCTTCATCATGATAAAATTCTATGATTCCGCAATGTTCAGGAATATCATGGTGATTGATCATTCCCATCGGTAAAAGAAAGCTGAACGAATTACAGATATAATCCCCACAACCAATCTTATCGTGTTTAAGAAATTTTTCACCTGATTTTTGATTGGTATAGAATTTCTTAAAATCATTTTTGAAATCAGATTTAGACAACTTAATTTCAATCTCGTGACTGAAACCTGAATCATTTATTAAAAGAATATCTGCTTCCCAGTCTGAATGAAAAAAATTGGTCAAAACAATTTCCTTATCAAAATCACAATTGACATTCACAAAATTATGAACCAATTCTTCAATTTTCAACATCAATCAAATCTTTAATAATTACGAACCGTGACGTGATAGCAACTCTGCTGTTTTTCTTTGATATAGAATATTTTGCCTAAGTTTTTATATTCTTCCAGCAATTTTCCAAGTTCCTTTTCTAATTTTGGATTGACCTTTAATTTATGATCAAAACGAACATAAGAAATATCGAAAGCAGTTCCGTAATTATGTGAACTAATTCCCAAAGACGCATTGGAATTAACTTTTCTTAATCGGCATTGATCTTCCAAAGTTCTTGTAACGGAAGAAACAACGAAGAAACTTTTGGTATCAGTTGCAAATTGATTGGCCATTTTTTCCAAAGTTGTTCTTGCTTTCTTTACCAAATAAGGACGGCTATACTCTAAAGCTTGTAATCTGTAACCTCTAGATTTTTTTTTGACTTTTACGAATTTTCCTTTCGCAATATATTTATCTACTGATTTTGTGTTCTCGAGAATATTAACTCCAAAATTTTGTGAAGCTAAAAGATGTGGCTTGTATAATTCAGTCGGTTCTACTTTGAGAACTGTCTTCAAATCATAACATTTCTGAGATTTAAAAAAAGAAAATAATAACAGAAAAACCAAAAATAACAATCTCATTAAGCAGAATATTAGATAAATTAAATTTGTGTTTTTTCAAATATAATTAATTATAAATAAAAAGCAAATTTAAGAAACCAAAAGACTGCAACCTCGGATATCAGAATGGTCAATTCTTCCTAAAACTTGAAATGCATCATTTTCAATTCTTCCCAAATCTTGAGTCGCAATAAATGAACAAGAATGCTTATTAGCCAAATCTATAATATTAATTGCGCCTGTTCTTCCGTCTTCAATATAAGAAAATGGGTCTTCAGTATTTCTGATTAGGATTCTCATCCAATTTGGGCTTTTGTAGACATTTCCTCCCAAAGAATAAGCCTGAGAAAGCAATTCGGTCATAGAATATTCTGAAAAAATCTTATCTGTTTTAAAACCTTCTTGGAATATTGTCAAAAGTTCATCTTTTGTCATTTCCTCTTTTCTTCCTTTCATCCCTCCTGTTTCGATTACAGTTAGAGAGTTTGAGAATTGGAGAGTTTGAGAGTTTGCAGTACAGAAATCCAAGAAGTCTAACAATGCAAAAGAAACTCCGAAAAGAATCACTTTTTTATCCGTCAAAGTCTGAAGTAAATCAAATAATTCCTGATGATTGTAAAGGAAATAGCCATTCTCCGGTTTATCAGATTTCTTGATTAAATAATCAATCATATAAATCAAAGACGAATGTGGATTCTCGGAATAATTCGGAAGTAAACCTAGAAAAATATAATCTTCAGGCTTTCCAATGAATTGCTCAAAACTTTTGTAAATACTTTCTTCATACAAAGCGAAATCAGCGATATAATGTTTGGAACGATTCATTTGAGTAGTTCCGGAACTTTGAAAATAATTCTCAGCCTGCGAATGTTTATCTAAAACCAAATGATTTTTGAACATCTCAATTGGTAAAAAAGGAATTTCGGAAGTTTGTTTTATTGTTGATGTGTCAATGTTGAGATAATCTACAAACTTTCTGTAAACTTCTACATTCTCATATTGATAAATAAAAGTTTCCAAACAAGCCGTTTGGAATTGTTCTTCAGTATTAATTTCAAAAATAGTCTGCTTCATTTTCCAACTTTAATTTTATCCTTCGAATTTATTCAATTCAAAATTTTCTCCATCAAAAACACCATAAGTGAAATAGACAATCCAATCGCCAAGGTTGACATATTTAGAATAATCATTCAAATCTAAAACCATTGGCAAATGACGATGACCAAATACAAAATAATTGATTTTTTCAGTCTTCAATTTTTCTTTGGAATATTGTATAAGAAATTCCTTGTCCTCTCCGAGAAAAGCTTTGTCTTCATCGCCAGAAATCAATTTATTTTTCTGAGACATATAGTTTGCAATTCTCATAGCAATATCTGGATGTAACCATCTGAAAGCCCATTGAGCAAGAGGATTAGTAAAGACTTTTTTCATTCTTTTATAACCTTTGTCTCCTGGTCCTAATCCATCTCCGTGTGCTAAAAGAAACTTTTTGTCATTAATCTCGTAATATCTTTTTTCAAAGTAAACAGGAATTCCCAATTCTTCTTCAAAGTAATTTTTCATCCACAAATCGTGGTTTCCAACAAAAAAATAAATCTCAATTCCGGAATCTTTCAGCTCAGCAATTTTTCCAAGAACTCTGATGTAACCTTTTGGTACAACATATTTCCACTCGTGCCAAAAATCAAAAAGGTCTCCCATCAAAAAAAGAACTTGCGCATCTTTTTTAATCAAGTCCAACCAACGGATAAACTTCTCTTCCCTGATTCTACTTTGTTTTAAATCAGGAACTCCGAAATGCTGGTCGGAAGCGAAATATATTTTTTTATTTGAATCTAGATTAATCTTCATCAATTGATTTTGAAATAAATTATGAATTAATCAAAATTATTACGTTCGTCGTTTTGGTCTCTTTTGCTGTAAATCCACATTCCGATTCCCAATCCTATCACAGCAGAAAAAGCAGTTAATAAAGCCCTCGAAAGCTTGTCTGGCGAATCATTTCCAATATAATTCATCAGAAAAATAATCACAAAAGTGATAACTGCAATTAATATATATTTTGGATTCTTAAAATTCATTTTCTAGAGTTTATAAGAAATCATTAGTCCACCTTTGTATGGAAGCCATTCTCCACTTCTGTTCGTTTCTCTTCCCATAGAATCGCCTTCTGTATCATAACGGTCGCCACTCAACTTATCATAACCTTTGTAAAAACTCTGCATTGTTCCTAAACCAAGATAAACATCCATATTCAATCTATCACTTAGTTTAAATTGATAACCAGCGATTCCTCCTAACATAAAAGAATAACCTCTCTGATACAGATTTGAGTTAATGTAAGGTGTAACTTCTCCATTTTTATGGGTGTAAAAATTATCATTCCAATATCCCCACTTTTGAATATTAAATCGTGCTAATGAAAAATCAATGCCTACATAGAATTTTTTGAATGCTTCGTTAAAATAATATCTTCCATTAAATCCCAGCATATAAACTTGAGCGTGTTTTCCCGCAAAAGACTTCCAAGGAGAAACAAATAAATCCGCCTGTCCAGTAATATGTTCTGAAAAACTGTGCTCAACACCTACATTTAGCATTCCTACTGGTAGAAATAATGCATTTGCTTTGATATAAGTTTCATTTTGTTGTGCGAAACAAAAGATTGAAAGAGATATTAAACTTAAAGTTATGAGTTTTTTCATCCTTATTTTTTGTTTAAGATTTCGTTCATTTTTGTGGCATCTTTATTTTCATCTTTTGCGAAATTGGCTGCCATTCCTGCAAACATTTTAGCTTCTTCTTTTTTGCCTAATTTGTCATATAATGTTGCCAAAATACTTGTAGAATCAAAGTTTTCCGAAGACATAACCACTTTCTCCGCCCAACGTGATGCCGCTTGAAGAGATTTGATATCTTTAGATTTTTCACTGATTGTACTTGCTGCAGCTAATAATTCATTAGCGTTGAATTCCTCAGGATTTTTGTAATATTCTAAAGCCGTTTTCTCGTATGCTGGAAAATTATCGTGAGCTGAGTAATAGTTCAATTTGTAAAGATTCAAACTTTTTGTCAATTCTTCTTTTGGGAATAAACCTTCTCCTTCCTTCAGAATTTTTGCATCGTCGATTGTTTTGGTTTTTTCGTCTGTTGCAGAAGTTACCAATTTCATCAGCTTAAGATAATTATCAAACTGCTTATAATTTTGTTCGGGAAGAAGTTTTGTAATTCCCTCTTTGTTTGCTACAAAAACTTTGTAATTAGCATCATCCACAGATTGAGTGAAATTCAAAAGAGCATTAACTTCTTCGCCAGAAAACTCTTTGTCTTTTTTCTTCGCAAAATATTTTTCTGAAGCTTGCTTTGCTAAAATCGGGTCTTTGCTTGCATATAGATTAATGAAATTAAGTAAAGCTGGTTGGTCTAATTTTCCTTTCAGAAATTCATCTTTTAGGTTTGTATTAACCAAACTCGGGTTATTATTTTTTTTTCCTAATTCCAGAAATTCTTCAGTCTTGATATAACCTAATTCCTTACCAACGATTTCGCCTTCTCCATTTAAAAATAACAAAGTGGGGTAACTTCTTATTCCATATTTTGAAGCCAAATTCGGACCTTCACCTTTTTCCATATCAAAATGGGCATTGATGAAGTTTTTGTTGTAATAATCAGCTACATTTTTATCAGTAAAAACGTTTTTCTCCATCAATTTACAAGGTCCGCACCAAGCGGCGTAGGCATCCAGAAAAACTATTTTCTTTTCAGCTTTTGCTTTTGCTAGGATTGTTGCAAAGTCAGAATCTTCAAATTTGATGGTCTGTTGAGAAAAACTCAATTGAGAAACTAATAATATTAAGAAAAATGATATCTTGTTCATCCTTAGAATAAATCGAATTAACTGCGAAGATAACCATAATATAAGAATTGACCGAGAGTGAAATAGTAAAGTTTTAATTTTTTAACTTTGCAAATCTCAGTTTTTCAGATTTTACTGAAAACTATTAAATATTCAGAACAAAAAATATGAGGAAATTATCCTTGCTTTTTACGAAAGATGGTTTGCAGTGGCAGATTTCTAAATCCAAAAAGGTCTTAGAAGAAAAAATCTGGCTTAAGGATGAAGAAACACCAAAAAATCTGGTTGAAGAAAAACTGAATGAAGTTTTGGCTTCTGAGAAATTTTCTGAAATCTCTGTGATATCGGCTATCAATCATTTTTCGATTGTAGAAGAAGGTTTTGACCAGCACGATTTGGGCTATGATTTGATTTCTTACAATTCTGATGTCAAAAAAGAGTCTGAAGAATTAATGCTTTCTGTGAATAAAAAATTTGGAATTCAGTTTTATTACAGCTTTCCGAAAGATTTTTATCAGAAAATAAAATCTTTGGAAGTTCCGGTTCATTTCAATTTTTCTGGCGAAAAGTTTCTGAATTCTTTAAATGTGAAAAACCGAAAAGAAATCCACGTAAATCTTTATCATCAGCAGGCAGAATTTTTTGCGATTGAGAATAAAAAAGTGGTTCTTTATAACAATTTGGACGCAACTTCGGAAGTAGATTTCTTGTATTTTATAATGTTTACCTTAAGTAAAATTGACTTCGGAATTTCTGAAACACATTTTTATATTTATGGAGAAACCACTGAAAATGAAACTTTCATCTCGGAAATGCAGAAATTTGTTCCAAATTTGAAAATCATTTTTGATAATCTTCATAAAAAGAATTTTGTCCTGAATTAATAATGAGCTTCAAAATAGTTGAATACAAAGATTCTCACAAAAACGGAATCCTTTCTGTTTGGGAAAAATCTGTAAAAGCAACGCATCATTTTTTGCTGGAATCCGATTTTGAAGAGTACAAAAAGATTCTGCAGAATTTCGATTTCAAAGACTTGGATGTTTTCTGTCTCGAAGAAAAAGATGAAATCATAGGTTTTATCGGCATTCATTCAGAAAAAATAGAAATGCTTTTTCTTAATCCAGATTACATTGGAAAAGGTTTAGGCAAACAATTAATTGATTTTGCATTTTCGAATTTTGATATTAATTATGTTGATGTTAACGAGCAAAATCCAAAGGCAACAGAATTCTATAAGAAAATAGGATTCGAAATCTTTGACAGAACGGAGAAAGACGATATGGAAAAACCTTATCCAATTCTCAAAATGAAACTTAAAAAATAAAAAATGTTTAGAATAATCAGTGGAAAATGGAAAGCGAAAAGAATCGCGGCGCCAAAAAATTTCGATGTAAGACCAACGACTGACTTCGCGAAAGAAGCACTTTTCAGTATGATTGAGAATCGTTTTGATTTAGAATTTTGTTCCGTTTTAGACTTGTTCGCAGGAATTGGCTCGATAACTTTGGAGTTTGCATCTCGCGATTGCAAAGACATTACTTCCGTGGAATTGAATCCAAAACACGCCGGATTCATCAATTCCACTGCCAACGAATTGGATATGGGATTGCAAGTGAATGTTCAAAGAGCTGACGTTTTCGATTGGTTAAAAAGAAAAAGAAATCACGAGAAAAAATACGATATTATTTTCGCTGATGCACCTTTCGAAACTGACGAAAGCAAATATAAAGAACTGATAGATTTGGTTTTAAACAATGGATTATTGAAACCAAATGGTGTTTTCATTCTAGAACATCAAAGCAGACAAAAATATCCCCATCCAAATCTGAAAGACAGCAGAAAATACGGAAATATTAATTTTTCTTTCTTCGAAGCTGAAGCTGTTTCTGAATAAAATTTGATTTAAATTGAAGTCAATCAAGCTAATATCTTTAATAATTATAAGCTTTTTCACACTGCTTAATTGTAAAAAAGAAAGCAATTATGAGACTGAAAGTAGAGTGTTTGATGATATTTTCATAAGCATAGTTGACTCAACTTTGATTGACAGAAGAACTTATCTTGGTTTCGAATATTCAAGAAAACAAATAGATTCAATTAAAAAAGATTCACTGAATAGAATTGTAGCTTTCATTCCAAAATTAGGAGGCATTGACAGCGACGATTTAAAGAAAATTCCAAAAGATTATAAATCAATAAGCGATTCTGTTTGGTCTTTCACTCCAGAAAAATACAATACCAACAAATATATTTTCAAGAAAACAGCCGAACTTCCGTTTGATAATTCTTACGAAAATTGGAAAAATAAATATCCTAAATTTTCTGGCGTTCTAAGTTTTTCTCAAATCTATTTTGATAAAGAAATGCAAAATGGAATTTTAAGTGTTACATACACTTGTGGCGTTAGTTGCTCTGTTGGATATTTACTATATATTGAAAAGGTAAACAATAAATGGAAAGTAAAAAAAGTGAATAACACTTGGATTTCTTAACTATTAAAAACAATTATTAAAAATCTAAATTTATGTATTGTAAGAATTTAAACATCAAATTATTAATAGTTTTCGTTCTGTTTTTCAGCTTGAAAATCTCTGCTCAGAATTCTTACGTTAATCAATACAAACCTTTTGCAACGGAGCTTTCTCAGGAATTTGGGATTCCAACTTCGGTTATTCTTTCAATTGCTTTTATGGAAACTGGCGGTGGTACGAGTTCGGCTTGCAAAGTCCTGAACAACCATTTTGGAATGACAGGAAAAAACGACATCAACAATTCCAGATTCAAAAGTTTTACTGATTCTAAGGCTTCTTATCGTGCTTTTTGTGAATGGGTTTCGAAAAGAAAATTCTATGAAAAACTAAAAGGTTCGCAAAATCATAACGAATGGTTTGTCGCCATTGCTTCCTCCGGATATTCTACAAAACCTGCAGAATGGAAGCAAAAACTGAATACCGTTATGAAGAAAATCGGATTATAATCAATCCTGAACCAAAATCTTATCCGAATCTTTTATCGCTTCATTTCCCCAATCACAAATCGAACGCAAAACAGGAATTAGAGTTTTTCCAAATTCTGTCAAAGAATATTCTACCATTAGTGGTGGTTTTTGCGTGTAAACTTTCCGCTCGATAATTCCGTCATCTTCCAGTTGTTTCAACTGCAGACTCAAGGTTCTTTCCGTGATTGTTGGGATTTCTTTCCTGATTTCATTATATCGTTTCGTTCCCATTGCAAGATGAATGAGAATCACAGCTTTCCATTTTCCTCCTATAAAACGCATTGTAACGCTTGTTCCGCAAGGAAATTTTTTATTATCGATTAAAAACATATACTATCATTATTGACCGTTATTGCAAAGTTAATAAACACTACTTATTTTTGCAACTATAAAATTGATAGTATAAAATTATGGAAACATTTCTTACTAAAATGCAGAAAAGATACACTGTAAAAAAGTATAATTCTGAAGGAAAACTTAACAATGAGATTAAAGAACAATTGAAATCGATTCTACATCTGAGTCCCTCTTCAATCAACAGCCAGCCTTGGAAATTTACTTTTGTAGAAGACTCAAAAGCTAAATCAGAATTTGCTGAAGTTTCTTATTTTAACAAAGAAAAAATCAATGACAGCCAGCTTTTGGTGGTTTTTCAGGTTTTGAAAAATGCAGAAGATTTTGAAAAGCAAATCGAAGGAAATTTACCCAAAGGTTCTATAGAATATTACAACAAAATGATAAAACCACACGGGGAAAATTATACAAAAAGCTGGATGTCGCATCAAGTTTATCTTGCGTTAGGTATTTTGTTGAGCGCTTGTGCGCAAATGGAAATCGATTCTACACCAATGGAAGGAATTGAAATTGCAAAATATGACGCTATTCTGAATAATGAAAAATACACAACGTTGTTCGCAGTTGCAATTGGTGTAAGAGATGAAAATGATTTCAATCAACCGAAACTCAAAGCCAAATCAAGATTGAATTTTGAAGAGATTTTGGATGTGATTTAATGATAAAAGCCTTGGAAATTCAAGGCTTTTTTTGATTTTAAAAATAATTTCTAACTTTGCAGAAATAAAATTCTAAAGATTATAATGTAAAATTCAATTTCTTTTCAGGCAATCTTCTGCGGACACTCTCGTCTGCTATTGTTCATCTTAAAAAAAGAAATTATGTTAATTTTACAAGATATATCTTATCAACATCCCAATAAAGATGTTCTTTTTTCGGACATCAATTTTACACTTAATTCTCAGGAAAAAACAGCTTTAATCGGAAATAATGGTTCTGGAAAATCGACTTTGCTTAAAATAATTGCTGGCGAATTACAACCAAAATCTGGAACGATTAAATCTGATTCTAATATCTATTACATTCCACAAATTTTCGGTCAATATAATCATTTGAATATTGCTGAAGCTTTAAACATCGATAAAAAACTGAATGCTCTAAAGGAGATTCTGAATGGTTCAATAACAGAGGAAAATATGGAAATTCTGAATGATGATTGGACAATCGAGGGCAGAATCAAAGAAGCTTTCATATATTGGAATCTTCCCGAATTTGATTTAAATCTGAAATTAGAAAATCTAAGTGGTGGACAAAAAACTAAATTATTTCTCGCAGGAATGATGATTCATCAACCTGATTTGATTTTAATGGATGAACCAACGAATCATCTGGATTTAGCAAGTAGAAATTTACTTTATGAATTTATTAAATCAACTTCGAAAAGTCTTTTGATTGTAAGTCACGACAGAGTTTTACTCAATCTTTTAGACAAAACTTGCGAACTCAATAAAACTGGAATTTTGGTTTATGGAGGAAATTACGATTTCTATTCTGAGCAGAAAAAAATCGAACAAAATTCGCTTGAACAAAACATTCAAAACCGAGAAAAAGAACTGAAAAAAGCCAAAGAAAAAGAGCGCGAAACGATTGAAAGGCAAAACAAATTGGATTCTCGAGGAAAAGGAAAGCAGGAAAAATCGGGCGTTTCCAGAATTATGATGAACACGCTTCGAAACAAAGCAGAAAACAGCACCTCAAAACTGAAATCTGTTCATTCTGAAAAAATCGATAACATCAGAGAAAATCTTTATAGTTTGAAAGATAATCTTTCTGGAATCGACAAAATGAAAATCAATTTCGATAATTCTCATCTTCATAAAGGGAAAATTCTGGTCAAAGCCGAACAAATTAATTTCAATTATCATCAAGAAAATCTTTGGAAAGACAATCTCGATTTTCAAATTGTGAGTGGAGAAAGGATTGCGATAAAAGGCGACAACGGTTCAGGAAAAACAACTTTGATAAAACTGATTTTGGGAGAAATTGAACCGAATTTTGGCGAGATTTATTTATCTGAAAAGAAAACAATTTACATTGACCAAGAATATTCTTTGATTAAAAATGAACTTTCGGTTTATGAACAAGCTCAACAATTTAATTTAAAAAACCTTGAAGAACACGAGGTCAAAACTATTTTAGCACGTTTTCTTTTCTGGAAAAATGATTGGGATAAAAAGTGTGAATTCCTTAGCGGAGGTGAAAAACTGAAGCTTCTACTCTGCTGTCTTTCTATTCAGAATATTTCTCCGGATATGATAATTCTGGACGAACCGACCAATAATCTGGACATCCAGAATATTGAGATTCTGACATCAGCAATCAACGATTACGAAGGAACTTTGATTGTAGTTTCACACGATAATCGATTTTTGGAAGATATTAATATTAGTAAGTTTGTCATTCTGAACGAAATGTAATAAAGTGAAGAATCTATAGATTCCTCGTTCCTTGGAATGACAAAAATAGAAACGCCTCGATTAATCGAGGCGTTTCTATTTTAAACTAATTTCGCCAGATAAATTTCTGCTGGTTTTTCCAATAAATCAGGAACTTTTTCAACAAATTCTTGAATGTAAGGTTGTTGATTGTGAGCATCTAAACCTTCTTTACTTTTCCAAATCTCGTGAAAAATAAAAACCGTTTCATCATCCAGACTTTGCTGTAATTCATACTTTTCGCAAGCCTCTTCTTTTCTCGTATTTAGAACCATATTGTCAAGAATTGATTTCAAATCCTGAATCGATTCTTTCTTTGATTTTAAAATCGCTGTTAAATAAATTTTCATTCTAATATATTAAGACAAAGTTTCACTCAAATGAGCTTGATAGTTATTTTTATAAGCTTCAAATTTTTCAGGAGTCATTCCTTTTACGACATCATAAAAATGAAATCCTTCTAATTTTTCCAAACCGATAAATTTCATTGCAATATGAAACCCAAATAAAGGTCCAGCATCCACAGACGTTTCGTTCATCACTTCATTTTCCAATGTAAATGCGCCTTTTGGAGCATTCCAAGTTGTTGTAATGATATATTTTCTTCCTTGCAACAAACCACCAGTTCCGTAATTGACTTCAGGATTAGTTCTCGTTCTTCCGTCATTTTTGAAAAGAATACCGCGTCCGTGTTCAAAAACCGAATCAATATATTCTTTCAAAGTGTAAGGCAATTGAAACCACCAAATCGGTGTATGCCAAATGATTAAATCCGCCCAAAGAAATTTTTCTACTTCTTCTTGTCCGTCAAAACCGTCACTTACATTAGTTACTTTGATTTCAAAATCATTGTCTTTTAGGAACGTTTCTGTCCATTCTGTGATAGTTTTGTTAAGTTGTCCTTTGCTTTCGCCAAACGATTGTCCACCGTTGATTACAAATATTTTTTTCAATTTTTTATGATTTAATAAATTAACGATGCAAAGTTCCGACAGAAAAATGAATTATAAAAATAATATAAATTATATATTTGCATTATAATTATAATACAAAATGATAAATCTGGAATGGCTTAGAACCTTTAAAAGTGTTTATGAAACACAGTCTTATACCAAAGCGGCGAAGGAATTGTATATTTCCCAGCCCGGCGTGAGCCTTCATATTGGTTCGTTGGAAGCTTATGTCGGTTATTCTTTGTTCGAAAGGATTTCAAAGAAATTAATTCCGACAGAGAAAGCAAAGATTCTTTATAATTTCACTTTAGAACCGCTTCTAAAATTGGAAACAGCCGAACAAACTTTTCATAAAACCACAAAAACCGAACGTCCAACCGTGAGCGTTGGAATGTGTTTTGAAACTTTCCAATTCACGTTGGAGAAACATATTCCGACATTCGATTTTAATGTAATTATTCGTTTTGGAATGTATGAGCAGATGTTTACAGATTTGGATAACGGATTGCTGGACTTAATTATTACTCCAAGAAAAACCAATCTTAAAAACCTGAATTTCGAAGCTTTTTCTAAGGAAAAAATTGTTTTGATTAATGGAACTGGAACTGATACTTCTGAATTCAAAAAATTAATTAAAACTAATAAAATCGAAGAAGCAGAAAATTGGCTGAAACAGCAAATATGGTACAGTACAGCGGCGGATATGGAACATCTGAATAACTTTTGGAAAGCGAATTTTAACCGACATCCGGACTTTAAACCAAATTACATTGTTCCGAATATTTGTTCAATTGTACGTTGTTTAAGTGGAAATTCTGGTTTCTCCATTGTCCCTGATTTTCTTTGTAAAAAAGAAATTGCCAGCGGCGGAATCGAGATTACTTGGGAAGGCAACAACAAAATCGAAAATACTTTACACTTTGGAGAACGAGCTAAAAATCTGGTCCAAAACGAGATTAACGAAATTAAAAGTATCTTCAGAAATGAGAATTTCTAAAGTGATTTAAGTTCTAATTCAATTGATTTTCCAAAAAATTTTTTAGAGATTTTTTCGAAATTTTTAGTAATATCCGATAAGAAGAATTCATAGGTTGATTGATGATTTTCTTCGTTCAGAAGATGATGTTTGTCCAAAATCATTTTCAATTGATTGGCAACGATATTCGGAGAATCGATTACACGAACTCGGTTTCCGTAATATTGTTTGATTTCGTCAATCAAAAGCGGATAATGTGTACAACCGAGAATTAAAGTTTCGATATTCTTTAATTTACTATTACTCAAATAATTATAAATAATCGAATGTGTAATCGGATGATTTTTGAAACCTTCTTCAATTGCCGGAACCAAAAGCGGTGTTGCTAATTCATCAACCTTGATGAACTTATTATGTTTACGGATTGATTTTTTATAAAGTCCAGAATTAACCGTTGCTTTGGTTGCAATCACGCCGACATTATTGTGTATTTCGTAAGATACTTTTTCTGCAACCGGATTAATAACGTCAATCACAGGAACTCTGTCCGCAACCAATTCCTGAACTTCCTGCAAAGCATTAGCAGTTGCAGAATTGCAGGCAATTACAATTGCTTTACAGTTTTTCTCTAAAAGAAAATTGGTAATTTTCGTTGAATAACCGACGATAGCTTCACGGGATTTTTCACCGTAAGGAAGATGTTTTGTGTCACCAAAATAAATCAAATCTTCATTAGGCAACAATCTTTTGATTTCTTTTGCAACCGTTAATCCACCAACTCCGGAATCAAAAATCCCGATTGGCTGATTGGCTGAAAGATGTGTGTAGTCGGCTTTTTTCTTTTTCAAAATTTGGAAAAATTATATAACAAAAATACGGATTTTGTGACAAATTTTATTATTGAAAAAATTAAAAATCTGCTTAGAATAATTTCTTGTTTATTTTTGTATTTATGAAACACTTTGAAATAAATGACGGAAAAGGAATCATTAAACTAGGATTTGATGAATTTGATGAATTTGAACATCTATCTATAAACCAGCCAATCACTTTCTTATGGAAAGAACGTTACTATGAAGATTCATATGATGCTTATCTATCATTACTTCCAATCGAAGATGATAATACATTTAAATTATTAAATAATTCTTTAGATATTGATTTTGAGTTGGATTACACAGATAAAGAAAACGAATTATTTCAATCTCTGAGACCATTTTTATCATTATTTAGAAATGGAAAATATGGTATAAACTTCATTAGTCAAGACACTTATTCAAAATATGCTCCACTTGTAGAAAGACTGACATTCGAGAGTATCAAAAAAAGCAATGACAATTTTGATATCGACTTCTCTGATGGTAAAATTAAAACCGCAGAAAAAAGAACGGGTATTTACACTATAAATCAGTTTGATTTTATCTCCATAAAGTCGAAATCTGAAATTGATTGGGAAAGAGTTCGATTTTTTGAAAACCAAATAAAAATAGGCAAAAGACCTTTTGCCATTATATTTTCAGGACATTATCAACAAGAATATTTCCAAAATTATATTTTGGATGGACATCACAAAATCATCGCATATCAAAACTTGGGAATGATTCCACCTTATGCTTCAATATCTTATTTCCCAGAAAATTCTTTAGAAACTGGATTTGATATAGAATATTTGTCACAAAATTTTTATCTCCAAAATTTTTACGAAGTTTTTCAAAACTGGGGCAATAGAAAAAAGTATTTAGAAGAAAATACAAATAGCAACTTAAAAAAATATGTGAAAAACGGAAAATTTCATTTATATGATTCATATATGAAAATTTCTGATGGAAAATACATTGATGATTTACCAGATGGAGAACACAGGCAATTCTATTCGAATGGAAAACTAGAATCTGTTCGCAATTATAACAAAGGATTGAACATAGGAGAATGGTTAATCTATGACAGAGCCGGATTGCTAACCCATGAAAATATTTTTAATGAATTTCATAAGCAAACATCAGGAAAATGGTTTTATGAGGATAAAAAGATGCACGAAAATATTTGGAAATATGATGTAAATGGCAACTTACTTTTTCATAAATTCTTTGACGAATTTGATAATTTAATTAATGAAACTTATTATGAAAATAATATTCCAATACTTTATAAAAGTTTTGAAAGAGACGGAGAAATAAAAGAGTTAAAAACATTTGACGAAGTAGAAAAAAGATTAATTTCAGTTTTATTAAACGAAGATGTTATTTTAGAACATTCTACTGAAAAATATAAAGACCAAAAAAGGCGAATAAAAGCTTGGTATGAAAAGAATGAGGAAAACATTAAAAAATATAAAGAACACGAAGAATTGAGAAAAAAAATAGATGAAACAATAGAAACAATGAACTTTATGGATAATATCAGAATAATTGCTCTTGTAATTATTGTTTTGATAATTCTATTTAATTTTAAATCCTTGTTTGGATAATTTAAACAATAAATAAATCACTCGCAATTCCATCTGCTAAAAACCAATGTTTTTCAGGAATTTTGAGGTAATTATTTTCTATTTTAAGAATTCCGGATTCTAATTTAGATTCGATTTCTTGATTAAGATAATTGATTATTTCTGAAGAAAAATTTTGATTGATTTTTCCCAAATCAACACCCCAAATTGTTCTAAGCCCAATCATCATCATTTCATTGAAACGGTCTTTTTCAGAAAGAATTTCGGTTTCTTTTGCAAGAATATTCTGATTGATATTTTTGATATAAATTGGATTATTAGCAATATTCCAACTTCTTTCAAGATGTCCGTTATAAGAATGCGCTGAAGGACCAATTCCTAAATATGGTTCAGATTTCCAATAAGCAGAATTATGTTTTGAGTGAAATCCAGGCTTTCCAAAATTGGAAATCTCATAATGGTCGAATCCATTATCTTTCAGAAAATCTTTCATATAATAGAACTCTTGATTTTGTTCTGCTTCTTCGGGAGAATTCACCTTTCCATTCTCAATCCATTTTTCCAAAGCCGTTTTTGGTTCAACTGTCAAAGCATAAGATGAAACGTGAGGAACTTGTAGTTCGATTGTTTTGTTAAGATTTTCTTTCCAAATTTCGAAGTTTGACGTTGGTGAACCATAAATCAAATCAATACTGATATTTTCCAATCCAAAATCCTGAGCTCTTTTAATAGAACTTTCTGCTTCGGAAGCATTATGTGCACGATTCATTAATTTTAAATCTTCATCAAAAAAACTTTGCGTTCCAATTGACAAACGATTGATTTCAGTTTGAGACAATTCTTTGAGGAAACTTTTATTTAAATCATCAGGATTAGATTCCAAAGTGATTTCAATATTATTATCAAAACTGAAATATTTTTGAATCTCGTCAATCAAAGATTTAATTTCATCAACACTCAGAACAGAAGGTGTTCCTCCTCCAAAATAAAGGGATTTAAGTGTTTTATTTTCGAGTTCATTATATCTGAGTTGGATTTCTTTTTTGATAGCAGATAACATCTCATCTTTCAAACTAAAAGAAGTTGAAAAATGGAAGTTACAGTAACTGCATTTCTGCTTGCAAAAAGGAATGTGAAGGTAAATCATTAAAAAAGCCCTGAAAAAATTCAGAGCTCAAAGGTATTTAAATTAATATTAATCTTATCTATATCGGAAGCCTCTGACATTAATAAAGTTTTCTATATTAAAACCAATGGACAACATAAAACTATTTCCAAAATTCTCCGTAAGTTCTGATACTCCAAAATTGTAAACACCACCAAATGTGAAATTACCAACTCTTCCTTTAATAACTGGAGACATTCCTAGATTCTGGCTTCCGACAGCGCTTTTCGCACTTCTGAAACTGATACCTGCAGAAAGATTATTCTTATCTCCAAAAACAGTCGCCATTAAGTTATAATCGAAAATCCTAGATGAATTGGTATTAAGATTCATCATCAAGGAAGGTGTTACGAACATCCCATCTGTAAAATGCCAATCGTAACCTGCGTTAAGATAAAATTTTGTCGGTGAGGGCTCTATTCCATTTACAATCGGTAAATCGTTACTGATGGGAATATCAATCACAGAAACTCCTCCAAAGAAATGTCTATACTTTACTGCAGCTCCTAAATTGGCATAAGCAAGGAAAATATCGTTCGTATTCTCTCCTAAAACAGGATCGCCAGGTTGTTCGGGAACTAGCTGCGTATAATCGATATTCATATTATAAAGATTCGTACCTATACCAAATGAGAACTGGTCTTGACGGTCTTCTTCATCTGTAATAGGAATAAAATAAGACGCACCTAACATCAAACCATTAGAAGAAATAGGACCATTCTGATCTCTAAAAAATGAAATACCTGCTCCTACTCTATCAAAAACATTAGCATGCAAACCGATAGATTGTACATTGGGAGACTCGCTCAATTGTGAGAATTGTTTCTGATAGTTAAGATTAAGCACCACATCATCTGTTTTCCCTAACAAAGCAGGGTTGAAAAGAAAATCTCCTTCCAAAAGATATTGCTGGTAAAAAGGCAAAGTTTCCTGTGCTTTGGTCTCAATAAAAAGACCCGTAACGAGCAATAAAAATATTTTATAAAATGTATAATTTTTCTTCACGGTACAAAGATATAAAACTCTAATTATTATCTAAATATTTTCTCCAACGTTCTGCAGCATCTAACATATCTTTCGGCATTGGACTTTCGAAGTACATTTCTTCTTTTGTTGTTGGATGGATGAACCCCAAAGTATGAGCATGTAAAGCATGTCTAGGCAAAACCTCGAAGACATTCTGTACAAACTGCTTATATTTAGGTAAATTAACCCCTCTAAGAATCACATTGCCTTCGTACCTTTCATCATTAAACAACGTATGTCCTATATGTTTCATATGGGCTCGAATTTGATGTGTCCTTCCAGTTTCCAGCTTACATTCTATCCATGTCATATACCGAAATCGTTCCAAAACTTTATAATGAGTCACAGCATGTTTACCGTGGCTACCATCTTCATAAGTGAACATCTGCATTCTATTCTTTGGATGCCTACCAATATGTCCGGTTACAGTTCCTGTATCATCTTTTACATTACCCCACACAAATGCCCAATAGAGACGCCTGGTCGTTCTATCAAAAAACTGCTTAGCCAAAAAACTGAGCGCAAATTCGGTTTTTGCAATCACTAATAATCCCGAAGTATCCTTATCAATCCTATGAACCAATCCTACTCTGTCCAAATCTGAATTATAATTAGAATCTTTTGCAAAATGAAATGCTAAAGCATTGATTAATGTTCCGTCCCAGTTTCCATGCCCTGGATGAACAACCATTCCAGCATCTTTGTCAACAACAATTAGATCATTATCTTCATAAACGATATTTATAGGAATATCTTGTGGAATGATAACATTTTCTCTAGGCGGATATGCCAGAAGAATACTGATTTCATCTCGGGGTTTAACTTTGTAGTTTTGCTTTACCGGCTTACCATTGACTACAATATTGCCTGCTTTACAAGCTTCTGAAATTTTATTTCGAGAAGAATTTTGACGAAAACTCAATAAAAACTTATCGATCCTAAGCGGTTCTTGATTTCCGTCGACTTTAATATTAAAATGCTCAAAAAGTCCACTGTTTTCTTCATCAGTAGAAATATCTTGATTACTTAATTCATCTTCTAGAAAATCCTCGTTCTCGTCCAGCATATTTTTATTTTAAAAAGGCTTCAACTATTAGTCGAAGCCTTTGTTTTAATTTTATTCAATGACCACCTTTTTGGGTTTGGGCTTTTCTACAGGTTTTGTAGTTTGTGGCGTTGTGGTATTTTGTTTCGTTGCACTTTGGGCAGAACCCGTTGTAACAGGTTGTACAGTTACAGGTTTTGGTTTTGCAGCCGTAGTTACAACTCCTGCAGACGATTGATCTGTAGATGTCGCAGGTTTTTGAACTTGAGGCTTTTGTTCAATATTTGGAACCTCATTATATTGTATCGGCGCAAGTGTTGTATCTATTTTTGGGCGATACATCTCATCCAGTTGTCGAATTTTGTTTTGTAATTCGGCAGGTGTTTTTTTACTTGCCCAAAGATCGATTTGCATACCCTGATCTCTCTGAGCACCAAATTCCGGATCTTGATAGTAAACAATATCAGACTCATCTTTTCCACCATCTTCGTGCTCCACAATTCCAACTTCAAACAAAGCTTGGGAAATAATCTTTTTTGCTTCTTGTACTGTTCTTCCCACAACATTCGGAATAGAAACATTTCTTAAAGGGCCAGATCCTATGACCAAACCAACAACAGAAAATTTAGGAAGCAAAGTTCCAGGTTTGATACTCGTCCCGTTATACATAATCCTGAGAACAGCATCTCTTTGAATACTTGGTTCATAAAGCGTATCTCCAACTTTCAAACCAACAAGATTAAGTTGATTAAAAGCTAAACCTTTGTATCGATCGATAATATCCGGAACAGCTACTTTTGCCCAAGTCTTAGGATTCACTTTCAGTACAATAGCTCTTCCATTCTTTACATTAGAACCTGGAGAAGGGAAAACAGCCAAAACCTGAAGAGGTCGAAATTTTGGGTCATATTTGAAACTATCTACTTCATATTCTAAGCCTGAGTCATCTAGTATTTTGATAGCATCGTGCACTTTCATATTCATTACATTCGGTACAGGAACTTCATCTCCGTGATTGGTATGAAACTCCAACCAACGGAATGTAAGCCAAACCAATCCGGCAAAAAATGCCATTGCAATAACGATATTAAGTAATACTTTCCAATGGAAAAGCGATTTGAACATAATTATTCTTTTTCAGAAACGTAACGCAAATATAGATAATTAAATTGTATTAGTCCTCGATGAAAAAGCTTCAAAAAAAAGAAAATCGGTCATTTGGCATAAAAACCTTATTTTTGTGCTTTGAAATATATATGGAGTCTATACAAGTTCACGACAAAAGTTTCGTACCATACCTGAAACACGATGAAATTCAGGAGATTATAAAAAAATTAGCACTTAAAGTTTACGAAGATTACAAAGATGAAACCCCTATTTTCATTGGTGTCTTGAATGGTGTAATTATGTTTTTTTCAGATTTTTTAAAATATTATCCTGGGAAATGTGAAATTGCTTTTTTACAGGTAAGTTCTTACTCTGGAACACAATCTACTGGAATTGTTTATAAAAAAATGGAACTTACAAAAGATGTTGTGGATCGTCACATCATTCTTATGGAAGACATCGTAGATACAGGAAATACTTTAGAAAACCTTTTCGAATATTTCAAAAATACACAACGTCCCAAATCCTTGAAAGTAGCTTCTTTATTATTGAAGCCTGATGTTTTCAAAAAAGATTTCACAGTGGATTATGTAGCCAAAGAAATACCTAATAAGTTTGTATTAGGTTATGGATTGGATTACGATGAATTAGGAAGAAACTTACCTGACTTATATCAATTGGAAGAAGGTAGAATCAATCATTAATTTCTACTCAAAATAAAAAGAAATAAATCTAAAAATTAAAGAAAATATGACCAACATTGTTCTCTTTGGCCCTCCAGGAAGTGGAAAAGGAACCCAAGCTCAGCATCTTATCGAGAAATTCAATTTGAAACAAATTTCGACAGGAGATCTTTTTCGTTACAATATGAAAAATGATACAGACCTTGGAAAATTAGCAAAATCTTATATCGACAAAGGCGAATTGGTTCCGGATCAGGTAACTATTGATATGCTGATCGATGAACTGAGAAAGCCAACAGAAACCAATGGATTCATTTTCGATGGATTTCCTAGAACTGCTACTCAAACAGAAGCGTTGGAAACAATTGTGAAAGAAGAATTAGATTCTGAAATCAGTGTTTGTCTTTCATTGATTGTTGATGATGAAGTTTTGGTGGAAAGACTTCTAAAAAGAGGAGAAACCAGTGGAAGAACAGACGATTCTAATGAAGATATCATAAGAAATAGAATCACAGAATATTATACAAAAACTGCAGAAGTTGCAGAATTATATAAAAATCAAGGCAAATATGCAGAAGTGAACGGGATTGGTGACATCTCCGAAATCTCTGAAAAACTATTTGCTGAAGTAGAAAAAATTAAATAAAAGAAACTTACATTTTTAGAGAATAGATTATAGACCATCTTGAAAAGTCTATCATCTATTCTCTATTTGTCTATAATACCAAGTAATATGTCAAATTTCGTAGATTACGTCAAAATCCATTGTACAAGTGGTCACGGTGGTGCTGGATCAGCTCACCTTCGTAGAGAAAAATACATCCCAAAAGGTGGTCCCGATGGTGGTGATGGTGGACGCGGCGGTCACGTAATAATGAAAGGAAATGCTCACGAATGGACTCTTTTGCCTTTGAGATATACAAGACACGTGAAAGCTGAGCGTGGTCAAAACGGTCAAAAAAATCAATTAACCGGTGCGTATGGTGCTGATGTTTACATCAATGTTCCTTTGGGAACTATTGCCAAAAATGAAGACGGCGAAATCATAGCAGAAATCTTGGAAGATGGACAGGAAATAATATTGATGGAAGGTGGAAAAGGTGGAAAAGGAAATGAACATTTCAAATCTTCTACTAACCAAACACCAAGATATGCGCAACCTGGAATGGAAGGACAAGAAGGCTATGTGGTTTTCGAATTAAAACTTCTTGCCGATGTTGGATTGGTAGGCTTCCCTAATGCAGGAAAATCCACTCTTCTTTCATCCGTTTCTGCAGCCAGACCAAAGATTGCAGATTATGCCTTCACAACTTTGACTCCCAATCTTGGAATCGTGGAATGGAGAAATTACAAATCGTTCGTAATGGCTGATATTCCTGGAATCATTGAGGGTGCAGCAGAAGGGAAAGGTCTCGGACATAGATTTTTAAGACATATCGAAAGAAACTCAATTTTATTATTCTTGATTCCTGCAGACTCCGAAGATCATTTTCAGGAATTCAAAATTTTGGAAAATGAGTTGAAAGAATACAATCCGGAATTGGTAGATAAAGATTTTATTTTATCGGTTTCAAAATCCGACCTTCTTGATGACGAGTTGAAAGCAGAAATTGCTGCTGAATTTCCTGAAAATAGACAACCAATATTCTTCTCCGGCGTTACTGGAGAAAACCTTCAGGAGTTAAAAGATGCGATTTGGAAAAAATTGCACGGATAAAATTTAAAACAAAAAAACTATAACTATGAAAAAGATTTGCTCATTATTATTCATTACAATCTTTTCTTTCTCTTTTTCTCAAATTCATTTTGGAATCAAAGGAGGTTACAATCTTTCAAATATGACAATGGATTGGCAGCAATATGGTAAAGAAAAATTTGATGCAAAATCCTATTTTTATGCAGGAGGTTTTATAGAATTTAAAATCACCGACAAATTTTCAATACAGGAGGAAGTTATTTACACAGAACTGGGTGGTAAACAGCCATTCGACAGTTATATAGAAACTGGTAACGGAATTGTCTATGATGGGACTAATGAAGCAACTTATCATTTCCCCCAAATACAAAATTCCGTTTTGGCAAAATATTATCCTATCAAAAAATTGGCTGTTCTTGGAGGTATTAATCTAGGCTTTAATATCAATCCTAGTTTAAAATTTGAACGCACCGATTTTTTTTATGAATCAGGAGACTTTGAACATTACAATAAAGTTAATTTATTCCCATTTGTTGGAACAGAGTTTCATATAACCGAAAAACTTTTTGCCGATGCAAGATATAATTTCGGCGTTACAAAAATGTTTGACTCTTCTTTGGATACAAAAATCGGTTTCTTTCAAATTGGTTTAGGATATCGTTTCAAATAGTATTTTTCATTTGTGTTGAGGAAATAATATTCAAAATTTTGTTGCCTAGTAAAAAATCACCACTTTTACTTAACAATAACCATTTTCTATCTATTCAACACAAATGAATAAACTTTTATTTTTTTATATTTTTTTATTATTTTCTTTCTCATATTCTCAATGCAACAGTTTTAGTGGCTGCAATCCTAATAATGGTTTACATTCTGGAAATAATCCTGAAGAGATTGAATATGACAATCTAATTGTAGGTTACCACACAAGTCTGATTAAAGATGTTTTTAATAATTATAAAATCTGGGGAGAACTAGCTGCAGCCAACGGAACAGACCACCTACTCACGCCACAATATATTAATTCAACAAATTATCCAGCTCTTACGGGCACTATTTTAAAAGCAACGATTGGTTCGGCAGGATACATTCAATTATTTGTTTTAACAACTGATGGATTATTTGTCTCAGGGAATCCGGGCAGAGTAATCGCTGAAAGTATAAAACCAACGCCTGAATTCGAAAGAATAACTGTAAACGGAAAAGATGACGGCTTACCTCTCGGCGTATTTCCTGCTGATGTGAAAATGCTCTTCGCAACAACAGGATCTCTAACTATAACAACATGCAGTGGTAATGTATATGTTTTAAGTAAAAATTCCGAATCCCGTGGAAATGGGAAAAACGGAACTGAAACCGAATGGGCACAAGTGATGGAAAATGCAACAACACCATTAACCGACATCATTGTTGCAAGAGGCCAATCTAGAAATGGTTTTGCATTGAAAAGAGATGGCACAATTTGGACTTGGGGATATGGTGCGTATTCTGGAAATAATTTTCCCGGTCATATACAGACTTTTGATTATGCTACAAAAATGATATTACCTGCTGGGGTAACAGCTGTTAAAATGATACAAGCTACAACAGATTCTTCCAACAATTATATTTCGTACTACTTACTTGATCAATCCAATACACTTTATTGTTTAGGATATAATGGCAATAAACAATTGGGGTCTCAAACAGAATTTCCTTCCCCTACAGGTCCTTTCCAGAAAATATGGATGACTGCAAAATACCCTGATGGAAGTATTATGAATGACATTGCCTGGGTTTCCGCAAATGAAATAGATCACACGACATCTGCTGTTTCCGTTATTAATAAAAAAGGACAAGTGTATAATGCAGGAACAAATGGATATTATATGTTAGGAAGAGACGGCAATGGTCAAGACTATTATTTTGGCATTCCAAATGGGATCAAATCTACAGATATCATAACAACGTGTGATACCGGAGGACATTGCTCTAGCTGTAACCAAAAAAGGAACCGATCATTACGGGTATGTCGGACATAGAATTAATGGATCTATGGGTGATGGAGATCCTATTACCAATGTAGAGCCAAGCTTTAACTTTATAAACACGCCAGAAGTTTATATCTGCGGGGTAAGTTGTCCTGATCCACTAATAGAAAATAGCTCCCCTATCTGTTACCAAACAGCTACAAAATTCATTATTAAAAGTACTCCAAATGATGAAATCACTTACAGTATCAACAATGGAGCAGATCAAGTTGTAATTATCGATAATACAGGAGCTTTTGAAATAAATATACAATCTCCTGACAAGAATCAAACTTTAAAAATAAAAAAAATAAAAAACCTTATCTGTGGAGAAAAAAATTTAAATATCACTTCAAGCTCTACACTTATAAACAATTCTGATATCAAAGTTACCGAAACCAATGCCGACACTATAAACATAACAATAGAAAACGGAACGCCGGATTTCCTTTATCAATTATCAGATCAGGATGGAAACATAATCCGTAGTTGGCAATCCAACAATACATTCGTAAATCTTACATCAAATTACTATAAGATAGAAGTAAAAACATCGGGTACAAACTGCATATCAACATTAGATTTTGTATTCCTAAATCTACCAAATGTAATCACACCAAATAATGATGGAATAAACGATGAGCTACCTTTAGGATTTTTTCAAAAACTCTCTAATTCTTATTTGGATATATTTGATAGATTTGGAAAAAAAATTCTTCATCTGGATAAAAATTCATTTAATCAAGATTATTCCAAATTAAATAGTGGCACGTATTGGTATATTTTTTATAACGAAAAAGGGAACATGAAAAATGGTTGGGTTCTTATTAAAAAAAGGTAATTTTTTCTTACTATTTTTATTGCATAGTTTTTGCAAGATAACCTGAAAAAAAATATTATGAAATATATACTAAGTCTTTTGATTCTAATCGGATTAATTTCCTGCAACTCTTCACAAGTATCAAAATATTCTAAAATCGAATATGAAGTTGGTCCATGTTTTGGATTTTGCCCTATTTACAAAATCATCATTAATCCAGATAGGACTGCAATATTAGAAGCTGAACATTACAATTTCTCAGAAGGAGAACGTGGGCAACTAGATACACCAAGAGAAGGTACTTTCAAATCAACAATCAGTAAAGAAGATTTTGACAAACTAATTTCTCTGACTGATGCAGCGGAAGTAAAAACATTGAAAGACAATTATGAAGACAAAAGGATAATGGATGCTTCTAAAAGTTACCTAAGAGTCTATTTTTCAGACGGAAGTAAAAAAGAAATTAGATTATCAGCTGGTGAAAAACCCCAAAAACTAAAAGCTCTTTATACTTATATTTCTGAATTGAAACAAAACCAAAAATGGCAAAAAGTTAACTAAAAACTTTATTTTAAATAAGTTACCTTTGCAAAACATAAATTCCTTCTGAACGGAAGGGATTTTTTATTTACTTAAAAAAACATTTCATTTGAATTTCGAAGAATTAGGTTTAATCAAACCAATATTAGACGCTCTAAAAGTACAAGGTTACGAACAACCGACACCAATACAAGAAAAAGCAATCCCGTCAATCCTTCAAAAGCGAGATCTCTTGGGAAGCGCGCAAACAGGAACTGGAAAAACAGCTGCTTTTGCTATTCCTATTCTACAAAATCTTTCCGAAGGAGAACAACAACATAGAAATCAAATCAAGGCTTTGATTTTGACACCAACTAGAGAATTGGCAATCCAGATCGAAGAAAATTTCCAAGCTTACAGCAAGAATCTTAAGCTGAAATCTCTCGTAATTTTTGGAGGTGTAAAACAGCATCAGCAAGAACAACAACTGAAAAGAGGAGTTGATATTTTGATTGCAACACCTGGAAGATTACTGGATTTCATTTCTCAAGGTATTATCAAGCTTCATCATTTACAAATTTTTGTTTTGGATGAAGCGGACAGAATGCTTGATATGGGATTCGTACACGATGTAAAAAGAATCCTTAAAATAATTCCGGCAAAAAGGCAGAACCTTTTCTTCTCTGCAACAATGCCAAAAGAAATTGCAAATCTAGCTTCAGAAATTCTTGTAAATCCTGTAAAAGTAGAAGTTGCTCCGGTTTCTTCTACAGCAGACACAATTCAGCAAAGTATATATTTTGTTGAAAAAGACAATAAGACCGATTTGTTGGTACATCTTTTACAGGACCAGAAACTAGATCAGGTTTTGGTATTTTCCAGAACCAAACACGGCGCCGACAAAATCGCAAGAAAACTTCATCAATCAAAAATCTCTGCAGAAGCGATTCACGGAAACAAATCTCAGAATGCACGTCAGAATGCACTTAACAATTTCAAATCGAAAAAAACACGAGTTCTGGTTGCCACAGACATCGCCGCAAGAGGAATTGATATCGATGAGTTGAAATACGTTGTGAATTATGAACTTTCCGATGTTTCTGAAACTTACGTTCACAGAATCGGAAGAACAGGAAGAGCTGGTTCTGAAGGAACTTCTTTTTCTTTTGTTGATGGTTTAGATTTGGTGAATCTTAGAAATACTGAAAAGCTGATTGGAAAGAAAATACCAGTTGTCACAGACCACCCTTATCATACTGATGATTTGGTTGAACAAAAGAGAGATAGTAATAACAAGCCTTTTACGCCGAGACCAAAGCCACAGCAGAAAAGTGATACAGGTTTTAAAAAGCCCAAAAACAAAGGATTTTTTAGAAAGAAATAAACTTAAATAGTCGAGAGAATTCGACTATTTTTTTGTATTTGATTTTAACTTAATAATAAATTTTATACATTAACTCGATAATATTTTCTGGAATATTATTTTGTTTTATGAAATCAGAATACAGATTTTTTCGATTTTCTCCGTCCGGATAAATAACGATTCCGAAGGTTTGTGAATAAATAAAATCTTTCAGAAATCCGTTGTCGACAATTTTTTGAAGGTTTTCAAAATAGTTTTTTGTTGCCTCACTTCCTGTAACTTTATCTTTGTTTTCATTATAAAATCTGAGTTTATGCTGAATCGCATCGATATAAGATTCGATTTCGAAATCACTGAAACCAGTAGATAATTCTGCAATACTTTTGTTAGTATTCAGCCATTCTTTTTTAACTTCGGCTTCTTCGATTGTAGATTTTAGCATCAACGAATCTCTTTGCGCCGTTTTTGAAATAAGAATTTCAGCATTTTTCCCACTTTCAATTGCGTTTTTTTCTGCAATTTTAACTGGATCAAAAGAAGCCATCAAAGTATTTTCTAATTGTTTTACTCTCTCAAAATCTCCATTTTCTACACTAACTCTAAACTTAACATTCCATTTTCCGCAATCATAAACAGAAAACAGTGATTTATTGTTTTGATCCTTCTGACCTTTCATAAAGTCCGGAACAATAATATTGTAATCGAAATATGATTTTAATCCGTTTACAATTACTTTTTCAGATTTTAATTTTACGAACTCAGGAGAAATTTCTGGATGATTTGTAGCATTTCTATTGACGATTGTTTTAAAAGACAGGAATTGGTCTCTCAGATTTTCATTCGAAACGTCAGCAGGATAAATATATATGCTAATATTTGTGATTTTTTTATTGGCCTTGAAATAGTAAGTTGCACCAACATTGTCATTATTTTTATCATAAGAGACTAATCTATCTCTTTTAAATCCATTCCATTCTTTTGGAAATATTACGCCTGTTTTATGTGTAAAACCGGTATTCGATTTAATTTCTAATGGCTGATTTCTCTGTTGCGAAAAACAAAAATTATATAATACAATAAATAAAAATATAAATTTCCTCATAACAATTTCATTAGAATTAGATAAGATTTCTTTGGCTATACTTCAAACTTTTTTTTTAAAATTAAATCCAAAACAATCGCTCAGCATTCTCGGTCGTAATTCTATCAATCTCAGAAAAGTCTGTTTTATAAATATCTACCAACTTTCCAGCAACCAATTCCACATAAGCACTTTCATTTCGTTTTCCTCGGAAAGGAACTGGTGCCAAATATGGAGAATCTGTTTCCAGAACAATTTTATCTAAAGGAATTTCATTCAAAAACTGGTCTATTTTTCCATTTTTAAATGTCACTACTCCACCGATTCCCAAAATGAAATTAAGGTCTATGGCATGATTCGCTTGTTCTAGATTTCCTGAAAAACAATGAAAAATCCCACGAAGTTTTGGATGTTTCTTTCTTTCCAAAACCTCAAACGTTTCATCGAAGCTTTCTCTTGTATGAATCACAATTGGAAGGTCTTTTTCTATTGCCCAATCAATCTGCTGTTCAAATGCTTTTACTTGGATATCCAATGTAGATTTGTCCCAATACAAATCAATTCCTATTTCTCCAATTGCTACAAACGCTCTTTGATCAAGATAATTTCTGACCAATTGTAATTCATTCTCCCAAGAATCTGGTTTTACAGAACAAGGATGCAATCCCATCATCGAGAAAATTTTGTCTGGATATTCTGATTCTAAAACGAGCATTTTTTCGTGCGTTTCAGAATCTATTGCCGGAAGAAAGAATTTATCCACGCCTTTGTCCAAAGCACGTTGAATCATTTCGTGACGGTCTTCATCAAATTGATTGGAATATAAATGTGTGTGAGTGTCTATCATAATTAATTATGAATGGTTAATTGTAAATGATTAATTAAATTTTCAACTAACCATTTACAATTAATAATTATTAGAATATTTTATACTTATTTTTCGTTCTTCTTAGCAACAATTGAATAAACCATTGGAATCTTATTATCCAGATGTTTTATACGAAATTTCTTAGGCTCAAATTCAATCATATTATTGAAAACATTATATGGGGAATAATCGTATTCTTGGAAGTTGGTAATCGTCATTCCATTATTTAATAAACTGCTTACCACTTCGCTCATACTGTGATTCCATGTTACATATTGCGAAATATCTGCATTTTTATCTGCATAAGTTCCGCTTTCAGTTTCTACAATTGGTGCTGCATTGAAGTAATTATAACCAATTTTATCGAAGCTCTCATCGAACATCCAAACCACAGGATGAAATTCTATAAAAATAAATTCCCCGTTTGACTTTAAGAATTTTGAAATCAGTTTTCCCCATTTGTCAAGGTCTGGTAACCAAGTTATCGTTCCGTAACTCGTAAAAACAATATCGAATTGTTTATCCAAATGATTCTCCAAATCATACAAATCACAGCAAATAAACTGCGCATCTGAATTGGTTTCCGTTGCAATTCTTTTGGCATTTTCAATCGCTTTGTCAGACAAATCAACACCAGTAACATCTGCACCAAGACGACTTAGGGAAATACTATCTTGCCCAAAGTGGCATTGCAGATGTAAAATAGATTTTCCGCTAATATCTCCTAAGATTTCCAGATCTATCGGATTCAAAGATGTTTCCCCTTTCAAAAATCCTTCAAGATTATAAAACTCAGAATCCAAATGGGCATCGGTTCTGTTGTTCCAAGAATGTTTATTGATTTCGATGTAATTGTTTTCTGGATTCATCTTTGTGCTAGTTTTTAATCAAATATTTTGTGTTTGACCTTGTTTTGTTGTTCAAGAATTTTTTGATTGATTTTTTCTAGAAATTCTTGATATTTTGGATTTTTATCGTCACTGGTTTTGTGGCTCAGAGCTGTAATGATCTTATTATTTTCATTAATGAAAACCTTGGTCTCATCAGAAAAATAAGCATTCCCAAATTTTTCCCAAATGTATTGTACAGCTTGAGAATTGGGATGAATCATATCTTCTTTGTAAAATCTATAATCACGAAGATCATCCATCATTAACTCATAAATAGGTAAATAATGACAATTTTCCTTTTCCGAAATAGATTCGTGAATGGCATTGATCAACTTTGATTTGCTCAATTGATTTTCAACAATTCCATCTTTTGTATGACGAACTGGTGAAACTGTGAACAGAATCTGAACATCATTTTTACAAATATCTTTCAGAATATCAATGGTTTTATCAATAGATTCTGCCAGTTCTTGATGTGATAAAAATCGTTTTTTAAAGAATTTTTGAGGAATCTTATGACAATTGGCAACCAACTTATTTTTCGGAAGAAATTCATAAATATAAGAAGTCCCAAATGTGATAATCACAAAACTTGTGTTCTGTAAAAACTGATTGGCTTCTTCTATATTTTGATTGATTTTTTCAAGTGATTTATGAGAATATCTTGAATCAAAAGATGAATGGTGATTCAAGCTAATATAGTTTTCATTCGCCAAAATCAAATCATTCTCCTGATATTCCTTAGCGTCATAAATCTGCTGAATAGCCTGAAAAATAGAATACGGATTGAATATCGTCCCAAAAGGATTATTCAAAGATTGAACCTGACCTTCGGAAAACTTTTCGTGCATCTCTGTCGCAAAACAAGAACCAATCGAGAATATACAATCCTCAATCCCTATCTTTTTTTCATTTACATTGATATCTACTTCTGTCCGGAATTTCATTGTGTTTTCGAAATTTTTTTATCTTTTTACTTTACTCTTGTATCTTGTCTTAACTCTCTCTTCTCAAAAGATAATTTGCCAGCTCTCGGAAAGGTAATTTACTTTCGTCCGGAAGATTTATTTGATCGAGATAAGATTGTCCAATCTCGTTATGTTTCTGGATTAGTCTTAGAACTTTATCGTCAACTTTTGTTCTTCGGAAAATCTTTTCTACACTGTAAACTTTATCTACATTATCTGTCTTTTTGGAGTACCAATAATTCAGTTCAGATAGTTCAGCCTCGTTAGCGTGTTGTAAAGCTAAAAGGTAAAGAATGGTTTTCTTATTTTCATAGATATCTCCAGCGTGTTTTTTCCCAAATTGTTCCTGATTTCCGAAAACATCCAAGTAATCATCCATAATTTGGAACGCAATTCCGATGTGTTTCCCAAAATTGTAAAGCGCATCCGCATCTTCTTCTGATGCTCCAGCAATCAACGCTCCGATTTGGAAAGAAGAAGCACTCAGAACGCCTGTTTTGAAAGTAATCATCTGAATATAATCATCATAACTTACATCCGATCTGTTTTCGAAATTGATATCAAACTGCTGACCTTCGCAAAGAACAGCACCAGTTTCGGAAAATATCTTGATACATTTTTTGAACAATTCAGGCTCCAAATCTTCGAAGAATTGATAAGCTTTAATTAACAATGCATCTCCGGAAAGTATCCCGACATTGATTCCGTGAAGTGTGTGGATAGTTGGTTTATTTCTTCTCAACGGCGCTTCATCCATAATATCATCGTGAATCAAAGTGAAATTGTGGAAAAACTCTATTGCTAAAGAAGGTTTCAAAGCTTTATCCAAATCGCCTTTGAAAAGGTCGCAAGCCATTAATAACATAATAGGACGAAGTCTTTTCCCACCGTGAGAAATGATGTAATTCATCGGGTGATACAACTCGTCCGGCTTGTTGGTAAAAGTATATTTTTCGATAGCGTCTGCTACAATTTTCTGATACTGGTCTAAGAATTCCATTTAAAAACTTGTTTGAGGCAAAAATACGATTTTTAAAAATGTTCTGCCAAGATTTTAAATCTTGTTTATTGGAATTAATCATAAAAAAAGCTTCCCAAAATGAGAAGCTATATTGTAAAAATCAATACCAGATTAAAATTTAAAAAATCAGCACTACAAGAAGATAAGTAATTCCCGCAACAATGGCACTGATTGGAATCGTAAGAATCCAAGCCCAAAGTAAGCTAACCGTCACTCCCCATCTTACAGCCGAAACCCTTTTAGTCAATCCAACTCCAATAATAGATCCAGTAACTGTATGTGTTGTAGAAACAGGAATTCTCAATTGTTCTGTGATGAAAAGTGTAATAGCCCCTGCAGTTTCTGCAGCTACACCTTCCAATGGCGTTACTTTCGTGATTCTGGTCCCCATTGTCTTTATAATTTTCCAACCTCCACTCATCGTTCCTAACGCAATTGCCAAGAATGAAACTACAGGAACCCAAAGATAATGTTCTGCAAAGAAATTGAAACGATCAGCTTCTGCTACATTAAGATACATAGGATCTTTCATCATATTCACATGAAAATAAATCATCGCTGCCCCAATAATTCCCATTACTTTCTGAGCATCATTGGTACCGTGTCCAAGACTGAATAACGCAGAAGAAACCAACTGTAATTTTTTGAAAACTCGCTCAGCTTTATGAGGATTAGCTTTTTTACAGATGTTAACAATAATTAAAGTAATAATTATTGAAATCACCATCCCAATAAGGGGCGCCATAAATATGAACAGGAAAATAGGAATCACCACCTTATACTTCACTACATTTTGCGAGAAAAGCTGGACAAATGATTGATAAGCTTTTTCAAAAAAAGAGTATTCCGGATGTGTGATTGCAATCAAATGATAGTCTGTAATCAAAGCGTGCATCAATGCTGCTCCAATAAATCCGCCAATCAAAGTATGTGATGATGAAGAAGGAATCCCAAACCACCAAGTCAGTAGATTCCAAGCAATAGCTGCAATAAGTCCTGCAAAAATAACTTCCAGCGTAATGAAGTTTTCATCAACTGTTTTTGCAATCGTATTACCAATCTTGAACTCCCCAACTACATAAGCAGCAATAAAGAATGCCGCAAAGTTCCAAAATGCCGCCCAAAGAACAGCTTGAAAAGGAGTAAGTACTTTTGTAGAAACAATGGTTGCGATGGAGTTAGCTGCATCGTGAAACCCATTGATATAATCAAATATTAACGCAAGTGCGATAATGATAATTAGTAGAATTGGAAAATCCATTCGTTTATTTTTTGATACTGCTTTCTAAGCGTATTTGATAACTATGCTCTCCATTGTATTGGCAACATCTTCTGCTTTGTCCGTTACAATCTCAAGATAATCTAAGATCGATTTTTGTTTGATGATCAATAAAGCATCGTTGGTTTCAAATAACTTCACGATAGCCTGACTCAAAACATCATCTGCAATATTCTCGTAAGAATTGATCTTGATACAAGATTCTCTTACTTCGTTTGGATTTTTGAAATCTTTCAAATTCTCCAAAGCTTTCTTGATCTCTATACAACATTTGTGAATCAATAATGAAAACTCAGAGTAAACTTTGTTATCCGGGCTTTTGTAAAGATAGATATATTTTGCAGAAGCATAAATGTAATCTGCAATATCATCTAGACCAGACGCAAGATAATTGATATCTTCTCTATCAAAAGGTGTAATGAAGTTCTCACCAAGTTGAACAAAGATCTCGTGTGTAAGATCATCCAGTTTATGTTCGTAATCGCTCATTTGATTCAACAATGTTTCATCATTGATATCAAAATCCAGCAAACCATCGTGAAACGTTTTTGACATTTCTACTAAGTTGTCTGCTACGCGAAGAAACAGATCAAAAAAGATTTTATCTTTTGGCTGGAAAGCTCTGAAAATATTACCTATTCCCATTTTTTATGTTTAATTTCTGCAAATATGAAACAAAAAAACCTTACCTAAAAACTTTAATATTAATTTTTCATTAAGATTAAAAACAATAAAAACCTACTGATTAGCAGGTTTTTACAAATATTGTTTTAAATATTTATTAATGTTTTATGATTAATTCGCGACTTCAGCACGCATTTCTTTTCCCCGAAATTTCATTTCAGTTAATCCATTCATAACTTCATTCTTGAAAGACTTTTCTATTTCGAAAAAGCTGAACTTATCCAAGATCTCGATATTACCAATATCAGCTCTTTTCTTGGATTTAGAAGTAGCTTTATTAATGATGTCTAGCATATCCACTTTCTTCAGCTGATCTCTTTTTCCAAGATTGAAGAAGAATCTTACCATATCTTCATTTTTTCTTCTTGGTTTTCCTCCTCTGTCATTTCTATCGCTGCGTTCTCTTCTTTCTCTAGGCTCACCGTTTCTTTCACGATCTCTCCCTCTTTCTCTTCTACTTCCTCTATCATCTCCTCCTCTACCTAATTCTTGTTGTTGAAGATCATTTCTATCTTTATAATAAATAGCAAGATCTTTCAATTGGAATTGCAATAATTGATGAACCAATTCTTCTTTTGTAAAATTGGAAAGATCAGGGATCAAAGAGTTATCAAACTCAAAGAAATCCTCGTGCTCTGTCAACAATTTTTCGAAAACACCACCAACCTGAGCTTTGATAATATCTTTTCCAGATGGAACTTGTTTCTCCACCATTTCGATTTTAGTCTCAGATTTGATTTGCTTCAATTTTCTGCTTTCTTCAGGCTTTATGAAAGCCATAGAAATACCATCTTTTCCAGCTCTACCAGTTCTTCCACTTCTGTGAACAAAAACTTCTGGATCATCTGGTAAAGAAAAATGGATAACGTGAGTCAAAGAATCAACATCCAAACCTCTAGCCGCAACATCTGTCGCAACCAAAATATCGATATTCTTCAGACGGAATTTCTTCATCACTGTATCTCTCTGCGCTTGAGAAAGATCGCCGTGAAGAGCATCTGCCGCATATCCGTTCTGCATCAAGAAGTCTGCAACTTCCTGCGTTTCCATTCTTGTTCTGCAAAAGATGATAGAATATTGATTCGGGTTTGCATCAATTAATCTTTTAAGAGCATCTTTTTTCTGTCTGTAACCAACCACATAATATTCGTGCTTGATATTTTTCTTAACCGCATTGATTGATCCTACAGAAATTCTGTGAGGATTGGTCAAATAATTTTTAGAAATACGCTCTACTTCTTTGTTCATTGTTGCAGAGAACAAGAAAGTTTGCTTAGTTTCCGGTGTTTCACTAAGGATTGTTTCCAAATCATCTTTGAAACCCATTGATAACATTTCGTCAGCTTCATCTAAAACCACCCATTGTACTTCAGAAAAATCAAGTGCTTTTCTTCCGATCATATCGATCACACGACCTGGAGTTCCCACAATAATCTGCGGTTTGTCTCTCAAAGATCGAATCTGGTCCATAATGCTACTTCCACCATAAACTGCTGTAGTTTTGATGTCTTTTAGGTATTTCGTGTAATTTTTGATGTCTTTGGTAATCTGGAGGCAAAGTTCTCTAGTAGGGCAAAGCACCAATAATTGGATTTTACGACTTGCGCCGTCTATCATATCCAAAATCGGAAGCGAAAATGCTGCTGTTTTGCCTGTTCCTGTTGCCGCAAGTGCGATAAGATCGCGAGTATCTGTAGAGATAAAAGGAATAGTCTGTTTTTGGATTTCTGTCGGCTCTACGAAGCCGAGGTCGCCAATCGCCTGAAGAACTTCAGCGCTAAGATTGGATTCCGTGAATAAATTCATTTAAAGATCGTCTAATTTGGTGCAAAGGTACGCTTTTTATTTTTAATAACAAACGGGCTTCTTTTTTAACGATTCTTTATTACAGAAAATTAATATTGGAAATTACACAAAAGTGTAATTGCTTCATGTAAATATTTAAAATGAAATTTATAACATGAAAATCACCAACCTAACAAATTAAAACTATGAAAACAATAATTACATTTTTATCTATTTTATGTTTTATATCAGTGTCTTCTCAAACCAGTCAAGATTATTCTATTATTAGAGTAAAGTTACAAGAATTAAGAACCCTTTATAATGCTAAAATTAAACTATATAATGATGAAAAAGAAAAACTTGAAGATTCTAATAATATTGCAAATTTAGATTATGACACCAATGCTCAGAAAAAAATTGTAAATAAGCTATATGATGATCTAGTATCGATTTGCAGCCAACAAAGTATTTTAAAGGTAGCTTTTAAAGATAAAATAGACGACAATGATATGGAAAGTGATTTCCCCGATAACTTATGCAAAGATTTTAAGGAGAAGACAAGACAAATTCCCACATCATATACAAGTGATAATCTCACCTATCTTAACGCATACAATTTTGATTTTAATAATTCTAATACATCTTCTGGTTATATGGGCAATTTAAATTTGTTCTTTAAATTAAATAAAAAAGATGTAGAATCAAAATGGGCAATAAATGCTGGGCTAAAAAAAACCAATTATGCTTTTACAAATAATAATTATGCTACTTATGTTGAAGAAAACCTATTAATAAATCCTTTGGATCAATTAAGTGAAGTCGGGGATAAATACTATACCGAATATAATAAATACTCTACTACATCAAAAATAAGTTCATGGAGTGCCTATTTTCAGCTCATGTATAAAGTTATCAAAAACTTCAAAAATATATACGCTCATGCTCATACAGAATTGCAAATAAGTAATGTGGATTACAATATTGAGAAAACGAACATTCAAAGAGTCATAAATTCTATAACTACAACTGAAAACATTCCTAATCTAACCCCTAAATTAGAGGACAACGCAAGTATTCATAACACTTATTTCGGCTACTATCTAGGAGGTGGATTAACTGGTGATTTCATCATCATCGATCAAGAAAATTATAAATTAAGATACTTTATACAAGAAACAATAGGTTTTTCAAATGTCCAATCAGGCAATTCAAAATCAACCTTTACAGATAATAATTACTTCAACAACAATGTAAATTACACAGGAAATTTTGATTCCAGCAAACATTTTTTCCATTTATTAAATACTTACATTTCCAATAAAATAAATGGTCTTGATATTATAGTTGGAACAGAAATAAGAGGTGTATTTGATTCGCCTCCATTATATATATTTTATGTGGGAATAAATACAGATTTGCAAAAGATAGGAGATCTATTCAGGTAAACATTTAACATTCAGCAACATTCACAGCAACAGCCAATCCGCCTTCAGAAGTTTCCTTGTATTTTGAATTCATATCCAATGCAGTTTCCCACATAGATTTGATGACACTATCCAAGGAGACTTTTGCTTTTGTCGGGTCACCATCCAAAGCAAGAGAAGCTGCAGTAATAGCTTTCATAGCTCCCATAGAGTTGCGTTCGATGCAAGGAATTTGAACAAGTCCGCCAATCGGGTCACACGTTAATCCTAGATGATGTTCCATTGCGATTTCTGCCGCCATCAAAACCTGGCCTGGTGTTCCTCCGGAAATCTCGGTAAGTCCAGCTGCTGCCATTGCAGATGAAACGCCTACTTCCGCTTGACAACCTCCCATCGCTGCAGAAATAGTCGCATTTTTTTTGAATAAAGTTCCAATTTCTCCTGCAACCAAAAGAAATCTGATAATATCTTCTTCAGAATTGAACTCAGTAAAAACTTGTGAATACATCAAAACTGCAGGAATTACACCGCTTGCGCCATTGGTCGGTGCTGTTATAATTCGTCCGAAAGAAGCATTTTCTTCGTTCACGGCAAGAGCAAAACATGAAACCCATTTGGTAACTGAACTGAAAGTTTTCTGCTCGTTCTTTACCATTTCGAACCACTCATTTTTATTTTTGTAAATCTGTGTTCCGAGTAGCTTTTCGTTCATTTCAGAAGCTCGTCTTGTTACATTGAGTCCACCTGGAAGAATTCCTTTTTTGTTGATACTTTTGTAAACACAATCTTTGATATTATCCCAAATTTCTAGAGCTTTTTGTCTAGTTTCTTCCTGAGTTCTCCAAGATTCTTCGTTAAGAAAAACTAAATCTGAGATTTTATTAAGGTTCAGTTTTTCACAATATTTCAGAATATCGCTGCCGTGATGGCAAGGATAAAGTGTTCTTACACATTTTTCCTCAATCGAGTTATCTTCTTTTGTTGCAACAAACCCACCTCCAACTGAATAATAATCCTGACTTAATTCTTCTCCGTTCTCGAAAACAACTTTGAAAATCATTCCGTTTGGATGAAAATCGAGAGATTTTTCTTTATTTAGAATCAAATGATTCCCGTAAACAAATGGTAACCAAATTTCTCCTCCAAGATTGATTTTTTGTTCAGATTTTATTTTTTCAATTTTCTCATCAATCTTATTGGTATCAATGGTTCGGAAGTTTTCTCCGCTTAAACCTAGCATTCCTGCAATATCAGTTCCGTGACCAACACCTGTTTTTGCCAATGAACCGAAGAATTCTACAAAAACTTCTTTTACATCTTGTAAAGAATGATTTCGTTTGACCAAATCCAGAAACATCCGTGCTGCATTCCAAGGTCCCATTGTATGCGACGACGAAGGTCCAATTCCGATTTTTATGATATCAAAAACACTGATAGATTCCATTAAATTGTAAAAAATTATCGATTGTAAATGTAATTGATTTTTGAAATCGGCGCAACTTTATGTTAACTATCATTTTTTAATGCAAAGAGCGCAAAGTTTTTTTGAAATTATTGAAGATATTTTAAGCTTCGCAAAGGCGCTTTGCTCAGCAAATGTTGAGATTGACTTCGTTGAACCACTTCGTTAGGTTTGGGATTGGAAGGAGGATTAAGCTGCCCAAATAATTTGAAATATCGATTTTATTTAACTAATTGTTATTTTATTTAGTTTTGTGCTATGCCAATAGAACAGAAATATAAATCGAAAGAATGGGAATGGATTGACGTGACCGCACCAACAGAGGAAGATTTGCAATTCCTGCATCAGCGTTATCATATCAATCAACTACTTTTGGAGGACACGATAGATCCCAACCACCTTCCAAAATACGAAGAAGTGGGCAATGTAAAGTTTTTCCTTACCCGAGAAGCAACGGACCTGGAGAAGAGAACACTGAACACGATAAGTGACATCAGTAGTAAATTAGGTATTTTTCTACTTCCAAACCTCATCATTACAACACATAGAACCAAGAGTAAAAGCATCAACGAATTATGCTCAGAACTGAACAAAGAGGATATCAACATTATTAAAAGAGACGAGCTGGCATTGCGTCTTGCATTAAAAATCCTTAAAAGTTTTGACGATGAAAGTGGTAATCTGCTAGAAGTGATGGATGCGATGGAAAATGAGATATTCCTAAAAAACACCAACGATTCTGTACAGATCAGACGACTTTATAAACTGAAAAGAAAATCCGGACTCAATACAAGAATCCTTAATATGTCTGGTGAATGGATATCGAAATTCAAAACATTGGATTTGGAAGATGTACAAGTCATGGATCTGATTGATAAACAGAAAGACGTGATTGCAGATTTTGACCATTTGAATGCCCAAACCACCAACCTCATCTCTATGTTTTTGGCACTGTCTGACCAGAAAGCCAATCAGGTGATGAAACTTTTGGCAATATATTCTGTATACTTTTTACCGATTACTTTTATCGCTGGAATTTATGGGATGAACTTCGACAATATGCCAGAACTACACCATAAGCATGGCTATTATTTTACCATAGGATTAATGGCTATAATCGTGATATTCACTTTTATTTTTATGAGACGAAAACGTTGGTAAAGAAGATGAATAAAGAATTGGTGATGTTTTACAATGTGGAGAATTTTTTCCCACCGAATCAGGAATCCATGGAACAGCCAAATTTGGGATTACGTAATTGGGATGAATATAAATATAATCTTAAGGTTCGAAAAATAACGAATGTTTTTCGGCTTATTGAGGGAGACAACGGGCAATTGCCTTCCATCATTGGTTTGGCGGAGATTGGTGCAAAATCTGTTTTGGAAGACTTAACTCAAGAAAATTCGCCCATTAATGATCACGAAATTATTTATCAACAATCCAATGATTCCAGAGGACTAAGCGTGGCTTTGCTTTTTGATAGGCATAAATATTCTTTGATTCAATTTAAGACCTTGCAATTTCAATGGGATGAAAATTTAGAATTTGACACTCGTGATATTCTCCACGCAGAACTTTTATCTGACGGAAAAAAAATTAACGTTTTTGTTTGTCATCTTCCATCTAAAAGGAATCATGACATAAAAAAAAATCAGCGAAATTACATTTTGGAACAAATGAATAATACCATTAAGGAATTAGCTGATAACAAGGAATCAGTAATTTTGATGGGCGATTTCAATGAAAACCCGAACACTGATGAATTACGGCAACTCCTTTATGATAAAGATGGGCAATCCATTTTGAGCAATCCTTTTGAAATTTTGTTCAAAGGACAAGAATTCTCAACTTATCATGGAAAGAAAGGCGTCTGTTTTGACCAAATTCTATTTACGAAAGACCATCTCATAAAGCAATTTAATCTCAAAACTATTACCGCTGAAATTTATAGAAATTCCAAACTGAGAAATAAAGACAACAAAAATAACAAATATCCTCAAAGAACTTATTCCGGATCAAGATACATGGGAGGCTACAGTGATCACTTTCCTGTGATTTTGAAATTATCCGAGAAATAGATTGTGACCAAATCAACTTCTATCCAAAGGCATTTCTTTTCCTACAAGCACTTTCACAGAAGAGAATTTACAAGATCATCAAAAATAAAAACCCTCCAAATCATATGATTTAAGGGTTTTGTTAGAAATTGTTTAATCTCTTGTGGTTTCTAAATGAAGCCAAATCCAATATAAAACCGTCTGAGCGCTTCAATTTTCAGGCAAATCATTTTCATTGATCAGGTTCTTTATAAAATAAGAAGGGGTTACACCGGTTGATTTCCTGAAAGCCATATTGAAAACTTGAGAAGAAGCGAAACCACATTTCTCAGCGAGATAAGCGATCTTGTAGTCTCTATATTTTGGTTCATTGTATAACTTATGGATAATATAATTGATCCTTAGATCATTGATATAATTGTTAAAGTTATTTGACCGACTATTTTTGATGATCTCTGATAGATATTTTGGGTTTGTATCAAATTTGGTAGAAAGATAACCGATTGTGAGGTCTGCTTTGATAAACCTATCCGAGTTTTCAAATGCTTCCAGCTTCAACAGCAGCTCTCTCTCTGTTTGATCGGAGATATAGCTTCGCGTTTTAGATGTAGGCAATTTGGAAGGTTCGCTCAATGGCTCTTGCTTTAGCTTCTCTATGATCTTTTCATAGTTATGGCTTAGGGTCTTATTTCTTTTTCTCCAAAATATTATTGTAGTTATTATCCCTAATGCCAATAAAGATATCAACACCCATTGTCTCTGTGAAAGTATCCTATGCTCACTATCCACCTCAGACACCATTTCTTTCATAGAGATATTTGCATTCTTCATATCAACAAGGTTCAGACTATCTTTAAGAAAGGTGTATCGATCCATATAGTATTTTGATTTCTCTTTATCCCCAGTTTCTGTATAAGAGCTCGCCAGAAACTCAAAAGACTCCACCCTATGATAGGGGTCTCTATATTGTTTCTCAAGCGCCATCGCATGTTTTGCATGATCTATAGATGCTTGATAATCCTTTTTCTCCAGATACAACCAGCTTAACTGATTTAACATCATGATTTTATTATCCGGAGGGATATTATATTGTCTATTTTCATAGATTTTCGCTCCTTCAAGAAGATGTTTCTCTGCCTTTTCCAGATTTCCTGGAGTATCGGTATCTCTTAGATAGTACATCCCAATGCGCATAGCATTAAAACCAATCTGGTTATACTTCAAACTATTGGATACTATTCCATTATCATCTCTGATCTGTTTTGCCAATTCTTGACTTTTATTAAGATAGGACAAAGTTGAATCTCCATATTTTTTGCTTTCGAGCTGCTTTGTGGTAAAATATACATTTATATTCTGATAACATAGAGAGAGTGAATAAAGCCTGTAATCTTTGTTCTCAATGGTCTCTGCATATTTGATAGCTGTTCTGAAGTCTTTCAGACTGGCATCAGCCAGACCAAGATATCCCAAGTTCAATGCACTTTGACGATATATCGAGGAAGCCATACCTTCAGGATCCTTCTTGTCTGTAAGCATTTTTTTCAGTTCATTTGCCAGATCTCCTACTTCCTTATATCTTCCTTGACTAGAATACAAACTCATAAGCTTATCGCCACTTTGTAATATTCCACGGGTGTAATTCAATTCTTCCGATTGCTGCTTTAATTGGAGGAAGAGTATTTCCTTCTTTTTTGAATCACCATCTATGTCCAGTTCAGCATCCTTTAGTTTTTTACTGATCACAATTTCTTTTGAATCTTTAGTATGAGATGCTTGCGGATTCTGGGCATGACCAAGGAGTGTAAAAAAGGTAAAAAGAGTATAAAGAAGTATTTTCATAAGAGTGTTATTTATTAACAGATGTGTTATTTTCCGAATTATATATAGTCACAATTCGTAACAAGCTTGTTACATAGCTTTCTATTTCACAATTAATTTATCTAAAATAGATTGCGCCAAAAATACAATAATACTTCATAAGGACAATTGTTTTCATAATTATAATGATTTCTGAATTTAACAGCACAATAAAAAATATAACTACTTAATTTTCAATAACAATTATTTGTAAAATAAATCATTTAACAAATGGTTAATATCAAAAAAATACAATAAATACAATAATTATTCTAATAAGTATTCCTTGGATACATTAAGCTTTGAATAATAATGATTTTCGCATTTAATAACACGACAAAACACACAATAGACTAATTATCAATAGTTCTTATTTGTAAAATAAACCATTTAACAAATGGTAAACATCAAGAATATTCAATAAATCCAATAATTATTCGAACAAGTATTCCTTGAATACATTAGGCTTTAAATAATATTGCAAAAGCAAATAACACAGATGTAAGTGATGACTACATGACCATATTAATGATAGTATATAGATAGTATATTATAAGGTCTGTTATTTACTAGGTATTTAACCAAAATACAATAAGGTGAAAACACAAATGATGAAAAAATGGAACATGAAGTCCCCTCTTATTATAAGTAGGAGGTTTTTCTATTTTCTTGTCACCTTATTATTGACATCCTCTATGTCATACGCCGCGTGCAACCCCAAAGAAGCATATGCCAATAATTCTGAAGAGGAACAATTACCCTCCGGAAAGATGTATATATCAGAAGGAGCAACACTATTCATTGCAGAAGGCGCAAAACTATCCGGAGCCGAGATCATACACTCGGATGTTACCGAAACAGAGAAGGCAAAAGTAAGCCCCTCTAAACAAAATGTAGAGAAGCCTGTTGTAAAAAAAACAACCACACCTTCTCAACCTACCGCTTCTGTTCCACCTATTGAAAGATTTTCTTCGAATGCCCCTATAGACACCTGGAATACCAATGGTCCATATAACAAGCAGGTATCCATAACTTCTAATATCAGCTTCAAGTACGTTGCTACTGTAATGGATACCAGGTTTATCAATTTGATATTATTCGTTATTGCCATATTGGTATCGGTCTATCAGAGACAGGCTGCCAAGACACTACTTTTTGGGCGCAATTTCCAGCGTCCTCCACCAATGATTTCTTAAGACCCCTCGGTTCGTTGTACGATATCGGGCATTAGGCATTATCGTTAAAAGTTATCATCATGCCTATCCTATAACCATTTATAGAAATATCCTATTTGATCGTAGGGTACACATTTCAAGCAACCCTTTTTGCGTGGATCAGAAAACATTAATAATAATCCATGCTATCTATATAAAAGTATGAGCTTGCTCATACATCAATTAAAAACACAATTATGAAAAAACATTACATCCTTGTAGCAGTACTATTCTCTGCCCTCGCTTACAGCCAGGTAGGAGTTAACACAGACACACCTGCTGCTACCATGGACATTGTGGGCAAACCTACACAATCCTCCGTTATGGATGGTATCATTGCCCCAAGGATAGAAGGCGCACAACTAAGAGCCAAGAGCTATACCCCGGCACAGACAGGTGCTTTGGTCTATGTGACAGTGGCAGATATTACACCCGACGGACAGACCATAGATGTTACCGCTCCCGGTTACTATTATTTTGATGGGACCAAATGGGTAAGCACGGGGGGATCCAAAACTTTCACTGCAGATGTACGCCGTATCGGGAACAACCATATCTCAGAAGATGCAGGTGTTGGCTCCAACGGGACAAGCATCCCGGGAAACCATAACATTGCCATTGGTGAGGGTGCTATGAAAGACGCTGTAGATGGCGGCAGTTTTTTAGGGAACATCGCCATAGGTGGTGGTGACCAGCTGGGCAGCATCACAGGTGCAGGCAATATCGCGATCGGTTATGCTAATTTACCGGTTTCAACCAGTGGGACAAACATCGCTGTAGGACCACTCAATCTACAGAGTGCTACAACAGCGGATGCCAACTTTGTGGTAGGCGCACAGAGCATGAATGCCGTGACAACGGCAGGCTCCAACCTCGTAATGGGAGCTTCCAACCTGAACGCCCTTACCTCGGGAAGCAACAACTATGTCTTCGGTTTCAATGGACTGAATGCCATCACCTCACAGACACAAAATATCGCGATCGGAGCCAATGTCCTTACTTCTGCCACCGGTGATAAGAACATTGGTGTCGGGAGCACCGTTCTGGGCACTCTGGGTGTCGGGACAGACAATGTGGGCATGGGAGTCGCTTCCGGTGGAGCACTCATGTCCGGCAGTTATAATACATTTTTCGGTACCGAGGCAGGTAACAGGACCTCAGGCTCTGCAGGTGAAAGATACACTTCCGGAGACAACAGTATATTCCTGGGCTCGCAGACCAAATCCATGGGAGGTGGCAGCAGCCAGCTGAATATCCAGAACTACATCTATGGGCAAGGCGGCTTATTCGCATTTGGGGACTTCACAGGGGTTAATGCCCTGGTAGCGCCTTCAGCACGTCTGGATGTTACACAAGGTAATATACGGGTTCGCGACATCAATTCTGCAGCATCTACGGGTACTCTTACCACAGATAAGTTTGTGGTGGCAGATGCTACCGGTGTTTTGAAGACCGTGGCAACATCCAATGTCGACCTTATTGTAGGTAACGAGGTAGTGAACGCCACCACCAATGGCGGACTTACAAGAGCAGGAAGCGGAACAACGGCAAGTCCTTATACTCTGGGATTAACGAGTGGTACAGCTACAGGACAAGTGATGACCTGGAACGGTACTGCCTGGAGCCCTACTACTGCCAGCAATATCTACACTGCCAATGGCTCGCTTACAAGTGCCAGAACATTGAATACCAACAATTACAATCTGACTTTTACAGGGACACAAATGAAGACCTATTGGGATTCTGATGGGACATTGATGCAGCAGGGGCTGCCTACTTCTACTTCAAAATATGCCAATATGGTCATAATAGCACCTGATAACAATAGCAATGGCATCAGTTCCCGTATGCATTTTCAGATATACCCGGAGAGCTATGCCCAGATCATGGCAGGTGATGACGCTACAGGCCTCTCACTTAGTACCAATCAGACAACCATTTCTGCTCCTATAACATTCCTGACAAGCCCTGGAAGCAATGCCCTTGGAACAGAAAAAATGCGTATCACAGGAGATGGTAACATAGGTATCAATACTTCTTCGCCATCTTCTGTTGCCAGGCTTCATGTTGTGAAGGCAGCCGGTGACCTCACACCGGCAATTATAGCAGGCTGCAATACCTATGCGGATAACACCGCTGCTACTGCTGCAGGTCTCCCGGTAGGAGGATTATACAGAAAAGCAGACGGAACGCTGATGGTGAGATTTTAAAAAACAGCATATAAAAACAATAGAGATAGCCTCTAAAACTTTAACCAAAAAAAATTACATTATGCCAATTCTACACAAGATCAAAGCCTATCTGTACGATAACGTGCTTACAAAAGACAACCCGAATGATTTCATCGCACGCACCAGCAGCGAGCGCTCATTATCTGTAAAAGACATCTGCGAGACAGCCGTGAACCGTGGCGGAGCAGATGTGACCGCAGCAGCCATGCAGCATGCTACGGAGCTTTTCCTGAAAGAGATGGCGTACCAGCTATGCGACGGCTACTCTGTGAACACAGGCTACTTCATGGCAGGGACACAGATCCGCGGCGTGTTCGATAGCCCTACGGAGACCTTCAACAGCCAGAAGCACAACATCCTGTTCCAGTTCAACCAGGGCGAGAAGCTGAGAGCCGAGATCCCGAACATAGAGATCAACATCCTGGGCGTAGCAGATGCATCAGCCGCTATCCTGCAGGTAAAGGATGTGAAGTCCGGAACGGTGAACGATCTGCTGACACCGGGGCACGCCCTGAAGATCAGCGGAAGCAAGATCAAAGTGGCGGGAGAAGAGAAAGCCAACGGCGTCTACTTCGTGAACACAGATACCAACGACCGCACACAGGTAGAGCTGAGCGATATGGTGAACAACAACCCGTCTGAGCTTATCATCATCACCCCTGCCCTGTCTGCAGGTACATATAATGTAGAAGTGGTGACACAATATGCCGGAAACAAATTGTTGAAAGAGCCTAGAACAGCATCGTTTGACAAGCCCCTGACCGTGAACTAAAAAGATCTCCCGAGACAAGAGCATGGTCTCGCTCGGGACAAGGGGATCGTCTCGCCCGGGACAAAGGTATTGTACCGCTCGGGACAAGATGCTTAGCACAGGGGACAATATAATCATCTCCCCGACCAAGAATATAAGACCACGCCCACGGGCAAAAACATAATTGATACACAGGTCGCCTGCCGATGTAACTATCGGCAGGCTGATTTGAAAAAACACAACACACACAACAGATGAGAAAATATCTACTACCAGACAAGAGCTGCGGCATCCTTGATCTTTTTGATGACCCAAGGGGCAATAAGAAGTCCCGGGAAGATATCATACAACACCAGAGTCTTTGCAAGGGAATCTCCTCCATTAGTCAAAGACAGCAGGGACACAGAAACGAACAATACATAAACAATATATAAATACTTATCAAGATGAAAAACGAAGACGCGATGCGGCAGATAGAACCCCGTTCCATCGCTGACCAATCCAAAGCTCCACCGGAGACGAGGATATCTGTTGAACAGGGTGTCCCCTATCACAACAGGGCGCAATACAACAAAAATGAAATGACAGTTCAAATATTAAAAACACAAACTTCATGATGAAACAACAACTAAAGCAACCTTTGACAAAGGTTCTTAAAAAACAAAAGCTGCTGCTTATCCTCTTGCTCTTTCTGGGCAGTATGATAGCAAAAGCACAATGTACAGATGCTTCCCAATTCATACCTTTCCCTGCATCTGGAGTAATTACGCAAAACGGCGTAACGATGACCATAACATTTACAGGTTCTGCCTCGAGTATTAGCGGTGCTCAACCTTTTGGTTGTTTTCCAGGAAACTTCCCGACTCCCTTTATATACCTAACAGGAGGGAATGTCATAGTTAATTTTAACAAGCCTGTAAACAATGCTGTCTTTTTTATAGCAGGGTTTGGGGGTACTCCTCTCTCTGCAATGGAGACAATCAGTATTACAACCAATAATGGAACTCCAACAGTTACCGGTAGTAATGTTTGTGGTAATATCACCGTCCTCAATAATACAGTCAGTGGTAATCTGGCAACTGCTCTTTCTAATGGGGGGAATTTTAAAGTTACAGCTCCTGCACCCTATACACAACTTATAATTTCAGGAGCCTCAGCAGCTCTGAATGGAGTTGCAATAGCTACATGTGGAACTTCTATTGTCGCAGCAGCCCCTACGGTACAAGATTTAACAATCTGCCAAGGCACAACAGCCAACCTCAACAATGCCAATCTGGAAGGAACGCCTGCTCAGGTAGAATGGCATGCCACTAATGATGCCAATAGCCCTGTGATGACCAATATCACGGCGGTAGGAACTGGTACTTATTATGCGTTTTTCACAGTAGCATCGGGTAAACCAAGAACAACAGGATCCGCGGTTACGATCACATCCAGAGTATGTCTGGCTCCGGGAGGGGTAACTACAGGACTCTCTTATTGGTACAGAGC
>CAUSBY010000012.1:0-140431 GCA_963530025.1 uncultured Weeksellaceae bacterium
AACTCAAGATTTACATTCCTCAGTATTTTAAAGAGAATACTAAAATGGTTCAACTTGTCAATGAAGCTTGATTATTTAAGATATAAGTACTTAATAAGCATTACTAATTATAGAAGATATTAATTGAATTGATAAAATTAACTCATAAAAGAAAATACATATTTATTGTTAAATAAATTATTACAATTAATTATTAAGATTATTTATAAAACTAAATATAAGCAAATGAAAAATAGTTCCCGAAGTAAGGAAATTACATCAAAATATTTCCAATTTTTAGACCAACATATAGATAATGTTGTCAACGGGAAGGTATTGGAGTTCATGGAGCTTAATGAAATAGCTTCGGAGTTGGCGATTTCCCATCAACATTTGACAGATACGATACGAAAAGAAACGGGGGAACATCCATGCCATTTTTATGATGAAAAAATAATTTTTAAGGCCAAAGAGCTTTTGAAAAATAAAGAGATTTCTATTGCAAATATTTCTTTATCATTGACTTATGACCCCTCTAACTTTTCTAAATTTTTCAAAAAATGGACAGGAATGACACCAGGTGAATTTCGGAAAAAGATGTAATAATTTCCGAAATTCTTCTATATTCCGAAAAGTTCACCATGTAATTGTGATTCTCATTGTTGATTTTTGTATGATTAACATTTAAAAAAATTATAGAATGTCAACACAAGATGTAAAAGGTAAAGTAGTTTTAATTGCTGGAGGTGGGAAAAACCTTGGTGGATTATTAAGTAAAGATTTTGCTGCAAAAGGAGCAAAATTGGCGATACACTACAATAGCGAAAGTTCTAAAGCAGAAAGTGAGAAAACTTTGGCAGAAGTTCAAGCTTTGGGCGCGGAAGCATTTTTGTTTCAAGGAGATTTAACGAAAGTAGAAAATATTGCTAAGTTCTTCGATGAGACAATTGCGAAGTTTGGAGGTATTGATATCGCTATCAATACTGTTGGTATGGTATTGAAAAAGCCATTCACAGAAACAACCGAAGCAGAATATGATACAATGTTCGGAGTTAATTCCAAGTCAGCATATTTCTTCTTACAAGAAGCTGGGAAAAAACTGAATGACAATGGTAAGATCTGTACAATTGTAACTTCATTATTGGCGGCTTACACAGGTCTGTATTCTACTTATGCTGGTGCAAAAGCTCCTGTAGAGCATTTCACGAGAGCGGCTTCTAAAGAATTCGGAGGTAGAGGGATTTCTGTAACAGCGGTGGCGCCTGGACCTATGGATACTCCTTTCTTCTATGGTCAAGAAAATGATGATGCTGTAGCTTATCACAAATCTGCAGCTGCTTTAGGTGGTTTGACAGATATCAAGGATATTGCTCCATTGGTAGAATTCTTGGTAACAGAAGGTTGGTGGATTACTGGGCAAACGATCTTTGCTAATGGTGGTTATACTACAAGGTAATAATTGATTTTTCAAAATTAATGTAGAATGGATAATTGTGATTTAGTATTAAATTCAATTATCCATTCTTTTTACTCTAAAGAACTAACAATATGATACTTAAAATCATTAATTCTATATTGATTCTTGTTGCTCTCTTTATGGGATTGAAACAAGGCTACGCTATGTTTTCGGGTAAAGCAGAAATGATGGAAATGTTCAGCAAATGGGGATTTTCCAAAACAGGATTGGCCATAAATGGAGCGATCACTATGATTGCTGCTATCATGCTGATTTTTCCAAAGACATTTGTCTGGGGTAATTTTATCATGGCTGCCGGGATTCTGTTGATCATTTGTTTCCACTTGATAGATAAAGATTTAAAAGGAGTAATGATCGAATTGCCATTTTTATTCCTGAATCTTATAATCATCTACTTACAACATCCTTTCAAAGATGGATTTTCATTATGAGGCTTTTATCTTTTATGTTGATGGTAGGCTTAGCCACTTCCGCATGTGCACAGAAAACAGAAAAAATAACTACAAATAAAAAACAACAAATAATGGACTTCAACAAAATTACAAATGATACAGTGAAAAAAGCTATCGAGGCTCTGGAAGCAGGAGATAAAAGCTGGTATTCTTACTTTACAGAAAACCCTACAATGACAGACGATGGTAATAAAGTCGATTTCAAATCATTCTTTGCAAAAGCCCTAGGAGAAGAAAAATTTCTAAGCATTGATAAAGTGGAGAATGATAGTAAAGATATCTATGGGAACTTCAAAGCAGGAAAATGGGGAACTTTCAAAGTCTTCTTTAAGTTTCATCAAAATTCTGAGGGAAAATTTGATCGCTTGGATATAGGTCAAGCTAATTAATCTCAAAAAATACAAATGATGAATACTTATCAATCTATATTCGACCAACAAAAAGAGTTTTTTTACACAGATATTTCCAAAACTTACGGATGGAGAATCGATCAGCTTGACAGATTGGAAAAAATGCTTACTGAAAATCAAGAGGTTTTCTGTCAAGCGTTGAAGACGGATTTTAATAAACCTCCGTTTGAACAACTTTTTGAGATCACTGTTCCGCTTGGCAATATAAAATATTACAGAGAGAATTTGAAAAGCTTGATGACTCCTGAACAAGTAGCAATCCCTAAAGGGTTGGAGGAAACTGGCAACAAAGGAGTGATTTATAAAGAACCTTATGGCGTTACATTGGTGATAGGACCATTTAATGCACCTATACTGTTGTTACTAGATCCGGCTATTGCAGCCTTGGCAGCAGGTAATCCGGTGATACTAAAGCCTGCAAATACGACACCTACTGTTGCTGCTCTTTTTCAGGAGCTGATTCCTAAATATTTTGAACCTGAAGCTGTTAATATAGTTACTGGCGGGAGAGAGGAAATCACAGAATTGTTGCAGCTTCCTTTTGATTTTATTTTCTTCACTGGAAGCTCTGCGGTGGGTAAAGTTGTAATGCGTGCGGCAGCCGAAAATCTTACGCCCATCATTCTGGAATTAGGAGGACAAAACCCGACAGTGGTAGATGAGACAGCCAATCTGGATATTGCTGCAGATCGCATTGCTTGGGGACATATGGCTATTTCGGGGCAATGGTGCATTGCTCCAGGTTATGTTTACGTTCATGAGAATATTGCCAATCAGTTTCTTGATAAACTGAAAGCGTCCATCACAAAAATGTATGGTGAGAATCCACAACAAAGCCCAGATTTTGCAAGGATGATTAGTGAACATGATACCGAAAGAGTAGCATCTTATATCATTCCTGAAAAAGTAGTTCTTGGAGGACGATATGATATCAAGGACAGGTATGTTGAACCTACCATTTTATATCCAAGTACTTGGGATAATCCGGCAATGCAACAAGAGATCTTTGGTCCCGTATTTCCTATTTTGGTTTATAACGATTTGAAGGAAATAGTAGAGATTATCAAACGTAAACCCAAGTCTTTGGCAGCGTATTTCTTTAGTAAAAATCAATCCAATATAGATTATTTTCTGAACTCGGTATCTTTTGGAGGAGGTTGTATCAATCAAACCAATCTGCATTGCTGGATAGATAGCCTGCCATTTGGAGGTGTTGGTTATGCTGGAATGGGGAAATACTATGGAAAAGCAGGGTTTGATGCTTTAAGCAATACCAAAGCGATGCTAATAGGTAATCCTGATCTGGAGCTAGATGTTTTCCCACCTTATGCAGGAAAAGATATTGCTAAGAACTTAAGTGTTTTTGGGTAATCATCAAATCGTATGAGCAAAGTGATATTAGATTGGCTAAGTAAAAGGAAATATGAATTATTGCTTTTCGCATTAGTACAGCATCTATTTGTTGGGATTTTCCTTACTGACCTTGATTTTTATACACGAGTTGTATGGCCGATCAATATGGTGTTGTTGGGGTTGGGAAGTGTTTTTATATTTACAGGGAAGATGGGTTGGCGTCATTGGTTTCGCAATATCCATTTTGTAATTGTATTGTTGTTACCGATAGGAATTCCTTTTTTCAAGGATGTACCTTGGTATTTTACTTTTCTTAATATAAACTATGTTGTATTCTTTGTATTTCTGTTTTTAGAGTTACTTCGTTTTTTGTTAAAGCCTGGATACATTAATAGTGATATCATTTCCGCATCTGTATGTGGTTACTTTTTATTGATAGAAATTTCAACATTCTTATTACAAACCTTTGAATATCATAATCCTCATTCTTTTAAAGGAATTGACACTTCATCACCCGCCAGTATTTTCATCGATTTGGTGTATTTTTGTTCCATTACCTTCACCAGTATCGGTTTTGGAGATATTACTCCGAATATGCATATTACCAAATTGATAACAGCTTTTATCGGCATAGGTGGACAATTTTATACAGTGGTGCTGGTAGGGATTTTAATTAGTAAATTTTCATCCAAAAATTAATTTTATATGAAATCGTGATGCCTCAAAAGGTGCAAACATCATTGAAAATACTGCGATTACATATGACCTTTGAAAAACAATAAAAATCAACATATGAATATAAGTTCTCATTATAAACTTCAGCATTTTATTCCTTGGACAAGGGTTAAGATATATAAAATGCTTATTCTTAGTGTTATACCGACTCTTTTATTTTATTTCCTTGATTGGAAATGGCTTGCTATTCCTTGGGTGCCTGTTGCTTTGTTAGGAACTGCTACAGCTTTCATTTCAGGATTTAAAAATACACAGACCTATAACCGGACTTGGGAAGCTAGACAGATCTACGGTGCTATCATCAATAATAGCCGGGCTTTTGGTATTATGGTCAAGGATTTTGTGAGAGGAGAAGATGAACAATCGACTAAGATTCATCAAGAGATTATTTATCGTCATTTTGCTTGGCTTACGGCACTGAGATTTCAATTAAGAGAAATAAAGAGCTGGGAAAATGTAAAAACGAAAAGCTATAATCTGGAATATCTCAAACACTACAAAGTTCCTGAATGGGAAAGTACTCTGGATGAAGAATTGAAGAGTTTTCTCAATGAGGAAGAAAGACAATATATCCTATCAACAAAAAATAGGGCTACACAGATCATAGCTATGCAATCTTCACACTTCAAAAAACTGAATGAAGAAGGTAAGATATCAGACTTTAATTATGTGGCTCTAGAAAACCAGTTGAAAGAACTATATGATCAGCAGGGCAAATGTGAGCGTATCAAAAACTTTCCTTATCCAAGACAGTTCTCAAGTATCAATCTTTATTTTACCAATGCCCTTTGTCTATTATTACCTCTTGGTTTCATTGGTGAAATTTCGAAAATGATAGAAAAGTTTGGTGAGAATATCATTTGGATTGTAATTCCTTTCAGTGTATTGCTGGGATGGGTATTTCTTGTGTTGGAGCAAATAGGTGAGAGTACAGAAAATCCGTTTGAAGGAAGTGCTAACGATATTCCTATTACCCAAATTAGCCGAAATATAGAAATAGACTTACGCGAAATGCTCGGAGAGAAAGAGTTGCCTCCTGCAATACAACCAAATAATAATATTTTAATGTAAATAAAAAAACACAAACAAAATTATGAGTATAGAATCTGTTAGAAAATGGTATCCAAAAGCATTAACGTCTATTGATACCGTGAATCGTCTTTTAGATACAATAGAAAAACATTTAGGTCTTAAACCTCATCAACTCATGCATGCGGATAGTATGTGTTGCGATGATGTGAATGCCATACAATATCCACCAAGAGCATATGAGATGCTGGGGCCTTTTCATTTAGGAGGTTTGGATGGTTTTCCTTTTGCAGGGATTACCGGGATGAATGCTTTTGCTCATCATGTTCCTGAGGATGGTGCGGTAATCATATTTTATGCACCACATATCGGAATTACCAAAGATGGAAATATTGGTGAGATAAGCAGAATAGGACAATCTGATAACTCGGCGTGCTGTGGAGCTGCGAAAGGTGCGTTGGGAAAACTGGCAAATAATCAAATCATTGAGGGGAATATAACTTCCCTAGATTTCCAGATGAATACCATAGAACAGATTTTTCTTCATCAGAAAGACCGAATCCTGAGTGCGGAAAATCAAATATTCGAAGCTACTGAAGTGATGTATGAAGCGATTGATGATAGGATAGAAGTATTGGTCAAAGAAACCAACTATCCATGTAAGTATGTGATTTTGGTAGGAGCTGTTTTCATTAATGGTGATAAAGATATGGGATCATTCTGCCAGTATAAGAAATTCGAATATATCGACCTTGAAACAAAGGAGAGGAAAAGTCTGATGGAGGAATATTATCAGTAAAAAAGTGGGGCAATATAACTTGCCCTACTTTTTTATTTACAGTTTTAACATACGACTCTAAGCTGATCTATTAATATACGGCTGTTTTGTAATTAATGCTATTCCTAGCCAATAAGCAGGAGCTAATGCAATGGCAGGAACCATAAATGGAAAATAAAATTCTAGTCCGACAAAATTGCATAAAAAGAAAAATACAATACCTATTAAAGAGAAGATAGACAGTACAACAGCTTGCCATTTTTTTATCTGTTGCTTTACCAGAAGAATAAGACTTAACCAAGGAATGATAAAATATACAAGACTTCTTCCAAAAGTTCTGTAAAAGTGATGAAAATTATAGTTTGTGAAAAAATCTTCTGGCTTTTTACCCGCAGTAATCCAGTCTTTTAATTCTGATGAAAAGTGATAGGAGGAATAGCTATCCCAAAGCATTAGAATAATACTTATTGCAAACGGAATGATGATCAGTCTATTGAGAGTAGAAAGGTTATCCCACAATTTTTTTATAACCAGTAAAAATCCAACAGCAAAAACAATTGTCGCTAAAATTAATAGCCCATATCGAAAATGTTCTTCTGTTGCTCTTTCCAAAAGTTTGGGAGATTCTTCTGGTGGTCCAATCATTAAGGGAGGTGCTACAATCATTCCTAATAAGAAGAATAAGAAGCCCCAATTTTTAAACAGGTTTTTTGAGGAAACAAAAAATCCTAGAAGCAAGCTAACAACGGCAAAAATAGTACTAGCCAATAGAAAATCCTGAAAAGTGTGCGCTGTCCAATACGGAGAAAAGCTTGACAATACTGTACTGTAGGGCATTATAACCAATATTATAATGGCTATAGATTTAATTGTTTTCGAAATCATTTTTTTTCTTGCTAAGTGGTTTTAACAAATTTAAAAACAAGATTTCCTCTATCAATGGTATAAAAAAGACTTTTTATACTAATGTTCAAAATCACCAAAATTTCGCTCCGGTGCTTGTTGTTCCAACTGGTAAAATGCAGGAGGAGTGTAGCCTAGAAATTTTGTATAATTCTTGGATAGATGCTGATAGTCATAAAAACCGCTTTGGAGAGCAATGCTCAACCAATCTGTCTGAGGGTTTCTGTTTTTTAGCAGATAAGCCGTGTCTAGTTTTACGAGATTGCGGAAATCTTTTGGAGCAATACCTGTATTAGCTTTGAAAACCCTGTCAAACTGTCGGTAACACAGATTTGCCTGATTTGCAAACCATGTGATATCTTTGAAGTTACCAGAAACGGATAATAAGTTTGCAATACGATTCACAGGATGAAGCTCAGGCTGTTTCTTTCTGATCAACTGTAATAGAAAAGCTTCCACTACTATAATCATGGCTTCGTAACTTTTACATTCCGTAAGCTTTTCATTGATATTATGAATATGGTCTCCAAAGAATAGAGTTGCTTCTATATATATGTTAGAAAGCTCATCCATAGGGATTTTAAGAATAGAATGCAACACACCGGGCTGAAAAACCACTTGAAAATTCAGAAATCTTTTGCCAACTTTTCGGTATGTAAGTTCTGTTTGTTGTCCAAATAATGCTACGCTATGGCTGATGTTTTTTCTGGAGGAATAATCCACACTTTCACCATCAAATGGAGTAAACTGTAAGCAATGTTCTATTCTTGGACGGTACGCTTTTACGTTTTGGATACTTTTCTGCTGCCCGGAAAAATCAAAATCTATTATCCTGTAAAAACGGATAAATGGTTGTAAATGTTTACCGGGATTGATATTATTTAGTAGCACAGCGTACGTATTAGTTTCATTTCCATAAAGATATGAATATTTTTTTTCGTCTTTTTATTTAAATGCTGATAGTGAAACTTCTGCTTACTCTCTATCACTTTTTAGGTTGCTAAGTCCGAGCTTCTAGTTATGAACGTAAAAATCTACGTCACAGACCTGAAAAATGAGGTCTTATAATGTAAAATTCTGGGTCATGAACCTAAAAAATCAGGTTAAGAACGTAAAAATTGAAGTTTAGAACCTGAAAAATGGGGTTGTATAACCTAAACGTTGGAGTTGCAGACGTGAATTTTGGGATTTGCGCGAGTAAAAATTGGTCGTTAATATAAGAGATATTTGATTACCAGTATTTGTATTATATCAAATGCGCCTTTCAATGGTTTGCAGATAGAATTTTTATAAAAAGTATAATTAGGATATCTTTATATCACCACGGTTTCAAAGCTGAACGTTCTCAAGATGTTTTCATATACAGTTATCATAAGAGTGATATTGTTTTCAGAGTAGATCTCTAACTTAGTGGTAGAAAACAAGTTTGTTTTTCTGACATACAAGCCTTCTTTATTTTTTCTAAAACCCATGCTGTACAGTGTCAGGTCGGTTTCTTCTTTTGTTTTGCAAATAAGTTCTTTAAAATTCATTTCGATGCTGTATCTGCGTTTTTTTGATGTGTACATGTGTGGATATTAGTTTTTTTAGTGAATAAAGACTGCCTATATAATTATAGACAGTCTTTATTTGATTAAATAAAATAATAATGAAGAATGATTTTCTTACTCTTTAATAACCTTGAAGGATTGAGCACTTTCATCTGAAAAGATAACGGAAACAATGTAGTTGCCGGTTTTCAATGTAGAAAGGTTGATGTCGCCTGATTTATTATTAAATGATAAATTATTCATGACCAGTTTGCCATCCAAAGAATATACTGCTAATGATCTTATGTTTTTCTCAGAAGAGATTTTCAATATATCTTTAATAGGATTTGGATAATATCTAAGAGTAGATTTATTGGATTCTGTAACAGCCATCGTAGCACAATTTAGATCAGAGTGTGTTGCTTCCTGACCTGCTTCTGGAGACAATGATCCTGAGGCTAATTCTGTAGTACCATTGGAAATAGTATAACTAGGTGTATTATCCCCGAATGTTCCCATAGATTCTATATAGAAAGTAAGTGGTCCATCTGCAAATACTGTTTTAGTATCATCATAGCCTGCACCATAGCCACCTCCGGAAAGAAGGGTCTCTCCAGTACTATTTTTCAATGTCCAGCTTACTTCATCACCAAAACCTAAGAAATCAAAAACGTGTACCGTCCATTGGCATCCAGTAGGAGTTGTACAGCTAAGATATTTGGATCTGGTGTCAGAAGAGTAAGAGCAATTATCAGCCAGATTTAGATAGAATCTTATGGTTTGATTTTCTGTTGCAATCATGGTAACATTTCCTGTACCATATTTGATAACATTTGTACCAGCTTCATTTGCTATAGTGATAAAGTCTGTATTCACCGAGCTGCTGAAAGTATATTGTTTACCAGCCGTTAATTGAACAAAAGAATATTCCCCGGTCTTTGCAGATGTTGTGATCGTTTCCGTTGTTCCATCACAAGCAGGAGAGTATATTGTTGTTGGGTTCATTCCATTAGGAGAGCTTAGACAGCCTGCTGCATGTGGAAATTCATCAAGATGTACGACCCAGCCTGCTGCGAAAAGAACGGGAGCTGTATTGTCAAAACCGCAAATGTACCTTCCATCGGCAGAAACACCCATTCCTGTTCCTAATTTCCCGTCGAATGTTGAGATGTCAACACCTTTTAGTTTTAGATATTCTGTCAGAAGTATAGGTTCCGTCATGCCTGCATGATAAACAATAACATCACGATTCCCAAGCGACCCGCAATATCCAATTGCCAGACCATTTTCTGAAATGCTTGAGAAAACTGGATTGGATATTTTATCTGTAGACCCGAAAGTTTTATAGGCATTCGTATTTATATCATAGATAAAGGCTTTACTGCCTATATATCCTACGATCTGCCCTGCATTGTTGATATCTGCTGCTTCGCCTTGGCCATATTCAGATGTAGATGTATTAATATCAATATAATGTAGTGCTCCGGTTGGATCAAAATAAGCGGGAACCCAATATGTACCCATGTTAAAAATATCTTCTCTATCTACAAACCCGGAAACATATCCTGCATCATTGATTCCTTGTCCTCTTCCATATTCCCAAAGGTTATCCCCATCAGTAAGTTTGGTGAGAGTGTTATTTTCTGTATTGTACACATAAGGATAAGAGCCGGATACTCCTACGGATATTTGTCCTGTTAAGTATTTGCTGTTGTTAGAAATGGCATTTGCACCTCCAAACCAACTGTTACCTGGTACATCCCCTGGAAAGTAGCCGATTGCGTTCCATATTCCGTTTTTTCTATAGGCTGCTTGGTCCAAGTTAGATCCGTCTGTCGCTGAATACGGCATTTTACCAGCTACATCTCCTGTATTGTTAATTCGATTCGTAGCAGAGGCACCTGTTTCTATTGTGCTACTGGTATCGGTATTATAATCATAATAACCTCCCGGGTGTACACCGATTCCATTATTATTGATATCATACAGGCGTGTTCCCCATCCTGTAAGTACTCTTAGGGTAGTTTGTGCGTTCAGGCTACCTAAAAGTAAACACGCTGAAAGCAAGTAGATTTTTTTCATAATTGTAAATTATTTTTAATTGATATCCCAAAGTTGTCCAATTTGTGTCATTTATAAAATTACGAAGTGTGAGAAATTCCGAAATTATTTTTCAAAAATAATGAATCTTATAATTCTGTTTCTCTAAAATCATTCTTTAATTGAGAGATGAAATAAGATGGGTTAACCAAACCTTCCCTTTAAAAAAACTAAGATGAAAACCTCTCTGGAAATGAATCTACAATCTTCGACTAAGAAGCTTATAGTGCATAATATTTCTATAATGTATCGGATTTGAATTGATATAATTATTGAGGCACTTCCCTATATGTTTCTTAATCACTTCGGAAAGATATCTGATGTTATTTTATGTTCAGAAATCTCGCTTTCAGTTTTTTTGAGAACAAGAGTGACATAAAATTAAGCATAGTAATAAAATGGAATGATTGATTATTATAGTCGCAAAGAAAATAATGAGTTAGGTATTTGAACTGAAATACATGTTATGATTTATGAATTTATCACGTGTTGGATTTGTTTTAATTGATTGATTATTAGTTTATTGTGTTGTGTTTTGTTGTTGTTTTAAACGGGAATTTTAGCTGAGGATATTTTCACAATAGATTTCATTTCTATTTAATATTTAGTTACTCGTTTATAAGCTATTAACAAAGGTTTTTCTGACTATATATTTGAAGAGGATGAACGTTTTTTAGCATTTTAGATTTTAAAATATGAATAAGAGATATATTCGGAATATGTAACTACAAATTCTTTTTGTATACCATATTATCACATAACATTGCAGAAAATTACTGAGACCATAAAACGTCTTTAAAAATTTTCACACAAATGATGGATATAAAAGCAATCACTGAGGTATTAAACGTCTTCCAGAAGAAGATAGCCTTTGTGATTGTTTTTTTTGTATCGGCAACATTGCTATTTGCCGCTGGTTCGGAGGGATTTATACAAGATGATGGAATCTCACAAAGTTCAGAAAAAGATACAATTGCTTTCCCAAATGCTTCCAAGGTGGAAATATTTGTAGCTAAAGGAGCATCTATCATCAATGTCGACAGCATTAAAGGTAATTTGAGTATCACCTATGAAAAAACATTTGAGAATACAACGAAAAATAAGATTGTCAAAAAAAGTTTTCAGCCAGACGCTAAGAAAATAGTACAGGAATATGTAAAGATTCCTGCTAAGCAACTTAAAGTAAAAATATCTACAGGAAGTCCTCATTCTTTGTTATCTCTTTCCCTTTATATTGTGAATAATGTTGTGATTCCGTCTTCACAAACCCACATAAAAGCTGTTTATTATGACGAAGATTATAATAAAAATATATTTTTTGTAATACCAGATGCTGACACAAGGAACTTTGGTTTTGCAAATTCTTTTGTGATAAAATACCATTCTGGTTATTTGTTTTCAAGACCTCCTCCTTCAGTATCCTAAATTTTCGACGGACCCTTTTTGAATGCAGGTTGATCTTAATTATTTAGATCAATTAGGGATTCTTATATCTATTTAATCCAGATATTCTGCGAAGTCAGAATAGACAAAAATAAACTCATAATGAAAAAAAATATTATTCTTTTAGGAGCTATCACAATTAGTTCCTTAGCATTTTCACAAGTAGGAATCAACACAGAGACTCCTCAAGCTACACTTGACGTTGCCGTAAAAACAACAGGAACTAACCTTCCGGAAGGTATCATTGCTCCAAGATTGACAGGAGATGATATCAAATCAAGAGATACATTATACGATACTCCACAAAAAGGAGCTATTGTGTATGCAACAGCTCCAGTAGGAACAGCGTCTACAAAAACAGCTAATATCACATCAGAAGGTTATTATTACTTTGATGGTACCATCTGGACCAAATTTGGAAGCGGAACAGTTGCCGCTGGGACAGAACCTTGGTACAATAGTGCAGGAAATGTACCAGCTACAGCGAATACACAAAACATTTACCAAATGGGTAAAGTAGGTATCAATAAAAGTACTGTTCCTACTAGTCAGCTGGATGTAACTGGCGACCTTAAGGCAAACTATGCAAACGGAGGCGTAAATAACGGTATAAATACCAATTATGTAGGACTTGGTGTTCCTGCAAATATAATATATGTAGCAGATAATGAAGATCTATTATCAGCTACAAACTCAAGTATAGTGTTTGTTACTCCCGATTTGGCAAGTATACAGTCAAATAAAACAACAGGCGGAGGAAGTATTTCAGCTTATTCAACAACTAATGGTGGTAACGTAGGAATGTATGCCAATAATACGGTAGCAAATACCACTTCATCAATATGGGGATACAATAGTGGTACGCAAAGTTCTGTTCAGCTTTCTCATTCTAAAAATGGCGCGGAAAACACAACTGTTGAGCTTGAAAAATTATCTGGTGTAAGTTTTAACTTTCTAACTTCTGCCGGAGCTTTTGAGGGAAAATATACATTTCCAAGAAACAACGGTTTAGCAAATCAGGTGCTTACTACAGATGGTGCTGTAGGTTTAAATGCACAGCTATCTTGGAAAAATGTATCTGACCTAATACAAAATAACGATTGGCATATCACGGGTAATGCAGGTACTACCGCAGGTACAAACTTCTTGGGTACTACAGATGCACAAGCCTTAATGTTTAAAGTAAATGGTCAGCAATCAGGTTATATCAGTGATAATGCTACCAATACAGTTGGAGCCACAGGCCTTTACAAAACTACTTTGGGATATCAGGCAGGTATGCAAACTACAGGAGATAGAATAACAGCCATTGGTAACTTAGCGTTAAGAAACAATACTGCCCAAAACAACACAGGTATAGGAGCATTTGCATTAACTGCTAACACAACCGGAACCAACAATATGGCAGTGGGTGATAATACTTTAGTAAATAATACCACAGGAAGTAGGAATGCAGCAATAGGATCTACCGCATTACAAATAAATGTAACGGGTAATAATAATACTGGAAATGGTTATAGAGCTGGTCGAAATACGACAGGGAGCGATAATACTTTTATAGGAAATTTAGCAGGATTTACCAATACTACCGGTGCTAATAATACGGCAGTAGGTTCTGAAGCAGATGTAATTAGTACTGGCTTAACCAATGCCACAGCCATAGGGTATAACGCAAAAGTAGCACAAAGTAATAGTATGGTGTTAGGCGGTACAGGTGCAAATGCAGTAAATGTAGGTATTGGAGTAACCGCACCAAGCAATGCTTTGCACGTTGTAGCTACAGCAGACCCTTTAAAATTAGAAGGTTTACAAGCGGGTACTGCAACCGATGAGGTTTTGGTAGTAAACAATAATGTTGTGAAAAAAGTTACGGCAGGAAGTTTAGCATCATCGTTAGAACCATGGCAAAATCAAAGTGATGCTACAAAAGCAACTTCAAATACTGCTGCTATCTATCAAGTAGGTAATGTTTCCATAGGTACACAAGCACCTATTACACCGTTTACATCTAATGGTGCTACAATTACTCCAAAGTTATCTGTAACTGGAGATGTAGCTACTACAGGAAGTTATTACACCACAACAGGTAAATATGCAGATTATGTTTTCGAGGATTATCTTGATGGAGCTTCCAAGATCAACGAAAACTATAAGTTCAAATCATTGCAGGAGATTGCAGAATATATCAAAGTGAACAAACACTTGCCGGGAGTAACATCTATCAATGATATTCCAAAAACCAAAGAAGGCTACACCGTTAATCTATCTGAATTGTCCATCCAGCAATTAGAAAAAATAGAAGAGCTATACCTGCATACTATTGAACAGCAAGAGGAAATTGCCAAGCAGAAGAAAGAATTAGAAGACATGAGGTCTCGTATGGAAAAACTGGAGAAACTTCTGTTAAAAGCATCCGATAACAAATAATCCTAATTGTTTTGACGATGAAAAATAAATTCAAAGGAATAGATACGATACTGATTCTATCTGTATTGTTTTCAGCAATAGATTTTGCCTATGCTCAGACCGGTATCGGTACCCGCAATCCCAAAGCCACTTTACATATAGACGGGGCAAAAGATAATGATGTTACAGCGCCTGCATACCCAACGGCTTCACAATTAGCAAACGATATAATTATTAAAAATACAGGGTTTGTGGGAGTAGGGACAGATTCGCCAGTTGTAAAATTAGATATGAGATCGGCAGGTACCGAAAATGCTTTAGGACTAGGGACAACTACAATGACCGCGGCGGTAGCGGCATCAGGAGCATTAAGATATGATGTGACAAGCACACCGACAGGTGCAAAAATCCAATGGTCGGACGGTTCTGTATGGAACAAAGTCTATGTGCCACCAACAAAGGCCTTGGTGGTAGCCAAAAAAATTACATCCCAAGGTATTCCGTATAATGTTGCAACCACAGTTCAGAATTGGAGCGAAGTACAAGATACGACCAATAGTTTTGTTCCATCATCCGGGATATTTACTGCGCCGCATGACGGAATCTACACCTTCCTGATGACCTATAATCTTACATCCACGGTTATTTCGGATGGTACCAGGTCCGAAGCACAGATTTATAGCAATACGGCAGGAGCGATATTGGGAAGTACTTATAAAACTTTCGGGCAATCTATGACAGGGACTACGGATGATGCTTCTTCTACCAGAAGTACTCAGGCTGGTGGAATCTGTACTGTTACCGTTCAACTAGCGTCCGGGGCTCAGATTGTTCCAAGGCTGTTTCAAAACCTTAGCAACAGTTCCATTTTACTTAGGATTACTTCTAATGCCAGTGATCCTGCAAACTCAGATGACGGCTTCAATACGTTTACTGTTATCGAACAATAAAAAAAGATGTCATGAAAAATAAAATTTATATACTCAATATAATGCTTTCTGGTATTATGCTTTTGTATGCAAGTATGGGACTAGCACAAAATACAGGAGTCTTTATACAGGATCCGACGAACCCATTACATGTGAATGCAGCGAGCAATTCATTATCTACGACTGATGATGTGGTGATAAGCAACTCAGGAAATATTGGGGTTGGGGTTGTCAGTCCTATTACCAAAGTGGATCTGCGTTCTTCAGATCAAAAAGGGATTATTGGTATTGGTACCAATGCTTCGCAGACTGCATCCGATGCAAAAGCAGGAGCCATACGCTATAATATAAGCGGTTATTTGGAATATTCGGATGGGGACAACTGGACTCCTTTGTATTCAACTGCTCCTACGAAGGCACTGATCAATGTTGCCAAAACTAGTGCACAAACAGTTAATAGTGGAGCAGATACTTATATTGTCGGTTGGGACACTCCGACCGTGGATACTACTTCCGGGGCATTTGTCCCAACGTCAGGAACTTTTACAGCTCCCAGAGATGGGTTTTATCTAGTAGCTGTGACCATTACTTTAAGTTCGGCCACTATTGCTAATAACACCTATATGCAGACTTCTATTGTCAGTAATCAAGTCACAGACAACATTCCGGTTTACAAAACAGTCAATGCGTATCCCGCTTTTCAGGCAGCAACGAGAAGTAATAATATCTCGGGAAGCTGTAATGCTATTTTTAATCTAAAGGCAGGCAATACTATCAGGTTTCAAGTTTTCCAGAATACGACCACAAACAGGACTACAACAGGAGCTACGTATAACACAGCGAGCATTACTGAACTTTAAAAAAGTAAAACAAAATGAAAAAACAACATAGAACAAAATTCATAAGACTTGTGCCTCTATTATCATTGTTTGCGGTTTATGCTAATGCCCAGATGGGAGTGGGTACATTGAGCCCAAATACCAATAATGCAGTAGAAGTTGCAACGACAGAAAAGTTCATTATTGATAAGACAGGAAAAATAGGAGTAGGTGTATCCTCTCCAAAGGTCGCCATGGACCTACGTAATAGCAACGGTTCTGTTGCCATTGGTTATACAGATAAAACGGCGATTGCAGCAGGAGCAGGAGCGTTGCGCTATGTGAACAGTCCGGCAATAGGGGTGAATGGATATCTGCAATACTCTGATGGTACAGATTGGGTCGGCATCTATCCTTATGGAAAACCCAGAATCATTGTGATGGCAAAAAAGAACTCACAGGACAGTTACGTTTTCGAAAGTGCCACCCCATCAGAAATAAAGACTTATTCCGGCATCGCACAACGTAGGTCATCGTATCTGACCAATTGGACGGAGATTTTGGACTCGGACTCGGGAACTCCTACGGCTAATTTTACTCCTTCAACGGGGGAGTTTGTAGCACCTAGAGATGGAGTTTACTTGGCAACATTCACGTTTGCACTTGCTGCAAGCCAAATCAATACAGGCAATAACAACCAGACGGAAGCTATCTGGGAAGTCAGAAATTCTGCTGGAACTGTTACTCAGAGAGTGAAGTCCAATAATGGCTATTCTTCCGACACAGGAGGTGGGTCAAACTCTGTTATAGCCGGGGCTTATTGTACTGTAAGCGTAAAAATGAACAAAGGTGATAAACTAAGACCTTTTGTTTGGATAACCATGAAGTTTGAACCAGCTACCACCAATCTAAGTCAATTAGACTTGTCAGGAACAGGCAGTTACAATGCTTTGACCATTGTAGAGCAATAGCAAACAAAACATCAATACAAAAAAATAATAATTCTAAAAATATCAAACTATGCCATTTTTAAACTTTGAGACCCGTCATTTTTCTAAAGAGGAAAAAGCGGAAATAAACACAGCCTTGCAGACTTTACAATCTGTCTTATCTGGAAAAGTAGCAACACTCACACCTGAAGAGCGCCAACAATACGGAAGCATCAATGAGCAGAATAAGCTGATCGTGAACAAAGTAAAAGATTATAGGGACAATGATCCCGAGCTTTCCAGCCCTGAAGTGGATTGGAACGAGTTTGACAACGACTATGAGAGCCGCAGTTTTCTACAATCTACCATCAACAGTCTTACGGAACTAAGCCGAGGCCTGGAGAATGCCAAGATTCTTCACGATTGGGACAACTATCAAGCATCTCTTGTTGATTATCAGTATACGGTGTATCGTAATGATTCCGGTAGTACGGGTTTCCATACCAAAGTGGAAGAGATCAGACAATTCTTTCCCAGGGGTGGCAATGCCAAAAAACCTTGAAGATATATAATAGTCGATAATTCCATTTTTCACGTCCTGAAGTAAAACGATTAGGTTGTATAAGCCAAAATTTTTGGTTCGGGATGTAAAAAATAGGGTTGTGTACCTGAAAAATAAGGTTTGAGACCTAAATATTAGGGTTATAGAACGTGAAATTTTAGGTTTTAAACGTAAAAATTTGGGTATGGAACCTAAAAAATAGACTTGTAGACCCGAATCCAATCTTCTAAAAAACAACAAACCAATTATGATGAATCTTAACAACTTGAAGCAAAAAGGAAACTCCTTTTGCAAGCATCTTATGATGCTGATTGCTTTAGCAGGAAGCGTAGCCGCCTATTCTCAGGATGCGAAGGTATTCCCTACTAATAAAGACAATACCGATGCTACAGGAAAAGTCGCCTGGATAAATGGTGGATCGACCGGTTTTACGGGAGTAACAGCTCCAGCAGTAACCGGATGGGTAGATACTCCTAAGATAGTTGACAACAATCTTACAGCAACAGATTATGCACAGCATTCCTCAAGCATTCCTCAAGCATTCCTGCTGGTACAGTATTAGGAGCAACACGCACTACTACGGCAGTTAGTGTGAGCAATGGACAAACCTACAATACAACACCTTTTACAGGGTATTATGTTGGAGTAAATGTAAGCAGAGCTTTTTCCAATGCCACCCTAAATCCATTAGGGACAAACCAAATTATTATAAAGACATATTTGGGAGCTGACCTAACTCCGGTAGAGACAAGTGACAACTTACCTTGGACTCTCATTGGAACTACAGATGTTGGTTTCTATGTTCATAAACCATTTGATAGGGTAGAGGTTGTATTGGCTTCAAATGCCATCACAGGTTTTGTTGCTGGTACAGTAAATCAAAGGCTGCACAATGTGTATCTGCAACGCTACACCCGTATTGGTGGTGGTTTTGATACTGTTGGTGACAAAGTTGCCACCTGTAATGCGCAGATACCACTTACTGGTAAAGGGTTAACAGTGTCAGGTCAGGCAACTATTCTTATACCTGTACCTCCGTTCATCATCAATGTAGACGCAGCAACTTGGCCTGGATTTGCGCCTAATCTAGAAGATGAAGATCCTATTAATACGCACGGTACCATTCCTTTTATCAGTGTTGGCCAAGCAGTGTATGTGGCCAGATTAAAAGACGAGGGAGTAGTATATCCTAAAGGTACTTTTGGTGGCGGTGTTTACCAGCTGAATGCCATAGCTGGAGGTATCAATGTAACAAAAACACTTAGATTCTATTTAAATGGTGCTCAGCAAGGGCTACCTATAACAAATCAAGAATTTCTAAGTGCTTCCGCTGCTTCAAGTCTTTTAACAGTAGGTGCTGTATCTGAGTATGACTTTGATGCGATTGAATATGAAATTGCATTGAATTTGACCGCAAGTGCTGGTACTTTGGAAGTATTTTACCCTATCGTTCAGCGTTTTTGTGATGCCAATATTACTTGTGGAGCCCCGATAAGCCTTATAGCAGGCGAGGTTGCCCAAGGAGGTTTGCAAAACCAACCTGTCTATGCGAAAGCTATTGGTACCAGTGTACTTACCGCTTCTCTTGGAGACCCGGGGATTAAAAACGTACACAATGTGATAGACCCTGATATTACCAATAATTATGCAGAAATAGGTGCTGCCACAGGTGCTACACTGTATTCTAACTATGGTATATCGGTTATTTCTCGACAGGTGTTTGATGCTAGTAATCCACTTGATATTAAATATGGTTATGCAGATGGTACTTTTGCCGGTTTTGAAATTCAGGATGACAGTTTTGCAACAGCAAGTGCAGGTAAAAACTTTATCATCAGTACTTATAAAGCAGGAACTGAAGTGGGTAGATACAGTACTACAAATGTATTGGCAGCAAACCTTTTTACACCCAATAATGGGAAGTATATTATAGGTTTTAAAAGCGCAGCTTTTGATGAGGTAAGACTTACAGTAGAATTGATAGCAGGTGCATCTGCGGGCTCTAGTACAAAAGTTTACCGTGCAGTGATAGAAAAGTTTTGCCAAACACCTGTACAGGCTTGCAACACCATTACAAATCTTAAAAGACCAGCTTACCCTGTATTTATAGACGCTGCAAACACTGGAGTAGAAGGTATAGCAACAGGAAATACTTATTTTGAGGATTTAAATAATCTTGTAGCAAACACCAACCAACCGGCTAAACTATACACTGCAATAGGAGGTGTAACCAACGCTTCGGTAGCGGTACAAGATGGTAGTAAAGCGATTGGTGTTCCAGGAGACGCTACTTATGAGTTATATCCTGCTGGTACTTTTGCAGGTTTTGATGTTTCATTTCCTACACTTGTTGCAGCCGAATTAGCGGGTAGTACTATAACTGTTTCTACCTTAAATGCAGATGGAACTGTGGCGGACTCAGCGGTTATGAATTCTAGTTTCTTCGGTTTGCATACGTCTGTTCTTAATGGAACTGATAATCGTCAAATATTAGGTTTTGCTTCTGATGCTCCATTTACAGGTGTTAAGCTTACAGTAAATAAAGCTGCAAGTGCAAGTGCGAGTGTTTTAAATATTTACTCGGCAGTTATTGAAAGATTTTGTGCAACACCAGTTATCAAATGTGATGAGATAGAGAACATAAGCGTTCCCAAATATCCATTATATGTGAATGGAGAAAGAACGGGTGTTACAGCTTTTATAGATGGTAATAGTTCTGTAAATGAATCTCAGAAAGCCATAGATAATGATCCAAGCAGTTATGCGACAATGCAGCTTGGGGCTAGTGTAGGTTCAGGGTTAGGTTTCAGTATGGCTAATGGCTTTGGTGATTTTCCTAAAGATACTTATATAGGATTTGATATTGAAACATTAGATGTAGCTCAGGCAAGTGCTTTCGAACAAAATAAAATAGAATTGTACCAAAACGGTAATCTGGTACAGACGAGTACAGGTACTCAGCTTGCCGGTGGATTGAGTACTGCTGCAGTTGCGGGAGGTTTCCAACGTTTGATAATAGGAACAGTAGCTCACGTTCCTTTTGATGAAGTGCGCTATGTGATAACTCGTTTTGCTGGTGCTTCTGCCGGTGAGATTAGAATATACAATGTAGTAGCAAGAGATTTTAGTCCCACTTCTACCACTACATGTCCGTTAGTTTTACAATGTGACGGTACTTATGTCCTTACAGATGGTCCTACGACTACTACTTCTCCTACAATCCCTGCGGTGATAGAATTTGCTAATACTGGGTATGAAGGTTTAGCATCAGCAGGATATGGGATTGATAATGTTTGGAATGTAGTAAGTCCAAGTAAAACAGATTTTGCAACAATACATTTGCCTGCAACTGCTGGTGTTACAGGATCCATCTCTATAGCTGCTCCCAAAGTAACTTTACCGATAGGTACATTTGCGGGATTTATGGTAGATAAACAAAATTTCCCTTTTTCCGGTGCTTTTTTACCCAATGTAAAGGTAACTACATATCTAGATGGTAATTATCAAGAGGAGAGAAGTGGTAGTGCTTTGATAGATTTTTCATTCTTTACTCAATGGTTTGGTACACCTGCAGATATCTATACACCGGGTTTCCAAGCAACAAAACCTTTTGATGAAGTGAAAATTTCTATTGGAAGTGTTGCTTCCTTAGGAGATCAGTCATTGAGAGTATATTCTGCCTATATAGATACAAGAACATCTGTAATAACGGTGCCTGGTGATGGTAACACGCCTATTATTTGTGTCAATAATATTTGTTACAAACCCGGAGCTATCACTGGCGGACCTGTTTTGGACAGTAAAGTGGGTATCAGTTCGTTAGATAGAGCTGGATCTGACCATTCAGATAACTGGCCAATGGTAAGAAAAGGTGCATGGCTGGTGCTGGAAGCTAAAACCAAAGGTTTTGTGCCAAACAGGACAGCATTTGATACTTCTAATAATCCTGTGGGAATAGCATCTACAAGTTTTGTAGAAGGTATGATGATATATGATACAACGAACAAATGTCTAAAAATTTATACTAATAACGGTACTGCTTGGGGATGGTATTGTACCAGTACGCAAACTTGTCCAGAATAAATAATCTATGATATGATACAAAATGAAAATTGTGAGCAATCAATTGAAAACATTTTCAATTTTCATACTTTCTAAACATAAATAATACAAAATGAAAAATATAATAATAACAATAATGATTTTCTCCACCATTGCCATAAAATCTCAAGTGGCAATAGGAAAAGATATTTTAACTAACAGCTCTGTTTCTCTAGAATTTTCGGATGCAGAGAATAGGGGAATGATTCTTCCTTATGTCGAGGATAAAAGTGGTATCACAGAAGACGGTACAGTGATCTATGATATGACAGATAAGAAAATAAAATATCTGAAAGACGGGAGTTGGTTTGACCTTAGCGTAGATGCGAGTGGTAAGGCAGATACTATGATTCAAGGACCCGACAAATTAGAAAAGACCACTGCTAAAACAGCTATTGGAATTAATGGAGCTACAGATACTACACAGGGTATTTTGGTATTGACTGATACGAACAAGGCTATGATATTGCCTAAAGTGGCAAGCCCACATCTGAACATTATCAACCCAAGTGCAGGAATGATGGTTTATGATACAACTAAAAAACAATTGGCTGTTTACAACGGAACTGTCTGGAGCTTTTGGAAACCGTGAATTTTTCAAAAACATAAATGTTCAGATATTTAGAAAAATCATAATAATCAATTAAACTTTAAGCCCTCTATTATTTATAAGATCAGATATACAAATGATGAGAGAGATATTTCTGAAGAGGGCTTAATTTTTTAACTCGAATGATGAAAAAGATAAACAACAAGAAGATTATCGATTTTTATATCAAAATATTGGTTGTCATACTGGTACTTCTCGCTTTTTTGGGAATCATTATATATATGTTAAAGCCAGTATCATTTTACCAATTATTCTTAACAGTCTGTATAGTAGGATTCGTCGTGGTTTTTCATACATTTTTAAAACTTAGATTTTTTGAATATGAAAATTCTCAACAATTCATATCCATAAGACAACCATATTTCTGGAAAATAAATCCACCTACAATACCTATAGAGTTTCCTATTGATATGTTAGTAGAATTCAGAATACATAAAGGATTATTTTCTACCTCTCTTATGCTTTTAATAAAATTCAAAGAACAGAAAACAAAAAAGCTCTATTGTAAAATAATAGGACTAAATAAAGAGCAATTATCTGAACTAAAGCAATCACTCCAAAATGCAAGAAAGTCTGCAAAAAATAATGATTTTAAATAGCACAGCAATTAATTATTGAAATAAAAAAGCGCCTCCATGATTTGGAAGCGCTTTTTATTTTAATGAAAATTAGGATTTATTTTCAGGTCGTTTAGATCGAGCTGTAGCTCTGCTTTTCTGATTTCTTCATCTTCATAATATTTTTCCTTTCTCATTTGAAAGATATCCAGTCTTTGTTTGTCAAAGATCTCTTTCAGAATGGTCTCGTATTGATCGATCTCTTGGGTAGAGCAATTATTACATTCCATAAGGTCGAGTTGGTTTTCCGTGTTCTCTGTTTCTATGGAGATCTGCATGTGATAGTTTTTCAGCAAATTACTTTTCTGTACAACATCCCTATAGTTTGTATTGATATGATTAAGTGCCAATCTGTTTAGTCGTATTTGTATCTGGGCCTCTTGTTGCTCTTCAGGTAAAACCACATCCATAGGAGGAATGTCTAGTTTTTTCACTAAAAAAGGTAAAGAAAGTCCCTGCACAACCAATGTGATGAAGATGACTATAAAAGTTATCAATAGGATTAGATTTCTATGAGGAAACGCTGAGCCATCTGGTAAAAGATAAGGAATTGAAAGTGCTGTGGCTAAAGAAACAACTCCTCTCATGCCTGCCCAACCGATGACAAGAGGACCTTTCCATCCTGGATTCTGTTCTTTTCTTACCGATTTGAAAAGCCATCTCGGAACAAAGGCCGCCGGATATATCCATAAAAATCTTATGAGAATCACAACAATGCTAATGATGACACCGTATTTGATTCCTTGTATCAAAGAAGCTTCTTCCAATCCGTGAATAATAGAAGGAAGTGATAGCCCGATCAGAATGAAAACCATAGCATTCATTACGAAAATGACCGTTGTCCAAACGCCCAGCATATTAAGTCGGGTATTCCCATTTTTGAAGATTTCGTGTGAACGGTAAGAGATAAAAAGTCCACCCGTCACGACTGCCATTACTCCAGAAAAATGAAATTGTTCTGCTCCCAAATATAAAATATAAGGTGTCATGATTGTAAGGGCAGCATCTATAGCTGAGGTAGTCGGTAAGTAACGATGGATAAGATACATCAGTCCTCCTCCCAATATTCCAAATACGATTCCCATTCCCGCAACCAAAAAAAATTGCCCAACTGCTTCGTTCATAGAGAACTGTCCTGTCAATATAGCTGCCAATGCAAATCTGAAAACAATCAAAGATGATGCGTCATTCACAAGACTCTCACCTTCCAATATACTGACTATTCTCTTGGGAACAGGCAAACCTTTCAGAACAGAAGTTGCCGCCACTGCATCTGGTGGGGAAACTATTCCTCCTAACAAAAAACCAAGGGCTAATGTAAAACCGGGAATCATTGCCTGAGAAAGATAAGCTATAATGATAGAGGTGGCGAATACCAGACCGAATGCCAATAATGAAATTGGTCTTTTCCATTTCCAGAAATCATTCCATGAGGTGTACCAAGCTGCCTCATACAATAAAGGAGGTAAAAAGATAAGAAAAACCAGTTCCGGGTCCAGTTCTATTTCTGGAATCCCTGGTAATAAACTGATAATAAGCCCTGCCAATACCAAAAAAATAGGATAGGCAATCTTCATTTTTTTTGCTACCATTACCATCATGAAAACTGAAAAAAGTAATGAAAGTACCAATAATAAATTATGATGCATTGATGAAAGAATTTAATTATGTTTTTACCGTAAAAATAAGGTTCTGATAATTAAAATCCTATACATTCCATAAATTAATTGAAGAAATGGATAGCTAGATGGTGTGTTTTATTTAATGATTTAATATTAAGTGGGTTATAGGGCTGGTATTCTTATAATAATTGATAATTTTAGCTCTTATTATTTTAATTTCTATTGTAACAAATAGTCATTATAAGATACATATCAACCTAAATATTATTATCTATAAAATGAAAAAGATATCATTAAGTGTACTGATGCTGGCTTCTATCTCCAGTCTCTCTTTTGCACAGACCAAGCAACCTGCTTTGGAACTGAATTATATGGATACATCGGTTCGTCCACAGGATGATTTTTATAATTATGTGAACGGAACCTGGATGAAAACAGCCAAGATTCCTGCAGATAAACCAAGCTGGGGTTCTTTCACCCAATTGAGAGAAACTACAGATAACAACTCTCTAGGGCTTTTGGATAACATCTTGAAAGAGAAATTCGCAACTGGTTCTGAAGGGCAAAAGATACAGGCACTTTATGAAACCTACATGGATATGACCAAGCGTAATGCAGATGGCATCAATCCTGTGAAGGGGGATCTTGCAAAAATAGATGCTATAAAAAATGTGGCTGACTTACAAAAATATCTTGTAGAAGCGACGAAAAGAGGAGAGAATGCATTCTACGGTTGGGGCGTAGATGGTGATCTAAAAGATTCTAAAATGAATGCCGTTTATCTAAGCGATGCTTCTTTCGGTTTAGGTAGAGATTATTACCAAAAAGATTCTCCGAAGAATACGGAGACGATTGAAGAATACAAAAAGTATGTTGCAAAAGTTTTGACGGTTGCAGGTTACAAAAATGCAACAGCAGTAGCAGCACAAATTGTGGCTTTTGAGAAGACAATGGCGAAGACATTGCTTACAAATGAGCAGATCCGTGACGCTACTTTACAATATAACCCAAAAACTTTAGCAGAACTCAAGACTTTGGTAAAGAGCGTAGATCTTCCAAAATATCTTGCAGAAGTAGGAGTGAAAACTGATAAAGTGATCATTGGTGAGCTTGGTTATTACAAAAAGCTCGACACATTCCTTACAGAAAAGAACATTCCTTTAATCAAGGATTATCTTAAGTTCCATTTGCTTTCAGGTAGCGCAAGTTATTTGGATCAGAAGATGGATGATATGAAATTCGATTTCTATAGCAAGTATCTGCAAGGTCAGCAAGAGCAAAGAGCATTGAACAAAAGAGCATTGGCTTTGATCAATGGTGTTCTTGGAGAGGCTTTCGGTAAAGTTTATGTAGATAAATTCTTCACTCCGGAAGCTAAAGCACAAATGCTGACATACATAGATTATCTTAAGAAAAGTTTTGGGGTACACATCAATAACCTTTCTTGGATGTCATCTGTGACCAAGACCAAAGCTTTGGACAAATTGAACAAATTCACTGTGAAGATTGCTTATCCAGATCAGTGGAAAGATTATTCTAAGTTGACGATCAAGTCTGATCAGGATGGAGGAACTCTATATTCTAATTTACAGAATGTAGAAAGCTGGCATTACAGCAAGGAGTTGGAAAAAGTTGGGAAACCTGTAGATAAGACAGAGTGGGGAATGTCTCCACAAACGGTGAACGCTTATTACAATCCGGTAAACAACGAGATTGTTTTTCCTGCTGCAATTCTTCAGCCTCCTTTCTTCAATCCAAATGCGGATGCGGCAGTTAATTTCGGAGGAATCGGAGCTGTTATAGGACATGAGATGACACACGGTTTCGATGACAGTGGAGCTCAGTTCGATGGCGATGGTAACTTGAAAGACTGGTGGACTGCGGAGGATAAAGCTAACTTCGAAAAAGCTACAAAAAGTTTGGCTGCACAGTACGACAAATACGAGCCTGCAAAAGATGTAAAAGTGAACGGAACCTTCACCAACGGAGAGAATATCGCCGATTTAGGTGGAGTTAATATTGCTTATGATGCATTGCAAATGTACTTGAAGGATAAAGGAAATCCAGGAAAAATCGATGGATATACTCCTGATCAGAGATTCTTTCTAAGCTGGGGAACAGTTTGGAGAACTTTATCAACAGAGAAATATCTTACAAACCAAGTGAAGACCGATCCGCACTCTCCAGGATTCTTCAGAAGTTTTGGACCTCTTGTGAACACAGAAGCGTTCTATAAAGCTTTTGATGTGAAAGAAGGTGACAAACTTTACAAAAAACCAGAAGAAAGAGTAAAGATTTGGTAATCAAATCCAATATTATAAAGAAGCCCTGTGAATTTCATGGGGCTTTTTTTGATTAAGACTTTTTGATATTTTTAATAATATGCTTTGGACTAAGTTTTAATATAGATAGTTTTAAACAGACTTTAATCCGATTCGACTAAAAATTATAACATTAAAACTGGCTCTAAATTCTTTCTGAAAAAAAGGTCTCGACGTTTGTCTAAAAACGTCGAGACCTTTTAGTGAAAACCTTTCGACGTTTTGATGAAAACCTCCCGTCGTTTTAGGTAAAACGTCTTGACGTTTTGGTAGGCTTCCGCAGCCCCTGTTTTAATAGGCTTTCACAGAGGTCTTTTTTTGATATTTCATGAAAATATTCCTCAGCTAAATAATATTGAGCTTAAGGAAATATAAATTGTAAAAATTGAAATATACGAACCTTGATTTTGATAAGAAATTGTAAACAAAAAACCCGCTCAATCGAACGGGTTTGATATTATTATAATCCAAACAAAATGATTATTTTTTGATTGCTTTGAAGCTTTTCACACTTCCATCTTCCATTTTAAGGTTAACGATATATAGACCTTCCTTCAAACTTGATAGGTTAAGTTCTGCAGATGGAGCAAGAGATTTCACTTCTCTTCCAGATACATCGTTTACTGAGATAGACTTCACACCTTTTACATCAGATATCTTAAGAACGTCATGGAAAGGATTAGGATATACAGAGATTCCTTTTTTGTTGACATCAGATACGGCAAGATTATCAAGTACAGTGATCTTGTAATCTTCTACTTCCCCGTCATCCCCGTTCATGCAAGGGTTTTCTACGTTGCCAGAATAATAGAAGGTTCTGACTCTCATTCTTGTGTCTCCTAAGATAGCAGTAGAAGGAACAGTGAAGCTATACGGACAAGCAGAGCTTAATCCGCTGGTTACATTGGTAGCAGTTCCAAGATCCAATCTCTCAGACGCTTCGAACACTTTATTTTGATTCCAGTCAATCCAAGCAATTTGATATTGAGTGTAATTACCATCAGTATTTACAGAAACGCTTAAGTTGTAGCTTTTTCCTTTTGCAAGGTCAGCTCCAATTGTTGAAGAATAGTTAGTGTATTCTGAACCTGCAGCTGTAGTGGTTGTATTGTTGATGCTTTTTGTTTCTCCTGCTAATGTAACATTGGTAATACCATCATTAAAACCAATATTGGTAGGGATTGAAGTACAATAGTCTGATGCGCCAGTCACAAAGTTGCTTTCCGCACATCCAGTTGCCTCACCTATGTTGTTCAGAGGAACCACTTTTACATAATAAGTTGTATTAGGAGCTGGGCTTGGGATTGTATAGCTGGTAGCAGTTACATTAGTACCGTTGGCAATGTTATAATTACCTGCACTTGTGCCAATATATAATTTGTACCCAGTTGCTCCGGATGCGATAGCCCAATTGATTATTACAGGGTCGTTTGGATTTGCTCCATTGCTTGGTAAGGTATAGGTCGTACAGCTAGGAGCGGTAGTTGGAGGAGGAGAACAAATTACAATTTTTGAATGGTCGTCAAACCAAGTGCTTCCACAGTTTTCGCTTGTGTGTGTGTAGAAATAAACATCACCATTCGCTGTAGGAGAATAAACCAAAGGCCCTTTTCCATAAACTAAAGGTGTTCCGTCCGGAGTAGCAATAGTAATGTAATAGTCAGGTTCTGTTGTGGTGAATGTATAGATTCTTCCAGCAGTTAAACTAACGATAGCGTACTCGCCACTCCAACTGTCGTCGGTAATGATGTTTTCTGTTGTTCCATCACATGTTGAGATTGCAACTGGATCTTCCGGATATGCGTACCCATCTACACATTGAGCATTGACAACATTGGCTAAGCACAACATTGAAAAAGAAAATAAAAGTTTTTTCATAATGATTTTTTTAATTGTTAACCAATTTAAGAAAAAAAAATAAAAAACGCTATGGATTTGTTAAAAAAAAACAATAAAAAAGTCCGTCTCTTTTTAAAAAGAGACGGACTAGATATAGGTTTATAATTCTAAGAATTATTTTTTGATTGCTTTGAAAGTTTTTACGCTTCCGTCTTCCATTTGTAGATTAACGATGTAAAGACCAGCTTTCAAGCTAGATAGATTAAGTTCTTCTGTAGCAGCAAGAGCTTTAACTTGTCTTCCAGAGATATCGTTCACAGAAACAGATTTAACACCTTTTACGTCAGAGATCTTAAGAACGTCTGTGAATGGGTTAGGATATACAGAGATTCCTTTCTTGTTCACATCAGATACTGCAAGAGCACTTTGATAATCAATAGTGTAATCCTCTACCTGACCGTTTGTCATATTAGAGCATCCTGTCGCTAATGCGTCATTTATCGTAGTTGCTGATACATGTTGGAAATTATACTTTACTCTCATCGTCTTTTTACCTAAAGCAGTTCCAGCAGGGATAGTAATATTACCAGTTAATGAAATAGGGTTATCAGTAACACCTCCTTTAGAAAGTTTTGTAGCAAAAGTATTGAAATACTGCTCACCTGCATCGTCAAAATCTCCGTCATTATTCCAGTCGATAAATACGGCAGTTCCCCAACCATTAGCAGCAGCGCCGTTTGTTGTTCCTTGTACTGTTAAAGGTACAGATGTCACATCATCTTTAACAATAAATTCTACAGCTTTGAAATCCTGATGTACAGGGAAAGAACCTATTGTGGTTGCTGTAGGGTCAGATGTATTGGTAACACCTGCAAAATTTACTGATTTAATTGGTGCAATTACCGTTGGCGCAGATGAGGTTATAGGCCCACAATGTCCAACAGTGCTATTGGTAGTAAATGTAATTTCTTGACATCCTGTAGCCTCTCCTACACTATTGGTAGGGACTATTTTTGCATAATAAGTTGTACTAGCAGCCAAAGCAACATTTAACAATGTAGTACTTCCTATTACAGTTGTGTCCAAGATATTAGAAGCTCCTGATGTAGTTCCTATTGTAACTTTAAAGCTAGATGCGCCCTCTACTGTTGGCCATGTAAAACCTACTGTCCCAGCAGAAATTGTGCTTCCGTTTGTAGGGTAAGTGAATGAATTACATGCTGGTACAGTTGTAGCCACCGCTTGTTTCACAACAAGGTCGTCTACATATAGTGCTCCTGTAGAAGTTCCTGATCTAGCCATCCAAGTACCGATACCATAAACCTTACCAGGTGCAAATGTACCAGCAGGAATTGTAGCTGTAACTGTTCCACAGGTTGTAACAGCCGCTGCAGCTAATGTAACACCTGTTCCAACTGTATAGATTGACCAAGACCCAGACGTTTCATCTTGTACGGCATACATTACATATAGTGTACCAGTAAGATTTGCGGCTTTTCTATATTTAAAGCTTACATCTATTTTTTGACCATTATCTACTTGTCCATAATAATCTCCTACTTCCAATAGATTTGCAAACCATCCAGTTTGTGTTACTGTTGCACTATAAGTAAGTGAACCTGCAGCAGCTCCACTACATACGTTGACGGTGTTTACTCCACCACCACCAAATTGGCCCATACCAATCATGTCACCTTCAAAATCTTCTGTGAAGTCATACTGAGCATTCACTCCAATACCTAATGCCAAAAGGCAAGAGAATAGAATTTTTTTCATATTTAATAAATTTATTTAAAACTGATACGAATATAAAGTTTTTTTTCCTTTTGGGGAAGCATATTAACATTAAAATGTGATAAAGCTTGATGAAAATAGAAAAGCCACTCAATGGAGTGGCTTTTTATTAATGATTTAGAAATGATTATTTCTTGATTGCTTTGAAAGACTTAATGCTTCCATCTTCCATTTGAAGATTAACAATATACAATCCTTGTCTAAGGTTTGATAAGTTAATTTCTGCAGAAGGTGTCAACGTTTTAACTTGTCTTCCTGATATATCATTTACAGATATAGATTTAACTCCTTTTACATCAGAAACTTTAAGCACATCAGTAAATGGGTTAGGATACACAGAGATATTTGTTTTGTTTACATCTGAAACTGCTTGAGTAGGACTCTTGATGTTTAGAGTGTAGTCTTCTACTTCTCCGTAAGATCCTACACCACATGAAGTCGTGTTTGAAATTGTACCAGTTGTGTCATTCACACGAATTCTCAAACGTGTATTTCCAATTACTGCAGTTGAAGGGATTGATATGTTTCCAGTCGCAGTACTAGGTGTTGTAGATGACCCACTGTAAGTATATGTTAATACAGTTTTTTCAGTAGTGTCATCAAGAGTACCATCTTGGTTAAGGTCTACCCAAGCATATACTGCGTCAGAAGCATATCCATTAGTAACAGTAACAGTAAGGGTATAAGTTTTTTCAAGAGTAACATCTACAGGAGTTGCAGTAAAGTTTTCGTAACCAGTAGTACCAGTTGAGTTGTTATCAAGAATAGCGGTGCTGGAACCTTGTTCTGCTATTTTAACATTTGTACTTCTTTCAAAAGTACCGTTTCCTGAACCTGCAGTACAATATACATAGTTACCTGTTGTGAATGAGATTTCTGTACATCCTGTTGCATCCCCTATGTTATTGCTAGCTATAACTCTAGCATAATAAATCTTATTAGGCTGAAGGCTTGCAGAATAATTTAAAGCACTTGTAGAAGTACCGTTTACTACATCGGTTCCTCCTGCCGTAGTTCCTACATAAACTTTGTAGCTAGTAGCACCACTTGCAGCTGACCAAGATAAGTTTGCTGGGTTTGGAGTTACACCAGTTGCTCCAGTGATAGGAGTACTGATTGTTGTACAACTTGGGGCAGTAGTAGGAGCAACATAGGTAAATTCATAAGCTCCGATATCCGGTGTTGTGCTATTTCTAGTAACCCCAGCATAATCTGTTGTGAAATCTAAGATATCAGCAGCTCCTTTATTGTCTAAGTTTTGTGTAGATGTAGCACTTACATTCAACTTCAAGAAATTGGCATCTGCTCCATTAATAGCAGCAAATTCAGGTTTGATGTTCAAAGAGTTGGCCTCACGTGTTGTTACGTGTGTTAAGAAATCAGCATAATTATATCCAGTAGTTCCATTATAATAAACAACGCTATTAGTAGCTGAACCTACTGCAAAGTCATTATTATTAGACGTGGTAGCATAGTTATTCAAATTCGTTGCTGAAGTTCTTCTTAATGCACTTGCGTAACCAGTTCCATTAGGAGTTGAGGTATTGGAAATGATATTGTTCTTTAAATCAAGAGTTGCAGTGGTTGCGTTGGTATTGTATGTGTGAAGGATACCGGTTGAATTAAAGTTTGCTCCAGAAGATGTAGCGTTCAAATAAATGCTATTATAATATACATTTAATTTAGAAGTAGCTCCTGTGGAGACAAGGTTTATACCTGCTAATAGAGGTGATGTAGAACTCGCAGATGGCGTTCTCAGGTCACCGACTAAGTTATTGACGATATTGGTAGTTGTAGATGCTGTCGATCCGCCTACATTAATCCCGTAAACGATACCCGCAGTACCGTTGGACTGTAGGCCGTAAATTTTGTTTTTTAAGACATTGGTCGCAACACCTGTTGCTCCTAAAAATACACCATATGCTGCACTCGCAGCTACAGAACTACTTGTGGTCACATCATGTATAGTATTATCTGTAACAGTAATAGAAGGCCCTGAAACTGTAGAGTATATTCCATAATAAGTTCCTACAGAAGGTCCTTGTATGTTGTTGCCTGTTGCTGTAAGGCTTCCTGTATTGGCAGTTGCCGCATAAGCGTGTAATATTCCATATACTGGAGGGACAGAAGCTCCAGTGTATAGTGCGGATGTACCAAAATTAAAAGTATTATTGTTAGCAATAAGATTTACAGCGGTACTTGCACTTACGCTAAGACAGTAGATTCCTGCGTGTGTACTTAAGCTAGAGGCACTTACATAATAAGTTTGTCGGCTAGGTGCTGATACATTGTTACTATTTACAGTGAAAGTTGTATTATCTCCATAAACATATATACCTGCTGCTCCTAATCCACCACTTGCAAAAGTCATGGTATTATTAGAAATGTTGGCTCCTGCTTGGTAGGTTCCAAAGTAGCCATAAGCTGTAATGTAAGCAATCTCACCAATATTGGTAATTGTATTTCCTGTGCTTGCAGAAGTCCCACCTATGTCATTGTTTGTATCACGAAGAGTATAAGGAGCTGCCGAAGCAAATCCTCCAAAATAAACACCTATAGATAATGGGTTGTTAATTGTATTACCATAGATTTTGTTATAGCTATTCAATCCTTCTGTGCTGGTAGGATTTAGAGCTGTTCCTGTTTCATTCGTATGGGCAAAATAGATTCCAGAAGTAGCAGTTACTACAGTAGAACCAGGAAGGAAGTTGATTGTACTATTTTTTACTGTATTGTAATTGGTTCCATCAGTTGCGGAAAGATTATAAAAATAGAATCCTCTTTCTATTTTAGTAGTTGGTGTTGTGTTGGACTCAACTTCTTGTAGAGTAACTCCATCAACTGTAACATAATCAACTCCTGCAAACTTAAAGAAAGCATCAGTAGTTGTGGATGTGCCAGCAGACGCTGAGAATATCGGGTTAGCTCCCGTTCCGCTTTTTTGAATGATTAAAGGATTGGAAGAGGATAATGTTGCATTCAATACACTGCTTCCTAATTTTAAACCTCCTACAGGTATTGTTTCTGTATAACCTGCGGGTAAATTAAGGGTGACTCCTCCGGATCCAACACCATTTGTGTTCAAGTCTGTAAAAGCATCTGCCAAGGTAGGGTAGTCCGTACCAATTGTTTTAGTTCCGGTGACTTGGGCAGAGACTCCCACGCCAAGCACTAAAATGCTTGCTAGTAAAATTTTCTTCATAATTATTTAATTATTTAACTTATCGCAAATCTAATGATTATTTCTAATAACTTGTAAGTATGTATTGTGTTTTTTTTATTGATTTAAAATAAATAATATAATTATCATAAATTATTTATTTCATTTGAGTTTTTTCATCACAAAAAAAAGCCACTCAACTGAGTGGCTTAAATATTTAGAAATAATTTTAAAAATTATTTTTTGATGGCTTTGAACGTTTTTACGCTTCCATCTTCCATCTTAAGGCTTACGATATATAAGCCTGCTTTTAGGCTAGAAAGGTTAAGTTCTGTAGATGGAGCAAGAGATTTAACTTCTCTTCCGGATACATCATTTATAGAAACAGATTTTACGCCTTTTATATCAGATATTTTAAGGTTATCTGTGAATGGATTAGGGAATATAGAAATACCAGATTTGTTGATATCAGAAACTGCCATTGTTGGCGTTGCAATATTTAAAGTATAGTCTTCTACTTGTCCATAAGCCGCGGTTCCACAACCTGTTGTAGCTAAAGTTGATGAGAAAGTGGCTGTGCTATCATATACCAATACTCTCATACGTGTTGTCCCTACAGTTGCTGTAGTAGGGATGGTGATATTTGTGGTAGCACTAGTATAAGCGGTTGAGTTTGCTGTAACATTGATTGTAGCTACAAGCTCTCCTGCATCGCCAAATGTTCCATTGTTATTGTAATCTATGAAAGCACGGATAACATCTCCTGCATAAACTCTATCAGATTTTATAACAAGACCATAAGTGCTTTCCTGGTTAACGTTGCCAACAACGGATGTGAAGTCTTCATATCCTGGTGGGTATGGAGCTGTTGTGCCTCCTGGAGATGCGTTGTTTATGTTGGCGAAAGCAACATTGGTTATCTTATCATATTGAGCACTTGCAGGGCCACTAGCTGTGCAATATGCAACAGTATTGTTTGTGCTGAATGTTATTTCTGTACATCCTGTAGCATCACCGGATGTGTTAGATGGAACTACTTTTGCAAAATATGTTGTGTTGACTGTAGTAGGGAATGCATATGACGTTCCATTGACTGTTCCATTAAATACATCGCTGCCTCCAGAGGTTGTTCCAATAGTCAATTTATAGTTTACTGCTGTAGCGGCTGCTGCCCAAGTTATAGAAGGTTGTCCAGCCGAGATAACTGCGCCATTAGTTGGAGAAGTGATTGTCGTACAAGATGGTGCGGTTGTAACGACTTGTTGTTGTATGCTAAGGTCATCAACATAAAGACCTGTTCCTGCGGTTCTAACTACCCAGATGCCTAGCCCATATTGTTTTGCTGGGTCCAAAGTTCCTGAGGGGATTGTAACGGAAAAAGGAGTACATGTGGTTACTGCTCCTGCAGTTAAAGCTCTAGGTGATCCAACTGGAGTTACGGACCATTGATCTGTATCTGCATTGTATTCAAAATACGCTACATATAGTGATCCTGTTAAATTGTTTGCCTTTTTGTAATTGATACTTACTGTAACGGCTTGTCCGTTTCCTGTCTGTCCCAATTCTTCCATGTCGGTCATCCATCCTGTTTGCGGAGCGGCTGCCGTAAAAGCTAAAGCTCCAGAGGTTGTACCACTACAAACATTTGCTACTGTAGTATTGAATGTTCCATTACCAAAATGATAAGTCCCTGTTGTGTCGTCATCAAAATTTTGTAATGAATTGTACTGAGCATTCGCTCCAATTCCTAATGCTAAAAAGCATGAAAGTAAAAATTTATTCATAATTATGTAATTTTTATAATTGAAACAAATATAATGATAATTATTGAAATTGTGTGGAAGTGTATTGGTTTTTTTTTATTGATTTGGGAGTAATAATGTAATTGTAGTAATTTTTTTTATTTGTATGAAATAAAAAAGCCACTCAAATGAGTGGCTTAAATATTGAGAAATATTTTTTTTAATTATTTTTTGATGGCTTTGAAAGTTTTTACGCTTCCGTCTTCCATTTTAAGGTTTACGATATATAAACCGGCTTTTAAGCTAGAAAGATTAAGTTCTGCAGATGGAGCAAGAGATTTAACTTCTCTTCCTGATACATCATTGATAGAAACAGATTTCACGCCTTTTACATCAGAAATCTTAAGGACATCTGTGAACGGATTTGGATATATAGAGGTTTTATCTTTGTTAAAATCTGATACAGCTAATGTCCCTAAACATGTAACACTTCTAGTATGGGATGTTGTCGAGTTTGTTGCTCCAATACAAGTCGAATTGACATGAGTGTAAAATCTAACAACTCCTGTTGTTGCTGCGGTGTAGGTTACGCTATCGGTTCCAGATGTTAGAATAACTGGAGTTGTAGCGTCGGTAGCAATTGTTATGTAGTATCCCGTTTTAAGTAGAATGTCGAATTTATAGCTTCTGCCGGCTACTAGGCTGACAGTAGAGTATTCGCCTGCGTATGCAGTTGTTCTAGTAACTGAGGTTGTTCCGTTGCATGTAGTTGGGCTAAGAACGCCATAAGGTGAAGTATTAGCGATAGTTGTGCAACCAGGGGTAGGGGTTACTGTTGTAAAACTAAATTCGCTACATCCTGTTGCGCTACCTACTGCATTTTTAGGGACTGCTTTCCAGTAATAAGTTGTATTTGCTACTGTAGTTGCTGTTGTAGATGTTCCACTTACATTGGCTAATAAAGTTGTAGGATTTGCGGTTGTGCCGAAGTAAACATCATAACTTGTAGGTGTGGCACCTGTTGTTGGGGCTGTCCAAGATAATGTTGTGCTTCCTGCAGGAACGGCTGTGTTTGAGTTGGTTGGGCTGGTTAAGGTAGCACAATTTGGAGCTGTTGTATCAGGTGCTTTTACTACAACGTCGTCAATCGATATGTAATCCATATCTGTAACATTATGGTGTCTAAAAGCAACATAAATTGTTTGGCCGGCAAAGCTTGTTACGTCAAGGGTTCTGTTGTATTGAGTGCCTAAATTTGCAGGATCATCATAGGTCTCTGAAAATTGAACACTAGATGCTTGTAAAGAAGCTATGTCGCTTGCTGTACCTACGTAAACAGAATAGTGCTCTTTGTCCCATTCAGCGGCAGCGCATTTAACTTTCCAATTCAAAGAAAGGGATCCTGTAGCGCTTGTTAGATTGATAGCTGGTGAAATAATCCAGTTGTCTGGGGTTAAGGCGCTGACTTGCCACGATCTTGAGATTAGTGAAACAGGAGTGGTTGGATTGCCGTTTGAATCCGGGACAAAAAACATGTCGGCCCAATTTTTCCCATCTCCATCCGAGTCAATGCGTGTCCAGTCGGAAACGTTTTCATCATTGAAATCATCTGAAAAGTAAGTTTGTGCTTGAGAGCTAATTCCTAATGCTAAAAAGCATGAGAGTAAAATTTTCTTCATAATTATTTAATTTTAATTAATTAAACAAAAATAGTTATTTTTTTTCAATTAAAATGTGTTTTTATTTATGATTATTTATTTTTTTTAATAATTACGTTAATATTTATAATATTTTATTATTTTAATTAGAAAAAAGAAAAATCCGATTTATGAATCGGATTTTGTTAGTAATAAATAAGGTTTGATGTCAATTTAAAAATACCTCATAATTATTAATCTGATGAATCACCTCCAAAAGATTCTCATTAATATTAATCTTATGCTGCATAGAAACCACTTCCAAAACAGATTCGTCTTCAGGATTTTTGATGAAGAAATTCAATTTCTGCTCACCTTGGTTTTGAATGATATTTTCTCTGAAAAACTCAATATCAGATTGTCGCAATGAATCTAATGGAACTACAACGGATAAGCTTTTTGCAAATCTTTCGAATGCTTCTTTCAATTCCATAACTTCATTCACATTCACAAAAACGCGTCCATCTTTTCCTTGAGAATATTTGATTTTCATAATGACAAATCGCTGAACTTCCAATTTATCTTTCAGTTTCATATAATCTCTGTCACCTAAGCGGAAAGAGTAGGAGCCTGTATAATCTTCAAGCATAACGAAGGCGACTTTCTCACCACTTCGGAAACCGTCCGCAACACGATATTCTGTAATCAATCCGGCGACCGTATATTCCTTAGTGTTGTCTTTTTCATTCATTTTGTCTTTCCAGCTTTTCTTTTCTTCAAAAAGTTCTGCTGTTTTTGGAGGGAAAGCCAAATCCTTGAAAGCTTCCACTTCATCCAAATTCAAAAAGTTGAAATTTCCTTTTGGCTCTGCTTTTTTCGTTGTCTCTTCAATAATTTCTTCCTCAAGCCCAGAGTCATCAGAAACAACAATGTCTGGAACTTCTTCATCTGGAGAACTATCCTTTTCTAAAATTGGAGCGACTTCTTCCAAAACTGGCAAATCATCTCTTTTTTCTTCCAAAACTGCTTTTTTAGATAGTACACCCTGCATAAATTGAAACTGGTATTTGAATTCGTCTAAAGGATGTGCAGAAAGATAAAAACCGATGATTTCTTTTTCTTTATTAAGTTTATGCATATTTGGCCATTCAGCGCAAGGTAAAAGTTTCGGTTGTTCAATTTGAACTTCTTCAGCAAAATCCGCAAAAAGCGAATTATCCATTTCGTTTTTACTGTCTTGGAAACTTTGTCCATATCTGGAAAGTCTTTCAATATTGGTTCTTCCAGATTGGTCAATGTCAAAATACTGTCCACGATGGTAAGAATCTAATTCGTCAAAAGCACCAGCAATGATTAAACTTTCAGCCACCCTTTTATTAACTTGTGAAGGTGGAATTCTCTCGAAGAAATCGTAGATATTTTTATATCTTCCATTTTGTCTAATTAGAGTAATCGCTTCACTTGGACCTTCGCCAATTCCTTTGATTGCTCCTAATCCAAATCTGATTTGTCCTTTCTCATTTACAGAGAATTTATACTGAGATTCATTCACATCTGGTCCTAAAACATCTACACCAATCGCTTTGCAATCCTCCATAAACATTGTGATAGAAGCGGTATTGTTAATGTTGTTACTCATTACACTCGCCATATATTCCGCTGGATAATTAGCTTTTAAATAAGCGGTTTGATATGCAATCCAGGCATAACAAGTAGAGTGAGACTTGTTGAAAGCATACTCTGCAAAAGCTTTCCAGTCATTCCAAATCTTTTCTAATCGTTCTTCGTTGAGATTGTTCTTTCTTCCACCTTCAATGAATTTCGGATACATTTTATTAAGGACATCAATCTGTTTTTTACCCATCGCTTTTCTCAACGTATCGGCTTCACCTTTTGTAAAGTTGGCCAATTTTTGGGACAAAAGCATTACCTGTTCCTGATAAACCGTAATTCCGTAAGTTTCTTCCAGGTATTCTTCAAGTTCTGGTAAATCGTAAATGATTTCTTCAGTTCCGTGTTTTCTATTAATGAAATTTGGGATGTATTTAATTGGACCTGGACGATACAAAGCGTTCATTGCAATCAAATCGGCGAAAACTGTAGGTTTCAGTTCACGCATATATTTTTGCATTCCCGGACTTTCATATTGGAAAATCCCAATGGTTCTTCCGTCCTTAAATAATTGATAAGTTTTTGCATCGTCAAGCGGAATTTCATCTGGGTCAATGTCAATTCCGTGACGTTCTTTTACGAGTTTCACAGCATCTTTTATAATGGTCAAAGTCCTTAATCCCAAGAAATCCATTTTCAAAAGACCTGCGTCTTCCGCCACCGAGTTATCGAATTGAGAAACCAAAATATCAGCATCTTTCGCCGCAATCGTAATAGGAACCAGATTACTCACAGGTTCCGGCGTGATGATTACACCACAAGCGTGGATTCCCGTATTTCTTATACAACCTTCCATTTTCTTAGCGCTGTCTAAAACCGAAAATCTTGAGTCATTTTGGTCGTTCAGAATCGCTTTCATTTCGTCCACCAGTTGTTGGTCTTCTGGTTTCAGCTTGTCATATTTTGAAAGCGCTTTGGCAATATTCATTCCTGGACTTGGCGGAATTAATTTCGCAATCATATTGGTTTCTGGAATCGAAACATCCAAAACTCGACCAGCATCTTTAATCGCCGATTTTCCTCCCAAAACTGAGTAAGTGATAATCTGTGCGACCTGTTCCTGACCATATTTTTCAACTACCCATTTGATAATTTTGTCACGACCTTCATCATCAAAATCGATATCAATATCGGGCATCGAAACCCTTTCTGGATTAAGGAATCTCTCGAAAAGGAGGTCGTATTTAATTGGGTCAACATTGGTGATTCCGATACAGTAAGCAACCGCAGAACCCGCAGCAGAACCACGACCAGGACCAACCCAAACGCCCATATTTCTAGCTTCGTTACAGAAATCCTGAACAATCAAGAAATATCCGGGATAACCTGTGTTGGCGATTACCTCCAGCTCAAAATCTAAACGTTCTTTAATTTCAGTTGTGACTCCTGTGTCTTTATATCTTCTGTTTGCGCCTTCGTAAGTCAAATGCGTCAAATAAGCCATTTCGCCTCGTTTTCCGCCATCAATGTCATCTTCCGGATTAATGAATTCTGCGGGAATATCAAATTTCGGAAGCAAAACATCGCGTTTCAAAGTATAAGGTTTGAACTTGGCTAAAAACTCATCATAGGCTTCGAAAGCGTCTGGATAAGCAAGAAAAGCAGATTTCAGTTCTTCCGAATTTTTGATGTAATATTCTTCGGTTGTCAAGCCTTTTCTTTTTCCAAAGCCTTTTCCAATAGGCGTTGATTGTTTTTCGCCATCTTTGATGCAACCTAAAATATCCTGAATTGGCGCATCGCTTTTATTTGTGTAATAAGTCTCGTTTTGAGCCAGAATTTTCACATTATATTTGTCGGCGAGCTGCAATAAAACTTCATTTAAGTGTTCTTCTTCAGGGAGATTGTGATTCTGGATTTGAACATAAAAATCATCACCAAATTCCTCTTTCCACCATTGGAACAATTCTTCTCCTTTTTGTTCTCCAATATTCAGAATTGTACTAGGAATATCACCATTGATTCCGGAAGTTAATGCAATCAATCCTTCTTTATATTGAGCAATCAATTCTCTGCTGATTCTCGGAACACCAAAATAAAATCCTTTCTGAAAACCAATACTTGATAACTTAACCAAGTTTTTATAACCATTGAAATCCTTCGCAAGCAAAACAACCTGCGTTCTTCTGTCTGGGTCATCTTTGGTAAATTGTTTTTGCTCGTATCTATCAGAAATGTAAAATTCTGAACCTACAATTGGAATCAATTGGCTGGAATCCGGTTCTTCCTCATCGAATGTTTCACCTTTTTCTTCCGCCTCTGCTTTTTTTGCTAAATATTCTTTATGCTTTTTTGAAATAGCAGAATTAGAACCTTCAACCGCAGTTACGAATTTGAAGGCGCCCATCATATTTCCAATATCAACAATCCCAACTGCTGAGAAATTATCATCTTTAGCTTTTTTGATGAGGTCATTAATATTCGTAGTTGCAGTCAAAGTTGAGAAAACGCTATGATTATCAAAATGGAAATATTTTCCCAAATCAATTTCATCAATGTTGGTGATATCAACTTGTTTCTTTTTGTTGTTGAAACTGGCAACCTGTCTTCTGATAACAATTCCGAAAGGTTTAATCGGATTTGGATTGAGAGATTGAAATTCCTTTAATTGAGTTTCACTGATTTTCAAAACTTCAGTTGGAATCACTCCAATTCTCATCATTTCGAAGAAAACCTGTGCGGTTGCATTTACATCGGCCGCCGCATTGTGCGCTTCGTCAAATTTGTGTCCGTATAATTTTTCGTAAAGTTCTTCTAGCTTTGGCGACTTGAATTTTCCACCTCGTCCTCCGGGAAGCTGACAATAATCTGTTCCCAGAATCATTGTGTCGGCTCTTGGCTTTTCCTGAAGATTGTCAGTAATGTTTTTTCGATAAAATTCTGCGCCGACAATGTTATAATCAAATTCTACATTGTGTCCGGAAACGACTCTTACGTTTTCTAGAGCTTTAGAAAATTCTTCTAGAATTTCCTGTAAATCTCGTCCTTCTTCATTTGCAATTTTCGTCGTAATTCCGTGAATTCTCGCCGCGTTGAAAGGGATATCATAACCTTCTGGTTTGATGATGTAATCTTGATTTTCGATTAAGTTTCCATTGTCATCGTGGATTTGCCAGGCAATCTGAACCATTCTTGGCCAGTTGTCTGAATCTGAAAGCGGAGCGTTGAAATTTTTGGGTAAACCAGTGGTTTCGGTATCGAAAACTAAATACATCTACATAGAAATTTGTGTAAAGTTAGTGTTTTAAAAAAGATAAAAAAATAGCTTTCAAAGTGGAATTTGTTAATTCCTCATAAAAAAGTTAATCCTGGTTAAAAGTCTTTATTGACTAACAATTAAAATTAATTTTGATAAAAAATAACCTTTGAAAAAACTTTTATTAATTACTCTTTTATTCATTCCGCTCGTCATTTTTTCTCAACAGATTAAGGGAAGAATTATTTCTGATTCGGTAGTTGTGAATCAGGTTTTGGTTGTCAATATTAATTCTCAGGAGAAAAGTTATTCTGATTTTAAAGGTCAATTTCTGATTAATGCAAATATTGGAGATGAGCTTCGGTTTTTGAAAGATGGTTATGATAGGAAAAATATTATTGTCAAAGATTCAAAAGAGCTTTTTGTTACTCTTTCAAAACAAGTTATAGAAATAGAAGAAGTTGAAGTCAAGAAAAAGTTATCTGGGAATCTTGCTGCAGATTCGAAATTATTTAATGAAAATAAGAAAAAGATAGCTCTGAATAATGATTTGAAAGTCTATTTCGAAGCGCCTTCCAGTGAAGAATTGTTAAAACCAAAACACGGGGAATTTATACAACCTGTTGGAGAGGGTTTTAGTTTTGGAGAAATTAAAAACAAATGGAAACTTCCTGACCTTGTAGAATGGCTTAGAGAAAATCTGACAGATGATTATTTCTTTTCAATGGGATTTAAATTTCCAGAAATTAATCCGTTCTTATATTATTCTCTTCAAAGCTTCAATACGCTTTATATTTTGAAATATGGTTTTTGCAGTGATAGAGATATCGCCAACCTGAAACTCCACTTTGAAGCTTCTTTCAAAAAATTCAAAAGCAAATAGTTAACATTTTTAAAAGTGATTTGAAATAACTATTTTTTATCTTTGCAAAAATAACCTTAATGAAAAAAATTTTATTCAGTATAAGTTTTTTATTCTCTTTTTATTTTTCTAATGCTCAGGATCTTAAATTAAGAAATGAGTTCAGGCAACAACGTTTGGAAAATGAAAAAAAACTAGATCAGTATTTTCTAAATAACACGGGAAGATATTCGGAAAAAGAAAAAGATAGTCTCAAAAGTAGATTTGCTGGCTTTACGGGAGTTATACCGGTGTTTTATTCTGTAGAGGAAACCGGAGCTAATGCAACAGCTAATGTGGATGAACTACAAAGCGGAACTGTAGCCGGAGTTTCTGCTGTCACAGGAAATGGGGTGAAAATTACAATTTTTGATGAGGGTAGAGTGCATGATACTCATGAACAGTTCTCAACAGGTAGAGCGGTAAACCAAGAGGCTTCTACCTTGACGAAGAGTGCACATACGACTAATGTTACAGGTGTAATTGCAGGAAACGGAGTCGCTACCGGAACTTTTAACCAAAGCAGTGTTGCTTATCCAAAAGCTAATGCGAAAGGTGTTTTGCCTCAGGCAACTACAGATAATTACTTGTTCTCAACAACTGCTTTAGGGGATAAGTTTGAAAAATTATCTAGCATATCTGACCTTAATATTTCAAACCATTCTTATGGCGCAAATAATGGGTGGAACAGGTCTGGATCATCTAACACTTATTACTGGTATGGGAATTATGATTTTAGCCATCTTGATACTTATTCCGGTACGTATGGAGAGGATGACTCTAAATTTGACAAGGTCGTTTATTCTCAGCCTCAACAGATTATTATAAAATCTACCGGTAATTATTATGGTGTTGGTCCTGCTGCCAATTCTGTAAAATATAGATATAATACTGTAACTGGAACTTGGGTACAATTTGCTGCTGGTGAAGAATTGCCTCCAGCCAATTGTAGTCTTGGTTACAATTGTGTAGGTTACGGTTCTTTGGCGAAAAATATTATTACTGTAGGTGCTGTAAATCAATTGACGACCACTGGACAGAAATATACACAGTCTACTGATGTTGTAAAATATACTTCGGGTAGTGCCGGACCAAGAAAAGATGGTGCTGTAAAACCGGATTTGGTAGCTGTGGGTGTAGACATGATTATGCCAAATTATACATCTAATAGTGTGAATACTTCTTATTTGGTTTCTTTAGGAACGTCTTATTCAGCAGCTGTCGTAAGTGGAATCGCTGGAACGCTGACCCAAGTTCAAAGAAACCTGCAGAGCAACAGCTCTTTTATTTTCAAAGCTGATGAGATGAAAGCTCTCTTAACTCATACTGCCAACGAAGCTGGAAGACCAGGTCCTGATGTGTGGTACGGATGGGGGCTTGTAGATGCAAAGAAAGCAGCTCAGGTTTTAGTGAAAAAATTAACAGAAGATGCTGTCTTTAATAGAAATACGTTGCAATCTGGGAATACCTTTACTAAAGAAGTACAAGCTACCGGTACTGAACCTCTTAAAGTAAGTATATCTTGGGTAGATCCTGCTGCTGTATTTTTTACAACAGATGAAGATGCACAGAATAATCATGCTTCCAGACTAGTAAACGACCTAGATCTAAGAGTGGTTGAGGTAAGTTCTGGCGCAATTTATTATCCTTGGAGATTAGATATAAGTAATCCGACTGCTAACGCTACAAAAGGTGATAATACCGTAGACAATGTAGAGCAAATTGTCATAGATAATCCAACTGTTAACGGAATCTATAGAATAGAAGTTACTAATAAAGGTTCTCTTGTAAATCAAGACGGGAATCCTGTGGCACAAGATTTTGCTTTGGTTGCAACTGGAACTAAGAAAATAGTGACTATGGCTGCAAACGACTTAAACAAAGAGGATGTTAAAATCTATCCGACAAGAACAAAAGATATTGTTAAAATTGAACTTCAAAATGAAGTGGAAAGAATTGCAGTTTTCGATACCAATGGAAAATTAGTTCTTGAAACTAATAATAATGCAAAATCTCAAACGATCAATTTAAATAAATTTCCAAGCTCTGTTTATATCATCACCGTAAAAACAAAATCAGGAATTATTTCTAAGAAAATCATCAAAGAATAATCTTATAAAAATTTAAAAACAAAAAGACACCAAATTAGAATTTGGTGTCTTTTTGTTTTTATTGATATATCTTTTCGATTAAATCGTAGATAATCTCAAAGTATTTGTTTTTCCTCCATTATGAACTGGCATTGCATTTAGGTTCACTACGAAATCTCCCTGCTCTACAAATCCATAATTGTGAGTCAGCATATTTACTTGGATCACAGTCTCATCAGTTGATTTTTGCATGTCATAATAGAATGCTCTTACACCCCAAAGAAGATTCAACATAGTAATAACACGTTTATTATTACTGAAAACAATGATGTGAGAAGAAGGTCTGTGTGCAGATATTTGGAAAGCTGTATAACCAGAACTTGTCAAAGTTACGATAGCTTCTGATCCTGTAGACTTTGCAACATCTACTGCAGAACGGCAAATTTTATCTGTGATGAATCTCTCATCCACACAGTTGATTTTTTCTTCAATTACGTGATTTAGTTTTGCGTAAAGGGCTGTTTTTTCAATATTCTTTACGATTTTCGCCATGTTTTTGATAACATCCACAGGATATTTTCCAACAGAAGTCTCTCCAGAAAGCATTACAGCATCAGCTCCATCTAACACAGAGTTTGCAACGTCATTTACTTCGGCTCTTGTAGGTGTTAGGCTATTAATCATTGTTTCCATCATTTGGGTTGCGATGATAACAGGCTTTGCATAAAGTCTAGCTTTGTTCACAAGGTTTTTCTGGATTACAGGAACTTGCTCCATAGGAACTTCTACACCAAGATCTCCTCTTGCAACCATTAAACAATCACACTCCATCAAGATTTCGTCGATATTTTTAACACCTTCTGGTTTCTCAATTTTAGCAATGATTGGCGTTTTTGTTTTATTGGTAGGATGTTTTGCCATCAATTCTTTCAAATCGATAATATCCTGTGCATGGCGTACAAATGATAAAGCAATCCAGTCAAACTCATTGTCTAACATGAAGTTGGCATCCTCGATATCTTTTTCAGTCAATGCAGGAAGGGAAACGTCTGTATTAGGAAGGTTGACTCCTTTTTTAGAACTCAATGGACCACCTTGGATTGTTTTTGCTCTTACAGTATCTATGTTGTTGGTTTCAATAACTTCAAAAACCAATTTCCCATCGTCAATCAAGATTCTTTCTCCAACTTTTACATCCTGAGGGAATTTCTCGTAAGTCATGTAAACTTTTGTAGAATCGCCTTCAACTTTTTCATTAGTAAAAGTAAGAACATCTCCAGGATTAAGGAAAGAACCTTCTTTTACAACACCTACTCTTAGTTTTGGTCCTTGTAGGTCTCCTAAAATAGAGACAGAGTAGCCATATTCTTTATTGATTTCACGAATGAGGTCAATGTTTCTTTTTACCAATTCATAATCGGCATGTGAAAAATTTATTCTAAATACATCGCAACCAGCTTGTATCATCTGTATCATCGTTTCCTTGCTAGAAGTAGCAGGTCCCAGTGTTGCAATTATTTTTGTTTTTTTTAGGTTTTTATTCATAATATTGAATTAGTTGATAAAGTTCCTCTTCAGAACTCAATGGATATTCCTGAATATGGAACGCGAAATTTTCCGGGAGCAAAATTAACGAAAAATCCCCAAATATGTCGGAGTTCGTTAGAAGGTAATCTACATCTTGGTGTAGATTTAGTAAAAATTTAACATTTGATTCATCTGAAAAAAGTTGATTTTGTTCTTTTTTTTTCAAAGATAGAATCGATTTATTAGAAATGAAATTAAAACAGTTCTTAGTAGCTTGGTCATAGGCTTGATAACGAGAGAAAGAATGGTCAAAATATTCTCCTTTGATCAAGATATCACTAAGCCTTTTGAATTGGAAATGATTGATTTTATTGATGGAAAAAAACAATTCATGCTCTGGGATTGGCCTTGTAAGCCTGATCAATCCAATAGAGATCTCCGTGTGATCTACTTCTAGCTTAAGATATTGTTTTTTGATTTTCAATAATATTTTCTTTTTTGCTAAGCATATAAAAAGCTCTTTGTGCTGCTTTTTCTTCAGCTTTCTTTTTTGAGGTTTCTACAGCATTGGCAATCTTCTCATTTTGTAACCAAACGTGACAACGGAAAACAGTAACCTTATTTGGTTGGAACTCCTCACACGTCTCGTATTTGATAGGTATCTTTTTCTTTTGGCTCCATTCCAATAAAAGACCTTTATAACTAATGATTTTGTTTTCCAGCTTATTGATGGTAGAAGGAGTAAGAATTCTTTCCAAAACTATTTTCTTACAAAATTCGTAATCTATATCTAGATAGATAGCTCCAATGAGTGCCTCCAAAAGGTTTCCAGAAATATTTTCGCTAAGAATGGTTTGGCTAGTATCAGCTTGTAATAGGCTACTTAGCTTCAAATCGTCACCCAATTTGTTAAGATTTTTTCTATTAACAATTTTGGACTTCATCTGCGTAAGGTATCCTTCATTTCCGCTAGGATATGTCTGGAAAAGGTGACAAGAAATAATGGTTCCTAAAACAGAATCCCCTAAAAACTCTAGACGTTCGTAATTTTTTTTGTTCGTATTCTTAGAAGAAGACTTTAAAGAGAAAGCTTCTTTGAAAATTTCCAAATCATGGACGTTGTATCCAACTATTTCTGAGATCTTTTTTCGGAAAATAATGTCTTTTTCCGAAAGTTTTATTCTGTTTTTAGGAAGGAATTTAGAAAAATAACTTTTCAACTCCATAAAAACATATTATATTTTTTTGAAAAGAACACAAGCATTATGACCTCCAAAACCAAAAGTATTACTCATAGCAATGTTTACTTCTTTCTCAACAGCTGTGTTGAAAGTGAAATTAAGTCTGCTATCAATTTTTTCATCATCAGTAAAATGATTGATTGTTGGTGGGACAATACCATGGATAATTGTGTGCAAAGCAGCAATAGCCTCAATGACTCCAGCAGCTCCTAAAAGGTGACCGGTCATTGATTTGGTAGAATTGATCTGAATGTCAAAAGCGTGTTCCCCGAATAATTTTGCAATTGCATTAGATTCTGCGATGTCTCCCAGTGGAGTAGATGTACCATGCATGTTGATATGGTCTACTTCATCGGCAGTTACACCAGCGTCCTCTAAACAATTTTTCATTACCAGATAAGCGCCTAAGCCTTCAGGATGCGGTGCAGTCATGTGATGTGCATCGGCACTCATCCCTCCACCTGCTAATTCTGCATAGATTGTTGCTCCTCTCTTTTTTGCATGCTCATATTCTTCAAGGATGATACATCCAGCACCTTCGCCTAAAACAAATCCATCTCTGTCTTTGTCAAAAGGTCTGGAAGCTGTTTTTGGATCGTCATTTCTTGTAGAAAGTGCGTGCATTGCATTAAAACCTCCCATTCCGCTCGCTGTAACAGCCGCCTCTGACCCACCACAAACGATAACGTCCGCTTTGCCTAAGTTAATAAGCATTTTAGCATCAATCAAAGCATTAGCAGATGAAGCACAAGCAGAAACCGTTGTGTAGTTAGGACCATGGAAACCATATTCGATAGAAATGTTTCCAGGTGTGATATCCGCAATCATTTTAGGAATAAAGAACGGGTTGAATCTCGGAATACCATTAGATTCAGCAAAACCAAGGACTTCTGTTTCAAAAGTTTCTAGTCCACCGATTCCTGATCCCCAGATTACACCTACACGATCTTTATTTACATTATCTTCTATAAGTCTGCTGTGAGCGATAGCTTCTCTTGCGGCAATTTGCCCGAATTGAGAATTTCTATCCATCTTTTTTGCCTCTTTTTTATCAAAATAATTAAGAGGGTCGTAGTTTTTTACCTCGCTTGCAAACTTAGTTTTGAAATTAGTGGAATCAAAAAGAGTAATAGGAGCAGCTCCGCTCTCTCCTTTTTTAAGGTTTTCCCAGTATTCTTTCGCATTATTTCCGATTGGTGTAATGGCGCCAAAACCGGTTACAACTACTCTTTTTAATTCCATAAATTTTTTTCTGTCTAGATAATATTATTTATTTACAACTTCTTCGATGTAAGCAATAGCGTGACCTACAGTTGTAATTTTTTCTGCTTGGTCATCTGGAATTTGGATGTTGAATTCTTTTTCGAACTCCATGATAAGTTCTACAGTATCCAAAGAATCAGCTCCTAAATCATTAGTGAAGCTAGCTTCTGGAGTTACTTCTGTTTCTTCAACGTCAAGCTTATCAGCGATGATAGCTTTTACTCTTGATGCAATGTCTGACATAGTATTTATTTTTAATTATGTTAATTTGGTGCAAATATATAAAATTTCAAATCAAATCAATTTTTTTTTAGTTTTTTAAACTTGTTCTAAATCTATCTTTTTTATAATCAAATCTTTATATTTACTCTGGACAGGGTGCGAAATTTTGTTTATTTTTGCGACTTATTATATAATGATATTATGGAACATTTTCCTGATAATGACGATGATTTGTTCACAGGCAAAGACCACACGCCTTTGAGACCCGATGCTTTTGAACTAAAACCAGAAGAAAAAGTTAAAAAAATTGAAGGTCTTTTTGCTGAGATTATGCAAACGTTAGGATTGGATATGACAGATGATTCTTTGAAGGATTCTCCGAAACGTGTTGCAAAGATGTACGTGAATGAGATTTTTGGAGGTTTGCTTCCAGAAAATAAACCTGGAATCTCAACTTTTAAAAATCAATATAAGTATCGTCAGATGTTAGTGGAGAAAGATATTACGGTTTATTCTTTCTGCGAGCATCATTTCTTGCCAATTATTGGAAAAGCGCACGTTGCTTATATTTCAAATGGTGAAGTCATTGGTTTGTCAAAAATCAATAGAATTGTTGACTATTATGCAAAACGTCCGCAAGTTCAGGAACGTTTAACAATGCAGATTGTTGACGCTTTGAAAGAAGCTTTAGGAACGAAGAATGTAGCTTGTATTATCGATGCAAAACATCTTTGTGTAAATTGCAGAGGAATAAAAGATACGGCGAGTTCCACAATTACGGCGGAATTAAGCGGAATTTTCAGAACCAATCCAATTACAAGACAGGAGTTTCTGCATTATGTAGGAAGTCACGCAAAATTTGATTAATAATGATAAAATTTAAAAAACAATCTCACAAAATTTTCATTGCAACAATTATTTGTTGTTGATTTTTTATGTTTAAATTTTAAATCACTTATCAATTATAATCAATCATTAATTAAAACAATGCAACTAAAAATATATAACTCGCTTTCAGGCGAAAAAGAAGTTTTCAAACCAATATTAGAAGGCAATATCGGGATGTACGTTTGTGGACCGACGGTTTACAGCAATGTGCATTTGGGAAATGTGAGAACTTTTTTGTCCTTCGATTTTATTTATAGGAGTCTTCGTTTCCTCGATTATAAAGTCAGATATGTAAGAAATATTACTGATGCTGGACATTTGACGGATGATGGCGATATCAATAATGACAGATTCATCAAGCAATCCAGACTAGAAAAGCTGGAACCGATGGAGATTGTTCAGAAATATACTGTCGATTTTCACGATGTTTTGAAGAAATTCAACTTGCTTCCGCCAACAATAGAACCGACTGCAACTGGTCACATCATCGAACAATTGGAACTGACAAAGCTTTTGGTTGACAAAGGTTTTGCTTACGAAAGCAACGGTTCAGTCTATTTCGATGTTTTGGAATATAACGCAAGAGGTCTTAATTATGGAGAGCTTTCCAGAAGAAATATCGAGGAATTATTTGCTAATACAAGAGATTTGGACGGACAAGGCGAGAAGAAAAACCCACAAGATTTTGCACTTTGGAAAAAGGCGTCGCCGGAACATATTATGAAATGGCCTTCGCCTTGGGGAGAAGGTTTCCCAGGCTGGCATCTCGAATGTACAGCGATGAGTACCAAATATTTGGGCGACCAATTCGATATTCACGGAGGGGGAATGGATTTGAAATTTCCACATCACGAGTGTGAAATTGCTCAAGGAAAAGCTTGCAATGGAATAGAACCGGTGAAATATTGGATGCACGCGAATATGCTGACAATGAACGGACAAAGAATGAGTAAATCTACTGGAAATTACATCCTTCCAATGGAATTAATTACCGGAAATAATGATTTCTTTGAGAAAGCTTTTCATCCAAGTGTATTGAGATTTTGCTTTTTACAGGCGCATTACAGAAGTGTTTTGGATATTTCTAATGATGCAATGTTAGCAAGCGAAAAAGGTTTCAATAGATTGATGGAAGCTGTGAAAATCCTTAATACACAAGTTCAAGTTGAGGGTATTGAAACGTCCTCTTTTGATTATAAAAATTGGAAAGAAAAGGTTTTAGATGCTTTGACCGATGATTTCAATAGTCCAATTTTAATTTCTCATTTGTTTGAAGCTGTGAAGTTTATTTCTGCTTCGAAACTGGGTAAAGAAAGTATTTCTACCGAAGATTATGAAGATTTAAAACAATTCTTGAATGCTATCGTTTTTGATGTTTTAGGATTGGAAACTATTGAAGAATCTAATAATGATAAGCTTGACCAGACTTTGCAGATTTTAATTGATTTGAGAAATCAAGCAAGAAAATCTAAAAATTGGGAATTGTCTGACCAGATTCGTGACCAACTTCTTGAAAAAGGAATAGAGCTGAAAGATGGGAGAGACGGAACAACTTATGTTTTGAATTAATTGAAATAATAAATATTTAAACCTTTCGTAGAAATCGAAAGGTTTTTTTGTGGATGTAAGCGTTGTGTTGTAGAAATACTTAACTTAGTGTCAATTAATTAAACACTCTTACTATGAAAAAATCTCTATCAACTTTACTTTTATTATTTGTTGGCGTAAATTCTTTTGCTCAGCAAGATATTTTTGCACTGACTGGCAAAGATGTTACAAATATTATTTTTCAGGATTTCCGAACTTTAGATTCCAGAAAAGGGATTACTGAAAATATTCTGTTGTCTGGAAAAGACCAACCTAGAATTTATTCAAGTAAATTAAACAAGGAAATTTCTGAGGATACTAAATCTTCAGCCAACGCTTTATCCAGTCAAATTGCAGCTTTAGCCGTGGATGGAAGAGGGAAATTGGTTTATATGCCGATGTTTTCTTCCAATATCTACATTTTGGATTCCAAAACCAAGGACATCACTTTGCTGGAAAATAATCTTTCCAATCCAACATCTTGCGACACTGGTTCTCAGTTTTCCAGAATGGCAACAGGGAGTGATGGAAATGTTTATGCGCTTTCCAATTCAGGTTCTCAACTTCTGAAAATTTCTAACAAAGACGGAAAATATTCTGTTAAAGATTTGGGAATTGTGAAAGATGACTCTGGAAATGGAGAAAATCAGTTAAGTAAAATGCAGACAGGATTCGGAGGCGATATGATAGCTGATGATAATAACAATTTCTATGTTTTTTCAGCTTTTGGAAGTGTTTTCAAAGTGTCTTTGAATAATATGAATGCCAAATTTATAGGAAAAATAAAATCCTTGCCAGAGAATTTTTCCATTAATGGAGCTGCAGTTAATGCTGCAGGCAAAATCGTCTTGGCAAGTGCAAAAGGTGGCGTTTTTCTTACGTTGAATCTCGAAACTTTACAGGCAGAAAAGATGAATAATAATCTTGATATGCCAGTCTATGACCTGGGAAGTCCTTATGTCTTGAAATCGAATAAAGCTACTGTTGATATTAATAAAAATGATATTTATCCAACAAAAGTTTCCGAAGGTTTTGTGGATGTAAGAATTGCGAATAACCAAAAAGGAAATGCCAATGTGAAAGTCTATAATGCTTCCGGAAATCTGGTTTCCAATCAAACCATTACCAATATTTCCAATTCTGAAAATCGAATTGAATTAGGTAAATTAGTTTCTGGTGTTTATGTGGTAAATGTAGAATCCGAAAATGGAAAAACGATTATTTCTAAGAAAATCATTGTGAAATAATTTACTTTTAATCATAAATAATAACAAATACGGTTAACGAAAGTTAAACCGTATTTTTATTTTAGTAAAGAAGTTTATTTTTGAAAAAACTAACAGCGTTTGAAACGATTTTTACAGATTTTTTTCATCATTTTATCGGGTTTTATCTTTTCTCAGACCATTTCAGGAAATGTAATGTCAGATGACGAAGTTTTGATTCCCAAAGTTTTGATTGTGAATATGACCACTAATCAAAAAACGTATAGCGATTCTTATGGGAAGTTTTCTATTAATGCGAATATTGGAGACGAAATACGGTTTGCTAAGGAAAGTTATAGATTAGGGAAAATAGTCATTTCGAGTTATAATTTTCAGGTGGTTCAGCTTGAGAAAATTCCGCAGGAAATAGAGGAAGTTAAAATCATCAATAAAAGACTTGCGGAATCTCAGGAAGAAAAACTCAGAAAAGATATTGGACTTCCAAAAGGACCTGAAAAACCTCGTGAAAAGCCAGCAGATGCGGTTGATGATATTGTAAAGCCTTTGATAAGAATTCCTCCGATGGTGAATGTTCAAGCGATTTATGACGTTCTTAGCGGGAAATCAAGACGATTGAGGAGACTTTACAAATATGAAGACTTACAAGAAGGTTTGGTTTGGATAAAGCAAAACGTAGATTGGGAATACTTTCGCGATGCAGGAGTGGTGCCTGAAAATATGAATGATTTTCTGATGTTTTCATTAAAAGATGAAAAAGTTCTGATGTATATGAAAGCCAAAAACGTAGGTGGAATTACGGTTGCGTTGGACAATAATATTAGTGCTTATTTAGAAAGAATTAGCAAAAAATGATTTTTTTACGGGAATATTAGTTGTAATTCAATAATTCGTTAAATTGCGTCAATATTAATAGACCTTAATAAATGAAACTATACTTTAGTGTTAACTTCGGAACAAAAGTTGGCCAACGACTAGTTTTGCGCCTATTTGACGACAAAAACGAGCATCGAGACTACGACTTGACCTATTCCGAAAATAACAACTGGACCACAGAAATTGATTATTTTTCAAAATCGATTCTCTACAGATATCTTGTCGTGAACGAAGATGGGGAAGTTTTGGAGGAAGAGATTCCTTTCCATCAGCTCAATCTTCCAAACAGTTTTAAAGAATTTGTAATCTTTGACCAATGGAATCTCAAAAATTTTCCTGAAAATTATTTAACGAACAAAATTCTACACAACCGTTTGCAAGGTTTTCAGCCTGCAAAACAACCGATTGTTAAGAAGCACACGCACCTTTTCCGAATTGAAGCGCCACTTTATCATCCAAATTGGCAATTAGTTCTAGTTGGAAATGTGGATGCTTTGGGAAATTGGGATTATGAAAAAGCAATTGAACTGAGCGAAACAGATTATGGCGTTTGGGAAGCCGGCGTTGAAATTAATTCTCATCAGACGATTCTTTACAAATACGCGATTAAAGATAAAAATACAGGTAAAGTTTTTTACATAGAACCAAGCGAAAATCGTTGGGTTTTCGGAAATCCGAATAAGGATATTCTTTATGTGAAAGCAGACCATTATTTTAAATTCGATAATCATACGCTTTGGCATTCTGCGGGTGTTGCAGTTCCTGTTTTCTCTTTGAGAACAGAAGATGGTTTTGGTGTTGGAGAATTTCCTGATATCAAAAAATTAGGAGATTGGGCAAACGAAACCAAACTTTCTGTGATTCAGATTTTGCCGATTAACGATACAACCGCGAATTACACTTGGACAGATTCTTATCCTTACGCCGCGATTTCGGTTTATGCGCTTCATCCGCAATATCTTTCGATTGAGAAATTAGAATATGCTTTGCCGAAAGATTTGATTGAAGATTATCAAGCAAAAAAATCAGAACTTAATAGTTTAAGTTTGATTGATTATGAGCAGATGATTTCCGGAAAATGGAAATATGCAACGGCTGTTTTTGAGGAAAATCAAGACGCAATTCTTAAAGATAAGAACTTCAAAAAATTCATTAAAGATAACGAAGAATGGCTGATGCCTTATTCTGCATTTTGTGTTTTGAGAGACAAATATAAAACGCCTAATTTCAATGAATGGAAGACTCATAAAAAATATGTTGCAGGAAAAGTAGCTACACTTTATTCGCCAAAACATAAAGAATATTCTCAATTGATGCTTCACGCTTGGGTGCAGTATCAGTTACATTTGCAACTTCAAGATGCAGTAGAATATCTTCATAAATTGGGAATTTCCGTAAAAGGAGATTTGCCGATTGGGATTTATAGACATTCTGTGGAAGCTTGGACAGAACCTGAATTATTCGGAATGGATTTTCAAGCTGGAGCACCGCCAGACCAATTCTCGGATTTGGGACAAAACTGGGAATTCCCGACTTATAATTGGGAAGTGATGAAAGCCGACGGTTACCAATGGTGGAAAAAACGTTTCAAAGTTCTGGAGCAGTATTTTGATGCAATGAGAATTGACCATATTCTTGGATTTTTCAGAATTTGGAGAATGCCGATTTCTGCAACTCAGGGATTGTTGGGTTATTTTTATCCGGCGCTTCCTGTGACTGAGAAAGAGTTTGCTGACAGACAGATTCCATTTAGCTTTGACCGTTATGTGAAGCCGTTTGTGAACGAACCGATTCTTTGGGAAAACTTCGGAGATGTTAAAGAAAAAGTTCAGAATCAATTTTTTGATACTCATAATGGAACGATTACTTTCAAACCGGAATTTGATACTCAGAGAAAATTAACCGATTATTTCAAGAAAGAATCTTGGGATTGGGCAGAAGAAAAATTGATTTCTTTAGCAGGAAATGCTTTATTCTTAACTGAAGAAACTGAGAATGGAATCGTTTATCATCCAAGATTTAACATTGCAAAAACTACTTCTTACAAATATCTTCCGGATTGGGAAAAAGCAAAACTGAATGATGTTTATAATGATTATTTCTTCAAGCGTCAGGACGGACTTTGGTATCAGAAAGCAATGGAAAAATTACCTGCTTTACTGAATTCTACAACAATGTTGATTTGTGGTGAAGATTTGGGATTGGTTCCGGATTCGGTTCCTGTTGTGATGGATAAGTTGGCGATTACTGCTTTGAAAGTTCAAAGAATGCCTTCTGAAAATATCGCTTGGTACGACCCAAAAAATGCAAGTTACCTGAATGTTGTTACTGCATCTTCTCACGATAGTTCTACGCTGAGACAATGGTGGCACGAGGACAGAAACTTAACTCAGAAATATTTTAATAATCAATTAGGTCAATATGGAACAGCTCCTTGGGATTTAGCTCCGGAATTGTCAGAAATGATAATGAAACAACACCTTTATACGGACGCAATGTTGACGATTTTCCCAATTCAGGAATTTTTGGCAACTGACCAAGAATTGATGAACCCAAATATGGATGAAGAACGAATCAACAACCCTGCAGTTTTTCCACATTATTGGAGATACAGAATGCATTTGAAATTGGAAGATTTGAAAACCAAAGACAAATTCAATCAAAAAATTGCAAGCTGGATTGAGAGTTGTGACAGATATTAATCCTTAATAAAAATAAATTTTAAAGCCTTTCAAATTTTTGAAAGGCTTTTTTGTTGAAAATTATTAGTCTGATTATCAGTGTTAAATTTGATTTTTGAATTGAATTTTAATTCGAAATCTAAATTTTCGTTTAACTTTTATTATCCGTCAATATCCAAAAGATAGAAAGTTTCATTTCAAGGAAAAAATGGATTTTCGAATTTAATTTTTAAAATAAAAGAAAATGAAAAAGATATTTTTAACTCTCGCGATTATTTTTGGAGGATTAGTTTCTGCTCAAGATTATTATGATACTTACCCAACCGAATATAACGGCTACGAATATTACGATAACTCTTATGATTATCCGGACGATTATTATTACAACTATCCAACGGATTATTATCCGGACCAATATTATCAAGGATATTACAACGATTACCGAAATGCGGTTTTCTCTGTAAACTGGAATCAGTTTTTTGTTCAATATCGGTTGAGTCCATTCCAAATCAATCAGATTATGATGCTGAATAATCGTTTTGCTTCATATGATGCTTGGAACTCTTATTACAGATATAATCCGGACAGATGGTATTACGATAGATTTTATGCTTTGCAAAATATCCTTGGACCAAGAATTTTCGTAGTGTATCAAAATAATTATTTCCGAGGTGCAAGTCCTTTTGTTTATTACAGAAATCGTTGCGTTAATTTTTATGCAAGACATTATCCGGTAAGACCGGTTTACAGAAATGTGAATATCAATATTTACAAAGTAAACCGAGGAAATTTCCGAGAAGGATTTAGAGAAAATGTGAGAAATCAAGGAATGATAAATCCAACCAGAAATAACGGAATCCGAAATGATAACCCAAGAAGTGGTTCTAACGGAAATAATTGGGGAGGAATCCGAAGTTCTGAAAATAATGGAATCAGAAATCAGCAAAACTCAGGAGTCAGAACTAATGAAAATGGTGGAATCAGAAATTCCGGTGGAACAAGAGATAATAATTTTGGAGGAATAAGGAGCGGAAGTAATTCTGATAATGTAAGAAATCAATCTTCTCCAAATATTAGAAATCAAGACGGAATCAGACAAAATCAAAATTCTGAAAGAAAAATTGAGAACAGAAGTAATGAACGTTCTAACCAAAGAAATTCTAGTCCAAAGTCTGAAAATGGAAACAGAGGTTCTGGAATGAGATTCACATCTAGATAAAAGTATTTAACAAAAATTTATAATATCAATCACTTAACATTATAAATTATAACAAATCAAACAAACAGATAAAATTTATAAATATTAAAATCAATCAAAAATGAAAAAATTAATTTTAAGCGCAGCATTTCTTGGACTAGGAGTTTTCGGATTTGCACAAACTACAGCAAAAGCAGACCATTCTCAGAAAAAAGCTGAACGTTTGCAGCAAATGAAACAAGAACTTAATCTTACAGATGCTCAAGTTGCTCAATTAAAAGCTTTACACGAATCCAAAGCCGCTGAAAGAAAAACAGAAATGTCGGCTAAAAAAGAAGACAGAATGCAGAAGATGAAAGAGAATGAAGCAGAAATGCAGAAAATTTTAACGCCAGAGCAATACAAAAAATTCCAAGAGTTGAAGGCTAAAAAAATGGCAGAAAGAAAGGAGAAATTCCAAGAGAGAAAAAATGCTAATTCAGCAGTTGTGAAATAAGTTTTTAGTTAGTGATTAATTTCAGAGAGAGTCGTTATTTTTTAACGGCTCTTTTTTTTATATTTGGGTTTTAAAGTTAAAATTTCATAAAAAAATAAATAAAGTTATGGTTACCGATAAAATTGCTAAACTTATCAATGAGCAAATCACAAAAGAACAATACGCCGCACAATATTATCTATCCATGTCTGCTTGGTTTTCTAGCAAAGACCTTGATGGGATTGCTAATTACTTCCGAGTGCAAAGTAAAGAAGAGTTGATGCACGCAGATAAGATGTTTGATTATTTGAACGATGTTGGCGGAGAAATTATCATTGGCGAAATTCCAAAACCACCACACGAGTTCGAGAATGCAATCGATATTTTTGAAAAAGCTTTGGAGCACGAAAAAATCGTTACGAAAAGTATTTTCAATATCGTTAAAAACGCCAATGAGGAAAGTGATTTTGCAACAACATCATTTCTACAATGGTTCATCAATGAACAAGTAGAAGAGGAGGCTAGCGCATCGCAGTACGTTACAAAAATTAAAATGGTTTCTGATAATCCATCAGCATTGTATCTGTTTGACCAAGAATTAGCACAAAGGGTTTTCAATCCAACTGCTGAGAACTAATTTATATTAATTGATGAAAAAACTAATAACCCTATTGGTGTTAATGTCTGTCAGGATGTTTTCACAAAATTATGCTATCTCAGAAATTCCGGAAGAACTTAAAAAAGATGCTAATGCTGTTGTAAGAAGTATTTCTTCGCAATATGTTATTAATTCTCAGAATGATATGGAAATCAAAGAAAAAAAAGTGATTTCCATAATGAATAATGCTGGAGAAAAGTATTCTTATGTTTATATTCCGTATGATAAATCTAGAAAAGTTTCTGATATTAAGATTAAGGTTTATAATGAGTTTGGAAAGCAAATCAAAACTTACTCGAAAAGTGATTTGAATGATATCAGCCAGTCTGATGATTCTGCTCTTTATACGGATGACAGAGCATTATATTTGAAAATATCGAATACAATTTATCCTTACACATTGGATATTCAATTTGCTAGCAATACTATTAATACTATTTTTTTACCAACTCTGACGCCTTTTTATGACTACAATGTATCTATAGAAAATAGAGAAATAGAGATTATAAATAAGTCAGGCATCAAGCTTAGAAAAAAAATAACTGAAAATTCTTTTGCCAAAGCAAATATTGATGGAGATGATAACAATCTGAAAGTTTCATATAGAAATGTTCCTTCTGTAGAAGAGGAAAAATATTCTCCAAGTATGTCTGTTGTAATGCCACGATGCGAATTTGCACTGGACCAATTCAATTTGGAAGGTAAAAAAGGAAATTTTACTTCCTGGGAAGAATTTGGGAAATGGTATAATACTCTTTTGGAACCTGTTTCTCAGATTACGCCGGAAATCCAGCAAGAAGTAAATGCACTAAGTCTACAAGGTTCTACAGAAGAAAAAGTAAAGAAGATATACCAATACATGCAGGGCAAAACCAGATATGTGAATGTTGCAATAGGAATAGGGGGATGGCAACCTATGTCTGCAGATAATGTAAGAAAGAAAGGTTATGGAGACTGCAAAGCACTCACAAACTATATGAGGGTTTTGTTGAAAGCGGCAGGTATTCCTTCTTATTATTCAATCATCTATATGGATGACACGCCAAAGATTTTTGACAAAGATTTTCCTAAAATGGATGGCAACCACGTGATTCTTTGTGTGCCCACAGAAAAAGGAAATATATGGTTGGAAAATACTTCTCAAAAAATAGCTTTTGACCATTTGGGTTACAGAACATTGGACAGAAATGTCATGATGGTTAAAGAAAATACCGTAGAAATTCACGAAACTCCGAAGACGGCTTCTGAAAAAAGTAAAGAAGTTATACGTGTAAAAGCTAACTTATCTGAAAACAATACTTTGGACGTTCTATCTAAGTTCTCATATCAAGGTAATGCCTATGACATCATGATGCCTTTGCTCTACAGAACACCAACAGAGGTTAATGATGTAATGAAACATCGTTACAATAATATCCAGTTCAAAAACCTGAATGTTGAGAATCTTAATAATGATAAAGACAAAGCTAATATAGATTTTGATTTTAATTTTAAGGCAGAGAATTATTCCAAATCTTTAGGATCCGATATATACTTCAGAGCGATTCCGTTTTTGGAATCTGATTTTTATTTGGAGAGTTCTGATAGAAAGTTTCCTGTTGAAATACCTTTTGGATTCACAGATGATTATGAAATAGAATATACTATTCCGCAAAATTATAAACTCTCAGAACTTATAGCACCTGTAAAAATTGATTCGGAATTTGGGAATTATTCTTTAGAATTCGTTATTCAAGATAAAAAATTATTGGTAAGAAGAAAATTCATGTTGAAAAAAGGAATCTACTCTTCTGATAAAATTACGGATTATATCAGCTTCAGAAAACAAACTAATAAAATTGATAACACAAAAATATTGATAACCAAATTATGAGAACCTATTTATTAATTATTTCATTACTTTTTTCCAATTTCGTTTTTTCACAAAAATTCCTTGATCCTCCAAAATTGGATATCGAAGATTTAAAATTGACTTCTTATGTTAAGAATGCATCAGAACCAGCAGAAATTATTTACAAATCATATCATTATTATATTACAGACGGAGAATTACATTTGGATGTCATCAGCAGAGTAAAGATCTATAAAAAAGATGATGCAAAAAAATTCTTGGAGGAAGAGATTTCTACTTACAATGGAAAAAATAATACAAGTGAAAAAGTAACCTCTCTAAAAGTCAATACTTACAATCTGGAGAATGGGAAAATTGCTACAACATCTGTTGATAAAAACTCAAAATATCAGTCAAAAGAATCTAAAAATACGACTGTTACAAAATTTGCTTTTGAAAATGTAAAAGACGGATCTGTTTTAGAATACAAATATTCTGTTCTTTCACCTTGGATTTATGTTATACCAAGAGTTATGATAGAAGATGAGGTTCCAATCCGTTATGTTGAATATGTTTTTGATACTCCAAAATATTATGGTTACAACATCAATTATAAAGGCGAGCTTAGACCTGCAACTCAAGATGTGAGCGAGAAAATATTATATGGAGGCGATTATAGAACTTATCGTTTTTCTTACAAGAATTTAACGCCCTATAGAAATGAAAAGTATGTCAATAATATAGCTAATTACAGAACATCTGTAGCTGCTGAGCTTAACTCTACAGACTTTCCGATTACTGGAAGTGGAAGTATCTATGATAGCGGAATTAAAGGTGGTTATAAATCTTACGGTGTTTCATGGAATGATATCAGAAAGCAACTCTATGAGGATGAGAATTTTGGAGATGAATTGAAAAGGTCTAATCTTGTAAAAGAACTTCTTCCACAAGAAATAAAATCCATCAAAGATGCCAATGAAAGAGCTGCTGCAATTTTGAAATTTGTTCAGACCAGATATAGCTGGAACAAAGACTATACAGCTTTTACGGATAAAGGAATTAAAAACCTGATCAATACCAAGGTCGGGAATTCTGCGGAGATCAATCTTTTGCTGATCTTGTTGATGAGAAGTGCGGACATCAATGCAGAGCCGGTTTTACTTTCTACTATCGGAAGAGGGCTTTTGACTTCGTATTCTCCTAGTATAGCTATGCTGAATTATGTTTTAGCTTTTACAGAAATCAATGGTAAACCTACATTGTACGATGCCACTTCCAAAATGACTACACCTAATATCATCCGACCTGCAGCGCTTAATTACTATGGATTTGTAATGACAAAGACCGATGCCAAGCAGATCAATGTCCTGTGCCCCGAGAAAAGTACAACCTATCTTACTGTAGATGCAAAACTAAATCCAGACGGAATTATAGCAGGTAATTTTTCGGATAGAGACACACAGCTTTATGCGATGATGAACAACGAAAGTTATGATCAGGATAAAGCTGATTATCATAATACAAGTTATAAAGAACGGTACAAATTCCCTTATACCAATATCAAAACTGAATTGTTGGATAACAACGATTTCCAGACCAGCTTTGATTTTGATTCAGATTCGTTTGTAGATGGTATTGGTGGGAAAATGGTTTTCAATCCGTTGCTGTTTTTGTTCAATAAGTCTCATGAGTTTGATCAGACAGAAGAAAGACGTTCGCCAATTGAACTGATGACAGGTTATGACAAAATCAAAAAAGTGACTGTCACTTTACCAGATGGTTATGTTTTCGAAAATGTTCCGAAATCCAAAAAATTCAGAACAGATGATAGCGCAATCCAGTATGTTTACAAGGTAACCCAAGAGGGTAATAAGCTAACTGTGGAAACAACAACAACTGTTGAAGACCCGGTTTATCCAAAAGAATATTATCCAGCATTCAAGCAGATCTTCGATAATATTACAAAAATGGAAGGTCAGGTTGTAACGGCTGTTAAAAAATAAAATAAAAATCCCGAGTAATATTCTCGGGATTTTTTATGTCTATACATTAGAATATCAGCTGAAAATAAGAACTATAAAGCCACAGACTGTTAACTCGTTAATGGATTGGATAATATTAAATCGAGCAACCTGCGAGAGACTTTAGCGACAGCCTGTTAATAGAAATCGAATAATATTAAACCAAGTTCCATATGAGCAACCTGGGAAGATTTTCCGAAAGTCTCTCACACCGTTGCGGCAAACTATCATTGTTCTCCCGAAAGTCTCCTGCACTCCAGCGACAAACTTTCCGGAATAAGGGAAAGGCTATCGCAACCTAGTAGATTATTTTTCGGAGAATTAGATGTAAATCACATCCGTTTTTATCACTTTTTTTCCAAACTGTTCCAGCTTAGATTTGTAAACTTCGACCTGTTTTTGGTCTTTTTCTTTCTCCTCACCAGTTTTGAAATCGATAATGAGAAAGCCATTTTCAGTTTCTACCAATCGGTCTGGGCGATAGGTTTTTGATTGCCTGTTTTCTGTGGCAAGCATTTCCCTTTCATTGATTATTTTCAGATTTTCAGCAAAATAATTAGAGTAATTATTGTCACTTAGAACTGTTTTGATTCTTTCTAAGATTGATGTTTTTTCTTCATTTGTGATCTTGCCTTCCAGAAGATAAGAATTTAGAACTTTTGAAACATCTTTTTTAGTCTTGATCTTAGATAGGATTTCGTGGGTGAAAATTCCCATTCGTACATGTTCTACACGATTCTGATAACTTTTGGAGGTGGTTGCAATTTCTATGTTCGAGGATTTTTCAGTTTGTTGGGAAATCGAATTAATATTTTCTGATTGGTATTCTTTCTTCTCTTTTTTCTTTTGCTTCTTCAAATCTGAAACTAGGAAAATATCGAACGAGTCAGAAGGCTCTCCGTTTTCTGTTGGTTGAAATTGCGTGACAAAATCATATAATTCCAAATTGTTAGAAGATTTGCTCGGCTTCTCCAGGTAAAAAAACAATTGCTCCACAGGTCGGGTTGTCGCAACGTACTGGATACAAAAACGGTCAATTTTATTACGATAAGAATTTTCAAAATTGAATTGCGCCAAATCCTTATCATAATTTTCCAGTTCCGGAGAAAACTGATTCAGAATCACGGTTTTCAATTCATCTTCGCTATTGAGGTTATACCATTCTGAGAATTTTTTGTCGCTGTTTTCGTTTCTCATCGGGATAAAAACCACAGGGAACTCCAGACCTTTCGCTTTGTGGATGGTCATAATCTGCACGGCATCAATATTCTCACTCGCCTGAATGCTGATTTTCGAAGCTTCATCATCCCAGAATTTCAAGAATTCTTTCAGTGTTGCACCCGCATTTTGAGTGTAATTGAAGAGCATTTCTAGGAAATTTAACAGGAAATCGGTTTCCTTGTTTTCCATAGAAAATTCCTGAATGTAATATTCGATGAAGTTATAGAGATTCAGCTGTGGAATATCGTTTTGAACTAATTTAACATGATAATTAGAAGCGATGTGATCTTCAATTTCTTTCTTGGTTTCGAGATTTAAAATGGTTTTAATTTCTGTAGTGAAATCATTCATTTTAATCCTTCCGGACACATTTAAGAAATACATCATCTTTACCAGAATCTGTCTGTTTTTTGGATTGATGTTCCACTTCAAAAACTCAATCAAAGCCTTGATAGTAAATGATAAATCCAGCGTCAATCCTTTCTCGGAAATGGTTTTGATATAAGTTTCTTTGTTGTTGTAATTGACCTTCAAACTACTTAATAATTGAGAATAATTGAAGATATCAGTATTTCCTCGACAAAGGATTGTGATGTCTGAAAATGTAAATCCATTGTCTAGACATTCCTGAATGTCTTGCTGCATTTTCAGCGCTGTTTCTTTATAGAAAACCGCTTTTACAGAATTTTCCAAAAGATGAACTTTCACTCTGCCTTCAAGGCTGGATTTCGAACCTTGAATAGCATTTTCACCAAAGATTTTCTGATGATTTTCGCTCAAATCCTGAGACATAAAATCATATAATCGATTATTGAAATCCACAATATTCTTTGCGCTTCTCCAATTGAATTTAAGATGTTCTGCTGTCGCAAATTTCGGAGTGATTTCGGTTTGGTTAATGATATTCAACATCAATTCACTTTCGCCACCTCGGAATCTGTAGATGCTCTGTTTCGGGTCGCCAACAATCGTGAAACTCGTATTGTCAGAAGTAATGCTGTTGTCCCGAAGCGGTAAAAAGTTCTGCCATTGCATTGCCGACGTATCCTGAAATTCATCAAAAAAGTAATGCTGAAATTGGGTTCCTACTTTTTCGTAAATGAATGCAGAAGGTTCATTCCGAAGATTCTCATTAATGATAATGTTGAATTTCGAAAGCAAAACCAAATCATTTTCTTCTTCGATTTCCATCAGTTTTTTCTGAATATCAGCGTTGACCTTCAATGGAAGAATCGCCTCCAGGATTTTCTCTTTTTTCTGAGAATCGATATAAAGGTTGATGATGTCCTTTCTCCAAGAAATCAGTTGAGGTAAAATCTCCTGAATCTCCGAATCTTTGGATTTTCCTTTAGCTGAAGGGCCTTTTTGGAACGTCGCCAAAGCAGAATTTTCACTCGTCGGAAAAGGAAATTTGTCTCTGTTTTTATTATGAAAATCAATGACTTTTACGAAAAAACCACCCAATCCATTTTTACCTTGTGCAAAATCCTCGATGTCGATATCTCTGTTTCGGATGTTTTCAAGTGCTTGTTTTGCTAATTCAGAAGATTGGATCTTATTTTGAGTTATTTTTTTTCTGAGTTCGTTTTTTTTGTTCTCGTAAGCTTGCCATTCGAAATCTTTGTTATCCTGCAAAGGCTTGTAATGGATATCATTCACGAATTTCTTTGCCGAATTGTAAAGTGTTTGATTCAGATTGATACGCTCATTATTATCGAGATTATAATTGATGAAATCCATAAAAGCCTCGGAAACGGTTTCTTCTTCTCCGATTTCGTCTAGCATTTTATCAACGGCTTCTATCAGATAAGGTTCCGGCTGAATTTCCAAATTGAAGTTCTGAGCCAATCCCAATTCATAGGAGAAACTCTTGACCAATCGGGAATTAAATTTGTCAATCGTTCCAATATTAAGGGTAGAGTAGTGGTGCAAAATATAATCTAGAACTTTCTGGGAGCGCAATCGCAAATCGTCCAAAGTAATTCTGTGACCTTGCTCTGCAAGTGCTTCCTGAATATTTTTAAGATCTTGACTTTCGGAATAATTATCCTTTACAAATTCACCAAGATAGAAAAGGATTCTTTCCTTCATCTCATTGGCAGCTTTATTTGTAAAAGTCAATGCAAGAACCGTCCTGATTGCATCTGGTTGATTCGGGAATCTGAGGCAAATCATCAATAACCTCTGGACAAGCGTGTAGGTTTTGCCAGAACCAGCGGAAGCGTTGATAACAGAATAAGTATTTTGCATGCTTATATAATAAAGTAAGCAATTTACAAATTTGTTTTTAAGAAATTAATCGATTTCTACATCATAATCCAAACGAAAAGATTTTCTATGATGAATATTAGCTCCAAACCTTTTCAAGGCTTTTTGATGGGTTTTTGTGCAATATCCGAAATTGGTGTTCCATCCATAATCCGGAAATTCGTCATGAAGTTTTATCATTAGATTATCACGATAGTTTTTTGCAAGAATAGAAGCTGCCGCAATTGAAAGATATTTACTATCACCTTTGATGATGCAATGGTGCGGAATGTAATTATAAGGATGGAATTTGTTGCCATCAACTAAAATTAATTCAGGTCTTGTGTTTAGCTGGTCTAACGCAAGGTGCATTGCGTGTAAGCTGGCGTTCAGTATGTTATGCTTGTCTATAAATTCTGGAGATAATTCTGCGATGGCAAAATCCAGTGCATTCTCACGGATGTATAGGTCGAGATTCTGTCTTGTTTTAAAATTTAACGTTTTAGAATCGTTAACTAAATTTTGCTTAAAATTTTTATCGACTATTACTGCCGCCGCAACCACAGGTCCAGCGAGACAACCTCTTCCGACTTCATCGCAGCCTGCTTCAATAAGGGCTTCTGAAAAATTTTGTATTAACAGCATAATAAATTATTCTTCCTCAAAGTTATATAAACATTGAACTTTAACATATGTAATTAACAAATTTTTAACAAATTATGTTGTATATATTAATAAAGTTTTGCATTTTTGTTTATTGAAAAATTTGATTTGATATGAAAAAATTAACAACAAGCGTGTTGGCTGTAGTTCTTTCGTCCTCTTTTGCAATGGTTTCTGCGCAAAAAGTACAAGACACTGCTAAAACGCAAGATATCGAAGGCGTAGTAGTTACGGCTTTGGGTATCAAAAGAGAGAAAAAATCTTTGGGGTATGCAACTCAGCAAGTTTCCGGGGAAACTATTTCTGATGCGGGGCAGACTAATGCTTTAAGTGCATTGTCTGGAAACGTTGCAGGAGTTCAAGTGACAGCGCCTTCTTCAATGGGAGGGTCTACAAGAATTACAATGAGAGGTATTAGCTCTGTTACCGGAGAGAATAGACCTTTGATTGTTGTAGATGGTGTTATTTTGGATAACTCGAATGTTAACTCCGTAGATACTCAAAGAGGTGCTGGAGGTAGAGATTATGGTGATGCAACATTTGATATTAATCCTGATGATATCGAGAGCGTAACGGTATTAAAAGGAGGGCCTGCAGCTGCACTTTATGGATTTAGAGCGGGTAATGGAGCTATTATTTATACCACTAAATCAGCAAAAAAAGGTAGGACCGAAGTTCAATTGAATTCAGGGGTAGCATTTGATCACATTTATATTAGACCAACATTACAAACTCAATATGGTGGAGGTAGTGAGAGCACACTTCAACAAATTGAAATCGATGGAAGGACATATAATATTCCTGATTATAGTTATGATGAGTCTTGGGGACCAAAATATGATCCTAATTTGATGCATTTAGCGTGGAATGCTTTTGATCCAGAATTTGCAAATAACTATTTGAAGGAAACGCCATGGGTATCTCCTAAACATGACGTAGATTCATTCTTTAATACGGGAGTAACCTATACAAATAATTTCTCAGTATCTAAGTCGTTTGAAAATACTAATGTGAGATTATCTTATACTAATACTAATATTAGTGGAATTGTTCCTAATAGTAAAATCAATAAAGATAATTTTAGTATGAATGTTAGCTCAGTTCTTTCAGATAAATTGAAGGCAGATGCTTCTTTTAATTACGTTCGTACAGCAGGATTTAATAGACCAGAACAAGGATATGGAGATAATTCCGTAGCTCAGAAAATGTACCAATGGGGACAAAGACAGCTTGATTTCTCTCAATTAAAAGATTATAAGTTATCTACAGGAGAACAAAGAACTTGGAATAGAACGGCTTGGGATGACGCAACGCCACTATATTCTGATAACCCTTATTGGACTATTTATGAAAATACATCTGCTGATCAAAGAAATAGATTCTTTGGTAGTGCTGGATTAACATATAACTTTAGTAAAAAATTATTTGCTACAGGTAAGGTTTACGGAGATACTTATTCTCAGACAATTACTTCTCAAGTTGCAGTAGGTTCAGCAGCATTGTCAGAATTTAATATTGAAAAAAGAAACAGATCCGAATTTAATTACGAAGGTAAATTACATTATAATGATAATTTTGGAGATTTCAGTTTGAACTCTTTTGCAGGATTTAATATTATGGATAATAAATTGGATTATCTTCGTGGAAATTCAAATGGAGGATTAGTAATTCCAGGATTATACAATTTAGTTAATAGCCGTGACCCTGCTACTTCTGAAAATAGATCTGAACATTGGGGTACGAGAAGTTTATTTGCTTCAGTTTCAATGGGATATAAGGATTTGCTATATGTTGAAGCTACTGGAAGAAATGACTGGTTTTCAATGCTAAATGACAGTCAGTTTTACCCGTCTATTACAGGGAGTTTTGTCTTTTCTAATGTGTTAAAAGCAGATTGGTTATCATTTGGTAAATTGAGAGCTGGATGGTCAAGCGTTGCTGGAGGAGGAACTCCATATGTAAGGGGCACTTGGACTGATATAAATGATCCTTTCCAAGGTTCACCAAGTTATTCCTTGCCAAATACATATGGTAATCCAGATATAAAACCAGAACTTAAAAAGACAAAAGAAATAGGTTTAGAAGCAAGTTTCTTTAAGAATAGATTTGGATTTGATGTAACTTATTATGATGTTCATTCTACAGATCTTATTATTCCATTACCAATTGACCCATCGTCTGGTTATCCTTATATGATGGTTAACTCAGGGTTAATGACTAATAAAGGTATAGAGGCAATGGTAAATGTAACTCCAGTTAAAACAAGCGATTTTTCTTGGGATTTGACTTGGAATTTTGCTAAAAATAAAAATGAATTAGTTGAATTAGCTGCTGGTCTAGATACATATGTATTGACAAATGCGCCTTTCAGAGCTCAACTTGCTGCGCAGGTAGGATATTCTTATGGAGTGATTTTAGGAACTGACTTTGTGTATGATGATAATGGAAATAAAGTAGTTGGATCAAATGGCGCTTATTTAGCTTCTGCAATTAAACCTCTAGGTTCTGTTTTACCAGACTATAATATGGGTTTCAGAAATACTTTAAAATATAAAAGTTTGAGTTTATCTTTCTTGATAGATATTCAAAAAGGAGGAAGCTACTTCTCAACAACACATATGTGGGGGATGTATTCTGGAATGCTTGAAGAATCTGCTTTGGGAGGTAATAGAGAAGCAGGTGTTATTTTACCAGGTGTAAAACAAGATGGTACCGTTAATGATATTCTACTTGATGCTCCAACTTGGGGAAGTACTTATTATAGTACTGTTGATGCTCAAAACGTATTTGATGCAAGTTATATCAAATTAAGAGATATTACATTAGGTTATGATTTACCTAAATCAATAATAGGTAATGCTTTCCAAGGTATTAGAATTTCTGCTTTTGCTAGAAATTTGTTTGCTTGGAATCTTGATTTCAAAGGAATAGATCCAGAAAATACATCTTACGGATCGGGTAATCGCCAAGGTTTGGAAGGAGGATCTCTACCTTCTACAAGAACTGTTGGATTTAATGTAAACTTTAAATTTTAATTAAAATGAAAAAAATATTTTCAATATTATCAATTGTAGCATTATCACTTACTGTTACAAGTTGTGCAGATACATTTGAAGAAATAGATACTAACCCCAATTCAACAGAAAATCCACTACCAACTGGTATTTTTAATAGTGCGAATAAAGAATATATGGATTATACAAGAGATGGATGGGTTTCAGGAAGAATGTTATTGCCGTGGGTACAATATTCTGCTCAAAGGATTTATACTGAAGAAGATAGATACCAATACAGATTGAGTACAGATGTACAATTATGGCTAAGATCATATGTTGTTGCTAATGATTATAAAAAAATAATAGATCTTAATACTAATCCTGCTACAAAAAACCAAATGTTAGTCTACGGAGCAAATGAAAATCAAATTGCTGCAGCTAGGGTAATGCTATCTTATGTTTTCTTAAACTTAGTAGATTCATTTGGAGATGTCCCTTATTGGTCTTATGGTAATAAAGATGCTGATTTTCAGGCTTTAAGTATTGAAACACAAGTTCAGCCTAAATTTGCCTCACAAATGAAGATTTATACAGATATTCTTAAGGAACTTAAAGAATCTTCAGATATGATTAAAGGAAATGGAAGTGTTTTTTCGGAAGGAGATCAACTTTTTGGAAGTACATCTAAACTTAAAAAGTTTGCTAATTCTTTAAGGCTTAGAGTAGCTACACGAGTAAAAGGTGTAGTTCCTGGTGCTGAAGCACATATTACGGACGCAATTGCTTCAGGCGTTATGACATCGAATGCTGATACAGTTGGCATTACTTATGGAACAACAAATCAATTTGCATCACCATTTTTCTTAACATATGTTTCAAGATCCGATTTTTCAATTTCTAAAACTTTTGTTGAATTATTGAAAGGACAAAGAGGTAATTTTGGTGAAGATCCAAGAATCTTTAAATATGCTTCTCCTACCTCAGTTAAGGTTGGTGATATTAGAAACCAAACCATGACAGAAGCTACTGATGTTAGTCAAATTGTAGGTATGCCTTATGGTGTTACTAGTCAAATGTCTACTACACAGGCTCCTACTGCTAGTTTCTTTGGGAAAGATGTTCTTAAAAGAGATTATACTGAGATTTTTATGGAATATGCTGAAGTAGAATTCTTATTAGCTGAAGCTAACGGATGGTCTCAAAGCCACTATGAGAAAGGAGTAAGAGCTTCTATGGAAAGATGGGGGATTGATTCAGGTAAGATTGATACTTTTGTTGCTTCTCTACCAGTAGCTTCTCAAGCATCTGTAATTAGTCAGAAATATGTAGCATTATTTATGCAGCCTCAAGAGGCTTGGGCAGAATATAGAAGAACAGGTTATCCTAATACTCTATTGTTGCCAGGCCAAACAGGACAATTAAATGTGCCAACTGCTTCTGGTCAAACAACTTATGTATTTACTCCTTTAATTGCAGGATTAACAGATGTTCCTAAAAGAATTTTTTATCCAACCACAGTTCAAAATTTGAATAAAGCTAATTATGAATCAGCTGTTCAATCAATTGGGGGGGATAAAATGGATACTCCGTTAATTTGGGATAAAAACTAATAAGTAATTATCTAATCTAAATAAATAAAAAAACCGCAGTAATGCGGTTTTTTTATTCCACAATTTGTAAGAGAGAAACAAAAAACTCCGAAGCATATGCTTCGGAGTTTTTTAATAAATATATTTTCTGATTTCTCTCTACTTCCCAAACAAACCACCACCCATTCCAGGCATATTTGGCATTTTGCTCATCATCTGCATCATTTGCTTACCTTGAGGCCCTTGCATCATTTTCATCATTTTTCCCATTTGGTCGAACTGCTTCATTAAAGAATTCACATCTTCCAATTTTCTACCAGCACCTTTAGCAATTCTTTGTTTTCTGGAAACATTGATTATGGAAGGTCTTCTTCTCTCATCAGGAGTCATTGAATGGATAATCGCTTCGATGTGTTTAAAAGCGTCATCATTAATATCAACATCTTTAATCGCTTTTCCAACGCCTGGAATCATTCCCATTAGGTCCTTCATATTACCCATTTTCTTGATTTGGTTGATTTGCTTCAAGAAATCATCGAAACCAAATTCATTCTTAGCAATTTTCTTATGAAGTTTTTTAGCTTCCTCTTCATCAAATTGTTCCTGAGCTCTCTCAACCAAGGAAACAACATCTCCCATCCCCAGAATTCTGTCCGCCATCCTTTCCGGATAGAAAAGGTCAAGCGCTTCCATTTTTTCTCCGGTAGAGATGAATTTGATTGGCTTCTCTACAACTGAACGAATTGTCAGCGCAGCTCCACCTCGTGTATCACCATCCAATTTGGTAAGAACAACACCGTCGAAATTAAGAACGTCATTAAAGGCCTTAGCCGTATTCACAGCATCTTGCCCCGTCATAGAATCTACCACGAACAATGTCTCGCTCGGCTGGATTTTATTATGAACCGATTTGATTTCAATCATCATCTGCTCATCCACAGCCAAACGTCCTGCCGTATCCACAATCACAGTGTCAAAACCATTTGATTTTGCATAATTAATTGCATTCTCAGCAATAGAAGTTGGATTTTTATTTTCTAGCTCGGTATAAACTTCAATATTGATTTGTCCTCCAAGAACTTTCAACTGGTCAATCGCTGCAGGTCTGTAAACGTCACAAGCTACCAAAAGAGGTTTTTTGCTTCTTTTTTGTTTCAGATAGTTGGCTAATTTTCCTGAGAAAGTCGTTTTACCAGAACCTTGAAGACCAGCAATCAATATAACGCTTGGTTTTCCGGAAAGGTTGATTCCTTCCTGAGAACCACCCATCAAATCTACCAATTCGTCGTGAACAATTTTCGTCATCAATTGTCCCGGCGTTAGAGACGTCAAAACGTTTTCTCCAATCGCTTTATCCTGAACTCTTTTTGTAAGGTCTTTTGCAACTTTATAATTTACATCGGCATCCACCAATGCTCTTCGGATTTCCTTTACCGTCTCTGCAACGTTGATTTCCGTGATTTTTCCACGTCCGGAGATATTATGAAGCGCTTTATCTAGCTTGTCTTGTAAACTGTTGAACATAACTTTAATAAGATATTTAAGGTTGCAAAAATAAGAAAAATTAAGCAATCATACCATTATGAAATGGTTAGATTAATTGTGAGTTTTTGGGCAGCTTAATCCGCCTTCCGCTCCCAATCTTTTTTGCACAAGTTTTCAGACTAAATAGAACTTGAGTCCACGCAAAAAAGGATTTCCGCTCAAGTCGGGCTGCAGATTCTACGTAAAAACAACATTTAGCATTAAAAACATAATATTGTCATTCCGTAGGAAACCTAACGAAGTGGTTCGACGAAGTCAAAAATTTAGATTCTTTCAGAATGACAAAGTGTATGGATATTCTTAGCTGAGCGAAGCGTCTTTGCGAACCTTGAAAATATTTTCAATAATGTCAAAAAAACTTTGAGGTCTTTGCGTTAAAAACTTCCAAGCAGATTTTCCTTACTTTTGCAAAAATCAAAAATTGGAAGACAAAAAAAATAACGCCTCCGATTCCTTACGCAAGTATGGGAAATATTCGTCTGTTGTTTTTCAGATGTTATTTATTATTGGGATTTCCTTTTGGGGCGGACATCAGTTGGATTTGTATTTTGAAACCGGTTCCAATGTTTTGGTTTTAGTAATTGGTCTCAGCGGACTTTGTCTTTCATTGTACACGACTTTGAAAAGACTCGAAATTCTAAATAAAGAAGAACAGGACAATGAAAAACAAAAGTAATATTATTATCAGTGTGATATTTTTTATCACATTTATTATACATTTCGCAATTTGGAAATTCGTTTTTCATCTTGATGAGGTTACAATTATTAAGTTTTATCTCTTTCTAAGTATCATTTTTATGATGATGATAACCTTGATTGTGTTAATCAATAAAATCGTTCCTCAGTTCCTTGGTCTTGCTGTGATAGGATTGATTTTAGTGAAATTTGGATTGATGTATTTAATAAAAAATAAGCTTCATTTCGAAGCAATTCCGAATTATAAGTTCCATTTTATCGTTCCATATTTTGTTCTGACAGCGTTGCTTACGTATTATGCAATTCAGTTAATTAATTATGACAAAAAACAGTAAATTAATTCTTCAAAAGAGAAAAAATAGTCTATTTTTGCAAAACGAAAAAAAAATCTACCGATGCTAAAGAAAACGGCAATTTTATTTTACAGTTTATTGATGTTTGCAACCGCTTTTGCTCAGCACGAAAATGTTGAAAACCAACACGGTAAACCTGTAACTGAAACTCCGGAACTTTCTGGAAAAGAAGAGAGAACCAAGGAAGTTAAAGAATTCGTTGACCATCACATTTTGGATGCTCACGATGTTGCCTTGATGGTTAAAGATGGTCATCATATTGGTTTTCCTTTGCCGGTAATTGTTTACGATGAAGGATTTCATTTCTTTATGAGTAATACAGAAGGTGTAGATGGGCACGAGTTTATTCACGGTTCTCCAGTAGAAAGCAATGGTAAATTCTATACACTTCATCACGAAAAAATCTACAGAACAGATTCTAAAGGGACTTTAACATTAGATAAAGACCATCATCCAACTGAAAAAAGAGTTTTGGATTTATCAATTACAAAAAGTGTATTTGTTATTTTCTTAGTTGCACTTTTGATGATTGTATTGTTCGGAGGAATGGCTAGGTCTTACAAGAAGTCGCTTGTTCCAAGTGGTGCTGCGAAATTCTTAGAGCCAATCATTATTTTCGTAAGAGATGATATTGCTATTCCAAACATCGGACATAAGTATAAGAGATTTATGGGTTATCTATTAACTGTATTTTTCTTTATCTTATTCCTGAATGTTTTAGGTTTGATGCCTTTCGGGATTAACGTAACCGGTAATATTGCTATTACATTCTTCTTAGCAATTATGACTTATTTGATTACGACTTTCTCAGGTTCAAAAGATTATTGGAAACATATCTTCTGGATGCCGGGAGTTCCTGTTCCAATGAAGTTTATTATGATGCCAATCGAATTGTTGGGAACTTTGACTAAGCCTTTCGCATTGATGATTCGACTTTTTGCGAATATGACAGCTGGTCACATCGTTGTGATGACTTTGATTGGTTCAATTTACATTTTCGAAAATTGGATTGCAGGTGTTGCTTTCCCATTCTTGACATTCGTAATTTATTTATTAGAAGTATTAGTAGCGTTCTTGCAGGCTTATATCTTTACAATGCTTTCGGCTTTGTTTATCGGTATGGCTGTTGAGGAACACGAGCACGAACACGCTCATCATTAATTAAAAGTATAAAAACAATTTTTTAAATTATATATTATGGAAATCCCTAGAATTATTGGTGCAGGTCTTATTGTACTAGGTGTAGGTATCGGTCTTGGAAAAATTGGTGCTGCTGCTCTTGAAGCAATCGCTAGACAACCAGAACAATCTGGAAAAATCCAAACTGCTATGCTTATTGCTGCTGCACTAGTAGAAGGTGTTGCTTTCGCTGCGTTATTCGCATCATAAGCCAAACAAAATTCAAAACATTGTTGCAGCGGTTGGCTGCAGCAATGTTTAATTTAAAAATTTATAAAAAATTAATCTCACTATATAATGGAATTACTTCATCAGTTTTCATCAGGATTATTTATCATTCAGTCCATCATTTTCTTAATCTTACTTTTTGTATTAGGAAAATTTGCTTGGAAACCAATTCTTAAATCTATCGACGAGAGAGAAACTTCTATCATCGATGCTCTTAATCAGGCTAAATTGGCTAAACAAGAAATGGCTCAGTTGAAAGAAGATAACGAAAGAATCCTTCGCGAAGCAAGAGCTGAAAGAGATGGCATCTTGAAAGAAGCGAGAGAAATGAAGGATAAAATTGTAAATCAAGCTAAAGACAGTGCTAAAGTTGAAGGCGAAAAATTGATTGAAGCGGCTAGACAATCTATCCAAACGGAAAAGAATGCAGCAATGGCTGATATCAAAAACCAAATCGGAACTTTGTCTGTGAACATCGCTGAAAATATTCTTAGAGAAAAATTGAACAACGATGGCGCGCACAACGCTTTGGTAGAAAATATTCTTAACAAATCTAACCTTAACTAATCAGGATGTTAACATCTAAAGTAGCTAAAAGATACGCACAAGGTTTATTGGATTTCACACAGGAATCTGGTAATACGGAAGCTGTTTTCAGTGAGATGAAGGATATTGTGAAAATAATGTCAACTTCCAAAGAACTGAATCAGTTTGTGAATACTCCAATCATTGATGCTAGAAAGAAAGAGGCTGTAGCTTTGGAAATCTTCAAAGATTTTTCTCCGGTTTCTAAAAATATCATCCGATTGGTTATCAAGCAAGGTAGAGAATCTCAGCTTAGAAATATCGCTCAGGAATTTATCAACAAAGTAGAGGATATCAAAGGAACTCAAAGAATCACTTTGGTTACTGCGACTGCTTTGTCACAAGAAAATATTCAGAAAATCATTGCTGATTCCAAAATGGTGAATGTTTCTAACTATGATTTGGAAACGATTATCAAACCAGAGATTTTAGGAGGTTATATCCTAAGAGTAGGTGACCAGCAAATCGATGCGTCGGTTAAAACAAAACTGAGCAACATCAAAAAAGAATTTCAACTTAATTAAGAAAAAACAACCATATAATGGCAGAAATAAATCCGGCAGAAGTATCAGCGATACTGAAGCAGCAATTAGCAAATTTCGATACTCAATCTAACGTAGAAGAAGTTGGTACTGTTCTTACGATAGGGGATGGTATTGCTCGTGTTTACGGTTTGGAGAACGTACAGTACGGAGAATTGGTAAAATTCGAGGCTGGAGTAGAAGGTATCGTTCTTAACCTTGAAGAAGATAATGTTGGGGTTGCACTTTTGGGTGAATCCAAATTGGTAAAAGAAGGTGATACTGTAAAAAGAACTCAAAGAATCTCTTCTATCAAAGTTGGAGAAGGAATGCTTGGTAGAGTTGTTGATACATTAGGAAACCCAATCGATGGTAAAGGTCCAATCACTGGAGAACTTTACGAAATGCCATTGGAAAGAAAAGCTCCGGGAGTTATCTTCCGTCAGCCGGTAACTGAACCATTACAAACTGGTATTGTTGCGATTGACTCAATGATTCCTGTAGGAAGAGGACAAAGAGAGTTGATTATTGGTGATAGACAAACTGGTAAAACAGTTGTTGCTATTGATACTATTATTAATCAAAGAGAATTTTATGATGCTGGGAAGCCAGTATATTGTATATATGTTGCAATCGGCCAAAAAGCTTCGACTGTAGCTCAAATCGTTAAAACATTAGAAGACAAAGGTGCTTTGGCTTACACAGTTGTTGTAGCTGCTAACGCTTCTGACCCGGTTCCAATGCAGGTTTATTCTGCAATGGCAGGTGCATCTATCGGTGAGTTCTTCAGAGACACTGGTAGACCAGCTTTGATTGTTTATGATGATTTGTCAAAACAAGCGGTTGCTTACCGTGAGCTTTCTCTTCTATTGAGAAGACCACCGGGACGTGAGGCTTACCCGGGAGACGTTTTCTACCTTCACTCAAGATTGTTGGAAAGAGCTGCAAAAGTTATCGCTGATGATACAATTGCTGCTCAAATGAACGACCTTCCAGAAGCTCTTAAACCAATTGTAAAAGGAGGCGGTTCTTTAACTGCACTTCCAATTATCGAAACTCAGGCGGGTGACGTTTCTGCATATATCCCAACAAACGTAATCTCTATTACAGACGGACAGATTTTCTTGGAGTCAGATTTATTCAACTCTGGGGTTCGTCCAGCGATTAACGTTGGTATCTCTGTATCAAGAGTAGGGGGTAATGCTCAAATTAAATCAATGAAAAAAGTGTCTGGTACTTTGAAACTAGACCAAGCTCAATATAAAGAATTGGAAGCGTTTGCTAAATTCGGTTCTGATTTAGATGCTGCTACTTTGGCGGTAATCTCTAAAGGAGAAAGAAACGTGGAGCTTCTTAAGCAGCCAGTTAACTCTCCACTTCCGGTAGAAAATCAAGTTGCTATGATTTATGCAGGAACTGAGAACTTATTGAGAAATGTTCCAATCAGAAAAGTTAAAGAATTCCAAGTGGAATATGTTGACTTCTTGAAGAACAAACACCCAGAAGTAATGTCAGCGCTTAAAGCTGGTAAGATTGATGATTCAATCACAGGTACTTTGAAACAAGTTGCAACTGACCTTGCAGCGAAGTATAATTAAAAAAATTCAATGTTCAGAGTTTAATCAACGTTAAACTCTGAATTTTAAACTTTGAATATTTAGAATGGCAAACTTAAAAGAAATACGAGGCAGAATTACATCTATATCTTCTACGATGCAGATTACAAGTGCTATGAAAATGGTTTCCGCAGCGAAACTAAAAAAAGCACAAGACGCAATCGTAATGCTGAGACCTTATTCTGAAAAACTTCAGGAAATCATAGAGAATGTAAGTGCAGCATCTGATGCAGAAAACATCTCTGAGTTCGCAGTAGAAAGAGAAGTGAAAAAAGTCCTTTTCATTACCGTGACTTCCAACAGAGGTTTGGCTGGAGCTTTCAACTCTTCGGTTATCAAAGAATTGAATATCCAGTTCGCAGCTAACGAAAATGTGGAAGTTGAAGTTTTAACCATCGGTAAAAAAGCTTTTGATGCGTTGAGAAAAAACAGAACGGTTTACGAAAACCACAGTTCTCTGTTTGACAACCTTTCTTTCGACCACGTTTCAAATATGACTGGCAAAGTAATGGCGGATTTCAAAGCAGGAAAATTTGATAAAGTTTATGTTGTTTACAACAAATTTATCAATGCTGCAACGCAGGAAGTAGTTACTGAGCAGGTTTTGCCAATTGCTGTTTCAGCTGAGAAAACAACTTCTGAGGTTAATGTAGATTACATCTTCGAACCAGGAAGACAGGAGATTTTGGAAACATTGATTCCAAAGTCAATCAAAACTCAAATCTTCAAAGCTGTGTTGGATTCTGTAGCATCAGAACACGGTGCAAGGATGACAGCAATGCACAAGGCAACTGATAATGCAGAAGCTCTTAGAAATGACCTGAGAATCTTCTACAACAAAGCAAGACAGGCTGCCATTACCAATGAGATATTAGAAATTGTTTCCGGAGCAGAGGCTCTTAAAAACAGTTAATAAAGATAAGTTAAAGTTAGTAGTTAGTTATAAAAAGCATTGGAGGTCAAACTTCAGTGCTTTTTATTATTTTGGGCAGCTTAATCCGCCTTCCGCTCCCAATCTTTTCACTCCACTATGTTGCGTAAAAAGGATTTCCGCTCAAGTCGGGCTGCAGCTTCGCAAAGTATCAATTTTCAGCCTGTTTTATAAACTTTACATAAAAGAGACGAAGTCTCGGTATATTGGTAGAAAATAAATAGTTGAATCGATAAAAGGAACGAAGTTCCGAAATCTCAGCTTCATTCTCACTTTTAATCTCTAATTCGAAGTTAAAAAAAATATCTATCTTTGCAGATATTGTATATAAACACATTAAATGGACCCCGATAGTTTAGTCAAACTTCTCATAGCATTATTTTTAGTTCTTTTGAATGGCTTTTTCGTAGCCGCCGAATTCTCAATCGTCAAAGTACGATACTCCCAAATCCAGCTAAAAGCTGCTGAGGGAAACACAATGGCTAAACAAGCCGAAAATATTATCAAAAATCTTGACGCTTATCTGTCAGCAACCCAATTAGGAATTACCTTGGCATCACTTGCATTAGGTTGGGTTGGAGAAAGTGCACTGCATCATATCATAGAATCTATTTTCCACTCATTGAGTATAGAATTAGCTGAAGCTACAGTTACAACTATTTCAGTTGTTTGTAGTTTCTTATTGATTACCGTTATGCATATTGTATTTGGGGAATTGGTTCCTAAGTCAATTGCTATCAGAAAATCAGAAGCTACAACACTTTTTATAGCTTATCCGTTACATTTGTTTTACAATGTTTTCCGTCCATTCATTTGGTTGATGAATTCATTGTCTAACGGATTTTTGAGGATTATTAAGATTCATCCAGCTTCGGAACACGATATTCACTCTACAGAAGAACTTCAGCTTTTGGTAAAGCAATCTGCTGATAGCGGAGAAATTGAAGAAGAAAATTACGAAATCATAAAGAATGCATTTGATTTTACAGACCACAATGCAAAACAGATTATGATTACTAGACAGAATATCTCTTCTATCGATATAGAAGATGACCCGGAAGATATCATTAATCAAATAATGGAAAGCGGTTATTCCCGTATTCCTGTATATGAAGGTTCTATCGATAATATTATTGGAATTTTCTACACCAAAGAAATCATCAGAGAATATATCAAAAGTAAAGGCGAAGTTTCTCACGAGAGCCTGAGAGGTTTTATGAGAGAAGCTTTCTTTGTGGTTGGAAGTAAGAAAATATCAGACTTGCTGAAAGTTTTCCAATTCAAAAAACAGCATTTAGCAATCGTTATTGATGAATTTGGTGGAACCGAAGGTATCATTACTTTGGAAGATATTTTGGAAGAATTGGTTGGAGAAATTCAGGATGAAGAAGATGAAGAGGAAAAGATTGTTGACAAAGTAGGAGAGAATACTTTTTGGGTAAAGGCTACTCAGCCTTTGGACGAAATCAACGAACAATTACCAAGAAAAATTCCACTTTCTGAAGAAGGAGAATATAATACATTAGCAGGTTTCATTCTGAATGAGTTACAAGATATTCCTGAAGAAAATCAAGAATTCGATTACGGAGCTTATCATTTTAAGATTCTTAAAATGCAGAATAAGAGTGTGGAATTGGTAGAATTATTCTATAACAAATCTTTGATTGAAGATATTACAGACGAAATCACAGAAGCCTAAAAATGAAAATCTATAATAACAAGTCTTACGACCAGCCAAAACGCCAATACGAGGAAGAAGTATTGGTTTTGGAAGAAGAAGATGAAGTGTATAAATTGGTACTTCATAATGACGATGTCAATACATTCGATTTTGTGATAGAATGTTTGATTGAGATTTGCGAACATACTTTGGAACAAGCGGAACAATGTACGATTCTTGTTCATTACAAAGGAAAATGTACCGTTAAAACAGGAGCTTTAGAAAAACTTAAACCAATGAATCAGGCGCTACTTGATAGAGGCTTAAGTTCAGAAATAGTATAAAATAAAAACTACCAATTTTGGTAGTTTTTTGTTTTTAATGAAATCTATAATTGGCTTCGGGCAAGATATTATTCTTCAAAAATTCTTCATATTCTGGAGAAAGTGTAGCTCTTCCATAAGTGTTTTTTCCAGACATTGTACCCAAACGAATTTTATCTTTCCCATATTTTGAATTAAGCTTGTCGATAGCCTTCATAATAGGAATATGTTTAGAATCGATGTCTTCTTCAAAAAGATTAATCAATCTTTCATTATCAGGAACAAAACTCGAAACCATAACGCCTGCTTTTTTATAATAAAATCCTTCTTTGAAAATCGCTTCAAAAATCGAATTCGCATATTTTGCCAGAACAATAGACGAACTGCTTGGATTTGGTAAAAAAATGGAAAATCCGTCTTTATATTCGCCCAATTCTTTTCGGAATCGGTTGGTTTGAATAAAAACACTGATGACTTTACAGCAAGAATTTTGCTTCCTCAGTTTCTCTGCACAATAGATAGCAAAAGTCTCAATGCGTTCAGCAATTTCTTCTTTGTTGGTAACCATTTTCATAAAACTTCTGCTGACAACAATCGATTTTTTTGCAGACGGAGAATCGAGTTCTAATTGAGGAATGCCTTTCAGTTCATTAATCATTCTAACGCCTTGGATTCCTAGAATTTTTCTGACCCACATCTCAGGTTTGGCTAGCAAATCCCAAGCTTTATAAACGCCGTGGTCCATCATTTTTACGGCAGATTTTCTTCCGATTCCCCAAACATCTCCGATATCCAAATCTTTCAATGCAGATTCAATTTTCTCTTTTGAATCCATAATATAGACACTGTCTGGATATTTCTCAGGATTATTTTTTACGATGTGATTGGCAATTTTGCAAAGTGTTTTTGTCGGCGCTAGACCAATACTGACTGGAAGTCCTTTTAATTTGTCTTCAATTTCTTTTCTGATTTGACAGCAGTATTGATTCAAATCAAAATATTTGAAACCGTGAAAGTCTAAGAATAATTCGTCAATGCTGTAAACTTCATAATCTACCACAAAGCTTTTTGCCAAACTCATCACTTGTTGACTATAGTAATTATAAAGCTCAAATTTTGCAGAAAATGCCTTGACATTATGTTCTGCAAACAAATCTTTGTATTTGAAAGCAGGAGCTCCCATTGGAATTCCAAGAGCCTTAGCTTCGTTGCTTCTAGAAACCACACAACCGTCATTATTAGACAAGACAACCACAGGTAGGTTTTCCAGCGTAGAATCCAGAGTTCTTTCGCAGGAAACAAAAAAGTTGTTACAGTCTAGAAGTGCGTACATATCAAAAAAAAAAAATAGAATTTCTTAAATGTCAAAATTAGTTACATTTTAAAACATTATTATTATATTTGTTGTTATAAATTATAACAATGTCTATTTTTTCAGATAACATCAGGTTTTTGAGAGCTAAGAAAATGACAACTCAACAAGAGCTGGCAGATACATTAATTATAACAAGGTCGAGATACGTTTCTTATGAAGATGGACGTTCCGAACCTCCGTATGATGTTTTGATTACAATGTCGAAGTTCTTTCACATCAGTATAGATTTGCTTCTGACAGTGGACATCAGGAAATATCCTTTGGAAGAAATGATGAATCTCCCAGATAACAGAATTGTCCTTCCCATTATCGTTGATGAATCAGGAAATAACAGTATCGAAATCATTCCTCAAAAAGCATCAATGGGTTATCTTTCTGGTTACAGTGACCCAGAATATATAGAAAGCCTTCAGAGGATTTCTTTGCCTTTTTTGACTAATGGAAAGTACAGAGCTTTTCCTGCACAAGGCGATTCTATGCCACCTTTCAAAGATGGTTCGTTTATTATTGGAAAATATGTCGAAGATATTGAGGATTTGAAAATTAATAAAAGCTACATTTTCGTGACTTTGAATGATGGGATTTCTTACAAACGATTCAAAGGTCAAAAGAAAAAATCCATCGAAGTTTCTGCAGATAATACTTTTTATAAACCTTATGAAATTCCGTTGAGTGAGATTGTGGAAATCTGGCAATATGCATCAGGAATTTTTCCTGAGGATTTTGAACCCGATAATTTTGATAATTATAATTTGAAAGATATGTTTTTGGAAATTAGAAAAGATATCAAGGAGTTGGACAACAAAGTCTCGAATTCCAAATAAATTTTAAAATGTATAGTACAGAGATGCAACTTAGTTTGTTCGATGCAGGGGATTATTATCAATTTCCCACCGAGTTATTGGATTATACAGAACATTTTTTGTCTGAGGAAAGAGCAACTGGAATTGAAAAAATATTAATAGAAACTGTTCCTTGGAAACAAAGTACGCAGAAATTATTTGATAAAGAAGTCTTGACTCCTCGTTTAACAGCTTGGTACGGAGACGATGAAAAATCATATCATTTGGGAGGCAATGAGTTCAGTGTCAATGCTTGGACCCCGGAACTTTTAGGATTAAAATATAAAATCCAGAAATTGACAGGTCATCAATTTAACTCTGTTTTGCTTAATTTTTACAGAGATGGTAATGATTCTGTAGCTTGGCATCGGGATAAAGAAAGCGAATTGGGTAATCGCCCTGTGATTGCATCTGTTAGTTTCGGAGAAGTGAGAAACTTTGATTTTAGAAAAAAAGATAATCATCAGAATAAATATTCTTTGCCACTTCAGCACGGTTCATTGTTGATTATGAAAGGCGATTTGCAAACCAATTGGGAACATCGTATTGCGAAATCTACCAGACCAATGAAACCTCGGATTAACTTAACGTTTCGGAATATCCGTGAGTTATAGAAACTAAAATTTAAAATAGTATTCTATTTTATATTCAGAAGGTGTGGGTTGGTTTTTATTTTACTAATTAAAAGTTGTATTTATTGATTTTAATAATGGTATTTTGACTTAAAATTACTATTTTGCATTAAATTATAAAAGATACATATGAATTTAAAAATCAACTTTTTGGTTGCGAGTTTTGCATTGACGTTTTCTACGATGTATGCACAGACTACAACATTAGAATCGAAGGCAAGAGATTGGATGTCCAAAAACTCAAATAAGACAGGAACAACTTCCAATGATAATTTTGATTTCAGCTCTTCCAGAAAAAGCTTATCGGGAGAGACTCTTAGATTCCAACAAACTATCAATGGAATCCCTGTTTATGAAGGCGATATTGCAGTTCACTTCAATAAGCAAGGAGAAGTTACCTATGCTACAGATGTTCCTGTTTCCAAAAAACTGAAACAAGTTAATACCACTCCTACTTACAGTAAGGAAAATGCTTTTGAAAAAGCTAAGGTTGCTGCCAATATTAAAGGAGAAATCACACATCAGGAAAATGATCTGTATGTATTCTTAACAGATTCTGGAGAGACAAAATTGGTTCACAGAGTAATTATAAACTCTTACGAAACTCCCGGAGATTGGGAAACGATGATTGATGCTCACTCTGGAGAAGTGATCAGAGTTCTGGATATTGCCAATTATCATCACGATGATAAAAGAAAAAGAAAACCAAAGCAAAAATCTGCAGAACTGAAAGCCGCAGGAACTGCTTATATTTTTGATCCAGATCCATTATCAAGAGCACATGTAGCCTATGGTGGAGATTATGTGGACAATAATGATGCTACCAATGCAAGTCTGGATGCGGCAAGAAGTTTAGTGACTTTGCCAGATATTACTTTTTCAAATGGAGTATATAGTTTAAAAAGCAAATATGTTCAAATTGCAGATTTTGAAACGCCTTCAACGGGGCTTTTTACACAAACTTCTCCCGATTTTCTTTTCAATAGGAATGATCAGGGTTTTGAAGCGGTTAACGCTTTTTATCATATAGATAGAAGTCTTGCCTATATCAATGAAACTTTAGGCATCGCTTGTAAATCTACACTTAATGGTGGAGTGATGATGATTGATCCGCACGGTTTAGACGGAGACGATAATTCTCATTTTCTTCCTACTTCACAAAGATTAGCCTTCGGGGAAGGTTGTGTAGATGATGCTGAGGATGCCGATGTGGTTTTGCATGAACTGGGACATGCCATTCATTATTGGGTTACGGGACTTAGATCTTCTGCTGCGCAAGGATTGGGAGAAGGTTCTGGAGATTATTGGGCAATGTCATATAGTAGAAGTCTAAATCAGTGGGCTCCATCAGAAGCGCATTACAACTGGATGTTCAGTTGGGACGGTCATAATGCATGTTGGGCTGGACGTATTACTAACTATGCAACAAAATATACCTCAAGCATTAGTAATACAGCGAATATCCATAGAGACGGACAGATTTGGGCAACATCTTTGATGAGAATCTATGACAGAATCGGCAAAGAGAAAACAGACAGGATTTTCTTGGAAGGTCTTGCAATGACCAATTCCTCTTCCAATCAACAAACTGCAGCGGTTGCTGTAAGACAGGCTGCTATCGATATGTTGGGAACTTATGGGTTTACTTGTAATGATATTAATATTATTAGTGAAGAGTTGACAACGTCTGGATATACACTTCCAGCATATCAATGTGTAGAATTAGCTGTTGCAGACGTATCTAAAAACACTGTTTCTATTTATCCAAATCCAGTAACAGAAAATCTAACAGTTTCTATGAACTTCAAAAAGACAGAAACTGCCGAAATCTATAGTCTGGACGGAAGAAAGGTTTCTGAATCCAACATCACTTCAAATAATAATGTGATCAATGTCTCTAAATTAGGCAAAGGCGTTTATCTTTTGAAAATAAAAGGAACAGATATCGTTCAGAAATTCATTAAGAATTAATAGGATAAAGTCTAGTTAAAAAAGAAAGCAGCGAACATTTTGTTCGCTGCTTTCTTTTTCTTCTTGTAGTAATTTCATAGTATATAGATCTTTTAGCAAAAACCTCCGTATGTTTTGTTTAAAACACACGTGTGTTTTCATGAAAAGACACGTGCGTTTTTGTCAAAAGACACGTGTCTTTTTAAGTACCTTTGCGAAGCCTCTATTCATCGGTGTTACAGAGGTATGTTTTTTTAGCTTTCAAAAGAGAGAATCAGAGCTTATTTTTCTAAAGAAATCCACAAAAAAACCGATTGAAAATGACAATCGGTTTTTACTTTTTTAAAACTTCACATTGAAGACTTTTTCCTCACCGTTACGTTTTACTGTCACGGGATGTTCCTCCCCGGAATTAACTTTTGCGAGACAATCCATATAAGAATAGACTTCTTTCACCTCACAAGTTCCAATTTTTGTAAGAATGTCGCCTTGCAAAATTCCTGCATTTGCTGCTGGTCTGTTGTCTATGACACCATCTATTCCCATTCCGCTTTTGGTATCTGCATAATTTGGCATAATCCCCAAACTTACTTTGTATTTTGGAACGGCTTTGGTGGCTGTGACTTTGGTTTTTGTGAACGGAATTTCTTTCTCATTGCCTAAAGCATTAGCAAGACTGAAAACATAGTTTGTGATTGTTTTTTCTCCAGGATAATTGATCTTCTCAGAGTCATCGGTCGGTTTGTGATAATCATTATGAGTTCCCGTAAAAAGGAATAGAACAGGAATATCTTTCAGGTAAAAAGAAGTGTGGTCACTTGGTCCAACACCAGACTCATCAAGAGAGATATTGATACCTTCTGGTTTATATTTTTTCACAAGATCTGATAGAATAGGAGAGGTTCCAACGCCACCGACAGTTAAGTCTTTGTTGCTATTAAGTCTTCCAACCATATCCATATTGATCATGAAAATAGTGTTGGGATAGTTTGTTTTGATGGTTTCTGCTAATTTTTTAGAGCCCATCAACCCGTCTTCTTCTCCTGAGAATAATGCGAAAACGTAATTCACATTTTCCTTTGTTTTATTTTGAGAAAACATTCTTGCTAATTCTAATACAGCTGCAGTTCCGGAAGCATTATCATCTGCTCCGTTATGGATTTGTCCTTCAGAGTTTGCAAGAGTGGAGTTGTGGTGCTCATTCAGTCCAAGATGGTCGTAATGTGCACCTATAACGATTGTCTTTTCAGCTTTATTATCAAGAACAGCGATTACATTTTTACCTTTTACAAGTGTCGAAGTTTTATCATCATGAGGATTTAGCTTTACACTATATTCAAAATTCTGGATAAATTCTTTTCTTTCATAAGGTTTCAATCCTAATTTTTTGAACTCTGCGGAAAGGTAATTGGCAGCTTTGGTTTCACCTTCAGAACCTGTCAGTCTCCCTTGTAACTCATCAGAAGCCAGATAATAGATGTGTTTTTTAAGATTGTCTTCATTGGCTTGTTCGGGATTTGATTTTTCCTGAGCAAAATATAATGTGGAAATCCCAAGCAATGAGATAGCAGATAGTTGTTTTAATTTGATTTTTGATAAAAACATATAGTCTAATTTTTATTGAGAACAAATCTAATGTTTTTGATAATGATAAAAAAATAAGCCTTATTATTAAGGCTTATGATTTTTGTTATGATATCATTTTCTGAGATTATTTAAGTGAATAGCTTGCAAGACGATCTTCGGAATTACTAGTTCCTATTACAGCATGATTTACGTATCTAATCAAACCAATGTTTTCTACATAATCACTATTTACAGTTTTTGACAGTTGCGTAGGGTTTAGGTTGCTAGGAGTAAAAACACCTTTATATGGTGAAACTGTATAGCTGTGGTTTTCTACAGTAATTGTTTCGTTAGAATATAATTTATAAATGATTGTTCCCATATAACCAGCATCTAAATTATAATCTTGTTTATGCGAGTATGAAAAATCTTTGCCAGGATGTTTTACATATTCTTCAGAGTCATTTCCTAAATTAAAAAAGTCTTGATTGAGACTAAGCAAATGTCCCTTGTCATTTACTCTCCAGTATTCATATTTCTGATTAAGGTCGGGATTGTCTTTATAGCTATGTCTTACTTTAGCATATTTTTTATTATTTAAAATAACCTCATCAACAATTTTTAAAGTATCGATTTTATCAGAGAATTTAAATTCAGAGGTGTAATCTGCTCTGTTATAAGTTTTATAAACCCATTCATTTCCAACTTTTAGATTGAAGAATGGAGTTTCCTGAGTTGTTTCTTCTATCGCGTCATCGCTCCGAGAACAAGATTTAAGAAAAAAAGATACAGCCAAAACTGCCAAAAGATTTGTTTTCATAATATTAATTTTAGAATTTAAGGTTTAACGTTAATATTTCGTAAATTATTTTATAAAAATCAAAAAATCCTAAGAAAAGTCTTAGGATTGATATTTTAAACGATTTTTTTTATCTATTCGATAATAATTTTTCTGGTAATCCGTTTATTATCGATCAAAATTGTTCCAAGATAAACACCAGGCTTCAAATCGGAAATATCAATTTGATCACTATTTTGTTTTGTTGTGAAGATTTGACTTCCACTCATGTCGGTTATTTCAATAGTAAAATCTTTTGAATGGTTGTCTATTTTCAGATTCAAAATGTTTTTGGCTGGATTTGGATAGAATTGTATAGATTCCAATATTTTTGAAGTTGAAATATCGTCTGTAGCCAAGACAGAAGTAGAAGCCACAGCAAAATGTTGTATTGATCCAACTGCAGACTTCCCAACGTTCAAAACATAGACGGGATCCATATTGACTAAAAGGTCATTTGCTGTATGAACATAAGGATTGTTGTAACCGCCTTCATATTCCCAATAACCTGTGATGATTTCTCCGTTTTGCTGAAAAGGAACATAGTCTGTGCTTTCAGCTGGATCAAAATCGACTGCTAATGGAGAATATAATAAAGTACAATTGGCTAATTCTTGAACTGCAGTAGCAGCGGCTGCATTATTGCTAGTTGGAGAAGCTTGATCTCTGTCGTGATAAAGTTTTGTATTAGCTTTTGTTGCCAATCCACCAACCTGATCTAGATTCACGACCACTTTTATGTCCATTTTTGGATTGGTTCCATTAACAACTTGGGAAACATATCTAGAACTTCCCAAAAGTCCTTGCTCTTCACCAGAGAAATGAATAAACTTGATAGAATATTCAGTTGGGACATCTTTTAAAATTCTTGCTAGTTCCAAGATGATGGATGTTCCACTTCCATTATCATTGGTTCCCGGACCATTTATAGAATCAAAATGTCCACAAACAATTACAAATTTATTGGGATAAAGCGTTCCTGTTTTTGTTACAATTAAGTTTTTAGAAGAATAACCACTAGCAGTCCAAGAATGTTCTTGAAAGTTTGAAGTTGTATAACCAAAGGATGTGTACTTGTTTTTGATCCAGTTAAAGGTGTTTGTATTTTGTGTTGTTCCAGTTCTTTTCACTCCGAGGGCTTCAAATTCTTGCAAATAAGTATTGATATTGGTTTGAGAAATCTGATTAGCTCTGTCTTGATACGCTTGAATAAAACTCTGTGCTCCTATAAATTGAAGACTTGTAAAGAATATGAAAGAAAGTATAATTCTTTTTGTCATTATTGATGAAATTTTGACAAAAATAAAAAAATCCCGAGATATTTCTCAGGATTTTATATTGATAACAAAGATTTGTAATTATTTTACTTGATCTACAACAGCTTTGAAAGCTTCAGGGTGGTTCATAGCAAGGTCTGCAAGAACTTTTCTGTTTAGCTCGATGTTGTTTTTCTTAAGAGCTCCCATAAACTGAGAGTAAGATAATCCGTGCTCTCTAGCACCCGCGTTGATACGAGTTACCCAAAGGCTTCTGAAGTTTCTTTTCTTCTCTTTTCTACCACGGTAAGCATATTGCATTGCTTTTTCTACCGCGTTTTTAGCTACAGTCCAAACGTTCTTTCTTCTACCGAAAAAACCTTTAGCCTGCTTCATTACTTTTTTTCTGCGCGCTCTAGACGCTACAGCGTTTACTGATCTTGGCATAATGTTAATTGTTTTTTTGAAATGTGCGGTAAATATTTCATTACTCTTAGTGGCACCATTTCAGGGTTAAATTGTTGAATTTGTTTTGGAATTCTTATAAACCGAATATAGATTTATAAAAACTACTTAATTGCTAATTGTCTCAAAACACTCTTAGTATCCACAGCAGCAACGTAAGAAGTTTGCGTTAGATTTCTCTTTTGCTTAGTTTCTTTCTTTGTCAAGATGTGGCTTTTGAAAGCATTCTTTCTTTTGATCTTACCAGTTCCGGTAAGAGCAAAACGCTTTTTAGCACCTGATTTCGTTTTTAATTTTGGCATTGTTCTGCTTTTTATAATTTGTTATCAATATTCTCTTTTTGATTCCTAAACATAGTTAGGAATAATAGTTTGCAAAATTACAAAAAATTTCTGAGACCATAACTTTAATAATTGTGCTACAATGAAAAAACCTCAAAAAATTAATTTGAGGTTTTATATATCAATTGAAATTGATTAATATTATTTTGCAGGCTTCTTAGGGCTCATCATCATAATCATTCTTTTTCCTTCCAATTTAGGAAGCTGATCTACTTTTCCAACGTGTTCCAGGTCTTGAGCAAGTTTCAAAAGAAGGATTTCTCCCTGATCTTTGAAGATGATAGAACGTCCTTTGAAGAAAACATAAGTTTTCAGTTTAGAACCTTCTTCCAGAAATTTTTCAGCGTGCTTTTTCTTGAAATCGTAATCGTGATCATCGGTTTGAGGACCGAATCTGATTTCTTTTACAACTACTTTTACCTGCTTCGCTTTTAGTTCTTTTGTTTTTTTCTTTTGCTCGTACAAGAATTTTTTATAATCCAAGATACGGGAAATGTAAGGCTCTGCTTTATCAGAAATAACAACAAGATCCAACTCTTGCTCTCTTGCTATTTCTAAAGCTTTAGATAAAGGATAAACTCCTGGTTCAACATTCTCTCCCACAAGACGTACTTCTCTTGCACGGATCTTATCGTTGATTTGATGAAGGTCTTCTTGGACTGGGCGTCTCATCGGACCTCTGCTGTTGTTTCTTTTTAGTGCTATGGTTTTAAAATTTTAAAATTAATATTCTTTAATAAGGTCTAATTTAGTTTGAGCCTAATTCAAATGCTGGTTTTGCCTGCTCTTTGAAATAGGTGATGAACGCATCAATTGTCATTTCTCCCAAATCGCCTTCGCCTCTTCTTCTTACAGAAATCGTACCGTTATTCTCCTCATTTTCACCTACAATAAGCATAAATGGAAGTTTTTTCAATTCGGCATCACGGATTTTTTTACCTGTTTTCTCGTTTCTGTCGTCAATCAATCCGCAAATATCGTGAATTTCCAATGATTCTGAAACTTTTTTTGCATAATCTGCATACTTTTCACTGATAGGCAAAATTGTAAACTGCTCTGGACTCAGCCAAAGTGGGAAATCTCCCGCTGTATTTTCAATCAGAATTGCAATGAATCTTTCCATAGAACCAAAAGGCGCTCTGTGAATCATCACTGGTCTGTGTTTCTCATTATCATTACCATTATACCAAAGGTCGAATCTTTCCGGTAGGTTGTAATCTACCTGGATTGTTCCTAATTGCCAGCTTCTTCCCAACGCATCTTTCACCATAAAGTCAAGCTTCGGACCGTAGAAAGCAGCTTCACCATATTCAGTTACGGTTTTCAAGCCTTTTGCTTTTGCAGCTGTTACGATGGCGTTTTCAGCTTTCTCCCAATTCTCATCGGAACCGATATATTTTTCTCTGTTTTCTGGGTCTCTCAATGAAATTTGAGCTGTAAAATCAGCAAATCCAAGTGAACCAAAAACATATAATACAAGGTCAATAACTTTTTCAAATTCCTGTAACAATTGGTCGGGTGTACAGAAAAGATGCGCATCATCCTGAGTAAATCCGCGAACTCTTGTTAAGCCGTGTAATTCTCCAGACTGCTCGTATCTGTAAACTGTACCAAATTCCGCATAACGTTTTGGCAAGTCTTTATAAGACCATTGCTGCGCTTTATAAATCTCACAGTGGTGCGGACAGTTCATTGGTTTTAATAAAAACTCTTCACCTTCATTTGGAGTTTTGATTGGCTGGAAGCTGTCTTCACCATATTTTTCCCAGTGTCCTGAAGTAATATATAATTCTTTTGCTCCAATATGCGGAGAAATTACGAATTCGTAACCTTGTTTTTTCTGAGCTTTAGAAAGGAATTCTTCTAATTTTTTTCTAAGTGCTGCTCCTTTTGGTAACCAAAGTGGAAGTCCTTGACCAACTTTTTCTGAGAAAGCAAAAATCCCAAGTTCTTTCCCCAATTTTCTGTGGTCTCTTCTTTTAGCTTCTTCCAGTCTTTCAAGATATTCGGATAACTCTTTTTGCTTAGGGAAAGAGATTCCATAAACTCTTGTTAACTGAGGGTTTTTCTCATCACCTCTCCAATAAGCTCCGGCTGCATTTAGGATTTTGACAGCTTTCACAATTCCTGTTGAAGGGATGTGTCCACCTCTACAAAGGTCTGTAAAGTTATCGTGAGTCACAAAAGTGATTTCACCGTCAGGCAGATTTTTAATCAATTCAGTTTTGAAAGGATTGTCTGCGTATTCTTTTAATGCATCAGCTTTTGAAACTTCACGAAGATTGAAAGTCGAATTTTTCTTAGCGTTTTCTAAGATTTTCTTTTCCAGTTTTTCGAAGTCATTTTCAGACAAAGGTTTTCCTCCGAAATCTACATCATAATAGAATCCGTTTGCGATTGCAGGCCCGATTGTCAGCTTTGCATCAGGATAAAATTCCATAATTGCTTGAGCTAATAAGTGAGCAGAGGAATGCCAGAATGCTTTTTTACCCATATCGTCATTCCACGTCAAAAGTTGCACTGTAGAATCCTCCGTTATTGTGGTTTCTACTTCTGTCTGTTTTCCGTTAACGATTGCAGAAATTGTATTTCTTGCCAAACCGTCACTTATACTTTGCGCAACTTGTAGTGGAGTAACTGCTCCTTCATATTCTCTGATGCTGCCATCAGGAAGTGTAATTTTTAGCATTATGACTGAAATTTTTTAAGATGCAAAAATAGTGATTTTTTTAAAGAAAATTAATATTTATTTGGTCTTAACTTTCTCTTTTATAATCTCAATAACATCTACATTTCTCACTTTCGATATTATCCATCCGTGGATGTCGATGTACATCAGTGTTCTTTTGTCGTATCGGTTTTTTTCGGATTCTTCCAGTTGTGTTTCGAATTCTTTGAAAGCCAACATCTGTTCAGTCGAATTTTTATCACCGATTTGCTTGAAAAAATTCACAATGTTGAAATGTAAATCCGAAGGGTTTTTCATCTTTTTAGCAAACTTCAACGTGTTTTTTACAAAGTCATCATAATCGTCATCAAAACCGGCTTCGAATTTTGCCATCAAAATCAAAATCCTCGTATGGAAAAGCAAATCTTCCTGAATATTCCCTTTTGAATTAATGATTTTCAATCCGTATTTTATGGTGTTCTGATAGTTTTTACTACCAAAATACATCGATGCAATTTTCAGATAAAGAATTAATAAATGATGTTCATCTACTTTATCACGGAATTTTTCCATTTTCAATTCCAATTCGGGAATCAATTTTGTGCCTTTGAAAAAATCTCCTTTAATGAAATAGAGATTCATCAGAGTATTATAATAATTAAGGAAAATCAAGGATTGAGAGTTTTCATTATGAACAAAAATTTCAGACTTCACCACATTATTGAATTTCTCAAAACTCTTCTCAATTCCTCTGATACTTCCATAAATAAACAAAATCTTGAACAGATAAGTATTCCCTTTGATGTACCAAACGGGATGACTTTTTATCATTTCCGGATTTTGATGAAACAATTCTACCCATTGATAAGCATATTTCAAAGTGTATTTATAATCCTGCAAAAGCTGATTTTTCCAGACGTGCGCTTTGTAATACCAAAGTTTCTCTGTGAAGTTCAGTTTGTTAAGGTCAATTTTTGTGACTTTTTTATCAAAGAAATCAATGATTTTTTCTCGGTCTTCATCGTTTTTGATGTAGCCGTGCGTCAGCATTTCGCTGTATAATTTCAAGGACAGATTAGAAAGTCTGGTTGCGTATCTGTTTTGCTGGCTTATTTCGCTGGATTGTCGGATAAGTTCGTCTGCTCGTCCATCAATACTTCGTGTAATGAATTGAGATTCAATAACTTTTTCAAGTTCAATGATTTCGGAAGCAATTGTTTTTTCATCTAATTCTAAAGCTGATTGTTTGGCTTTGTCCAAGATTTTCAAAGCTTGCTTGTGTAAACCTTTTTGATAAAGAATATTGGCAAAATCAAGCTGTTCCCGAAGTTGCATTCTATTATTCTGATGACTTGGATTGAGTCTCAGGCTTACTAAAATCTGCTTATAAAGATGCGCTTTTAGATTCGAAAGCTGTTGTTTCGAGGATATTTTTTTCTCAAGAATGATTTCCTCGTTGTATTCTTTCATTTTGTCCAATTCAGAAAATAGCAGAAGAAATTTTGCATCGACATTAATCCCGAGACGATTGACATATAGCTTAAATTGTCTCTTTTCCGAGGTCGAAAGCGACTTAATAAGGACAAATAAAAAATCTTTCTGTAATTCTGACATTGTAAAAATTAAATATTTAAATACTTGATAATTAATTTTTTATAAATTATTTTAAGCAAATCGAATATTGTATTTTTTGAAGTGTTTCTATAATAAACAATAAATCAAATTCTACTTTTGAACATCAAAATTAGATAAAAACTCTATTATGAATCCTGAAAAAATTGAAATTTTTGATACGACACTGAGAGATGGGGAACAAGTCCCAGGATGTAAACTGAATACGGAACAAAAATTAGTTATCGCAGAGAAACTCGATTTTTTAGGTGTTGATATTATTGAAGCAGGTTTTCCGATTTCCAGTCCTGGCGATTTTCAGTCGGTTCAGGAGATTTCAAAAATCGTAAAAAATGCTAAAGTCTGCGGATTGACGAGAGCTAATAAAAAAGATATTGAAGTTGCAGCGGAAGCTTTGAAATATACGAAACGACCAAGAATCCATACGGGAATCGGGACTTCGGATTCTCATATCAAATTCAAATTCAATTCTACAAGAGAAGAGGTTTTGGAACGTGCAGTTGAAGCTGTAAAATATGCGAGAAATTTTGTAGATGATGTAGAATTTTATGCAGAAGATGCAGGAAGAACTGACAATGATTTCTTGGCAAAAGTTTGTGAGGAAGTTATTAAAGCAGGAGCAACGGTTCTTAATATTCCTGATACGACAGGTTATTGTCTGCCGGAAGAATATGGAAAAAAAATCAAATATCTGAGAGATAATGTGAAAGATATTGACAAAGCGATTCTGTCTTGTCATTGTCATAATGATTTGGGAATGGCAACAGCAAATTCAATTTCCGGAATTATCAACGGAGCCAGACAAATCGAATGTACAATCAATGGACTTGGCGAACGTGCCGGAAATACAGCTTTGGAAGAAGTGGTGATGATTATCAAACAACATCCTGACCTTAATTTCTTTACTGATATCAATTCCAAAATGCTGAACGAAATGAGTTGTCTCGTTTCTGACTTGATGGGAATGCCGGTTCAGCCAAACAAAGCAATTGTTGGAGCGAATGCGTTTGCACACAGTTCAGGAATTCATCAGGATGGTGTCATCAAAAATAGAGAAACTTACGAAATCATCGACCCAAGAGAAGTAGGAATCAATGAATCTTCAATTGTGCTGACTGCGAGAAGTGGACGTTCTGCTTTGGCCTATCGATTCAAAAATATTGGTTTTGATGTGACAAAAGTAGAATTGGACTTTTTATATCAAGAGTTTTTGAAAATTGCGGATACTAAGAAAGAAGTTAATAATGATGATTTAAGCTATATGATGAAATCATTTAATCAAAAAATTGGATAGAAATAAAATGAGCCAAAACAAAACATTATTTGATAAAGTCTGGGATGCGCACGTTGTAGAAACTGTTCCGGATGGACCTCAGGTGATTTATATAGACAAACATTTGATTCACGAAGTAACCAGTCCGCAGGCTTTTGCGGAACTGGAAGCGAGAGGTTTGGAAATATTTCGTCCGAATCAGATTGTGGCAACTGCTGACCACAACGTTCCGACTTTGGGACAAGAACTGCCTATCAAAGATGAATTATCAAGAACCCAAGTTCAGCAATTGACCGAAAATTGCAAGAAAAATAACATCGAACTATACGGACTCGGACATCAATATCAAGGAATTGTTCACATTATCGCACCGGAACTGGGAATTACTCAGCCCGGAATGAGCATTGTTTGCGGTGACAGCCATACTTCCACGCACGGAGCTTTTGGTTCTATCGCGTTTGGGATTGGGACAAGCCAGGTTGCGCAGGTTTTTGCAAGCCAATGTCTGTTGATGAACAAACCAAAATCAATGCGTGTTTCCGTAAAAGGAAAATTGAACAAAGATGTTCAGGCAAAAGATGTGATTCTTTACATTATTTCAAAAACCGGAACGGATTCCGGAACCGGATATTTCTGTGAATATGCAGGAAATGTGTTCGAAGAAATGTCAATGGAAGGACGAATGACAGTTTGTAATATGAGCATAGAAATGGGAGCAAGAGGCGGAATGATTGCGCCGGACGAAACGACTTTCGATTATATCAAAGACAGAACATTTGCACCAAAAGGAGAGGAATGGGTTGAAAAAGTAGCGTATTGGAAAACTTTAAAATCTGATTCTGATGCTGTTTTTGATAAAGAATTTGAGTTTGCTGCGGAAGATATCAGACCAATGATAACTTACGGAACCAACCCGGGAATGGGAATTTCTATCGATTCCAAAATTCCGACTGCTCAAAACGAATCTGAGGAAAAAGCTTTGAAATATATGGGACTTGATGCCGGACAATCAACAACGGATATCAAAGTGAATTATGTTTTCATTGGAAGTTGTACTAATGCTAGAATTGAAGATTTCCGTTCTGCTGCAGATTATGTCAAAGGAAAGCAAAAGGCTGAAAATATTGTGGCTTGGCTGGTTCCGGGTTCACAACAAGTGGCAAAACAAATTTATGATGAAGGATTGGATAAAGTATTTAATGATGCTGGTTTCCAAATCCGTCAGCCGGGATGTTCTGCGTGTTTGGCAATGAATGAAGATAAAATCCCGGAAGGTGAATATTGCGTTTCCACTTCCAATAGAAACTTCGAAGGTCGACAAGGTCAAGGTGCAAGAACACTTTTAGCAAGTCCGTTAACTGCGGCAAAAGTAGCTGTGGAAGGTAGAATCCCTGTTTTGGAATATTAATATTTTGAATGAAAAAAATGCAAAAATTAGTTTTAATAAATTCTCAGGCTGTGCCATTGCCGAGTGAAAATATAGATACAGACCAGATTATCCCAGCACGTTTTCTGAAAAGTATCAGCAAAGAAGGTTTTGGAGAAAATCTTTTCAGAGATTGGCGATACAATGTTCATACTAATGAACCAAACGCTGATTTTGTTCTGAATAATTCCAAATATTCCGGAGAAATCTTGGTTGCAGGAAATAATTTTGGATGTGGAAGCAGTAGAGAACACGCGGCTTGGGCATTAACAGATTACGGTTTTAAAGTAGTTGTATCAAGTTATTTTGCTGATATTTTTAAAGGAAATGCGCTTAATAATGGACTTCTTCCTGTGAAAGTTTCTGAGGAATATCTCAAAGATTTAATAGAAACAATTACTCAGAATCCATCAACTCAAATTACTGTTGATGTTGAGAAGCAGACTATTTCTTTCAATGGAAAAACAGAAAATTTTGAATTAGATTCTTACAAAAAAATATGCCTGATAAATGGCTATGACGATATCGATTTCTTAACAAGTAAAAAAGACGCTATAAAAACATTTGAACAAAAAACACAAAAAGTATATGAGCAAGAATTATAAGATTGCGGTTTTACCGGGAGATGGAATCGGTCCGGAAGTTACGAATGAAAGTGTAAAAATATTGAAAGTAATTGGCGAGGTTTTTCAATATAATTTCGAATTCGATTATGGTATTATGGGAGCGGAAGCGATTTATCAGACAGGAAATCCTCTGCCTGACGAAACTTTGGAATTATGTAAAAATTCTGATGCAGTTTTGTTCGGTGCAATTGGCGACCCGGCATTTGACAATAATCCTGATGCAAAAGTTCGCCCAGAGCAGGGTTTATTAAAACTAAGGAAAGAATTAGGATTGTTTGCTAACATCAGACCTATTAAAACTTACGCTTCTTTGATTAAAAAAAGTCCTTTGAAAAAAGAAATCATTGATGGGACAGACATTCAGATTTATCGTGAGTTGATTAGCGGAATTTATTTTGGAGAAAAATTCACGGAAGAAAACGGAGATTACGCTTACGACCTTTGCAAATATTCAAAAGAAGAAATCACAGGAATCACACATTTGGCATTCCAAGATGCGCAAAAGAGAAAGAAAAAACTGACGTTAATTGACAAAGCCAACGTTCTCGACACATCCAGACTTTGGAGAAAAATTGTGAAAGAAATTGCTGTGGAATATCCGGATGTTGCATTAGATTTTATGTTTGTGGACAATGCGGCGATGCAGATGATTCTTAATCCAAAACAATTTGACGTGATTCTTACAGAGAATATGTTTGGTGATATTATTTCAGACGAAGCCAGTGTTATCGGTGGCTCAATCGGATTGTTGCCGTCAGCTTCTATTGGTGAAGATAATGGACTTTTTGAACCAATCCACGGTTCTTATCCTCAAGCTAAAGGAAAAGGAATTGCAAATCCGATTGCTTCAATTTTGAGTGCTGCAATGTTGTTAGATTATCTTCAATTAAACGTTGCTGCAGAAAAATTGCGTCAAAGTGTAGAACACGCTATCGAAAGCAAATTTGTAACAGTAGATTTGAATGCAGAACAGAATTATTCAACATCAGAAGTTGGAGATTTCATTGCAGATTATATTCATTTCTCGGAAAAATCTTATTATAATTATGAAAACATCCAATTGGGGAAATCCACAATTGTATAAATATTGATATGAAGCCAATAAAAAAGAACCGAAGAAATTCGGTTCTTTTTTGTTTGAAATTATGAGATAATTTAATCTTTATTTCCAAGAGAATCCATTTCGTCAACCATTCCTTCTTGGATAGTCGTCGTTGGTTTTCTATTATCTGTAAAGTATAAATCATTTTTAGCCTTGGCAATGATTCTTGCTTTTTTAGATTCGGAAATTGGATATTCATTAGGAGTATTTGGGTATTTATCAGCCAAATAACCTTTAGTTTTTTCCTCCACATCTATTGCACCATTATCGTCTAGGATTGCTTTTGCCGCGTTGGCATCTTCTTCGGTTTCTGTGTAAACTGTAATGGTATTGCTGTCGATGCTCGCATATTCGTAGCGGTCTTTTTCAACAACATCATTATCAAATAACCAATCAAAAAAGTTACCTTTTCTTTTAGTATCAATATTTTCAAGTGCTTCGACTTCGGACTTGGAAATTGTGTATTCGTACAAACCAGCGTTTTCCAGTTTTGTAATCACATCTCTGCTTTCTGTTTCGTTTGGGAAAATCCCGATAATCGTGTAAGACATAATAATATTTTTTGGTGTTAAACATATTTGTCTTTTTCTAAACAAAAATGATGTCACAGTCTGGATATCAATAGAATTTAACTTTATTTTAATATTTTGGGCGCCTTTATCCGTCCTCCGTTCCCGCTTTTTTCTTTTTTGCCAAAAAAGAAAAAGAGCTCCACTCAGGCCGGGGCGCGCTTCGCAAAGTAGAAATTTTTCCAACAAAAAAACCTTCCAGTTTATCCGAAAGGTTTTTCATAGTTTGAGTTTGTAAAAGATTATTAAAACACCGAGGTTACGCAGCCCGGCCTGAACGGAACTCCTTTTTTGCGTTATCATTTAGTTCTATTGAAACAGAAATCGTCTGCAAAAAAGAGTGGGAGCCCTTCACAAGCTCAGGATAAATTATGGACGGAAAGCTGTCCAAATCATTTTACTTAAATTTTGTAAATACCAATCCATCGATTTCATCCGAAGTTCTTTTTTCGTGATGATGATGCGGTTTTCTGTTGTTTGTAAAGAATAGATTATTTTTTGCTTTTGCAACGATTTTGGCATTGATACTTTCAGAATTCGAATAATTCTGCAACGTTTCGGAATGATTTTCAAACATATATTCTCTAGTTTTCTCTTCAACATTCACTGCACCATTGTTGTCTAGGATATCTTTTACGATGTGAGCGTCTTGTTCTGTTTTCAGATGTACGGTAATCGTGTTGTGGTCGATACTTGCGTATTCGAAACGGGCAATGTCGAGATGATTATCATCGAATAACCAATTCCAAAACCCATTTTTCTTCTCAATGGCTGCATTTTGCGAAATTTCCTCGTCAGAATGAGAAAGAATGTAGTCATTGTAACCTGCGTTTTCCAATTTTAAAAGGACTTTATCAGCTTCCATCTGATTCGGGAAAAGTCCTACTACAATATAAGACATAGCTGTAATGTTTTTAAGTGAAACGGAATTTAAAGAACACAGCGAAATCAAATTGTTAATCTTTGATTTTCAGTATTAAATATACATTAATTTCTTAAACAAAATTAGTTTTACTAAAACTTTTATGGTTTTTGGATTAAACAGATGTTTTAATTTGATAAGTTTTCAATAAAAAATCCTCTCAAAAATTATGAAAGGATTGATGAATTATTTAAGTGAAAATTACTTTTCTGTATTGTCTGTTTTGCCATCTTTATTGAATTTAGAACCTTTGTCAATATCTTTTTTATCAATGTCAGGCGGACTTTTCTTGTCAGAAGCAGCAGGAATATTTTTAAAATCTTCGGTCTGTTTTTTATTTTCAGAACTGTTGCTGTTTTCGGTTTTTTTATCAGGATTCATAACGATGATTTTTTATAATTCGGTGGAAGGAAACGTATTCGTTTTGTCTTCTATCGAATAATGCAAGGCTTTTGCCAAAACAAAAATTTCGTTAAGATTTTCTTTTAATTGTTTTTTACTTTGCTGTTTCAGACTTTCCTGATTCACACTTTTTGCCATATTTTTCTTGGCAGATTCCATAATTCCATTGATGTCACTTTGCTTGAATCTATTCACGGCATAATCATCCATAAAATGAATTTTCACATCTGGAAAAATCTTGATTTCAGGTTGAGGTAATTCATTAATAATAACTTTTTTGCTAACCGTATCTACATCGATTTTCATTCTTTTCAAATCGTATGAAACCTGAGCTTTTGCAGTCGTATAAAGAACCATTTCTCTTGGCAAAATATCAAATCCTGCAACTGTCGCAGCAGAACTTTTGTGTGTCTGAAAACTGGAGAAATCCTGTTCCAAAACTACCATTTTGTTCATTTTCTGGATTTGGTTCGTAATCAGATAATAATCTTGATTGACGAGCGCGCCTTTCTCTTTTTTGTTGCAGCTTCTCCACGACAGAAAAACGAAAACCGTTAAAATGATTCCGAAAATAAACGAAAGTAGTCCTGTGTATTTATTCATTGTTTTGAGATTTGAAAATTCAAGTTTTGATTATTTAAACAAACCTGAATTATTATCTTTTTTCAGAATGTTAAGCAAATCTCTTTCCAAATATCCTGTTTCCGGCATTTCTGTAATTCTTCCGATTTCTTTACCGTATTTTTTCACAATGATTGTCGGAACTCGAGTGATGTTATAAAGTCCTTCTTCTCCGGATGGTGATTCTTTTTTTCGATTGACTGCGATGATTTGCATTCGGTCTGTGTTGTACTTCAAAGTTTCCAGAATTTTTATCAATCTCGGAAATTCCCTATGACTATCCTCGCACCAGCTTCCAACGAAAACAACTAAATTGTAGGAATTCAGTTTTTCTTTTTTCAGTTGAGAAAGACTTGTCTGGTCAACCTGATAACGATTGTATTCCTCATCAAACCAAGTTTTGAAAGGTTCTTTTCGGAATTGGTCAAGCGTTTGTGTTCCCAAAAGCATTTTTCCATCGTTCTTGGATTCCACTTCACGATTGACAATCACTCTTTCCGCACAGGAATTGATGCTTATCAACGCAATAATTCCTAATAATATTGAGATTTTTCTCATTTTGTTTTTTTATTTTTAAACACAAGGTTCACAAAGTTTTTTCACAAAGAGCACAATTTTAAAACTTAATAATTTTATTTGTGAACCTTGTGAAAATCTTTGTGTCTATTGTGGTTAATTATTAATGATGTCTGCTAAATCTGCAGCAGAATAATATTTGTTTTTCAAAACCTTGTTATCCGCAACTCTATGAACATTATATTTGTCGCCAGACTTTTCGTAATAAGCATCAGTTCCTTTGTCTTTGTAGAATTCTACAGTCTCTTGCGCCTGAACTTCGTTATCACAAGCTTTTGACATATTAGAACGCTGAACTTCATTGAACAATTCTACAAATTTTTCTCCCAAACCAAACTCCAAAACAGCACCGCTCAAAACATATTGCAAATCGCAAAGTGCATCGGCAACTTCTACCAAATCATTATCTTCAATTGCTTTTTTTAATTCGTCTAATTCTTCTTGTAAAAGGTTAACTCTCAAAGCTGCACGTTCTTTTGAGGGAATTTGAGGCGTATCAAGAATTGGAGCATTGAAGGTTTTGTGAAATTCGGCTACCTGATTCAGGCTATCTAATTTTTCCATTATTTTTCTAAAATTTTAACAAATATAAAAAATGCCGTCCAAGGAGACAGCATTTATTTTTTATTAACCACAAAAGTCACAAAAGAAGATATTGAAAATAATAATTAAAGTTCAAAGAAGAAATTTTGAAATAAAGCTCTTTTATACTTTTAAGTATTCAAAAACTTTTGTGATTTTTGAAATTATTTCAATCTTTCCAAAATACCCTTCCGCTTCACAATGTTTTTATAATCCCATTGGATATTTCTGGATTTTTCCAACCAAAGTTCTAAATCTTCTTTATTAATTTCATTCCAATCATTATAAAAAATAGAAGCATCCTGAAATTTTTCGCCTTCTACATTTAGTTGTGCTTCATCAAAAGATTTTCCGCTCCAGAACATCAACCGAATTCCTTTTTTCTGTTTACTGTAACCAACAATTGGATTTCCGTCTAAAAACCAAACGGGATGAGCGTGCCAGATTTTGTTATCAGCTTCCGGAAGATGTTTGCAGATTTCTTCGGAAAGAATATCAGCAATCTTTTCATCTTCTATTTCAAGATTTTGGTTGTATGAAATGATATCAGGATTCATTTTATTTAAATTTAAAAACCCTCTCAAAGTTATAAAATTTGAAAGGGTTTATAATATTTAACACTTAAGTTTAGTTTGTGAATCGGGAAAATTAAGTTCACATTAGAGTATTTTAGTTTTGAAAATCTTTGATTTTCGGCTTGAGTGAACTTTACTTTAAGAAATACCTTAACTAAAGAGACTTAGGTGTTTGAATTTAATTCTAATCACAAATGTCTCTTCCGATAACCAATCTCTGGATTTCAGAAGTTCCTTCTCCAATTGTACAAAGTTTAGAATCTCTGTAGAATTTTTCAACTGGGAAATCTTTCGTATAACCATAACCGCCAAAGATTTGAACAGCATTATTAGAAATTCTAACACAAGCTTCGGAAGCATATAATTTTGCCATTGCGCCTTCTCTTGTCATTTTTGCTTTTGCATTTTTAAGGTCAGAAGCTCTTCTAATCAATAATTCTGATGCATCAATTTCTGTTGCCATATCAGCTAGCATAAAGTTAACCGCTTGAAAACTTGAAATCGATTTTCCGAATTGATGTCTTTCCTGAGCATATTTAAGAGCCGCTTTGTAAGCACCTCTTGCAATTCCTAAACTTAGTGCAGCAATAGAAATACGACCGCCGTCTAGAATTTTCATTGCTTGTTTGAAACCGCTTCCAACTTCTCCCAATCTGTGAGAATCCGGAACACGAACACTATCCATAATCAACTCTGCAGTTTCCGATGCACGCATTCCTAATTTATTTTCTTTTTTACCGGAAGTGAAACCAGCCATTCCTTTTTCCAAAACAAAAGCTGTGGAATTATTTTTCGCCCCTTTCTCTCCAGTTCTTGTCATTACAACTGCAATGTCTCCGGAAATAGCGTGAGTGATAAAGTTTTTTGCACCGTTGATAATCCAATCGTCACCATCTTTTACAGCAGTTGTGGACATTCCGCCAGAGTCAGAACCTGTGTTATGTTCAGTCAATCCCCAAGCGCCGATTACTTTTCCTGAAGCTAATTGAGGAAGCCATTTTCTTCTCTGTTCTTCATTTCCGAATTCATAAATATGATTCGTGCAAAGTGAATTGTGCGCAGCGACAGATAATCCGATAGAAGGGTCAACCTGTGAAATTTCGTCAAGAATCGTTACATATTCTTGATAACCAAGACCAGAACCGCCGTATTCTTCAGGAATTACAATTCCCATAAAGCCTAATTCTCCCAATTGATGGAATAATTCCACTGGGAAAGTCTGGCTCTCGTCCCAATCCATAATATTTGGGCGTATATTTTTTTCAGCAAAATCTTTTGCCGTTTCAGCTATCATTTTTAGGTTGTCCATAATGGCGGTTTCCATATTTTTATCTTTGTGCCCAAATATAGAAAAATTAGGTTAAGCATAAATTTTTTTTAAAATTTGTTTTTTCTTCTGTAAGAATCGAGGTTTTCATTATTTTAGCATAGAAATTTTTCACAATGAATCCAAAACTGAAAACCCTGTTTTTCTTTCTCATCGGAGCATTTGCCGGAATCTCGGTAATGTATTTGATTTCGAATTATAAAATCGAGAAGAGGAATCAAAGTTCGTCGGAAGTTAGAAGTCAGAAGTCGGAAGCTTCAGAATCCGAGAATAGAATTAATCAAGAATTTGAAACTGAGAATTCTTCTGACAACAATTCGATTGATGAATTAACGAAAGATGATAAAGTGATTGCTTATGTTAAATCTAATCATCAGTTACCGGCTTTTTATATCACAAAATCCGAAGCGAAAAGCAAAGGCTGGATTCCGTCTAAAAGAAATCTATGTGATGTTTTGTCAGGAAAAGCAATTGGTGGAGATAAATTCAGTAATCGTGAAAAACAATTGCCAAAAGGCGAGCAATATTATGAAGCTGACGTCAATTACAATTGTGGAAACAGAAATGCAGACCGAATTGTCTTTACCAAAAACGGAGAAGTTTGGCTCACAAAAAATCATTATAAATCGTTTGAAAAACAATAATTAGAAAAATGAAAGAAATATATATCGATTTCGTCAACATCGGTGATTACGAAGATTTTTACGGACAACTGAAATCAAAATTAGAATTGCCGGAATATTTCGGAGATAATCTGGATGCGCTTTCGGATGTGATTTCCGGAGAATTAGAAATGCCACTTCATATCGAATTCGTGAATATGAGCGTTGACCAATTAGAACTTTTCGAAGACCTTTTGACAACGTTGGAAGATTTGGAAGATGAGATGGAGGAATTTAGTTTCAGTTATTATCTTGAACAATACGAAGATGAAGAATAATGTTAGAAAAGCAACTCAGAAAGATTTGGCCCAACTTTCACAATTGTTTGATGAATACAGAATGTTCTATCATAAAACATCTGATTTGACTGGTGCACAACAGTTTTTATCTGAACGATTAGAGGAAAAAGATTCTGAAATATTTGTTGCAGAAGATGAAGAAAAATTGGTTGGATTTGTTCAATTGTATCCATTGTTTTCATCAACAAGAATGAAACGTTATTGGTTATTGAATGACTTATATGTTAATTCAAATTTTCGTGGGAAAGGTTTTTCTAAAGCTTTGATTGAGGAGGTAAAAGAACTTTGCAGAACATCCAACTCTTGCGGGATGTACCTTGAAACAAGCAAAGAAAATATGATTGGAAATCAATTATATCCAAGTGCGGGTTTCAAAAAATATGACAAAGTGAATTTCTATGAATGGGAAGTTGATTAAAAGAATCAAGAGACAAGATTTAAGAATCAAGATTAAAACTAATTAACTTACTAACTAATTAACTAAAATGACAGAATTCGAAAAATATATACAGCGTTACCTTGATTTGGTTCCTTCAGAAAACTGGATTGAAGAGATGAAAATAGCTTCAGATGAAACTTTGGAAATCTATGAATCACTTTCCGAAGAACAAGGAAATTATGCTTACGCAGAAGGAAAATGGAGTTTGAAAACACTTTTGCAACATTTGATAGATACGGAAAAAGTTTTTGCTTATCGTGCGCTCAGATTTTCAAGAAAAGACCAGTCTTTGGTTTCAGGATTTGATGAAGAAGCTTGGGCGGATAATTCTTATGCAGATATCAGAACTTTGAACAGTTTGATTAAAGAATTCAAATTAACCAGAAAATTATCAATCAAATTCTTTAAAAATCTTCCCGAAGAAGCATTTAAATTGATTGGAATTGTTAACGGAAATGACATCAGAGTGGAAACAATCGGAAAACTAACCGTTGGTCACAACATTCACCATTTGAATATTATTAAAGAAAGGTATTTACCGAATCTTTGAGTTTGAGAGTCGGAGAGTTTTAGGGTGTTAGAGTTTAAGAATTATTCTCAAATTCTCTCACACTTATTTCTTCCGCGTCAAATATTTCCTCCCGGGAATAAAAAGTAACAAAGCACCAATCACGAAAAGACAAAGCCTGGAAAGGAAATCACCGCTTTTGGTGTAGAAAGTTTCTTTATCAATCAGATTGACTTTTGCAGTCAAAGCGCCTTTTGCACCATAAGGCAAATCATCCACGATATCACCTCGGGAATTGATGTGTGCACTTGTTCCGCTGTTCGCGGCTCTTGCGATTTCTCGCCTTGTTTCTATTGCTCTAAGTTTTGCGTAATCCAACAATTGCTTATGTCCTTGAGAATATCCCCACCAAGAATCGTTAGTAACAATTGTGAGAAGATTTGCTCCTTTTTTGACATAATCAGTTACGAATTCTCCATAAATACTTTCGTAGCAAATAATCGGCGCAATCACAGATTTGTTATAGGGATTGGCAAAGACTTTTCTTTCTTTAGAAATTCCAAGTGAACGAGTGGTTCCACCTAAATCCAACATCACGTTTCCTAAGATTGGTTTGAAGAAATTGATATAAGGAAAAATCTCAACGCCAGGAACGAGCATTGCTTTGTGATAGATTTCCGGCTGTTGATTCGGTATGATTTGGATTGCGGAATTATATTCATCAATCCAAATGCCTTGTCTGTCGAGATAACTTGCCGTTGAAGTCTTTTCCTCGTCTTCTTTATAAACATAATAGCTGGAAATTCCGCCTGAGAAAACAGATTTCGGGTGTTCAGTTAAAAATGTTTTGATGTTATTAATCAACAAACTGTTATTAAAACCTCTTTCACTAATAGAACCTGGACCAGGCAATGATGTTTCGGGCGAAAGATACAAATCGATGTTTTGTTTTCCACTTCCTCTTGTCTTCAAAACCGAATTTTCTACAGCCAATTTCAACAAATCACCTTCAATCGTTAAACTGTCTTTCTGATATTTTTCATTGTACGGGTCAAGCGCTGGCTGGAGCATCGTCACATTGATTGAACCAACAGTCTCCGGCGAATAATTGTAATATTTAACCAAAGAAATAATCATCGGTAAAACAATGAAAGCAACAGACATCGCAATATTCTTAATCAATGATTTTCTCTGTCTTCCAGCTTCCCAAATTCTTATCGTATAAAAGACTAAAACATTACAAACCAAAATCCAGAAACTTCCACCAGTGGCGCCCAAAGTATCATACCATTGGATGAACTGATGATAATCTGCAAAGACATTTCCAAGATTGAGCCAAGGCCAAGTGAATTCCCAAACGAGATGAAGCTTCTCAAAACACATCCAAATCGCTATAAAAAATACCAATCCAAAATAAGTCCCCTGACTTTTCTTATAAAAATGATAAGCCAAGAAAACCAAAGCCATAAAAAATGAATTGGTCAAAATAGGAAACAGAACCGCCAAAAGAGATTTGCTTCCGTCAGGTAATTGTGAATTGTAAAGCCAGCCTGTAGTCACCCAGTTCCAAATCAAAAAAGTAAGATAAGAGAAACCAAAAACCGCCAAGCTTTTCTTCTTGATATTACTGAACTTCGTAATGTTATGTTCTGCCATCAAAAGCGGAACCCAAGCAAAAAAAATAAAAAACGGAATCCCATAAGTCGGCCAGCATATCGCAAGCAAAACTCCGGAAATTAAAGCTAGTAAAAGGTTTTTCATTATTGTCAATAATAAGATTTTACAAAAATAATCATATTGAAGTTAATAAAGATGCGAAGCATCGAAATGTCGGTAGAAAAAATGGTTTAGATTAGTAAAGGTGCGAAGCTCCGACATAATTTTCAGTAATTATTACATCTCGGAGCTTCGCACCTCATTTTATAAAATGCTTATTTATTTTCTATCAATATATCACGACTTCGTCGTTTTCCAATATCCTAAGAAAACATCTTCTTTCTCAAGAAATAAAATCCTGTTCCCAAAGCTCCGATAATTCCCAAAGGCAAAAGAAGATTGAACCATTGCCAGTCAGATTTTTCTGCATCAATTCTTTGTCTGTCGAGTAATCTTACTTCTATTGTTCTATCTCTTAGTTCCATTATATTGCTATCGTCTAGCAGATAATCCAAAGCATTTCTCAGAAATTGAGCATTTCCATAATGTTCTTTTGTCAACAAATCTTCGCCCAAAGGAAGCGGCTGCCCTTTCCAGATTTGATTTCTGGCAATATCACCATCAGCAATTACAAGCATTTTATTTTCTGGACTTTGAGCTTTGAATCCGGGATAAGAATTTTTCTCGCTTCGTGTAGCATAAGCAGACTTGAATTTTCCTTCCAATGCCACTGCGAAAATCTTCGGTGGAGTAGGACGTTCCATTTCTCCGATGCTGTCTGTTCTTACAATTTCAGAAAGCGCAACATAATTTGGAACGGTTTTACTCGTTGTTCTTTCGCTGGATTCAAAAAGAACTTTGGTTTTGATATTTGGTCTTCCCAAAGTATCAATCGAAGTTGGAAATTCGAATTTTACAGGATTGATATTTTTAGTAATCGGATTTTTAGATTCAGCAATTCCTAATGGGAAATAAGGCCAAAGAAAACTGCTGTATTGTGGATTACCAGCTACTTCTCCCGAAACTATTCTTACCAAAGCCGATTTTTTCATATCCTTGGTCAAAGCAGGATTGATTCGCAGTCCATAATTGAACATAAAATCTGTCAGATTAAGGTCAATCGGATAAGCCATAATTTTCTTGGCTTGGAAAAGTGTATCCATTTCAGCATTCACGGCATCAATCATCCAAAGCGTTTTTCCACCATTCATAATGTATTGGTCGAGAATCACTTTTTCTGTATCAGTAAAAGCTTTTCTTGGTTTTGCGATGACAACTGCGTCCATTTGTTTCAGTTTTGGAACGTCAGCCAGAGACAATTCGGTTTTGTTTTCCGGAATGATTGGCCCAACATTGTAATTCTCCATTGCCAAATCCAAAAATCCACGAAATTCATCCGGTCCCAATTCCTGCTGATTAACCAAGAAACCAATATTCTTCGCAGTTTCTTCCGTCATTCCTTTGATTGTGGAAGCGAAATTATATTCAAGGTTTTCAATCGATTTGCTCAATTGAGTTGCAGCATCAATTCCCGATTGTTGAACAATTAATGGAACTGAAGTTCCGTAACCGTTATATTTGATTGCAGCGTAAGGAAACATCACAATTTCTGAGATTTTTCCGTCTTTCATATCCGGAAGAATCGAAGGTTGCATTCCCATTCCTTTTAATGTGTCCTGCGGAATTTTCTCAGCAATCGGGTCACGAAATTTATAATCGATTTTCGGATTGATTTTTCGGAATTCGTCCAGCATAAATTTGGTTTCATTCGAAAGTTGCTTAAAAGAAGCCGGAAAATCGCCTTCAAGATAAACTTCAATCGTCATCGGTTTTTTTACATTTTCCAAGACTTTGATTGTGGAATCAGAAAGTGTGTAGCGTTTTTCCGCTGTCAAATCGAAACGTTTATAAATGATTCCGCTCATCCCAATAATCAGGAGAACAGCTATGATAATCAAAGTGATTTTATTTTTTTTATTCATTTTTCTATTAGAATGAATTTTTATAATTTAAATATTTAGGGCAGCTTAATCCGCCTTCCGCTCCCAATCTTTTCACTCCACTTTGTTGCGTAAAAAGGATTTCCGCTCAAGTCGGGTTGCTAAGATTCGGCGTTCCAATTGGAAGTCTTTTATCATTTTACTTTTTTCTTGAGACAAACCAACTTGCCAATCCCAATCCCAAAAATATCACGAAAAGGAAATAACAAACATCTCTCGTATCAACTTGACCTCTCGTGAATGCTAAGAAATGCTGATAAAATCCGATATTCTGCAAAATGTAATCTGCGCCTCCCATTAATTTATAACTAGCTAATTGCTCAATCCCAAAATATAGAATGAAACAAAGGAAAACGCCCAACAGATAAGCCATAATTTGATTTGAAGATAATGACGAAGCCAGAATCCCAACTGCAGAAAAAGCGGCAATCAGAATCGTCAAACCAATATAACTCCCGAAAGTCATACTTCCATCGATATTACCTTCCGGAACACCCAAAACGTAAACTGTGTAATAGTAAACCAAACTTGGTAATAAACATAAAATGCCAACCAGCCAAACGGAAAGGAATTTTCCACCAACAATTTCTGTGATTTTTATAGGTTGAGAAAACAGCCAAAATAGTGTTCCAGATTGTTCTTCCTCAGCCAATGTTCTCATACTGATTGCTGGAATAATGAACATAAAAAGCCAAGGCGAGAGCACGAAGAAACTTTGTAAAGTTGCGCTTCCAATATCGAAAATATTAAAATTGTTCTCGAAGAAGAACAGAAACAATACGGAGATAATACTGAAAGCCGCAATGATAAGCCAAGCGCTCCAGTTTCCGAAAAAATTCCAAAGTTCTTTTTTGAATATTGCTATCATAATTTAGTTGTCGGTTGATGGTTTGTAGTTGATAGTTTTATTTTTTCTTGTTTTTGTTCATCAATTTTACAATTGAAGTTATCAGTATGATGATTCCGAAAAATCCAAGTGATAATTGCCACCAATATTGTATAACGGAATATTTGAGAATTACTGTAAAAACAACTGCGAATAAAATAAAGGTCGCAATTTCATTGAATTGCCGAAGTTTAATATTTGGAATCGAAAGTGTTTTTCCGTTGAGGTTTTTCAGTTCTTTAACTCGTTTCCAGCACCAGAAATGATAAATTCCAAGTCCCAAGAGAAATGTCAATTTCAGATGAAACCAAGGCGTTTTCATTAATCCGGAATTCAAAAAAATCATTGAGAGTCCGCTTAATAACATCAGAATTCCCGCAGGAACTGTAATGATATTCCAAAGTCTGACTGCCATAAAACTGTATTGATTTCTGAGAATCTGTTGTTTCACTTCATCAAACTCATCAGTATCCTTATAGTAAACAAACAATCTCACGAGATAGAAAATCCCGGCAAAATAACTTACCATAAAAATAATGTGAACTGCCTTTATAATTGTATAAAGCATTGAAGCGATATTTTTTGCAAAGATACTTTTTATTGGTTGAAGTGAAAACAAAGAATTGCTATGGTTGATTTTGATGAATTGATATTGAAACTGTGTTTTTGAATTGATGTTTGAATTAAAATGTTTATTTTAGTGCGAAATAAATAAAGTTTAATATGAAGAAAAAATTACAATTGTTTGTGTTCTTGATTCTCAGTGTAATGAGTTTTGCTCAAACATTGAGACCCGTTGCCAAAGAGGTGAAGGATTTTCATTCTAAAAAAGTAGCTTTTCAAGCGGTCAGTCTTTTTAGTCTGGACAATAATGGCAAACAGATCGCTTATCAACAAGCTGCCAGAGATGCGAGAGTTTTGACGTTAGACAAAAATAAACTGTCAAATATCTTATCAAAAAGACCAGAAGCTATGGAATTCACTTTTCCTTTTGAGGATAGAGAATTGGTTCTAGAAATGGTAAAAGTGGATATCTATTCCCCAGAATTCCGAGTGGAAACCAATAAAATGAAAGTTACGGATTATAAAAAAGGGGTTTTTTACAGAGGGATCATCAAAGGTGATAACAGATCTGTGGTTGCCTTCAGTTTCTTTGATGATGATGTGGTGGGTGTTGCTTCTGCGCCTAATATTGGGAATATTACTTTGGGCAAAGCTGTAAACTCGGAAGATTTTGTGGTTTATAATGATCAGAAACTGACGGGAACCAATCCTTTCATTTGTTCAGCAGATGAATTAATGGAGAATGAAAAACAAAAAATAAAATTTGATCCAAAAGCTTCTAAAGCTCTACAGATGACCAATTCTTGTGTAAGAGTTTACTATGAGATCTGCAACCAGCCTTTTCAGCAAAGTGGGGGCAATGTTGCAAATACCGTTAACTGGATATCGGCGGTTCATAACAACATCAATACTTTGTATGTGAATGATGGCGTAAAGATGTCTCTTAAAACTGTTTATGTTTGGGAAACAGCTGATCCTTACACAGGTAGTTATAGCCAGAATCTAGCTGCTTTCAGAACTAACAGACCAACTTTTGATGGAGATCTGGCTCATTTGGTCAATTATCCTTCTACAACAAGTGTTGCTTATCTCAATTCTTTGTGCGGAACGTACAAATATGCCTATTCTGGAATCAGTATGACCTATAATAATGTTCCAACTTATTCTTGGACCATCATGGCAATGACCCATGAGATGGGGCATTCTTTGGGTTCTCCACATACCCATGCATGTGCTTGGAACGGTGATATGACACCAATTGACTGGTGTGGTCCAATTGCCAGGCCTGCGATTATTGATAGTGAAGGTTTGGAATGTACTTCAGATGTATTACCTACAAATGGAGGGACAATTATGAGTTATTGCCATCTAATGCCAAGTGTAGGCATTAATATGTCTCTTGGTTTTGGAGAACAACCGGGTGCGCTGATCAGACAAACTGTAGATTCTAAAGCTTGCTTAGGGGTAGACTGTGTCAATGTCTGTACGATCACTGTTGCTTCATTGGTGATAAGTAATGTTACGAAGACAGCTGTTACTGCAACTATTTCTGATGCAACATCTTCCCAATGGAAATATAGAGTCGTGAAAATGGATGGAACAGTTGTGAAATCTGGAAGTACAACTGTGAAAACCCTGACAATAGATGGTCTTTCTCCTAATACTTTCTACAAAGTAGAGGTGGGGACAGATTGTTCTGGTGCTTATCAAAGAAGTCAAATGATCTTGACGGATGATGATTGGTGTGGAAAAACAATTACAGATTCTGGTGGAGCAAACGCCAATTATACGGACAATGAATCTTGGACAAAAACTTTCTATCCAGACAGCTCTACGGGTAAAATTAAGATTACGTTCCAGGAATTTGATCTAGAATCAGGATATGATTACCTTACGGTAAGAAATGGTCTTTCAACTTCGCCTACTTTTACAGGGGCTGTTAATATGAGCGGAACAACCATTAGAGGACCATTTGAATCTACCCATGCGACAGGTGCTATTACGATTACCTTCACTTCAGATGCTGGTGTTACAGCAAAAGGTTTCAAAGCGCAGCTCAGCTGTGCGACACTTGGTGTAGATGATATTGATCGTTCAAAAGGTATTTTATTATTGCCAAATCCGGTCAAAAATCTATTTACACTTTCTGGAATTTCTAAAATCACTTCAGTTAAAGTATTCGATACTTCAGGAAAGCAAATCAAGGATTTTGATTCTGTGGCTATTTCTAAAAATAGTTATGATATTTCTAAACTGAAAACAGGAAACTATGTTGTAATGATCAAAACAGATACGGAAGCAATCAGCAAGAAAATAATTAAAGAATAAGATTGTTGTATTAATAGAAAAATAGTCAAAAGTTTATTTTGGCTATTTTTTTTAATTAATTGTAATATGAGTAGATTTTTGATATTAATTGGGTTAATGTCGTTTTTTTTTGATTTTTAATTGAGAAAAAAGACTTATTTTGGTAGGGAAATTATAATAACATGAAAATAAAACTACAATTCTTTTTCCTTCTGATCTTTGGTGTCTTGGGTTTTGGACAAACATTGAGACCAATTGCCAAAGAAGTTAATGATTATCATTCTAAGAAATCTATTTTTCAAAAAGTTGACCTTTTCAGCTTGGATGAAAGTAATAAACAAATTACTTATCAGCAAGCTGCAAGAGATGCGAGAGTTTTGAAATTAGACAAAAACAAACTTTCAGCTATCTTGTCAGAAAGACCTGCGACAATAGAGTTCACGTTTCCTTTTGAGGATAGGTCCTTGATTGTGGAAATGATAAAGGTGGATATTTATGCTCCGGAATTTAATGTCGAGACCAATAAAAGAAAAATCAACGAATATAAAAAAGGTGTTTTCTACCGAGGAATTATCAAAGGTGATAATAGTTCGGTTGTTGCCTTTAGTTTTTTTGATAATGATGTTGTTGGTGTTGCATCTGCTAATGACATAGGGAATGTGACATTAGGCAAAGCTAAGAACTTAGAAGATTTTGTGGTTTACAATGACCAAAAATTGACAGGTACCAATCCTTTTATCTGTGGTGTGGATGAAATGATGGACAATGAAAAACAGAAAATTAGTTTTGACCCAAAATCATCAAAAGCGCCGCAAGTAACCAATAACTGTGTGCGACTCTATTATGAGATTTGTAATGCTCCATATGTACAAAATGGTTCTGATGTTACAAATACTATCAATTGGATATCAGCGGTACACAACAATATCAATAGCTTGTATACGAACGATGGTATCAAAATGTCCCTTAAAAAGGTTTATATCTGGGAAACTGCAGATCCATATACTGGGACTTACGAAGACAACTTATGGAATTTCAGTCTTAATAGGAAATTTTTTGATGGAGATTTAGCGCATTTGATAAACTATCCCTCTTCCACCAGTGTTGCTTATTTGAACTCCCTATGTACGGATTACCGCTATGCTTATTCCGGAATCAATATGACCTATTCCGATTTGCCGACCTATTCTTGGACTATTATGGCAATGACTCATGAGATGGGACATTCTTTAGGTTCCCCGCATACTCATGCCTGTGTATGGAATGGTGATAATACGCCTATTGATGGTTGCGGACCAACGAGAGGTTATAATGAGGGTTGCGATGGACCACTTCCTACAAGTGGAACAATTATGAGCTATTGCCATTTGTTGCCGGAGGTAGGGGTCAATTTGGCCAATGGTTTCGGTGACCAGCCTGCTGCATTAATGAGGGAAAGGGTTGATTCAAAATCGTGTCTGGTAACGGATTGCTTCAATGCTTGCACTTCTGGTTCTACTATATTTTCTATAGATAATGTCTTGAAAAATTCCGCATCTATAACTGTTAATTCGGCTTTGTCTGATGGTGTGAGGCAATGGAGCTACAGGGTACTTTCGCCAGAAGGTAATGTTCTTCAATCCGGTAATAAAACAGAAAATTATTTTGCAATTACGGGGCTTCTACCTGGTACTTTTTATAAGGTGGAGATTGGTATAAGCTGTTCAGGTACTTATCAGTTGTCACAATGGATTTTGACGGATGATGTCTGGTGTGGAAAAACGATTACGGATGCTGGTGGCGCGAATGCCAATTATTATGATGATGAGTCTTGGGTCAAGACATTTTATCCAGATAATGAGGGACAAAAAATTAAAATTACTATTCAAGAGTTCGAACTTCAGCAGAGTAAAGATTTCTTATATGTGAGAAATGGACCAAGCGTAGATTCTCCATTTTTTGTAGGTGGTAATAGTATGACTGGGACTACTATAAGAGGTCCGTTCGAATCTACTGATCCAACAGGAGCTATTACATTGGTTTTCAAAGCTGATGCTTCTATCAACAAACCAGGTTTCAAAGCGCAGTTGAGTTGTACAACATTGGCTGTAGATGATGTTGCTAATTTGAAAGACATGACATTGTCTCCAAATCCGGTTAAAAACCAATTTATACTTAATAATGCGGGGAAAATTATTTCAGTTAAAGTATTTGATAATTCAGGGAAAAAGATCAAAGATTTTGATGCGGTGTCTATTTCTAAAAATATATTCGATGTTTCTAGGTTGAAGACAGGTAGTTATGTTGTCATGATTAAAAATGATAAAGAAACGATAAGCAAGAAAATCATTAAAGAATAATTTATAAGAATTAATAAAAAATAGCCAAAACATATATTTTGGCTATTTTTTTTGAAAATTTTTAATCTTAAAGCTTTTTATTAGGGGGTTATTTGATTTTAAAATGAAAAAAAATCAAATTTTATTGAAAATATTAATTAACATAATATTGTTAAAGTTTTAATTATGAAGGTGATTTTGGAAAAAAAACCTTTTTTTTGTACGATAAATTTAATTGTATTAAAATATGAAGAAAATTCTACATCTATTATTTTCAGTATGTGTTTTTGGATTTGGGTCTGCTCAAGGACTTAAACCAATTGCGCAGAAAGTAGCAGATCAAAAGACAGCTAAGAGGAATTTTGTCAAGTTCAGCCCTTTTACAAAGGATGTAGCTTCCAAAAATGAAGAGGTTTACAAAAATGAAGCAGATGGAGTGACAGTAATGCAACTGAAATCTACTGAACTACAAAAAATAGTAAGCGAAAGACCGCAAGCAATGGAACTTAATTTCCCATTCGAAGACGGAGAAATTACAGTAGAACTGGTAAAGAATGATATTTTTGCTGGAGGGTTTAAAGTAGGAACGGATAAGGGTGATGCTAATTATACACCAGGTGTTTATTATCAAGGAATTATCAAAGGGGACAATACATCTGTCGTTGCATTCAGTTTTTTTGATAATGATATTGTAGGAGTTGCATCTACTAATGAGTTTGGAAATATTGTTCTGGGAAAAACAAAGAGCTCTCAGGATTTCGTTTCTTATAGCGATTATAAATTAAAATCTAAAAATCCTTTTTCTTGTGGTGCAGAAGAACTTCCGGAAAATCAAAGTAATAAAATCACTTTTGATCCCAATCAAAAGAAAGCGTCTAAAGATGCAAATAGTTGTATTAGAATATATTTCGAAGTAGGTTATGGACCTTACACTCAAAATGGATCTAATGTAAATTCTACTTCAAACTGGGTAACGGCATTATTCAATAATGTTAAAACTTTATATGATAACGAGAGTGTAAAGGTTGCTGTAAGCGAGATCTTTGTTTGGACCTCTACAGATCCTTATTCTGGTACGCCATCCGCTATTCTCAATCAATTTAGAGCAACAAGAACGTCGTTTAACGGAGATGTAGCTCAGCTTTTAAGAAATCCTGCAACTACAAGTGTTGCTTGGGTAAATGCGATATGTGGTAATTTAAAATATTCTTATTGTGGTGTGAACTCTCAGAATATTGCTGTCCCAACATATTCTTGGAATATCGAAGCTATGACGCATGAGTTAGGCCATAATTTTGGTTCTCCTCATACACATGCTTGTGCTTGGAACGGTAATAATACTGCTATAGATGGTTGCGGGCCTGCTGCAGGTGCAGATGAGGGTTGCGATGGACCTCTTCCAACAACAACAAAAGGAACAATCATGAGTTATTGTCACTTGGTAGGATCCGTAGGGATTAGTTTTGCAAATGGTTTTGGACAGCAGCCGGGAGATTTGATCAGACAGACCATTGCTGGTAAACCATGCTTAGGTTCTGATTGTATTAATTCATGCGACGTGACTGTTACGGGAGTTGCTTTAAGTGCATTAACAGGTAATTCCATTACAGCTACAATAGCAGATGCTACAGGGACAACATGGAAATATCGTCTTACAAAAACTACAGATGGAACGGTTGTACAGTCTGGATCTACAAGTAGCAAGGTTCTTAATTTCAATGGACTTGATGCTAATTCTTTCTATAAATTGGAAGTTGGAACGGACTGTTCTGCAACTTATCAACAGTCCCAAATATTCATTACTGATGGTACTTGGTGTGGGAAAATAATTACAGATTCTGGAGGTGAGAATTCTAATTATTCTAACAATGAGAATTGGACAAAAACTTTCTATCCAGATACCCCAGGGCAGAAGCTTAAAATTAATTTTACAGAATTTGACCTAGGATCACATTATATAACATTGAGAAATGGATTGTCTAGTTCTCCTGTGTTTAGCGGAGCCGCAAGATTATCAGGAAGCACAATTCCAGTTTCTTATGAATCTACACACGAGTCTGGAGCAATTACAATTACTTTTAGGTCAGATGATTCTTTTACAGGGCCAGGCTTCAAAGCTAACTTCAATTGTACAGTGCTTGCTGTGGATGATGTTGTGAATTCTAAAGATGTAGCGTTGTATCCGAATCCAGTTAAAAATCAATTCACTTTGAAAGGTATTACAAAAATGAAATCCGTTGAGGTTTATGATATCTCGGGTAAATTGGTAAAACAATTTGATACAGATAGTTTATCTAAAAATACTTTTGATGTTTCTAGACTTAAAACTGGAAACTATGTTGTTCAAGTGAAAACAGAGAACGATAGTTTCAGTAAGAAACTTATCAAACAATAATAAGATTTAAATCAACTATACATAAACCGGCAGTAATGTCGGTTTTTTTATTCGAATTCTATAAAGATTTTCTCACCAGTGCTTAATCCAAAAAGAGAAGAAGCACCATTGGTTAAATTTCCTTTATAGATAGTAACCTCCAGAAGATCAGCGTCATTAAAGATAACGGATGATTTTCCATGGAACTCTTGTTCTCTGCTCCAATCTGTAACAATATCGGTGTACTGATCTGATATTTTTGAGAGGACGATATTTCTAAATTTTACAGTGAAATTTTTTGATATCGAAGCATGTTTCTCAAAGAACTTCCGTCCTATGTTAGAGACTACATTTCCAAAATTGTCAATATACATCACTTCCCCAATAATCATTTTTTCTGCTTCATTATAGATTGCTCTCGGAAAAGATACTTCTTTTATGGTTTTGATCTTTCTTCCAATCACTTCGGGTAATCCGCCTTTGTAGAGGTGCATTGCTGATGGAACAAAGATGTCTGTTGCAGGAAAAACAACCTTATCATCAAAACGATTGTTCAGCGTGATTTCATAGATAGCTTCTGGTTTTATATCGAAGAACATCAAGCTTGTAATGCCGTTGTCTGCGGAAATAAAATAATGTCCATCTATTTTTGTGAGAATATTCTTTCTTGCTTTACTATAAAAACTATCCACACAAATAATATGGATGCTCCCTTCTGGGAAGAATTTGTATGCATTTCGGACAATATAAGCCGTTTGCAAAAGGTTGTAGGGTGTAATGTCGTGTGTAATGTCTACTGCCTTTACTTCTTCGCTCCAACTGAGGATCTTGCCTTTCATGCTTGCAACGCGGTGGTCCACAAGTCCATAATCTGAAGTAAGGGTTATAACTGACATTTGTTTTAAGAATTTGTTGCAAATTTAATATAAATCAATTTTTTAACCGTCATAACATATCAAATCTATTCATATATTTGTTAGACTAACTACTAATATTCTATATGTTCGAAATAAATTATGAACTTGAAGGTATAAACACCAAAACGTTTTATGGTGTTCAAAATCAAAATTTTAATCTTATAAAATCCAGTTTTCCAACACTTAAGATCACAGGTAGAGATAATTTTGTCTTCGCTATGGGGAATCGGGAAACTTTGGATTTGCTGAAGAAGAAACTTGATGATGTTTCGGATTATATTTCTAAACACAATTCAATAGACATCAAGCAGTTGGAATCTATATTAAAGATAAAGGATGATTCTGAAAAACAATTGGTATTCGATCAGGATATCATTGTAAAAGGTGTTAATGGTAAGATTATCAAAGCGAAAACAACCAATCTTAAAAAATTGGTCAAAGTTTCTGAGAAAAAAGATATGGTTTTTGCAATCGGTCCAGCAGGGACAGGTAAGACTTATACAAGTGTCGCTCTTGCAGTAAGGGCGCTTCGAGATAAAGAAGTTAAAAGAATCATTTTAACGAGACCTGCTGTAGAAGCAGGCGAAAGTCTTGGTTTTCTTCCTGGTGATCTGAAAGAAAAACTGGATCCATATATGCAGCCTCTTTACGATGCATTGCGTGATATGATTCCGCATGAAAAGTTGGAGGGTTACATGGAGAAGAGAATCATAGAGGTTGCGCCCTTGGCGTTCATGAGAGGTAGAACTTTGGATGAAGCTTTTGTTATCTTGGACGAAGCTCAAAATACAACTCATTCTCAAATGAAAATGTTCTTGACAAGGATGGGAATGAATGCGAAGTTCATCATCACAGGTGATCCAAGTCAAATCGATTTACCAAAAAACCAGCAGTCAGGGTTGAAAGAATCTATGACGATTCTGAAAGATGTAGAGGAGATTGGATTTGTGCATCTTACCGAGGAAGATGTGGTAAGGCACCCTGTGGTCAAAAAGATTATTATGGCTTACAATAGCGTTGAGAGAAAATAGAAATTTCTTTTTGGTATAGAACTTGGTAATAGTTATTTGAAAAATTTAAATTTTTAGAACTATGAAAAAGTTTCTTTTACTAACTGCTTTTGCGGTTTTTGGGCTTGCTAGTGCGCAAGAAGGTTTTAAAATAGGAGCTCATATTGGTGTTCCTACAACAGATAATTCTTCCTTTACTTTGGGGTTGGATGCTGCCTACAGATGGAATATCGCTAAAGGATTTGATTTAGGTGTAGCAACGGGTTATTCACATTATGTTGCAGAGAAATATGATGTTCCAGGTGGGACGGTGAAAGGAGATGACTTTGGGTTTATCCCGGTAGCAGTTTCTGGAAAGTACTCTTTCACGGGAGCTCCAATTGGTGTTGGTTTGGATTTAGGTTATGCAATCTCAACTAACAGTAATGTGAATGGAGGTTTCTATGCTTTACCTAAGTTTTTCTATAATATGCCAACGGGTGAGTTGTATTTGGGTTACCAGAGTGTTTCGAGTAAATATGATAGAGGATATTACGGTCCTTATGCTGTTTCTGCGAAAGAGACTACAGGTGCTGTAATTCTGGGTTATAATTTTTATTTAAAATAAGCTTTTGATAGCAGCAAAATATCACTCCGATTTTTAATCGGAGTTTTTTTGTTTTTAATCTATGGATAATCTCATTTTTAGACCTCATAAAAAAGTCGTATTTTCGCAAGAAAGCAAATCTAACAAAATGAGCAAATCAATCGAAGAGCTGAAAAGCCTTTCAACGCAAATCAGAAGAGATATTCTGAGAATGGTTCACGCTGTAAATAGTGGTCACCCTGGAGGATCTCTTGGTTGTACAGAATATTTCGTAGCACTTTATGGTGAAGTTTTAAATTATAAATTACCTTTTACAATGGAGGGGAAGAATGAAGATCTTTTCTTTCTTTCCAATGGTCACATTTCTCCGGTATTTTATAGCACATTGGCGAGATTCGGATTTTTTCCGGTTCCAGAATTGGCAACTTTCAGAAAACTGAATTCCAGATTACAAGGCCACCCAACAACTCACGAAGGTTTACCAGGAATTAGAGTAGCATCGGGGTCTTTGGGGCAAGGTTTATCTGTAGCATTGGGTGCGGCTCAAGGTAAAAAATTGGATGGAGACAAGTCTTTGGTCTATACACTTCACGGCGATGGTGAGTTGCAGGAAGGACAAAATTGGGAAGCATTGATGTACGCATCTGCGAAGAAAGTGGATAATATCATTTCAACTATAGATTATAACGGAAGACAGATTGATGGGGATACGGATGATGTATTGTCGTTAGGTAATCTTCATGCAAAATTGGAAGCATTTGGATGGTTGGTTCTTGAAGAGAAAAAAGGTAACGACCTAGAGGCTGTTATTGCGATTCTTAATAAAGCGAAATCTGAGACTGGAAAAGGAAAACCAGTAGCTATTCTTCTTCATACGGAGATGGGTAGTGGAGTAGATTTTATGGTAGGAAGTCATGCTTGGCATGGTAAAGCGCCAAATGATGAGCAGTTGGAAACAGCTTTCAAACAATTGTATCTGGAAGCGCCAGCTGATTATTAATCATCATTGCTTTGAAAAAGATCACAGTGTTTTTTCTTGTCTTCAGTTGTATTTTGACTTTTGCTCAGAACAAAAAGATTGTGTTCACAAAAGAACTGAAATACAGTGTTGTTGATTCTAAAAACAAGAATAAAACCATTGATATTGATGTTTTCGGGAATGCATCCAATGAATTATTGGTAAATGCAAAGGTGGATCAATTTCCACTGAATGTCTTTGTTGATAATTTAGGTGTAAGTCCGGTAAGTTTCAGTATGAATAGTCAGTTGGAAAATAGCTTTTATTCGCCATATTTTTCTCAGATAGCTTACGGTTCTTCTCTGGATGGGAAAACTAAAGATGTCGAGGTCAAGAAAATTGAAGGGACGGAGACTATTTTGGGAATGCCTTGTCAATATTATTTGCTGAACTTCAAAGAAGCTAATAAAGATGAATCATTGAAGGTTTGTATCAATGAAAGTTATCCTATTAATACTTTCGGTGCGCTCAATGGTATCATCAAAGTTTTCACAAGAAGTAATTATTCCAATAATTTGAAAGGTCTTGTTCTGAAAGCCGGAATTAATGATGATAAATTTGATACCGAACATTTTGTTCTGAAAAGCATCAAAGATACTGATGCTTATGTCTATTTTGACCATAAGCAAAGTATGATGAAACATCAGAGAAGAATGGATTCCCTGATGTTGGAACAGAAAAGATGGGAAGAAGATTATGCAGATTCTACGGCGGTATATTCTGATAGTGCTTATGCTTATGACAAATATATCCCGGAATACGTCTCTACTTACAAGAAAGAGAATAAAGAAATGGCGACGCTGTCAATAGATAATCCGGAGTCAAAGGATTTATTGAAAGGAGCTCCAAAATACTGTACCAATATCCAAAATGGATTGCCAATATTTGAAAATAAGAACCTGTCAAAACATCTATACAACTATGTAGGTCAAGTTTGCGACATGTATCTTACGCAATCATATGCAGAAACGGTGGATGAAAAAGGCACGATGGACGAGATCAGAAGAGAGGTTCTTTATCTTCTCAATATCCGTGATGAGCTTTCTAAGTCTGACAAGAAAAAGCTAGACAAATATCTGGATCAATTGGATTAGATCTAAAAACAAGTACTTAAAAATTTAACCTAACATTTTAGATTTTTGGTTCAATCTAAATCTAAAATCAAAATCACTCAATAAAATGAAATATACATACACAGAAAAAAAAGATACACGTTCAGGCTTTGGAGCTGGATTAGCAGAATTAGCCGATACAAATCCAAATGTAGTGGCGCTTTGTGCTGATCTTATTGGTTCTCTAAAGATGGAGAAGTTCATAGAAAAAGCACCGGAAAGATTTTTCCAGACAGGAATTGCTGAAGCTAATATGATGGGTCTGGCGGCTGGACTTACAATCAACGGGAAGATTCCTTTTGCGGGGACTTTCGCTAACTTTGCGACTTCCAGAGTTTACGATCAGATTCGTCAGTCAATTGCCTATTCCAATAAGAATGTAAAAATTGCAGCTTCTCACGCAGGTGTAACTTTGGGTGAAGATGGTGCAACACATCAGGTTTTGGAAGATATCGGGATGATGAAGATGTTACCGGGCATGACGGTGATCAATCCTTGCGATTATAACCAAACAAAAGCGGCAACTTTGGCAGCAGCAGCACACGAAGGTCCTGTTTATTTGAGATTTGGTCGTCCTGTGGTTCCTGTTTTCATTCCGGAAGATATGCCTTTCGAGATTGGAAAAGGAATTCTTTTGCAAGAAGGAACTGATGTGACGATTGTTGCAACTGGACATTTGGTTTGGGAATCTTTGTTAGCAGCGGACGAATTGGAAAAAGAAGGAATCTCAGTTGAAATAATCAATATTCATACGATCAAACCTTTGGATGAAGAAATTATCCTTAAATCTGTAGAAAAAACAGGGAAAATTGTAACAGCAGAAGAGCATAACTATCTTGGAGGATTAGGAGAATCTGTTGCTGGAGTTTTATCCAGAAGAAGACCAACGCCTCAAGAGTTTGTAGCTGTACATGATACTTTCGGAGAGTCTGGAACACCAGCTGAATTGATGAAGAAGTATCAAATCGATGCAGAAGCTGTTGTAAAAGCAGTGAAAAAGATCATAGAGAGAACTAAATAAATTTCGAGAATTTATATTACTTTAAAGTCCGCCAATTTTGGTGGACTTTTTTATTTGATGAGATGTGGTCTTCGATATTTTGAGTGATAAATTAAAATCGCCCTGTTTCCGAATACTAAAAATTTTTATTCAGAAGCAGGGCGAATGATGATTTTCTCCATCATTTGTTTTTTAGTTTTTACGATTATAAGAATTGTTATTCCTTAAATCTTTAGCAATATTACAATGAAGATTTTGATTAAAAAACTAAAGTATTTAATAAATTCGGAAATTCTTCTAATGTAAAAAGTATTTTACAAATGAGTATGTTTGATTTTCAGTTGATTGTGTGTTTATTTATGATTTTAATATTAATAATTAAATATTATTGATTAATTCATTTTTGTAATAATTTATGTTTTAAAATAATTAAAATTTATTTGATGAGTGTGAAATATATAAAGTGAAAAGATAGATTGGCAGCCTTAATGTTTGATTCGATTGTCTTAATTTTTCAAATTGTTGAAGGATTTCAATGATACCTTTGAAAAGCAGAGATGTGATCAATGTTTACAAATCCAATGAATTTATTTACTTTTGAAAATGCTTCAGATTCCGGAATATAAAATCCCAATTATTGAAATCAAAAATGATTTTGATGTCCGGATTTTTATCAAAAGAGAAGACCTCATTCATCCGACAATTTCCGGAAACAAATTCTGGAAACTCTTCTTCAATGTCAATCATTATTTGGAATCGAAACCTGTAAATCCTTTATTGATTTCTTTTGGTGGCGCCTTTTCTAATCATATTGCATCGGTTTCTGCTTTTGGAAAAGAATTCGGAATTTCTACAATTGGAATTATTAGAGGAAATGAGTTAGAAAATAATTGGAAAGACAATCCAACACTTTCCGAAGCTTTCGAAAATGGAATGCAATTCTTCTTCGTTTCAAGAGAAGATTATCAGAATAAAGAAAAATTAATACAAGAATTTTGTAAAAAATACCCAAACGCGCTCATCATTCCCGAAGGTGGAAGTAATGAAATGGCGGTGGAAGGTGCCCAATATATGTTGGGAAATGACACCAAAGATTTTGATTATCTTTGCACGGCAGTTGGAACTGGAGGAACAATTGCTGGAATCTCGAAGTTTGCAGATGAGAATCAGAAAGTTGTTGGAATCAAGGTTGTTAAGGATGATTCGCTGGAAAACTTAGTGAAGCAATGGAGTGGTAGAGATAATTTTGAATTGATTGATGCGGATGAAAATCGATATGGGAAAATATCGGATGAGAATATCCGTTTTATAAATTGGTTTTTTGAGGAATATCAGATTCCGCTTGACCCAATCTATACTGGAAAGATGATGCAGAAGATTTTTGATTTGGTAGAGAAAGGTTTCTTTCCGAAAGGTTCAAAGATTCTTGCATTTCATACTGGTGGCTTGCAGGGAATCAAAGGAGCGAATCTGTTTTTGAAAGGTAAAAATAGACCGTTGATTGATTTTGAAAATTCTATTTTTTGACGAAAAGTGAATTGATGTAGAATCTCATAGCCCCGATAGTAACGGTTACCCCACAGCAAGCGATGGGAAAGGCGATGGCGCGAGGAGTAATAGTGGATAGCGGGATTAAGCTCCTAAAAATAAGAAGATAAATATTTTAAAATATTGAAAATGAGAAGATTATTTGGGATTGGTTTGGTGTGTGTCCTTGGATTTGTGAAAGCACAAACCTGGAAAACGGAAGACCAATATGTCCAAAAATTTGCGCCTTATGCGGTGGAAGAAATGGAAAAATACAAGATTCCGGCAAGTATCACGCTTGCTCAGGGACTTTTGGAAACCGGTGGCGGACAAAGCCGATTGGCACAGGAAGGGAAAAATCATTTCGGAATCAAATGTAAGGAAGACTGGACGGGAAAAACAATGAAACATACGGATGATGCGCCCAACGAGTGTTTCCGAGTTTATGAAGACCCGAAACAATCTTATGAAGACCATTCGGTTTTTTTGGCGACGAGAAAATATTACACCAAATTGTTTGACCTGAACCCGAAAGATTACAAAGCTTGGGCGCACGGTCTGAAAAAAGCGGGATATGCGACCAATCCGAGATATGCGTATATTTTGATTGATAAAATCGAGAAGTATAAGCTTTATGAATTTGATAATACGACAAAAGATGAAGTTTATTATGCGATTTTGAAATTGTATCCGAACCTTAATAACGATGCGGTTTTTATGGCTCAGCTTGGTCAGGAAAAACAAAATGAGAAAGTTGCTCCACCAACTGTGAAAGTGCCTTATTCGCAAGGTTCGTACGCGAAAAAACAATCGGAAGTATCTGATATTGTGGACGCCAATACGAAAACAGCACTTCTTAAAAATATTCTTGTGAAAAATCATCCCAATGGCGATTTGAAATTCTTTGTAATGCCTGTGGATGCTGACGTTTCTGATATTGCTAAGAAATTCGGAATCAGTGAAAAACGTCTGATGAAGTATAATGAATTGGAGGATTCTAAACTGGCGAAGAATGATATTATCTTCTTGGAAGGCAAAAACTCATCAGGAAACATCGCCACTTACAAAGCCGGAATTGGCGAAACGATGCACGATATTGCTCAGAAATTCGGAATCAAATTGAAGAAACTTTATTCCAAAAACAGAATGGAAGCTGGTGAAGAGCCAAGAGCCGGACAAGTGATTTATCTGCAAAGTAAAAAGCCGAGAGCTTAGAAATTAGAAACTAGATGTTAGAATTTAGACTAACAACTATCAACCAATAACAATCAACAAAAATGTTATACCAAAGAAGTTCAGCGCTTTTTGAAGAAGCGTACAAATATATTCCGGGCGGTGTTAATTCGCCGGTTCGTGCCTTTAAATCTGTTGGAGGTGTTCCGATTTTTATGAAATCTGCAAAAGGTGCTTACCTTACAGATGAAGACGACAGAAACTACATCGATTATATCAATTCTTGGGGACCGGCAATTCTCGGTCACACGCATCCTGAAGTTTTGGAAGCTCTAAAACTACAAGCTGAGAAAGGATTTTCTTATGGAGCGCCAACAGAATTGGAAACTGAGATTGCAAAATTCATTGTAGAAAATGTTCCGAATGTTGACCAAATCAGAATGGTTTCTTCGGGAACTGAAGCTTGTATGAGCGCAATCCGATTGGCGAGAGGTTACACAGAAAGAGAAAAAATTATTAAGTTCGAAGGTTGTTACCACGGACATTCGGATTCGTTTTTGATTCAGGCGGGAAGTGGAATGGCGACTTTTGGAAGTCCCAATTCTCCAGGCGTGACTCAAGGAACAGCAAAAGACACATTACTTGCCGAATACAATAACATCGAACAAGTAGAAGAACTTTTCAGAAATAACCCTGACCAGATTGCGGCGATTATCGTAGAACCGATTGCCGGAAATATGGGTTGTATTTTGCCGGAAAATCAGTTCCTTCAAAACCTAAGAAGAATCTGTGACGAGAATGGCGCATTATTGATTTTTGATGAGGTAATGACGGGTTTCCGTTTGGCTTTTGGTGGAGCGCAGGAAGCTTTGGGTGTGAAAGCGGATTTGGTGACTTATGGAAAAGTCATTGGTGGCGGATTGCCTGTTGGTGCTTTTGCTGGAAGAAACGAAATTATGAACTGGCTTTCGCCAAGAGGACGCGTTTATCAAGCTGGAACTTTGAGTGGAAATCCTTTGGCAATGAGAGCAGGACTTAAAACATTACAATTGATAAAAGAAGATGCAGATTTCTATAAAAAATTAGATAACACAACAGAAACCTTGGATTTCGAAATCGGGAAAATCCTGAATGAAAAAGGAATCCGACACAGAATTAACAGAAAGGGAAGTATGATGTCGATTTTCTTTGATGTGACTTCTGCGAGTAATTTTAATGAAGTGAATAATTCCAATATTGGTTTGTTTAACAATCTGTTTCATCAGGTTTTGGAACAGGGAATTTATCTTCCGCCAAGTGGTTATGAGACTTGGTTTATTTCGTCTGCGATTGGCGATACAGAGATTGATAAAACACTGGAAGCTTTTAGGAAGTTTCAGTATTAAATAAAGAAAACCTTTCCAATTTTGGAAAGGTTTTTTGTTTAACGCAAAAGATTTCTAAAGAACAAAGTATTTAAAAAAACAAGTTTCAATATTGACTTTACAAATCCAATTTCAATTGTTTTGAATCTCTTCCTTCTAATAAATTAAAAAATAAATTAAGAATGTCATTTTCTTTAATAATTGAGTATTTAGGATATTGTTCACGAATAATTAAAATTCTTTCTAATGCATTACTATATTTATCTGCGATAAATCCTATCTTCGAAAATAAGTAATTAATTGTGTTTTGAGAGTAATTTAAATTGTACGTCTTACTTAAGTAAATTGCTCTTAAAATATTAGCTTCAATTGAAGGGTTTAAGTTTTTATACAAAGAATTTTCTTGCAGAATATTCAGTTCCTTTTTATTTAAGCATTCACTAAAATACCTTATATTATAATTGAATGTATGTAGACTTATTGCAAGAGAATCAAAATTATAAAAACATCCTTTAGCAATACTGTTAATTACGTCATTATCATTTAGTTTAACCAGATTATTTTTAAATGCCCAATTATTATCAATTGTCCATATATCAATTTCTATCTGATTCAAAGAAATTTTGATTCCTCCGTGTCTATTTATTTTAAACTTTACATTTGAATTATTAACCAATGAAATAAGTTGGTTTTGACTTAAATCTGTTATAATGTCAACATCTCTACTTGCTTTATTAAGTAAGAAATCTCTAAAATAACCCCCAACAACATATGCTGAACCAATCGTAAATAGTTCGTAAAAAAAACCCATAAAACTCTCTATCTTCATTTGTTCAGTAAAATGAAGATAGAATCCGTTTTTTATGTCTTTTATATTTTTCAATTATAGCTTAATTCCTTTTAGTTCTTGATAAAGAGTAATTGCATATGTATCAGTCATGCCAGAAATAAAATCAGTAATCATTTGTAATTTTTTATACTCCTGATTTTCATATTTTTCAATTCTTTCATAAACAAATCTATGACTTGATGAGATTAATTTATAGATTCTCGATTCATATGTGTTTTCTTCCTTTTTGAAATTTGGGCTTTGTGAAGCTTTAACTAAAATTTTTAATAAACCATAAATAGCTTCCCAACCTGCAATTTCTTTCTTAACTATATTTTTATCATCAAAAACGATATATTGTAGTTGTTTATAGGCTGCTCTAATATCCGAGGCATTAGATATATCAATAATTTCAGATTCCAGATTGCCAGTCATTATTAAATCATAATTTTTCTCAAAAGTTTCAATTATGTTTGAAATCATTAATCTTTGAGTAAATATTCTAAATTTTTGAATAACAATAGACTCATCAAATTCGCCTTTTTCGTGTTTTTCTATCAATTCATCTAATTCAGCAATGACGATTTTTTTATTTTTAGATAAATTTTTCTTAAATATTTTTCTAACATCATAGATGTCAATAATTTTTAATTTTACTCCATCCTCAATATCCGCAGCGCTGTATGCAATATCATCTGCTGATTCCATTAAATAAACGATTGGACTTCTTTTGTTATTTAATTTCAGATGTTTATTTAACGCTTTGTAAATGTCTTTCTCTGTCACAAAATACCCAAATTTCTTTTTCCTTATATTTTTATTTTTCCCCAGATTACCTTTCACTGAGTTTGAAGGATATTTTATACAAGATGCAAGTGTTGAATAAGTTAGATTGTAACCAAATTCATCTCCAAAATAATATAACTTAGATAAAATTCGTAAAGTTTGTACATTTCCATCAAAATTTTCAAAATCTGCTTTCTCAAAAATATTTAAAATAGGAGCATCTGATTTATTTTCGTTTTGCACAAGTTTTTCATAATCAATAAATTCTTGTGATTTAAAATAATCCTTAAAAAACTTCTTTACAGCTTCTTCTCCAAAATGTCCAAAAGGTGGATTACCTAGATCATGAACTAAGCCAGAAACTCTTAATAATGAACTTAAATATCCTTTATATTTTGGTTCAATTTGTTTCTTATTAATTAAAATATTTTCAATACTTTGGCCTATAGAACTTGCAATGTAAGAAACTTCAAGAGAATGAGTTAATCTCGTTCTAATATAGTCACTCTGTTCTAGAGGAAAAACTTGGGTTTTATCTTGTAATCTTCTAATAGGCGCACTAGAAATAAGTCTACCATAATCATTTTCAAAAGGGTTTCTTCCATCAGTCGAAATTGCTGGAGTTTTTTCTCTAAATCTAAAATCTTGTAATAATAGCTTCCACTTTTTTTGGTTATTCATTTGAATTCGTTTAATCTGCAAATCTAATGAATTCTTTAATTTCCTAAATGTTAACTTATAACCTAAATTACATAAATTGAATTCCAACCGACTATTCCACAGAGCTCTTTTCGGTTTCTACTAACAACCTTCCACATTCGTAAACTCATAAACCCGAGGATGTAAAACAACAATCTTTAAACGTGATTCATCCTATCTTGAAAGGAAAAGATATGTCATAATAAATACAGCACGGATCGAAGTTTTTCGGAACTTATCTAAATACCTAAGCAAAAATACTACTCCAAATTGATCAGGTAAATGATGTTTGTTATTTTCAATCTAATTCTCCTTATTCATATCCTTAACCAATCCAACAGCAAAATAACCAATAATTGCAACGGCTAAAACAATACAAATCCACATAAACAAAGGCGTTTGCCAGAAAGTTTTTTCTGCTTCCTTAGATTTTGATTGTTCTAATTTTTCTAAGTTCGAAATGGTTGCAACTGGATAATTCTGATTAAAATCGATTCCAGAACTGGCTAAATCATATTGTGGAGCTGACCAAGTGGAATCAATTTTCAACGTGTAATTTTCATTGGATTTCAAATCTGTCAAAATACTGACGGGCGATTGGAAAAGATTGATTTTGTTAATTTCCAGAGCCTGATTATCTTGGTTGTCAATTTCGATTATGAATTCTTTGGCAAAAAAACTTTGAACATCAAATCTGTTTTTACTTTTTGAATTGAGTTGAAAAGCTGAAATATTTTCGACGTAATTTTCAGTCGATTTTTTATAAACTCTGGTTTTATTAATCAAAATTCTTGCATCACGCAGATAATAACTCGGCGAAGAAATCTCGAAACCGATTCCGTCAATCACTTGCGGATTTGGAAAAGTAATCGTGATTTTGGTTTGTTTTAATTTTTTATCCGTTTCAATCTTTTGAGTGAAGTTTTGTAATTCAGTTTTCGATTGATTGACTGAATGGTTTTCTTCCAAACTAGCTTCCAAAACATTGATTGGCAAAGAGTTTTTATCAATGAAATCAAATTTCAGAAACTTGTAATTGTTCAATGGGAAAGAAAAATTTCTTTCTACAGAAGTTTTTCCCGTTTCATTTAAATCAGAAATTAATTGATTACTTACCAATCCAAACCATTCTTTTTGGTCGTTGCTTCCGCTGATATTGTATTTTTTATCAACACTTGTGTTGGCGATTTTTAAATTCAATTGGTCAAGATTCAAAGCGTTTTCATTGGAAATAATGACTGAAGTCGCAACATTCGGAACTGCGTTTTTTGAAATAATTGTGAAATTTTTGAAACTAGAATTATTAGATTTTCCTTTGTAAATCACATAAGGAACTTCATTATTCTTAGCATCGAAAATTCTTAAAAAATCGATATTATTCTGAGACGCAGAACGAACTTCCGGCGATAACAAAATCTGATGCAAGCCGTTTTCCGAGACTTTATTGATTTTTCCCTGATAACTTTGAGCAAAGGAAAAACTAGCAATCAGAATTGATATTAGACTAATTAATTTCTTCATCGTTTGGTTTTGGGTTTTCATTGGTTTCAATTGGTTCTTCAAGAATTCCGTCCGGAGACAATTTTTTTTCATCTACGACTAATCTTTTAATCTTTTGATAAACGAACGAAATAATCAAAATCAATACACCTAACAAGATGAAAGCGATGATTTTCCCTGTTTCAGAAACGTTTTTGATATCGTAGAAAAATAGTTTGATAATCGTAATTCCAAGTAAAGACAAGGCGATAATTCTCAATGGTTGATTTTGTTTTTTGATACCGATAATCAGGAAAGCAAAAGATAAAACGCCCCAAAGAATTGGATAACCGATTTTGATGATTTGGATTTTTATTGCTTCGAATTTATCATCGATGAATATTTCTTTTTCGTAATTAAATTCATTGGCTTTTACAATTGGAAATTTCGCTAATTCTGCTTGTGAAACAATGTCTTTGGTAAACATCAATCCGTGAATCATCACTTCATTACTCAAAACATAAACAATACAAAATGCGAAAATCCATAAAGCTAATTTGTGATTCAAGAGCTTGGAAAACAGGCTTTGATTTCTGAATTTAATCAAAACATATCCGAAATATGCCAGACAAATCAGCAAAATATAATGAATGAAAAAAGCCGATTTGGAAGACAGATTCATTACGAAATTTTCCGTCATCTCGTTGTAAGTCAATTTGTAGAAAATCGTGATATATAAAAGGATGTTAACCGATGCCAGAAGCATTGTGAAACTGTTCCAAAATTGGTCTTTCAGTTTTAAAATAAAATAAATAATACCAATGCTGAACAAGAAATGATATAAAACCAGATAGGATATTCCTGAATATTCGTTGGCGATATAATCCTCAGTTTGATAACTGATTTCCAGCATTCCTGTGAAATATCCGACTAGAATACTTACACCTAAAATAATATTTCTATAAGATGAAGGATGAAACTCGAAGCCGAAAATGTCGGTCATTTCTTTCTCTTTTTTCAATAAAATGTAAGTGAAAATCAATGAAGCGAGAGAAACGATTCCTGTGATAAACATCCTGTTGATGAAAGGTTTCAGTTCCATTACATTGCCGGAATAATAGTTTTCCCAATCCATAATCAAACTTCCCAACATTAAAATCTGAACGATAATTGCTCCAAGTTTGAAAGTTGCAATTTTTGATTTTTGAGACAGCCAGAACAATAGAACGGCTTCGCCAGCCCAGAATAATGTGATGTAATTTCCGCTAAACTGGATTGGAATTGCCAATGTGACGAAGGTTAAAGTTAGTCCTAGCAACAAATAAATCGCATTTTTGTCCAACCCGAATTTTCTATATAAAAATATCGCATAAACCAAATTGTACAAAGCCAACGCAACGGTAAACAAACCTTTGAATTCCGGTTTCCAATTTTCAATAATGCTGATTCCCATTCCGAAATAGAAGAATGTGTTGGCAACCATTATGAAATATTCCAGCTTCGTGAAAGTTCCTTTGTTTCTAAGGTTATGAATAACAGTAGCAACACTGAAAATAAGGTAAAATATGGTAGCAAAGAATAAAGCACCACGATAAGGTAATTTATCATCGTAAAAGCCTTTTCCATACCAAGCCGAATAAAGCAGACAACTGAAAATAAAAGCCAATAAAGTGACCAAATTCCATTTTTTGAAGTAAGCAATCATCAACATTCCAATATTGAGAATCGCTATATAAGTGAACAAAACTTTGTAATTTCCTTCGCCTGTGCTTACCATAAAAGGAACGGCAAAACCGCCAATCAATGATAAAACCGCCAATTCTTTCCGGTCATAAGAAACGGAGACAAACACACTGAAAATGGTAATAACAACCATAATAATGAACGCCACAGTCTGGCTGAACAGATGATAGTCGTGGAAAGCAATTCCAATTGTAAAGTAAAAAATACTAATCGCTCCGGCTACAAAAACGGAACTGAAAGCAGAATAGTTTTTCCTCAATCGATGTGCAATTCCCATTACAAGAGCGCCTGCTAAAATACCGATTCCCACACGCGCAGGTTCATTAATCCAATTTTTGTCAATCGCATATTTTACAAAGAAACTGATTCCTAAAACCAAAATCAGAATCCCGATTTTATTAATTAAATTTTCTCCGATGAATTTCTCAATGTCAGGATTATTTTCCTTGAAGTTTTCCAGCCACGATTTTTTAGGAGGCATAACTTCTTTTACTTTGTTTTCTGTTGAGAAAGCCACTTTTTGTTCTGCTTTCGGTGTTTCATTTTCCTGAAGAGGAATTTCGGTTTCTACAATCGGAGCAATTTCTTCTATAATTTCCGGTTGTTTTTCCTCGATGATTTCTTCTACTATTGGAGGTGGTTCAGGAACTGGGATTGGGTCTTCCTGTTTTATTTCTTCTTTGATAATCGGGATTTCAGGCTCGATTTTGCTGACAGGTCTGCTGTTGATTTCTGTTTTCAGAGCATTCAGTTTTTCCTGAAGCTGGTTAATCGAATTTTGAGTTGCCTGATGATTGGAAGTTGATTTATTGTGAATGATAATCACAAAAACCAAAATGAGCAATAGTAAGAATATCTCCATAAAAAGTGTTTTCTGTTAACAAATATAACGAAATTGAGTTTTTGTTTAATAGAATAGGAAATATGAGACCAATCTTGAATTTAAAGCAAAAGAGACCTAACAAATTTTGCTAAGTCTCTTTTTTGATATGAAGAAATTTTAGTTTTTAATCACTTTTTTCGAGATAGATTTTCCGTTTTCAAGAGTTGCATTCAGGATGTAAATACCTTTTGGAAGATTCGACAAATCAATTGTTTTGGAAGTTGATTTTATCAAAGTTTTCCCTGTGAAATCTATAATCGTTGCTTCTTTAATTTTGTCATTAGAGATATTAATGTAATCAGAAGTTGGATTCGGATAGATGATAAGTTCAGCTTTTGAAAGTGAATTATTTCCTGTTCCCAAAGTTTCCAGATTGATTTGGTATTTTACCAAACCTAAATCCATAGTACTGAAATAGATCTCTACGTTTTTGTCATCCAGAAAATCAATGGCAGAAGATTCTGAGAAAAGATAACCCAATGTATCAGGGGAAACTTCATTCCAAGTTTGTCCTAAATTAGTTGAATAAACGATTCTCACTTGTGAAGGCGGATAAGCGTAACCTTCTCCACTTCCGTTCATAAAGTTAGAAGTCGCTATAATAACACCGTCTTTGGAAGGCGAAAATTCTGCTTTGTTGATGACATTGCCACTGTAGATTTGATTCCATTTTACGCCGGCATCATTGGAAATAAAAATCCCTTGCGTTGTGGACAAAAGCAATTGGTCTTTGTTAAAAGGATTTCTTGAAATATCATAAATATAATCTACATCTTTTTCCAAAACTTCCAATCCACTTTCCGAAGCTGTCCAGTTTTGTCCGCCGTCTGTGGTTTTGTAAACTTCATTGTTTTGGGAAAGAAGAACTGTATTTTCATTAGTTTCATCAATGCTGATTCCGAAAACAGTTCCAAATGAAGGAAGGAAAACTTCCTCACTGGTAATTCCGCTCATATTCGTAAAATCAAATTTTCTAACACTCTCATTGAAAGATACCCAAGAATGGTTAGTGTTTGATTTTGATGTTGCGATTTTAATAATATTCAATCCGTAGTCGCTATATCCAGTCGAGTAATCTGCGCCGTGATTTGCACTGACAGCAAAAGTAGAACCCATAAAACCGCTTGTACTGATATAAACTCGACCTGCAACCAAAGGGTCAGTAAAAAGTCCATTATTAGTGAAATTCGGAGTGAAATTGATAGGTTGAAGACTGATTGCTGATTCTTCTCCAGTTTGGAAATTCTGATGAATAAATCCGTTTCTTAATCCATAATACAAATGCTTTTCCGCACTTTTATGAAAGCTTACTTTATTGGAATTATTACTGAATGGATTTTTAAATCTTGATAAAGTAATCCCGCCATCCAAAGAATGGAAAGGATAATAATTGGAGCTGATAATCAATTCATTACTGTTAGACGGATTGTAAGTAGCGTTCAGTCCATAATAATATTTGTTTTCCAAATCATTGTTTGGATAAACATAATTCGTCCAGCTATTTCCGCCGTCTTTTGAAATCACGACTTCGTTTTCTTCCAGAATTATTACTTCATCAGTATTTTTAGGATTGATGACAATCTTTTGAATGCTATTCGTGGAAAGTCCGGTCCAAGTGATTGGAACAATATTCCAATTGTTACCGCCGTCAGTGGATTTATAAAGATTTTCGACTTGATTTTCTGCTAAATAAAATGTTCCTAAAAACATCTTCTGAGAATCAAGCGGGTCAAATGTAATCGCTGAATAATTGGTTCCAGCAATCTTTTCTGTCCAAGTAGTTCCAGAATCTTCAGACACAAAAAGTCCACCATATTTTGTTCCTGCAGAAAATCCTCTCGCCAAAAATAGTTTATTCGGATTGCTTGGATTTATTGCAACATTGTTTACGTGAACACCTTCATTATTGGAACTTGTGTAAACTTTTTGCCAGTCGTTTCCTCCATTTTTGCTGTAAAAAATATCCGTTGTAAGACTAAAGCTAAACATATAAGTCGTGTGCAAAAGAATATTTTCATAATCATTTCCAGTAATAGAGTAGGACATTATGAGGTTTCCGGACATATTTCCGTTCGGAGAATCGATTCTTTTGATGACATTTCCGTTAGTCGGGTCTATGATAATCACTTGATTGTAAACTGTTCCTTCTGCAGTCACACTAAAACTCAGATATTTCTGGTCTTGAGTCCATCGCAAATCCTTAATCGTTCCAAAACTGAGGTCTAGCGGAAAAGAATACAAAACTTCCCAATTTTTTCCATTATCAGAACTTTTCACAATGTGATTGGTCACAGTGTTGGCGTACAAAACATCAGGCTTGATTGGGTCGTAAGTTACATCAAAGACTTGCCCATAATCCGGCGAAGTTAGAAATGACAACTGCGCCATCATATTTGTCGAAAGGCCGGAACAGATTGCCAATAAAAATAGAGTCAATATTTTCTTCATATTCAAAAATTTATTGATGTAAAATTGATGAAAAACAAAAAAAATCATATCAATATTAGCGTGACATATTGTGACAGTTTTAATTTTTATTTGTGACGAGTAAATGTTTAAATTGTTGATATGTAGTCGAATAGATTTATTTTTTCAGGGAGATTCAGTTTTTTGCTGATTCTTTCCTTTCTTTTTCTGCAGGATTCCGGACTGATGTTGAGAATCGATGCAATCTCTTTATGACTCAGATTCATATAAACATAACAGATAAATCTGATTTCGGAGGAACTCAAATCAGGATGTCTTTCTTTCAAAGTCGTGATGAAATTTTGGTTCACACCTTCAAAATGTTTGAAAAAACTATCCCATTGATTATTATTTTTTAATTGAATTTTTAAATCTTTGATTGATTTTACCAAATTCGAATTATTGGAAATCTCGGGTTGATTGACAATCGCTTCAATGATTTCTTCAACCACATCATTTCTGCTGGAGATGGTTAAAGCTTGCGAAGTCAATTGTCGGTTTTGTTGTTCAATTTCATTTTTGAGCCGTTCTTTTTCTAATAATGATAAAGTTTCCTGTTCTTTTAATTGTTGTGTCAAAATCAGGTTGTCACTTTGTTTTTTCTCAAATTCAAGTTGCGTGATTTTTTTCTGCTGTTTGTATTTTATCGAGTTATTATAAAGGAAAAGCAGAACGAGCAAAATGATGATAACAGCGGAAGCGATAATGATATAGAAAATCTTTCTTTCATCTTTCAAACGTTGCTGACTTTCTTTAAGTTCGAATTGATAATTCTGCATCTCAAACTTAATTTTTCCATTATTGAACAAAGCCGAATTATTAACTTTAGAAATCGAATCATTCGCAATAATCACAGAGTCTTTATACTTCAAAGACTCATCATAATTCTTAGTTTCCGCACTGATTTTTGAAAGATAATTGTAAACTTCTTCTCTGTTATTGATATTTGGAGAAAGTTTTCTGGCTTGTAGAGCCAAAGATTTTGCTTCGGAAAAATCACCTTTTTTCTCATTTATTTGAGCTTTTATCAAGAGAAGGAAAACCAGATTTTCATTTTCGTCAGGCGATTGAAGTTGTGGAATTAACTTGTCAATAATAACTTCAGATTCCTGATACTTTTTCTTGAAATAAAGATTTTCTGCCAAAGCCATTTTGTACATTATGTTGACTTTCGGGTCATCTTTGGTCAAGGTTTCCGCTTCCTGAATGTATTTGTAAGCCTCATTGACTTTATTCAATTTATTCAAAACTAATCCAAGGTTTACAGCATAGGCGCCAGCTTTGTCGTTTCGGTTATTTTCTTTTGCAGTTTGATAGGCTTTTAGGAAATATTCGTAGGCTTTTTGATTGTTTTTTTCCTGAAAATAAAGAATCGCAATGTTGTTCACAACCGTCATTACGTGTTTCTTGTCCGGCATATTGGTCGCAATGTCATAAGCTTCGAGATAATATTTCAAAGCTTCGCCAAAGTCCGTCATCAGATAATAATTGAGACCGATATTGTTGGTTGCTCGAAAGTTGGATTTAGCCCATTTTTTCTGCTCAGAAACCGATTTTACCCGAATCAGCATTTCCAGAGATTTTGTATGTTCTTTTCGGAACATCTTCTGAATCGCAGAATCGATAATGACTTCACATTCTTTTTCCGACTGCCCGTATATTGTTGAAGGCAGAATAAAAAGTACAATTATTGGGATTATTTTCAGAAATAATTTCATCTTTTAGTCAAATCGATAACGAAATATAGATATAATTAATCGTAAAAGCAAAAAGATGAGATTGTGGACTGAAATATGATAAGGAATTTCCAGATTATTTGTCATTCCGTAGGAATCTCTATGAAAGTAAATTTATAAAATTGTTTAGATTCCTACTGAATGACAAAGCTTGTGTTGATTTACTGTTTAATCAATTTCTGAATTGACGAATTCCCGTTTGAGAATTTTATTTTCAAAATATAAATGCCTTTTGAAAGATTAGAAATATTAATTTTTAAATCCTTTGATTCCAAAAATTTTTTTCCGGATTGTTCCAGAATTTCAATCGAATTAATTTGTTGTTTACTTGTAATATTGATGAAATCTTTAGCAGGATTTGGATAGATTTTTACATTGTTTTTAGAAAGATTATTCTCATTCGTTGCAAGATTTGTTGACGTGAAAATATAAGCTGAACCAGCATCATTAAGCTCATTTTCTTCATTAATATCCCAATCATCTCTTGCAGAACCAACAATGACTTCATTATCATTCATTGCGAGACTCCAACCATAAAAATCTTCTGCAACATCGTTTTCAGGTTTTAGCTCTTGGTCAAATTCCCATTGATTTTGGTTGTTCTTTTTATAAAGCAAAGTTCTTCCTGCTTCCGCTCCGTAAAGATGCGGACTGCTAATGAGAAGTTTGTCGTTTTTCATCTCGCACATCCAAGCAAAATAAGTGTGTTCAGAAGATTCATAACTTGGGATTTTTTGAATTTCTTCCCAGTTTCCATTATCATTCAGTTTGAAAATATAAGCCATAGACGGATTTCCTGTGTCAACTTCTGTGTAAGCGCCAACAACCATTTCATTACCGAAAATACTAACCGAATTTCCAAAATACGAGTTCTCAAAATTGTCTGATGAAGTCAAGCTTTGATGAAAAATCCATTCTCCGGAATTGTTTTTTTTATAAATGTAAATTTTTCCTGCGCTGTTATTAACACCACTTGCTCCAATCACAAGATAATCGGCAAAAAGACTAACACCAATCCCAAAATTTCCAAAATCCACACTTTCCGGTGAAGTAATTTTCTGTGTTTCTGCCCAGTTATTTCCTTCTTTTTCATAGATATAAACCGCGCCATTCCAACTACTGAATCCCGGAGAGCCTGCAATAATTGTATCTCCTTCAACAGCAATAGACGTTGGATTAACGCCCAGCAATGCATCGTTGTCATAATCTGAGGCTGTCAGTTTTTTCGTGAAATTCCATTGATTGTTAGAATCCAAATCATAAACATACAAAGCTCAGGCTCGGATTGTATTATCGATATCTGATCTTCCTGCGGAAATCACAAGAAAATCGTTTCCGAATTTTATA
>CAUSBY010000013.1:0-131193 GCA_963530025.1 uncultured Weeksellaceae bacterium
TAATTGGAAGTTGCCTTGTTGTGATTGGAAGTTGCCTTGTTGTGATTGGAAGTTGTCTTGTTGTAGTTGGAAGTAGCCTTGTTGTGATTGGAAGTTGTCTTGTTGAAAGTTGGAGTAGCCTTGCTGTGATTGGGAGTGTCTTGTTTGAATTATGAGTCATTTATTATGAAATGATAACGTTGTTTTTATGTTGAATCTGCAGCCCGGCCTGAACGGAACTCCTTTTTTTGCTTTGAATAAGCTTCTTTAAAATGCAATAACGTGTGCAAAAAAAGAGTGGGAGTGGAGGACGGAGATAGCTGTCCAAATAATTAGTTTTTATTCTCTATTTTTGATACTTAAATTTTCTAACAATGAACAAACTATTATTAGGATTGATGCTGATTGGGACGACAATTTCTGCTCAGGAACTGTATATGCCGAGAAATATCAAAAAAGCTTACGCCAACGGAACACGAGATATTTCTGGAAAGCCAGGGAAAAATTACTGGCAGAACAAAGGAGTTTATGATGTGAATGTGAAAGTGGATGCGACGACTAAAATTGTTTCTGGTTCTGAAACTATTCAGTATTCTAATAATAGTCTGGATGAGTTGAAAGTTTTAGCGATTCGGTTTGTGAATAATATGACCAAACCACAATCGCCAAGAGCCGGATATGCGTCAAAAGATGCTTTGACAGATGGTTTGAAAATTAAATCATTCTTTATTAACGGAGAAAAATATAATATCAACAGCGATGATTGGGGAACTGTGGAAGCGGTTAAACTGACTAAGCCGATTGCCTCAAAATCCAAAACTGAAATCAAAATTGATTGGGAATATCCATTGGCAAAGGAAAGTGGGAGAGAAGGGCAAATTGACCCAGAAACTTTTTATGTCGCTTATTCTTTCCCGAGAGTTTCTGTTTATGACGATTACAACGGTTGGGATATGTTGCAACACAATGGAAGACAGGAGTTTTACAATGATTTCAATGATTATTCTTTTGCTATTTCTGCATCTAAAAATTTTGTGGTTTGGTCAACAGGCGATTTCCTGAATCCTGATGAGGTTCTTCAACCTGAATATTTGAAACGTTTCAAGGAATCTTTAAAATCAGATAAAATCATTCACGTTGCGAATGCTGATGAAATGAAATCCGGAAAAGTGACAAAGCAGAATGATTGGAACGTTTGGAAATTCAAAGCGAATGATATTGTGGATTTTTGTTTTGCATTGAGTAATCATTACGTTTGGGATGCATCCAGTGTTCAATTAAAAACAAAAAGAGCAAGCGTTCAATCAGCTTACAATGCTGGTGCAAAAGATTTCGAAAAATATACGGAATGGATGCGCTATAATTTGAAATGGTTTACGGACAATTGGCCTGGTGTGGAATATCCTTTCCCAGTGATGACTGCCATCCAAGGTTACGCTGATATGGAATATCCAATGATGATAAATGACACGAGTATTCCGGATGATTTGCAGGATGCGAGATTGACGGCTGACCACGAGATTGCGCATACTTATTTCCCTTTCTATATGGGAATCAATGAAACACGATATGCTTATATGGATGAAGGTTGGGCTACAACTTTGGAATATTTGATAGGAATTGATGAAAATGGGAAAGAAGCTGCGGATAAATTTATGAAGAACTTCCGTGTGAAACGTTGGATTAATGATGCTTCTACGGAACAAGATCAACCGATTATTACAATGAGTTCACAGCTTTCGGGCGCTGGATATGGGAACAATGCTTATGTGAAATCGTCGCTTTCTTATCTGGCTTTGAAGGATTATTTGGGAGATGAATTATTTAAAAAAGCGCTTCATCATTATATGGACAACTGGCACGGGAAACACCCGATTCCGTGGGATTATTTCAATTCTATGAATGCTGGTTCGGGTAAGAATCTGAATTGGTTTTTCAATAATTGGTTTTATACTAATAATTATATCGATTTGAAAATCAATTCGGTTTCTCAAGAAAAGAATCAGATGATTTTGACGGTTGATAATGTTGGTGGATTTGCTATTCCTTTTGATGTGGTTTTGACTTATGAAGACGGAACGACTGAGAAGGGACATTTCACGCCAATCGTTTGGGAGAAAGATCAAAAATCGACTAGTCTGAATATTCCGGTTAAAAAGAAAATCAAATCTGTAAATTTGGATGGTGGGATTTTTATGGATTATACACCGGATGATAATTTGAAAAGTCTTTAATTTTTAGTTTTACAAAAGTGATTTTGTATGAAAAATGTTGGTCTTTTATTGATATTGCTATTCTTTTCGTCTTGCGTTTCACAGAAGAATAAAACCATTCAGCAAAATATTCTGACGTTGAAGGACAGCTATTGTAAAGCGCCTCTGCAATACAATTATTCTCAGAAAGTCCCTTCATATAATTCTGATTCTATTATTAATGCCAATCAGAAACTCAAAAATTATTTTTCTGACCAAAGCATTTTGATTCTTAATGCTTTGGAAAGTATTGATGAAGCAGAAAAAATCATCGATTTGAAAAAAGATTCGACCTTGAAATCTCAATTGAGAGTGGTTCAGCTGAAGACTAAAATTAATAGTAAAATCAGTATTGCGCTAACAGAATTGGATGCTGTTGCTGCGGAATTTGACTGCGAAGGTGAAAGAGTTGCGCAAATGGCCAATTATGTAGATAATATGAACAGCAACCGAAACAACAAACTGATTCTTTTCTCGATTATTACAGGCGCAGTGACTTCTGTAGCTGGTGGTGTTATTAAAAATAACGGTGTAGAAAATGCGGTGAATATTGGCGGAGGTTTGCTGGGAGCAGGACTAGGTTTAGCAACTTTTAATCCTAAAGGTAAGAAAGTAGAGTTCATCCACGAGCGAAATCTCCTGCGTGACATTTGGGAGCAAAAATTAATGTCTAAGAATTTTCCGCCTTTCATCTGGTATATGTACACGGAGAAAAAGTTTACCGGAAACCGGGAACATTCTATCATTGAGAATATGAAACAAAGGTGGATTCAGTATCAGTTTGACAGTGATGAGAGCTCAGCTAATCAATCCGTGAATTTTGGAAGTGGTGGACTTTATCGCTCATCAGACTTACACAATCGTGCATCGATGCTGAATCAAATGCAGTCAGCAACGAGAACTATTAATCAGAATATTAATTATCTTCTGCTGGATTTGGATAAGGTGATTTCGGATTCTTAATCAACTTATGTTATAGAAAACTTCTTTGTGGTGGGGATAATTCTTTAATAAATGATAGATTTGCAACCATTATTTAAAAATTATAAAATTATCCAATGAAAAGACAGACTATCGCATTGTTTTGCGTGGCTACACTTAGTATTATTTCTTGTGCTAAGGAAGGAGATAAAAAAGATGACAGCAAATATACAGATGAGCAAAAAGCGTCTTATTACATAGGAATGAGTATAGCTCAAAATATGAAACAAGAAGGCTTCAAAGTAGATGCAGAACTTCTGGCTCAAGGTATCAAAGAGGAAATGGACAGCACGAAGAAAAAGATGCTGCCAGCTGAAGAGATGAACAGCTTTATGCAAGATTTTATGATGAAACAACATCAAAAAAAGCAATCTGAAGCAAATGCGCAAGGCTCTGAAAATAAGAAAAAAGGTCTTGAGTTTTTGGCTAAAAATAAGAGCAATCCAAAAGTGAAAACTACGGCTTCCGGTTTGCAGTACGAGGTTTTGCAAGAAGGTGATGGTAAAACAAAACCAAAAGCATCTGATGTTGTACAGGTAAAATATACCGGAAAATTATTGAACGGAACTGTTTTCGATTCGACTGACAAAAATGGCGGTGCGCCAGCGGATATCAATCTGGGTAATGTAATCGCAGGATGGACAGAAGGAATTCAGCTGATGAGCAAAGGTTCCAAATATAGATTTTATATTCCTTCAGATTTGGCTTATGGAGACCAAGGCGCTGGAAGTGCAATTCCGGGAGGTTCTACCATTATTTTTGATGTGGAATTGGTAAATGTAAAATAAAACCATTGATATAACAAAATAAAAAACCTCAGCCAAATCTGCTGAGGTTTTTTATTTAATTTCTTTTTCTAAAAGGTTTGTATGAAGTGATTACCATTCCCTCAATTATATTCTCATTTGAAATCCAAACGCTTAAATATTTGATGTCTTTATTTTTTTCTGTGGAAGCATTGTAAATGTAAAGTTCTTCTCCTCCCAAAAGCGAAGCTTTGTTTTTATATGCTGAGTTAAGATTTTCAAGGGATATCAGTCCATACAGCTTCTCGTCACATAGACATATTTCCTTAATCTTTTTCTTTACGAAATTTTCGTGTCCTTTAGAAAGTTTGAAATCTGTAAATTCTGAATAATCTTTATTTGAACATTTATTCAGATATGTTTTGATGAAATTTTGAGCTAATTGAACTTTTTCTAAATTTAATTTCTCAGTTTTTATTTCCTTGTAGTTTGTCTGACTGAAAAATAAACTTGAAGTCATTAAAAATAGGATGGGCAAAATTCTTTTCATTTATTGGTTTTAGTTTATATTTCTCAAATATACAAATTCCTAAAATCAAAAACCTCAGCCAAAAATCAGCTGAGGCCTAGTTTAGAAAATATTGAATGTATAATTATTTCAAGAATTCACTTCGTAATTTTTCGTATTTCACTCTTCTGTATAACTCATTGTCAATTTGTAACTCATTGCCAATTCTTTTAGCTATTAAATTCTTCTCTCTTTTGACTTTTACATACTCACCATTGGAATCTTTTTTCACCATAGTTGGACAATTGCCACAGGAAATTTCCTTTGTTGTAATTTTTATCTGATTTCCTTTTTTATTCTTAATTCCTTTATAATAATAGAATCCTCCATCACTTGCGGAATATATTGTATCATTCTTGCTAATTGCGATTGGACTTTGGTCAATGAAAACACTGTCGTTTTTAAATTTGATATATGTTTTCCTAAACCATCGATAATCAGGTTGATTTTCATCAGAATATCCTTCCATTTTTTCAAATCCTAAATATAAAGTCTCTGTATTTTGATAATTATATTTATTTGATTTAAATGAAACTAAAATTACAATTGTTCCAATAATTATAGATTTTCTGGTTATCATTTTCATTAATTATCTTAAAAAGTAAAAGAGCATTTCTGATTCAGAAACGCCCTTTCGTTTTAAAATAGTATTTAATATGAAGAAAAATTTAACTCTTATTCAACAGGTCTGAAAACCAAACCTGTTTCCTCGAAATAATCTAAAGTTATCCTGTCGCCATCATTCACATTTCCTGCAAGGATTTCTTTTGATAATTTATTCAAAACTTCTTGTTGGATTACTCTTTTCAAAGGTCTAGCTCCAAAAACTGGGTCGTAACCTTTGTTGGTAAGATAATCCAAAGCGTCTTGTGTTGCGGTCATAATGATATTGCGTTTTGCCAACATATCATTGAATCCTCTCAACTGATACTGAACAATTTTTCCGATTTCTTTTTTTCTTAAAGGCTGGAACAATACGGTTTCATCAATTCTGTTCAGGAATTCCGGGCGAAGCGTTTGTTTCAATAAATCGAAAACCTCAATTTTAGTTTTATCAACAATTTCATCCTGATTTTCCTCGGTGATATTTTCAAAATTTTCTTGAATAATATGTGAACCGAGATTCGAAGTCATAATGATAATCGAATTTTTGAAGTTCACGACTCTACCTTTGTTATCCGTCAAACGACCGTCGTCCAAAACCTGTAACAACGTGTTGAAAACATCAGGATGCGCTTTTTCAATTTCATCTAAAAGTACTACAGAATATGGTCTTCTTCTCACGGCTTCCGTTAATTGACCGCCTTCATCGTAACCTACATATCCTGGAGGCGCACCAACCAATCTCGAAACTGAATGACGCTCCTGATATTCACTCATATCAATTCTCGTCATATTGTTTTCGTCATCGAATAAAAACTCTGCTAGAGCCTTTGCCAGCTCAGTTTTACCGACTCCGGTTGTTCCTAAAAACAAGAAACTTCCAATCGGTTTTTTCTCATCGCTCAATCCTGCTCTGTTTCTTCTGATGGCGTCTGCGACCGCTTCGATGGCTTCTTCCTGACCGACAACCCTGTGATGAAGTTCGGTTTCAAGATGCAGTAATTTCTCTCTTTCGGATTGAAGCAATTTTGTTACAGGAATCCCCGTCCATTTTCCAATTACTTCGGAAATATTTTCAGCCGTAACTTCTTCTTTAATCAATTCATTCTGATGATTTTGCATCTCCAATTCGAGTTTTTGCAAAGCATCTTCTTTTTCCTTGATTTTCCCGTATTGGATTTCGGCAACTTTTGCATAATCTCCTGCTCTTGACGCTCTTTCTGCTTCCAATTTCAGAGATTCTATATCTTTTTTAATCTGGGTCAAATCCTCAGATTTTTGTTTTTCTTTCAGCCATTTCGCATTAATTTCGTTTCTCTGTTCAGAAATTTTCGAAATATCTTCTTTTAAATGGTCGATTTTGGTTTGATGTCCTTCTCTTGAAATCGCTGCCAATTCAATCTCCATCTGCATCAGTTTTCTGTCGAGAACATCCAGTTCTTCAGGTTTTGAATTGATTTCCATTCTCAGTTTAGCCGATGCTTCATCAATCAAATCAATTGCTTTATCCGGTAAAAATCGGTCTGAGATATATCGTTGAGACATTTCCACAGCTGCAATAATTGCTTCATCTTTGATTCTTACCTTGTGATGCGCTTCGTATTTATCTTTGATTCCTCGAAGAATAGAAATTGCCGATTCCGTATCCGGTTCTTCCACCATTACTTTTTGGAAACGTCTTTCCAGCGCTTTATCTTTTTCAAAATACTTTTGATATTCATTCAAAGTCGTTGCTCCGATAGCTCTTAATTCTCCTCTTGCCAAAGCTGGTTTCAGAATATTCGCTGCATCCATCGCACCTTCACCACCTCCGGCTCCAACCAAAGTGTGGATTTCATCGATGAAAAGAATAATTTGACCGTCTGATTTGATAACTTCATTCACGACCGATTTCAAACGCTCTTCAAACTCACCTTTGTATTTTGCACCTGCAATCAAAGCTCCCATATCCAAAGAATATAAGGTTTTATCCTGCAAGTTTTCAGGAACGTCACCGTTGATAATTCTGTGAGCAATTCCTTCGGCGATAGCCGTTTTACCAACTCCTGGCTCACCAATCAGAATCGGATTGTTTTTGGTTCTTCTCGAAAGGATTTGCAAAACTCTTCTGATTTCTTCATCACGCCCGATTACGGGGTCAAGTTTCCCTTCCGCAGCTAATTCGTTGAAGTTTTTAGCATATTTATTTAAAGATTGATACGTCTCTTCTGAACTCGCAGAAGTCGCTTTCGAACCTTTTCTTAATTCTTTAATGCCACCTTCCAAAAGGTTTTTTGTAACGCCCATATCTTTCAACATTTTTGAAACTTCTGAATTAGTGTCCAAAAGTGAAAGCCAAAGATGTTCAATCGTCACAAACTCATCGCCCATCTTTTTTGCGATATTCGGTGCATCAAGCAAAACTTTGTTGGCTGATTGTGAAAGGTAAATATTTCCTCCTTGAACTTTCGGAAGTTTTTCTAAATTTTCACGGTTTCGCTCTCTTACCAAATTAGCATCTGCTTCAGATTTTTTTAATAAGAAAGGCGATATATTTTCATCGACCTGAAAAATTCCTTCAAGTAAATGTTGAGGTTCTATTTGCTGGTTGCCAAATTCCATAGCTACTTGTTGAGCGGCTTGGATGGCTTCCTGTGATTTTACTGTATATTGATTTAGATTCATATTATTTATAGTTGATGGTTTATTGTTGATAGATTATCAAAATTTATACAATTCTGAACTTTAAAACAATGATTTTTGTTTTTTAAAAAGCATTAAGAAAATAAATTTTTAAGGTTTAACTTCTTAATGCTTCATCAATCATTTAATTCTGAAACCTTAATCACAAAAAGTATTCTATTGTTGAATTTTTAAAATTTACGGACAAAATTTCCGAATAATTAAATTTTAAACTAATTTGAAAAGACAAAATTTCCGAAAATTTAAAATTTGGATGAAAAATGTTTGTCAATTTGTATTAGATTTTTCAAAAGAGATTCATCATTATTTTAATTCGGGATTTTTATTTATAAATTTGAGTGAATAAAATCTGAACTTGAATCGCTTTATCTTAATTTTCTTCGCTGTTTTTACTGCTTCATTTTGTTTTGGTCAAAAGCAAAATCAAGAAGACTTGTCTGGTTCTGAGACTTTGGATAAAAGTAAAATATCGCCTGAACAAATCATTGAACAAAGTCTTAAAAAACTCGAACAATCGATTTCTGACGAAGAAAAATATGAGGTTCGTATGAAAATGGCCGACGCTTATTTGAAAATTAAAAAACCGAATTTCGCCAAGTCAACTGAAATGCTTTTCAAAGCAAAAGAAATTGCTGAGAAATTGAACAATACAAAACTTAAGGCAAAAATCTATGGTTCAATTGCGAATCAATATTCTTTTCTCAACTTTCCTGAAAAAATAAAACCTTACCTTGATTTGTCGAAACAAGAAGTTGATAAACTTCCGAATGGTTATGAAAAGAATTATCTGAACGCAAGATTGTACATCGAATATGGAAATATGGAAGCTGATAAAGAGAATTTTCTGGTCGCAAAGAAAGATTATCAAAAAGCATTGAAGTTTTTAGGAAATATTGGAAACCCGAATAAGAAGAACATTTTTCAATTTCGCAGAGCGTTTTATAATATGGGCGTTTCTTATGCTTACCTGAAACAAAATGATTCGGCAGAATATTTCCTTAATAAAGCATTGGCAATTCGTGATAATGAAAATAAAGAGTTCAAGTATTTTATTTACAATAATCTAGCTAAAGTTTATGCTGGCAAAAATGAGCACCAAAGAGCAATTGATTCTCTTGAAGTTGTTCTCAATGATGAAGCTTTTAAAGATAATAGGCTGAAAGCTGATATGTACAAAAAATTGATTGCGTCTTATAAAGCTTTGAACAATCGCGATAAATATATTGAGTATTCTGAGAAATTACTGGACTTGGAACCTGATGTTAAAAAAGACAATCTGAATGCAATCAATACCGCAGTTTCCGAGGAACAAAGAAATCTACTTGAAAAAATTTCTAATAAGGAAAGTCATAATAATATTTTGATTATTGGATGTGGTTTGTTGGTTTTAATTGGAGGAGCAAGTATTTTTTATATCAATCAAAAAAGGAAAAAAGAAAAAATACTTTACCAGAATTTTATTTCAAATCTTGAAAAACAAGCAGTAAAAGAAACGTCTGTATCAACAGAAATTATTCAGTCGGAGGTCGAAGAAAAAGAAAAGACTTCGTTTTCTGTTCCAAGTTCTGCAGAAACAATGATTCTAGAAAAATTAGAAAAATTTGAAGAGTCAGCTAAATTTACTAATTCAAAACTGACCGTTGCAAGTTTGGCGGTAATGTTCAAAACTAATCCCACTTATCTTTCGGAAACAATCAAGAAACATAAGGGGAAAAACTTCAATAATTACCTGAACGAACTTCGCATCAATTATATCTGTAAACAAATCAATGAGCGTCCAGAATTCCTTAATTATAAAATAAGTTACTTGGCGGAAGAAGCCGGTTTTTCATCTCACAGTTCGTTTACAACTGTCTTTAAAAACGTTACGGGGATTTCTCCGTCGGCTTTTTTAAGAGAAGCAGAAAAGAAACATAAAAATATTTAATCTTTTATTTATCAATGTCTTAAAACTTGTTTTTGTTTTTTGAAATATGATATTTCGAAAGAGTATTGCTGTTTTTTGATTCTTAAAGTATATACATTTACTTCATCAATGAGATAAAATATATTTCTAATTGATATGATTATCGCAACTTATTTTATTAAATCTTAAAAAATTAATTATGAAGAAAATTGTATTTTTTTTATCGGCGTTAGGTTCTATATTTTCCTATTCGCAAAATCTGGGTTACGGAAACTCGGTTTCCCAATCATTATCTGGAACTGTTGAGGTTCAGTCAAAAGTAGCAGTAAAAGCAGAAACTTGTAATACGGTTGTAATCAATGATACCGAAGAACAAAATGGAGTTTTCATTATCGGAAACGGAGGACAAAAAGCCGCTGTAGATATTCCGCTTGAAGCCAATCAAACCATTAAAATCAACAGTATTGTTGTGACCTTGGCGAGCAAACTTCCACCAACTTTTGTGAATTTTATTTTTTATGATAACATTCTTTCAACACCGGAAGATCCGGAAGACCCAAGAAGAAATGTTCCGAATCAACAGATATTACAAATCACTGACAGCACAATCGAATCTTATGAAGATGTTGGCTACGAACCTTTGCACGAGTTCATCGTTAGAAAAGTAAAAGTGAAATTAGCTAATCCAATTCTATTAAATGGAACAATGTCTGATGGAAGAATCTGGATGAGCACAAAATCTGATGCCAATGCTTGGGCAAGTACGGCGCACTATCTGACGGGAGAAGGTGTGGTAGGAGAAAGTCTTGCAATGGGAGGTAACAACTTTCCTTGGTTTCAGCTTCTTAATCAGGAATGTTTGTATGAGCTTGTTGCAGAATGCGATGTTTTAGGTGTTTCTGATGTTTCTTACAATTCAAAAACTAATATCTATCCAAACCCAGCTCAAGATTTCTTTGAATATAAAAACATAAATGCCAATATAATTTCTACGAATATCTATTCTTCTAATGGAAGTTTGGTGAAAACTATTAATTCCAATGATGCTAAAATTAATGTAAGTAATCTGAAAAGTGGAGTTTACATTGTTCAGACTAAAACTTCAAACGGGAATACATTTACGAATAAGCTAATCAAGAAGTAATTCATATTTTAAATTATTATAACAGGAAGTCGAGAGTTTTCTCTTGGCTTTTTGTTGTTTTAAGATAAGATTTTTTTATTATTGAATTGGTAATGTATTGATTGTATGGTTTGGAATATTAATTTTATTTAAGAGTTTTTCTGATTATTTTTGAGTAATTGTTGTTTGTTTTCGTTCTAAATTCGTAATTTGCAACAAATAATTTAATATGAAGAAATATCTATTACTGTCAGCATTGGCTTTACCGCTATTGGGCTATTCACAATGGACCAAATTGCAGAAAGCTTCTGATAAGCAGAAAATCAATGAGAGCGTAGCTCATATTAAAGCTGATAATTTATTCGGCTTGAATATTGAGAAACTACAGACTACTCTAGGAAATGTAAGAGCGAAAGTTGTTGGTAGCCAGGGTACGATTGTTAGTTTGCCTAATGCTTTGGGTAAAATAGAGAATTTCCAAGTTTGGGAATATTCTAATATGGCACCTGATCTACAAGCCAAATATCCAAATATTAGATCGTATGTTGGTACAAGTTTAGAGGACCCGACCGCATATTTGAGATTTAGTGTTTCTCCCCAAGGATTGTCATCCATCGTTATCAGATCCAACAGCTCCGAATATATTGAGCCTTTTACAGCAGATAATAAGACCTATGTTGTTTATGATGCCAATACCAGAAAACAAAGTAAGTCTCAAGAAAAAGCTTTTGAATGCGCTGTAAAAGATGAATTGTCTGAAGTGGGAACAACAACTGTTTTAAATAAGACTGTTGGTTCCAATGTTTTTAGATTAGCGCTTTCTTGTACGGGAGAATATTCTCAGTATCATTTGACCAAGACAGGAACACCAAGTACAGCAACGGATGCTGAGAAAAAGGCCGTAGTTTTAGCCGCTTTAAATGCCAGTGCAACCAGACTGAATGCTCTTTATGAAAAAGATTTTTCTGTTCATTATAATTTAATTTCGCAGACAGAATCATTGATATTCTTAAATGCAAATACAGATCCTTATTCTACGGGAGGAGGCCCAGATACTGCAAATAGCGGGATTAATGCAACTTTGGGAAGTACTGCTTTGTATGACCTTGGGCATCTTGTAGATAAGAAAGATGCTAATGGAGCTGCGTATTTAGGTGTTATTTGCGGGTCTAGTTTGAAAGCAGGAGGATGGACGGCTCATAATCTTCCAGAAGGTGCTACGTTTGATATAGATTATGTGGCACATGAAATGGGACATCAGATGGGAGCAGGACATACCTATACATTTTATAGCAGTCAGTTAGACCAAAGAGTAGAGCCGGGAAGTGGAAGTACTGTTATGGCATATACAGGTATTACAGGAAATCTTGATGTACAGTATAATTCTCATGATAATTTCCACTATAACAGTATTACGCAAATCAAGTCAAAGATCAATAGTATAACTTGTGGGACCAACGTTCCTTATGGATTGCCTGCTCCTACTGTGAGTGCAGGATTAGATTATACCATACCAGCTTCTACACCTTTTGTCGTAAAAGCTACAACAACTGATAATGATACCAGTGCATATACATACAGCTTCGAGCAAACTGATCAGGCAGCAACGGCTCAGATTGGAACAAACAGTATAGCTTATTTAGCGAAACCTTCTGGCCCAAATTTCAGAGCACTTCCTCCAACAAGTAATCCATATAGGTATTTTCCAGATTTTAACACAGTCCTTGCTGGTGTTAATACGACTCGTTGGGAATCTGTTTCCAGTGTTTCCAGAGCGCTTAATTTTGGAGTCGTTTTAAGAAATAATAATCCTTTGGAGCCTAATATTGCTCAAGATGCAATGTTGGTAACTGTTAACGCAAATGCGGGTCCATTTAAAGTGACTGCTCCTACATTTGGACAATCTCTTACATCGGGAAGTAGCTTTGCGGTGACTTGGGATGTTGCTAATACTACAGCTACACCAGTTAATACAGCGAATGTAAACATAAAAATATCTAAAGATGGAGGGAAAACATTTGTTTCATTATTGGATAATACGCCTAACGATGGTAGCGAAACGATCACAATTCCTAGTGATTTTTCAGCAACTAATGCTTACATTTTGGTAGAGGCAGTTAATAATATCTATTATGCAGTAAGTCCAAGTTTTGTAATTGATTACAATGTAGCTGGTGAAGTATGTAATACATATACTTATAGTGGAAGCCCGGTAACGATTAATGATGGTCCTGGAGGAGCTCAGATTTCTTCTCCTAAAGTAGAGGCTCCATTGTCAATTACGGATTCTGGAGTGATTACGAAGATCAGTGTGACACCTAATATTACTCATGCTAATACAATCAATCTTTCTTTCGGAGTTGAGAGTCCGGTCGGTACCACAGCATTGTTAATGGATCATCAGTGTAGTGGCCGTTCAGGTATTACAGCTAAATTCACAGATGCGGCCACAGCTATCACTTGTGCCTCTCCGGTGACTGGAAATGCAAAACCTTTCCAACCATTAAGTGTTTTTGTAGGACATAACGCTGCAGGAACTTGGAAGCTTTTTGCATCTGATTATACCCCAGGAAATGTTGGAGTGATTAACTCTTGGGCATTAGAAGTTTGTACAAGAGATGCGCAGTCACTTGCGGTTAACGAAAGTGCCTTCAATTCCAATAATATCAAAGTTTATCCAAATCCTTCAACTGGAAACTTCTTCATCAAGTCCAAAGATCTTGGAGGCAATGCAAAAGTGGCAATCTATGATATGAATGGTAGAATAGTACACACTTCAGGCTTCAATGTTTTGACTGGCGAATCTACCAATGAGTTCAATGTTAATTTGACGAAAGGTGTTTACTTGCTAAAAGTAACTTCTCCAAAAGCAAATTACACTCAGAAATTAATTATCAAATAATCTCGAATTATTTATAAATAACAAAAACCGATCATTAATGATCGGTTTTTGTTATTTTCAGAATAGAACTTTCTTACACGCATTCAATAAAATATATTAAATTGCAACTAACAATAATTATGTGAAAATGAATTACACTCAGATAGAAATAGACGCTCAGTTTGATGGCAAGTTACAATTGATTTACCTTAATCAGCCAGAAAGTTATAACAGTCTTACGCAAGTAATGTTAGGAGAATTGCGAAATGCGATTCACAGCTTCAGTAATGATGAGAATGTAAGATGTATTGCCATTGCTGGAAAAGGCAAAGCTTTTTGTGCAGGTCAGAATTTGAAAGAAGCTTTGGACTTTGATGAAGATGATAGAACAATCCAGAGATTTGTGATAGAATATTATAATCCTATGGTTTTGGAAATCGTGAAGTGCAGAAAACCTGTTATTGCTTTGGTGAATGGTCCTGCAGTAGGAGCGGGCGCAATGCTCGCTTCGATTTGTGATTTTACTTTGGCGACAGAAAGTTCCTATTTCTCTTTTGCTTTCGCTAATATCGGTTTGATTCCCGATACGGCCGGAACTTATTATTTACCTAAATTAGTAGGAAGACAATTGGCTAGTTATTTATCTTTCACAGGAAAAAAGGTTCCTGCTACCGAAGCTAAGAAGATTGGTTTAGTTGCTGATGTGTTTCCAGATTCCGAATTTGTTGAAAAATCTATGGAAGTTCTGACTCAGCTTTCTCACGCTGCAACGACTGCTCTTTATCTGACTAAAAAAGCATTCAACAAATCTTATGATTTTACGTTGAGAGAACAATTGGATTATGAATCTATTATTCAGCAAGATGCAGCTGAAACTGAGGATTTCAAAGAAGGTGTAGTAGCTTTTATCGAAAAACGTCTTCCAAATTATAAAGGGAAATAGATGAACGCGAGAGAAACGGCAGAATATATGTTTGAGAAAGATTTGTTTTCTCAATGGTTAGGGATTGAATTGAATGAAATCAAAGATAATTACTGCCTTATAACAATGCCTGTCAAACCGGAGATGATTAATGGACTTGGAACGGTTCACGGAGGTGTTACGTTTGCTTTTGCAGACTCAGCACTGGCGTTTTCGTCCAATAATAATGGAGAAGCGGCAGTTGCACTTAATTGTTATATCAACTTTACAAAAGCGGCAAGAATAGGAGATGTTTTAACAGCCGAAAGTATTTTACTTACAGATACCAGAAAAACTGCCATTTACGATGTTACAATTAAGAATCAAAATGATGAGGTTGTTGCAGGTTTCCGAGGAACAGTTTACAAGATTGGTAAGAAAGTGACAGAGCTGAAAGCACTCCGTTAGGTTTGACTATTTTACTCAGTTTTCCACTCCCGCTTTTTTCTTTTTTTCAAAAAAGAAAAAGAGTTCCGATCAAACCAGGCTGCGGCTTCAGCATAAAAATAAAAGTTGCTCTATAAGCAACGTTTTGTCATTTCGTAGGAATCTCGACAACTAAGTTTAGATTCCTACGAAATGACAAATACTATGTTTCAATTTTGGAAAACATACTTTATAAGTATTTATTTTTCAAAATGATACGATTTTAACTTGGGTTAAAGTTTTCCTCGTTCAATCTTCTGAACTTTGTCTCATAATTTAAACATCAAAATATTATGAAAACAAAAACTATCGTATTGATTCACGGATTATTCGTAAACAATACAAGCTGGAAAGAATGGAAAACTTATTTCGAAAATCAAGGTTATACCGTTCACACACCTTCCAATCCGGGACACGCAGGAAATCCTATCGAGCTGAAAAGAAACATTCCTTCTGAACTAAGAACTGTAAGCTTTGAACAAACGCTGAACAATCTTGTGAATTTCATTGACACACTTCCGGAAAAACCGATTGTAGTAGGACATTCTTTCGGTGGATTACTGGTTCAAAAACTGATTGAGTTGGACAAAGCTGTTGCCGGAGTGAGTATAGACGGCGCTCCTCCAAAAAATGTAATGGCGCCTTTGTCAACGATAAAAATTGTTTGGCCGGTTTTCAATTTCTTCAAAGGAAACAGTCCGTATCTTGGAACAAAAGATTGGTATCATCGTGCGTTTTTCAATAATTACTCTAGAGAAGAAAGTGATAAATTGTATAAAACAGTCGCAGCTCCGGAAAGTAGAAGATTGGCGAGAGATCCGCTTTTGAAATCGATTGGAAATGTTGATTTTAAGAAAGCTCACAATCCGTTATTGTTCATTGGAGGTGCTAATGACGCTATTTTTCCGGCTAACTTCACTGCGAAAATCGCTAATTCTTACAAAGACAAAAATAGTGTTTTGGATTTGAAAATCTTCGAAGGAAGAAGTCATTTTATCTGTGGCGAAAAAGGCTGGGAAGAAGTTGCTGGATATGTTTTGAGTTGGATTGAGAAACAATAAATCTTATTCATTCTGTCTATTAATAAATTTAGTTAATGGTCGGCGTTTCAATTTTTAAAGTCTTATTTTTGCAAAGATTTTTTTTCGATTCTGAAAAAATCTCCGGAATTCTAAGAATAAAAATGAAACACCTCTTTACCAAATTTGCTTTTAATTATACTCGTATGATTAAAGGTGTTCCATCTGACCTTAGAAAAATTAATAGAAACAGATGAAACAACAAAATACTTGGGACATTGTCAAGCGATTATTTTTAATCGGAATGAAATTTAGGTCGTGGTTTATTTTCACACTGATTATTTCAATTTTTTTAGCAATTGTTTCCACTTACAGACCAATTCTTACTAAAAATGTTGTCGATATAGACATTGTTCAGCTGAAAGATAAAGCGCAGCTGATGAAGCATATCTACCTGCTGATTGGATTGGTGATTGCGGAAACAGTTCTTAACTTTTTCTTGGTTTATTTTTCGAATTTCATTTCACAGAATGTAATCAGAGACATCAGAGAAAGATTGTATCACAAACTGATTTATTTCAAGACTGCTTTTTTTGACAAAACTGCAATCGGGAATCTTGTAACAAGAGCTGTTGGCGATGTTGAAACCATTGCAACGGTTTATACAGACGGATTTCTAATGGTTTTCGGAGATATCCTGAGAATCGTGATGGTTCTTTTTGCGATGTTTCAGGTTGACACTCATCTCAGCTTGATTTCTCTGGCAATTCTTCCGATAATGGTTGTGATTACAAGGGTTTTCCAAAAGAAATTGAAGGTTGCATTTGGTTCCGAAAGAAGTTGGACTTCTACGCAAAACAGTTTTGTTCAGGAACGTTTGGCCGGAATGTCATTGATTCAGGTTTTTAACAGAGAAGAAGCCGAGTTTTCGAAGTTTGATAAAATCAATATTGAGCTGAAAAAAGCTCTTTTGAAAACGGTTTTTATCTTTTCATTGTTCTTTCCAGTTGTTGAATTGATTTCGTCACTTTTCATTGGATTTATCTTATTTTATGGTGGTTTTATCAAATCCACACCTGGGGTTATTATAGCATTTATTCAATTTATTAATATGCTGATTCGTCCGTTGAGACAGATAGCAGATAGATTCAATAATATCCAGAGAGGAATTGTAGGCGCGGAAAGAGTTCTTGGTGTGATGGATGAAGACCAAGCGATGCCGAATAACGGAACAATTGCTAAAGACCATTTTGACGGGAAAATTGAATTTGAGAAAGTTCACTTTGCTTACGATGACAAACAAGAAGTTCTGAAAGGTATCGATTTCAAAGTGAATTCTGGCGAAACTGTTGCCATTGTTGGCGCAACCGGAGCCGGAAAATCAACAATTATTAGTCTGATTACAAGATTATATGATATCAATTCCGGAAAAATAATGTTGGATGGCGTTGACATCAGAGATTATGAATTGTACAATCTGAGAAGTCATATTGGTGTTGTTCTTCAAGATGTTTTCCTTTTCCACGGCAGTATTTTTGAAAATCTGACTTTGGGCGACGAAAGTATCACGTTGGAACAAATTAAAAAAACGGCAAAAGATATTGAAGTTGATGAGTTTATCGAAAAGCTTCCTAATGGTTACGATTATGTTGTGAGTGAAAGAGGTTCTTCTATTTCTCTTGGACAAAGACAATTGTTATCATTTTTAAGAGCTTATCTTTCTGACCCGAAAATCCTAATTCTTGACGAAGCGACTTCATCTATCGACCACGAAAGTGAGAAATTAATCCAAAGAGCAACGGAAAAAATCACAAAAAATAGAACATCAATCATCATTGCACACAGACTTTCTACAATAGAAAAAGCGGACAAAATCATCGTAATGGACCACGGACTAATTGTGGAAGAAGGAACGCATCAGGAACTTCTCGCTAAGAATGGTTATTATTCTGTTCTTTATAAGGCTCAGGTTGTGAATGAGGATGGGGAGAAGACGATTTAATGTATTTATAAGAATTTCGAAAATTCAATTTGATTGAAAATCAATAATATTTTTTTAGTTTCACTAATTATATCTCTTTTATTTTCCTGCAATGATAAAATAAAAGAAGAAAAAGGTTATGTTATTTTCGAAGTAAATCCTAAAACCGAAAACATTGAATTTTATTGGAAAGATGATAATGCTCAAGCAATTAAAAGCATTAAAAATCTAAAAGAATATTTAGAATCCAAGAATATAAAATTGCGATTTGCTATGAACGGAGGGATGTTTGAAGTTGATAACATTCCGAAAGGTCTTTATATTGAGAATTCTAAAATTCTTAATAAAATAGATACATCAGCCGGAGATGGGAACTTTTATATTCAACCAAACGGAATATTTTACATTACTCAAAATAAAGAGTCTCAAATTGTAGAAACGAAAAAGTTTCAATACAACACAAATATTCAATTCGCAACGCAATCTGGCCCAATCTTATTGAAAGATGGAAAAGTAAATCCCATTTTTCAAGAACAATCTAAAAATCTTAATATCAGAAACGGTGTTGGTATTTTGGACAATGGAAATGTCGTATTTGCAATGTCAAAGAAAGAAGTTAATTTTTACAATTTTGCTTTATTATTCAAAAGATTAGGTTGTAAAAATGCTCTGTATCTGGATGGTTTCGTCTCAAGAACTTACTTTCCAGAAAAAAATTGGATACAAGAAGATGGAGATTTTGGAGTGATGATTGGAGTTACCGATTCTAAAAAATAATATAAAATTCAATCCTTAATAATCTTATATCGAAAACTTATCAATCCCGAAGTCAATATCAGACAAACAATAATGATGATTTTGAGACTTTTAATCCATAAACAAAGGTCTCTGCCAGTAACGACAGAAATGCAATCTTTTGGATTTTCGGTTTCATATTTCAGACTGACTTGAGTATTAATAACACCGAAAACGGATACCAAAATAACCAAAATCAGAAGACTGATGATGGTATTATATACCGTTTTTCTCATAGTTTATTTGGTTAGTTTTTGGTTTTAGGCTCTAGTTTTATTGCTATTTCAAAGTTTTAAAATTTCCCAAGCTTTTTCGATTTCATTATTTTTTAAAAACTTTTGTGCAGATAAATGTACATCTTTTTCCGAAGAAAATTGGCTTTGTAGTAAAACTTCTACATTTGCCAACATTCCAAGGTCGTTGCCTGTAAAAACATCACTTTGTTTGATTTCTGTAGGAAGCTGGTCGTAACCAATTCCTTTTGTAATTAATGGTTTAGGAACTTCGAAGATATTATTTTCATTGTTTCTGGAGTAGAAATTACTTCCTAATCTTGCTACCAAATCCAATTGTTTCTGGTCAAGATTTCCAGCCTCATCCAGATATTTTTCTTGGATATGAATTTTGACAATTTCCGCAATCACAAGATTTCCTGAGCCTCCAAGATTTCCAAGCGATTTAATTTCCAAAACTTTACATTCGAAATTAACTGGAGATTCTACAATCAAAGGCGGTTTTACAATATCTGCAGGTTGCATTGTCAAACCTGATTTGATGAACTCATTCACGCCGTCCTCATATTCTGTACTTGCTAAAGAAACCTGCTGAACCATATCGAAATTCACATTTCCAATCACTAATTCCGGAACTTCTTTCAGATTTTCCAAAGTATGTTTTGTCGTATTATCACGAACTCTTCTGGAAGGCGAAATAATCACAATCGGCGGAACTGTACTGAACATATTGAAAAAACTAAAAGGCGAAAGATTAATTTCTCCTTTTGCGTTGATTGTACTTGCCAAAGCAATTGGACGTGGCGCAATTGCCGTTTGCATTACTTGTTGCAGTTGCACTACAGGAATATCAGATGGGATTATGGTTTTCATAATTAGAAAACAAGTTTATTTTTTTGTAATAATTATAGTATGGACTTCAGTTTCGGTTTTACTTCTTTCAAAATTAACTTTCATAATCTGAAAATCTCTGAATCCAAATTCTTTCAATTTCAGTTTAATATCTTCAAGCAAATGAAAATTAAAAAATAATTGATAACCAGTGCTACTCGTTTGAAATTTCGAATCTTCGGGATTTCCTTCCACAAAACTCAGATAAAAAACACCTTCATTTTTCAGAAGATTATTAACACTTGATAGAAATTCATTTGCCTCTTTTGTAGTAAGATATGGAAGACAGAAACCACTGATAATTGCATCAAATTTATATTCAATTTTATTAATATCTCGACAATCCATTACTTCGAATTTTCCATTTGGAACATTCTTTTTCGCTAATTCAATCATCTTTTCAGAATAATCGATTCCAAAAATATCAGCATCAAGAATTTTATTCGAAATATATTTTGAAATATTAGCTGGACCACAACCAATTTCTAAAATTTTTGGAGTAGAAACTATTATCTCATCACAAAATAAATCATACGAATCATCATAAATATTGAGATTCATAAATTTTTCTTCATAAAGATTTGCAACCTGACTCCAAAATTCAGAAGGTTCCATATTGTCTAATTCAGAATTATTAAAATGGAATTGCTGGCAGAATTTTCCCAGAAACTTCCCCAAAACCAACTCGGATTCCATCTTTTTCTGACCAAGCTTTCATTGTAATTGTATCGCCGTCTTCTATGAATTTTCTTTCGATTTCATTTTTGAGTTGCAAAGGTTTTGTTCCTCTCCAAGTCAATTCCAACATAGAACCGTATGACTTTTCACTTTCTCCGGAGATTGTTCCACTCGCATAAACATCGCCAACTTCTATATTACAACCATTAACAGTATGATGTGCCAATTGCTGAAGCATATTCCAATACATAAATTTATAATTGCTTTCAGAAATCAGATTTTCTTCTGAATTTTCCGGCTTCAAATAAACTTGAAGATTGATGTCATAATTTTTATTGCCTTCGAATTTCAAATAATCTAAAACTTCCGGTTCTTGTTTCGGAGATTCAGTTTTGAATGGTTTTAAAGCTTCCAAAGTTACAATCCAAGGAGAAATCGACGAACCAAAATTCTTCCCTAAAAATGGACCTAGCGGAACATACTCCCAACTTTGGATATCTCTTGCTGACCAATCGTTGAAAATCATCATTCCAAAAATTGCATCCTCTGCTTCTGCAACAGAAATCCTTTCTCCCAAATCTGTATTTTTATTCACCACAAAAGCCATTTCCAATTCAAAATCGAGTTGTTTTGAAGCACTGAAAATCGGTTTATCTGAATCTGCAGGTTTAACTTGTCCACAAGGTCTTGTGATATCAATTCCAGATAATACAATCGAAGAAGCACGACCGTGATAACCAACAGGCAAATATTTCCAGTTTGGTAACAATGCATTGGCAGGGTCACGGAACATCATTCCGACATTGGTTGCGTGTTGAATACTGCTATAAAAATCGGTATAATTTGGGATGTGTAAAGGCATCATCATTTGAATCTCGTCAAGATTGTAAAAACATTCTTCCAAAGCTCTTTCATCTTTAGATAGTAAGGAATCTTCTAACAATAATTCCTGAATTCTTTCACGAACTTTATTCGTAATTGGTTTTCCGAGTTCAATGAATTCATTAATTGTGTAACCTTCAAAAACATTGTCGCCGAAACCTTTGATATCTTCAAAATAACCTAGGTCGAATAAAGTTGCTAAATCGATAACGATGTCACCAATTCTTGTAGCACAGGCAATATATTCTTTGTTAAAAACGCAAACTCCAAACGGAATATTATGAATTGAAAAATCGGAATCTGAAGGATGATTGATGAAGGATTTCATTTTTTGAATTTAGAATTAGATTAAAAAATTAAAGCATTAAAAATAATGCTTTAATTGTAAAAATATAAGAAAATAATTTGGGTTTATAGGTTTCCGCGTCTCTCTTGCTCTCTTTCCAAAGCTTCAAAAAGTGCCTTAAAATTTCCAGCTCCGAAACTCTGCGCACCGTGTCTCTCAATGATTTCGTAGAATAATGTTGGTCTATCCTCCACCGGTTTGGTGAAAATCTGAAGCAAGTAACCTTCCTCATCACAATCCACAAGAATTCCAAGATTTTGAAGTTTTTTGATATCTTCATCAATATCTCCAACTCTCTCTGGAATCATCTCATAATAAGCTTCCGGCGGTGGAGAAAGAAACTCTACACCTCTACTTTTCAGTTCTGTTACAGTTTTTACAATATCTTTTGTCGCAACTGCGATATGCTGGACACCTTCACCTTCGTAGAAATCCAAATATTCTTCTACTTGAGATTTTTTCTGACCTTCGGCTGGTTCGTTGATTGGGAATTTAGCAAAACCATTTCCGTTGGACATTACTTTCGACATTAAAGCAGAATATTCAGTATTGATTTGTTTGTCATCAAATGAAAGAATATTAACGAAACCCATTACTTTTTCGTACCATTCAACTGTCGGAATCATTCTGTCCCAGCCAACATTTCCTACGCAATGGTCAACATATAATAATCCAACGTCAGAAGGATTATAGTCGCTTTCCCACTTTTTGTAGCCCGGCATAAAAGCACCTGTATAATTTTTGCGCTCGATAAACATATGAACGGTTTCGCCGTAAGTATAAACGCCAGACATTTTCAATTCTCCGAACTCATCGGTTAAAGTTTGAGGTTCTAAGTAAGGTTTTCCTCCACGTTTTGTTGTTTCTTCAAAAGCTTTGTAAGCATCATCTACCCAAAGTGCCAAAATCTTAACACCATCGCCGTGTTTTCTCTGATGTTCACAAATCGGAGAATCGGATTTGAGTCCAGAAGTTAGAACCAATCGGATTTTACCTTGTTGAAGAACATAAGAAGCCCTATCTCTAACGCCAGTTTCTGGACCTGCATAAGCAATGGATTGAAAACCGAACGCCGTTTTGTAAAAATGGGCGGCTTGCTTAGCATTTCCAACATAAAACTCTATAAAATCTGTTCCGTTGATTGGGAGAAAATTCTCGGCTTGTGCGATTTTCTCGGCAAAAGTGAGTGTTGACATTTTACTTTTTTACTTGATTATCTGTTTTGCCAAGATAACATTTTTTCAGAAACAAACTAACATTTGTTAGTTTTATTAAGCTTCAAAACTGTAAACAGAAACATTTAAATAATTAAATATCATAAAATGCAAACGATTACACAACCTGATTAATGATAATTTTTATTTAAAAATATTAGAATTAAATCAACAAAAATTAACTTAGGTTAATTTTTAATCAATAAAAATGTATTTTAAATAAAAACAACATAATATGTATTTTTAAGTACACTTAAGTTTATTTTCCTTGGTTTTCTATTGCTACTTTTGTTAAAGAATTGTCACGATTCTAAAAACACAAATAACGAAAAAAGCCGTATTTACTACGGCTTTTTTGCTATTTCATTATTTACTAATCCAGAATTAGGATTATAATTATCCCAAATCTTCCAAGCGTTATCAATTTTTTTGATAAAATAGATTTGAGTATTAAGTTCATTTACCAAATATTCTTCGTTAGCATTTTCTACTACAAAAACAAGATTCCAAAATTCTTGTGTTTTTACAACAATTTTATCCGATTCTTCTGATATCACATCGAGGTCGAAAATCTCAAAATTGGAGCGGTTGTTTTTTGTATGTAGTTTCAAATTTCTATCACAAAGTTCTGAACTATAATTCCTTATCCTTTCAATAAAAGGCGCTTCTGAAAAAATTAGGTCATTAAAAACCTCAATTTTAGATTCGGGGAAACTTTTGAAAAATTCGAAATTGGTATGACAATATCTATAAACAATATCTGTCGTGAATTCTTTACTGAAAGCATTTTCATTATAAAGATTATTTTCCTTGACACTCGTCACATAGGTATTCAAATCTCTAAAACCTAAGAAAATACATATTTTATCCAAGGTTTTCAGAAAGCGCAAATCATTATGAGTTTTGTAATCATAATCGCTTTCAAAAAATCTTTGCAAAGTTATATGAGAAATACTTGTTCCTAATTCAAACTTTCTTTCATTTTGCAATTCTACTCTTTTCGATAAATCTTCTTTTATAATTTCCGAAAGAATAACGTAATGACTCCTTTTCCAAGGATTCATATTTCCGAGAATAGAATTCTTAACAACAGAATGTGCCCTGATTTCTTCTTTTAATAAATTATAAATCGACTTCAAACCACCAAAATTTTCATACTATCTCAAATATACGATAAAATAGTATGAAAATTTAAAAGATTGTTTAATTTTTTATTTGAATCGCTCGTAAGCAGCTTTGTCCAGCATCTCTCTATCATCTGGATGTGCAATCTCTATCAATGCTTTTGCACGCTGACGAAGATTTTTACCATAAAGATATGCTGTTCCAAATTCTGTAACAACATAATGAATATGACCTCTGGTTGTTACAACGCCAGCTCCTTGTTTAAGGAAAGGAACAATTCTTGGAACACCTTTTTTAGTTCTGGAAGAAAGTGCCATAATTGGTTTTCCGCCTTCACTTAAAGCTGCGCCTCTCATAAAATCCATCTGTCCTCCAATTCCACTGAACTGAACAGTTCCGATAGAATCTGCACAAACCTGACCGGTCAAATCAATCTCGATAGCAGAATTGATGGCGTGAACTTTTTTGTTTTTCATAATGTTAATCGGGAAATTAACGTGCTGAACATCCATAAAAGCAATTGCTGGATTATCATCTACAAAGTCATATAATTTTCTTGTCCCAAAGCAAAAACTGGTAATCGTTCTATTGGTATGTGTTCCTTTGTGTTTGTTGTTGACAATATCATTCAGAATCAAATCGACAACGCCATCACTCAACATTTCGGTGTGAATTCCTAAATCTTTATGATTATTAAGACATTTCAAAACAGCATCTGGAATAGTTCCGATTCCCATTTGTAAAGTCGCTTTATCATCAATCAATTCTGCAACGTGTTTTCCTATGAGCATTTCTTCTGCACCAACTTTTGCACCGTAATCAATCGTCAATAGTTCTTCCTCACTACAAACTAATTTCTCGATTCGGCTGATGTGAATCATTCCGTCCCCGTGAGTTCTTGGCATTTTTGGATTCACGATGGCGATGATTTTTTTTGCTGTATCAATGGCGCTTCTTGCAACGTCCACAGAAGTTCCCAATGTACAATAGCCGTGATTATCAGGAGGAGAAACCGTAATCATTGCTACATCAATTGGTAAAATTTCATTTTTGAAAAGAATCGGAATTTCGCTCAAAAAAATTGGAACATAATCCCCATTTTCACTATTCACGGCCTCACGAACCGGAGCTGAGGTAAATAATGAATTGATGTAAAAGCTATCCTTATATTGAGGTTTTGCAATTTCTACATTCCCTTGTTGTGTAATAGAAACCATCTCCACATCTTTCAATCGGGAAGATTGTTTTGCCAGTTCATCGTAGAAAAGATTGGGTGTACAAGCACTTCCGTGACCAAAAATTCTATCACCGCTTTTAATAATCGAAATTGCCTCTTCTGAGCTAACGTAATTGACCATAGGTTGTATTGTTTTTTCAAAATTAATCAATACTGTAAATATAAAAGATGAGCGTTATCAGTTTGGTAAAAAGTCATTGTTTCTTTCTATCAATTTTTAAATCACTCATTTCTAAAAGCTTGAAGAAAAATAATTAAAAATAATTCGAAAAGTTAAAATAAAATTTATTTACTTTGTAATTCAAAGTTCTTTACAATTGATAAATTAAAATATTAAAGTTATGATTACAAAAAACCAAAGAAACATTGTTCTGTTTTCTATTCCATTTGTTTTGTTGAGCATTCCGTTTATTGCAATGCAGTTTTCAAAAGAGGTCAATTGGACTTTATCTGATTTTGCAATTGCAGGATTTATACTTTTCGGAACAGCATTTACAATTAATTTGATTTTGGAGAAATTAAAATCTACAAAAAGCAGATTGATTTTGATTTTAATAGCATTAGCAATTCTTTTTTTAGTTTGGATAGAATTGGCGGTTGGGATTTTTGGAAGTCCATTTGCGGGAAGTTAAAAAAGAAAAAGCCAACATTTCTATTAGCTTTAATAATTAGAAATTGATAGTAATTCCAAAATTAGTAATTGGAATTTGTATGATTTTTTGTTGCTCATAGGTTATTAATGGAGAAATATTCAATTTCTTTTTTCGTACAATCGCTGAAATATAAAATGGTACTGAAACTAAACTTGTAACAATACCTCCAACAATAAGCAAAGCGCCAGCAAATTCTTGCCCAGATATAATCGTCACCCATCCATTACTTTTGGTATTGTCTGTTGAAATAAGAATTCCTCCAACCAACATCAATCCGCCTCCCGAAGCCAAAAGAATATTAGCAGTTTTCATCAATGGTTTGTATGATTTCAAATGTTTCTCTTTTACAAAACTGCTGTCAATTGCTTTCTGCTGGGCAAGATTAAAATTAATACCAATCATTAAAATCATTAAAGTCAAAGTTGTTTTCATAATCGTAATTTTTATCAAAATTGCAAAAACTACAAAATCAAAACATTGATTCAAATCAAGACTCCAATTTTTTCTTGCATCGGGAATAAGTTTCCGGTGTGATTTGTAAATATGATGCGATAATTTTGTCCGTGATTCGTGATTCTAATTCTGGATTTTCTTTGATGAAAACTTCTGTTTTTTCCTGAGGAGAATATTGCGTTAAGAATTCCAGTCTTTTGATTTGAAAATTCTGAAACTCTTCCAAAATAGTCGTATAGATTTTTTTCGCATTTTCTGACTGAGAAACAAATCGAAGAAAATTTTCCTGAGAAATTCTGAACAAAACACAATCTTCCAAAGCCTGAATAAAAGCTGGCGATGCAATCTTCTCTTGGAAACTAATCAAAACCGTACAAAACTGATTTTCTTTCACAATCAATCTTGTGAATTCCGTTCCGTTGGAATTGATATGAAATGTTCTTAGAATTCCTTTTTTGACAAAATAAATATATTTACAAACTTCTCCTGCATTAAGAAAAACATCATTCTTTTTCAGGGTTTGAATTTCAAAATAATCATCGATTCTTTTTACATCAGCATTATCCAATCCAAATGTTTTTTGGACATAATCTATTAGATAATCGAAATCAGACATTTTGAAATAATTTTTAATCTTCTAACCAACTAGTTTTATAAGTCGGGTCTTCTACTTTTATAGCTTCTTCCGTCAATTTCAAAGGTCGGAATGGGTCGACCATTACGGCATATTCGTCTGTGAATTTTTTTCCAATACTTCTTTCCATTGCTCCTGGATGTGGACCGTGGACAATTCCGCCTGGATGAAGTGAAAAATCCATTAAATCAACGTGATTTCTGCTCATAAAATCACCTTCTGTGTAGAACAAAACCTCATCAGAATCGATGTTGGAATGATTGTAAGGCGCTGGAATTGCTTGTGGATGATAATCATACATCCTTGCACAGAAAGAGCAAACGACAAAATTGTGCGCTTCAAAATTCTGATGAACCGGAGGTGGTTGATGAACTCGACCAGTAATTGGTTCAAAATTTTTGATATTAAATTTATACGGATAAAAATAACCGTCCCAGCCAACCACATCAAATGGATGCGTTGCGTAAACGAAATCCGTGATTTGGTTTTCTTTTTTGACTTTGATGAGAAAATCGCCTTTCTCATTTTTTGGTTCAACAAAAGTTGGCGGAATAATATCTCTTTCACAAAACGGCGAATGCTCTAGCAACTGACCAAATTCATTTCGATAACGTTTTGGTGTGTAAATCGGAGAATGTGCTTCTATGAAAAAGAAAACATTTTTTTCTGATTCCAACTCCAATTGATAAATTGTGCCTCTCGGAATAATGAGATAATCACCAACTGAGAAATTAATGTTACCAAGCATTGTTTTCAAGATTCCCTTTCCTTCGTGAACGAAAAGTAACTCGTCGCATTCTGCATTTTTATAAAAATAATTGGTCGATTTTCTTGGTTTTGCCAAACCCATTTTCAAATCGTTGTTTAGCATCAGAACTTTTCTGCTTTCCAAAAAATCGTCTTCAGCAGTCACTTTTGCACCTTTTATCATTCTTGGCGTGACGTTTTTCTCGACCGCAATTTTTGGTGTAACGTCTTTTGCTTCGCCAATGGATTTGATTTGAGTCGGACGATGTGTATGATACAACAACGACGCAATCCCGTGAAAACCTTCGGTTCCAAAGAGTTGTTCGTAGTAAAATTGGTCATCTTCGGATTTGAAAATCGTGTGTCTTTTTTGAGGAACTTTTCCCAGTTGAACGTATCTCATTTTATTAGATTTGGCTTTTCTCAAATGTAATATTTTTCTGAGAATTGGAAAATGCAAAATTTTTTTGACTTTTATTGAAAATATGTTTTAAGATTCATAAAGATATTTCGATAAGCTCAGGATAAACTATACAAGTGGATTAAGCTGCAAAAAAATAACCTTATTTCCCCGAAAGCCTTTTCCTAATCCGACTAAGAGACGGACCTTGAATTCCCAAGTAAGACGAAATATGATACAAAGGAACATTGTTAAAAATATCAGGATGTTGTTTGATGAGGTCGAGATAACGTTCCTCGGGAGATTTCAAAAGAAAACCTTCGATTCTTGACATCGTCACATTGAAAGCTTCTTGAGCAAGTAGTCTTCCAAATTTTTCCCATTGATGTGATTTTTGATACAACGAAAGCAAATCCGTATAACGAATGTAAATAATCGAAGCATCCGTCATTGCCTGCGTAAAATAATCACAAGGAATCTGATTGATAAAACTCTTGAAAGAAACCACAAATCCGTTCGCAGAATAGAGAAAAACATTTTTCTCTTCGCCAGCTTTTTCGTCAATCGTATAAGAACGGAAAACGCCGTCAACAATGAATCCGAAATAAGTACAAACCGTTCCTCGAAGATTATAGAATTCACCTTTTTTATAATCCTTCACAAACCAAAAATCCGAAGACATCTTAAAATCATCTTCCGAAAGTCCGGCAAATTGTTGCAAAGCGAAACCCAGTTTTTCTATTTCGGTCATTAGTTTGAAATGTTAAAAGGTTATTTGTTTTATAATCAATGAGTTAAATTTATAAAAATAATTTTAATTCTCAATAAAAAACTCAAACCTCAGATTCTCCAACACTAGAACTCATAGCCAACATCTACGAGAAAAAGACCTTGCGCAGGTGCAGAAACACCGGCAGAATTTCGGAATTTGTCTTCAATGATTTTTCGCAAATCGTTTGGGGTAATTTTTCCGCTTCCAACTTCAACCATTGTTCCGACAATTGCTCTTACCATATTTCTGAGGAATCTGTCAGCAGAAATTGTGAATTTCAATTGATTTCCAAGTTGCTCCCATTCTGCTTTGTAGATTTTGCAAATGTTGGTTTTATTATCAGTATGAAGTTTGGCGAAACTTGTAAAATCATCATATTCGAAAAGGATTTTGCAGGCTTCATTCATCAAGTCAATATTCAAAGATTTTTGACGCCAATATTGCCAAGAAGAATCTTTTGAAAAAGGATTTTTTTCTAACGAAATATAATATTCATAAGTTCTAAAAGTCGCACTGAACCTTGCGTGCATATCATCAGCAACTTCAAAAATTCTTTTAATAGCGATATTTTCTGACAAAAAAGAATTGAGTTTATGAACTAAGTTTTCATCAAGGTTTTGTTCAGTTTCAAAATGTGCAAACATTTTCTTTGCGTGAACACCTGTATCCGTTCTTCCTGCTCCGGTTGTTTTGATTGGTTCACGAAGAATCGTTGACAACGCTTTTTCCAATTCTTCCTGAACAGAAATCTGCTTAGGCTGAATCTGATAACCAAAATAAGCCGAACCATTGTAAGAAAACTCTATAAAATATCTCATCTTAAGGGCAAATTTCTTCTTTTTTTTTCAATTATTAAATTTTAATGAACTACAAATCGAAGATTCGACGAAGTCAAAAGTCACAAAAATTTAATTCATCCAAAATCTTATATAAGTGTAAGCGCCTTTGTGAAACTTAAAAACATCTGTAGAGTAAAAAACTTTGTGGGCTTTGTGTTAAAACTAAAACAAAGAATCAATTTGCTTTTGTGACTTTTGTGGTTAAAATATTTTGATACTTAATTCGTAATTTCGTGATTCGAAAAATCCTGAAAAATGAAACCTCTCAAAACAAATAAACTTTCCAATCCTGCCGAATTTATAAAACTGATGGTCATTATATTTGTGCTAGTTTCAGTTTTTCTTTTCAGCCAAGGGTTGTCGCAAACACAAATTTTGGTCAATATTATTGTATTATTGATTCTTTTCATTGGTTTGCAACTCACATTTGTGATTCTATATAAAAAAGGCGTCAGGACTTTAGCATTTTGGATTCTGATAGTTTTGCTGTTATTGGGAATGTCACTTACCGGAGCCATTTGGTATTTTTCAAAATATGGAATTTCTTTTCAGCTTTAATAATTAATTTAAATTTAAAATGAAACGTATTCTTCTTTTATCAGACACTCATTCTTACATCGATGACCGCATTCTCGATTATGCCAAAGATGCCGATGAGGTTTGGCATTGTGGCGATTTCGGAAATATGAATGTAATTGAAGAACTCGAAAAAATAAAACCAATTCGAGGAGTTTACGGCAATATTGATGAAGCTAAAATCCGAACGATTTTTCCCGAAGTTTTGAGTTTCAAATGTGAAGAAGTTGATGTTCTGATGATTCATATTGGTGGTTATCCGGAACGATATTCGCCTTTAGCAAAGAAAGAAATTGCTGAGAAAAAACCGAAATTATTCATTTCAGGACATTCTCATATTCTGAAAGCGATGTTTGATAAAAAGAATAATCTTCTTCATCTTAATCCCGGTGCTTGCGGAAAAACGGGCTGGCACAAAGTGAGAACGATGATGCGTTTTACAATCAATAAAGATGAAGTCAAGGATTTGGAAATCATAGAATTAGGCGCTAAATAATTTTGAAATGAAAATTGGAGATTTAGTTTCTGTCATTGATGAAAACCTTAGAGGTAAGGTTTTGAAAATTATTGCCAATCAGGTGAAAATCGAAGATGAACACGGTTTTACTTATAATTTTTCTAAAGACAAATTAACAATCATCGATTCCGATTTATACGAAAATTCTCCAATTATTAAGAAAAAGGAAACTCCAAAAATTACCTCGAAAAAACATAACAAAGCACCTTTAAAACTTGATTTACATTTTGAATTATTAGTCAAAAACCCTTCAGATTATGAAGCTTTTGAAAGGTTGATGATTCAGAGAGAAAAATTGCAGGAAACCATTGATTTTTGCAGAAAGAATAAAATCAAAACCTTACAAATCATCCACGGAATAGGCGATGGTGTTTTGCAGAAAATGGTTTATGACATTTTAGAAGGTCTTACCAATGTCGAATATGACACCGATGGATTTTTCTATCATCAATCCGGAAATGTCGAAGTCAAATTTTTATAAAAAGTAATTATGTTCAAAAAACAAATTAGTCTTATTTTAATTTTAGTATTTGCATTTTGTTTTGCTCAAACAGAATACAAAACCGAAAATAATATTCCTTACTATCCTGAAAATATCAGAAAAACGGATTCTTACATCAATTCTCAATGTAAATTGAATTTTTATTATCCAACCAATGTTAAGAATTTTCCAACAGTTATTTGGTTTCACGGTGGCGGATTAACAGGTGGAAATAACGAACTTCCAAAAGAATTATTAAATCAAAATATTGCTGTTGTAAGTGTAGAATATCGTTTGGCGCCGAAAGTAAAAGCGCCTGCTTACATAGAAGATGCGTCGGTTGCAACGGCTTGGGTTTTCGAGAACATTGAGAAATACGGAGGAAATAAAAATCTTATTTTTGAGTCTGGACATTCGGCGGGAGGTTATTTGGCAATGATGATTACGCTGGACAAAAAATATCTTCAGAAATATAAAATTGATGCAGACCAAATTGCGGGTTTGATTCCATTCAGCGGACAAGCAATCACGCATTTTCAAATCAGAAAAGAACAAGGAATCCCAGAATTACAACCGACAATTGACCTATATGCACCGTTGTTTCACGTTAGAAGAGAGGCTCCTCCAATTGTTTTGATTACAGGCGATAGAGAATTAGAATTGTTCGGGCGATACGAAGAAAATGCTTATTTGGCAAGAATGTTGAATCTCGTAAAACATCCCTCCGTAAAATTATTGGAAGAAGACGGATTCGACCACGTGAGTATGGCTCAGCCTGCTTTTCATATATTAATCAAAGAAGTCAGAGAATTAACTAAGAAAATAAAAACACAGAAAAACTTACAATGATGTTTACATTACAACAAATTCAAGATGCACATTCCAACGTAGAGAGTGGAAAAGGATTTCCACAATTCGCTAAAACAATTAGAGAATTAGGCGTTAAAAGTCTGGAAACTTTCGTGGAAGATGGTTCTACAAATTATTTAGGAAACGATGATTACAAAGTTTCTGCACCACAGCAATACGCGCCATTGTTGATTTACGGAATTGCAAATCCCGAAAAATTCTTATCAGATTTACGAAATCATCAACAAGGCGGAACAGACTTTTTCCAGTTTTGTAAAGATTGCGCCGACAGTGGAATTTACAAATGGATTGTCGATATCGACGCAAAAACCTGCACTTATTATACAGAAGGCGGAACAATCGTTTTTGAAGAACAAATCCCAATTTGATAAAATTTAGTAAAAATTTAATTCTCGCAGATTTTACTGATTTAGCAAATTATTATAAAAAATCTGCTCAATTTGCGAGACTTTTTTATTTCTCTTAATTTAGACTCACATCTTCCGGTGCATTAGCCCAAAGAAGAAACTCACCACCGAGGTTTTGCATAATATTTTTCCAAAGATTCTGGTCATTAGGAAGCGTGTAATCCAGATTGTAAACATCTACGATTGTCCACATTTTTCGCTGTAATTCACCTTCCAATTGCAAAGCGCCCCAACCCGAATATCCGGAAAAAACTTTGATGTCTGAAATATTGATTTCATTATTCACAATCGCAGAAACCACAGAATCAATATCTTCAGTCAGATAAAATTCCTGATTAATTTCGATGAAATTTTCTGTCACTTTTTCACCTTTCAGGATAAAATAAACTCGGTCATTTTCCACAGGACCACCTTCATAAAGCTCGACTGGAAAGCCAAAAACATTCAGAAGCCTAGAACTCATATTCTGATTCTTCTTGTTCAGGATAAGACCAAACGCCCCATTTTCGTTATGGTCCACAATCAGCACAACCGAGCGCGAAAATATGTCGCCCGAAACATCAGGTGTTGATATTAAAATTTTACCTTTGTAAGAGTAATTCATCTATCAAATCTATAAAAAAATATTTTTTTTGAAAAAGAATTGAACAAAAATTTAAGTTAAAATTACCAGAATTTAAATAATTTGGGCGCCTTTATCCGCCCTCCGTTCCCGCTTTTTTGTTTTTTTTAGAAAAAAACAAAAAGAGCTCCACTCAGGTTGGGGCGCGCTTCGCAAAAAAGAAGAGTTGTCTATCAATTCAACATCGGTCATTAATTGAATTTTTTCTTGATGAGCGAAATCGAAGATTCGACGAAGTCAAACGTCTTTGTGACTCTTAAAACAGTTAGTAATTAAAAAAACTTTGCGAACTTTGCGTTTAAAGGATTCAATATTATAAAACATTTCAATCATAAAATGAACAACGAAAACCTCCACGATAAAAGAAAAGTTTACGACAAATCCCAACTCATCGAAACCGAAATCAAAGAAAACCCAATCGAGCAGTTCCGAAATTGGTTTTTGGAAGCCGAAGAAAATCCGCAAGTTTCCGAAGCCAACGCAATGGCAATTTCCACCGTCGAAGAAGACGGTTGTCCAAGGACCAGAATGGTTTTGCTAAAGTCTTATAATTGGGAAGGTTTTGTATTTTACACCAATTATGACAGCCGAAAAGGAAAATCGCTTGAGAGAACTCAAAAAGCTTGTCTTAGTTTTTTCTGGCCAAGTCTGGAAAGACAAATCATCATCAAAGCCAATGTGGAAAAAATTGCAGAAAATTTGAGCGATGGCTATTTCCATTCTCGTCCAAAAGGAAGCCAATTAGGAGCAGTCGTTTCACCACAAAGTCAGGAAATTCCCGACCGAAGTTTCCTCGAAACCAAACTAAAAGATTTAGAAACCGAATTCGAAAACAAAGAAATTCCAAGACCAGAAAATTGGGGTGGCTACATTGCAAAACCCTACGAAATCGAATTCTGGCAAGGTCGTCCAAACCGTCTTCACGATAGAATTCTTTACTCGTTGACAGAAGATTTTGATTGGAAGATTTCCAGATTAGCGCCTTAATTTTAAAAGTTTGGCTTATGACTTTTCTAAATCTTAAAATATAGTGTTTACAACATACTTTAGATATTTTTGTAAAAATATGATTTGCTCAAAATATCTCTATACTTATCTATTTGTCTTTGCAAGTGTTCTTGTTTCGTCTCAACAAGAAACAAATATATTATATTTGAAAGCTAAAGTTAATTTTGAAAATTTAAAGAATAGCCCTGAAAGAGCATTTCAAATTGCAAAGAATATAGAAGAAGAGGCTTTTAATCCTAAAAATGAAAAGGCATTATTAATAGCATTACAGACACAGTGTTCTTATTTTGAGAAAAAATATGATTTCAAAAATTTATTAGTTGCTAGCCAAAGATTACAAGAAGAGGCTGAGATTTCTAATACACAAATCTATGCTGCAATAGCAAAAGAATTTCAATTCAAAGCTTTAATATTTAGTGATTTAAATGACAAAGCACTTACCCAGCTTAATGAAGGTTTAGATATTATAAAAAAAATGCCTGATCAAAATGATTCTTTAGTGATAGATACCAAGGCTAATCTTATGATTTCATATTCCAATTATTATATATCAGTGAATAAACCTAGAGATCGATTAAGGTATATCAATTTGGCCATCAAAGAACATCAGAAATTTAGAAATCAAGATTATAAAAATAAACTTCAATACATCGATTATGCAAATCTTGCTACTGTGTATGATCAAATAGATAAAGATTCCGCAAAGTTCTATGCTAACAAATCCTTAGTAATTGACAAGGATTACAACTTAAATGATATCAAGTACTCTAATTATATTATTTTAGGAAGAATCGCCAAGGATGAAAAAAAGTATCAACAAGCTCTGGAATATTTAAAAAAAGCTGAAGAATTAAAGAATAATCGAAACCATCTAAATACAGAAGAACTTTACGAGATTATAATTACAGTCTATAAAGAATTAAATGACATTCATAAACAACAAGAATATCAAATCAAATTAGATTCTTTAAAAATAAAAATTGTAAAAAGTCAAAATGAATCTCTTCATAAAATCATTGCAGATAAAGATGAGAACTCTAATTCCATTGATATTAATTGGCTTTATCTCATTATTCCAATATTATTTTTCATTCTAATTTATTTTTTACTTAAAAATAAAAGAAACAGGATTGACAATTACACAAATGATATTGTTGTTCAAGAAACTGATAAAAGTGAAGAATATTCACGATTATTAGAAATGTTTAAAAATGGAGATTTGGCGTTCATTACATATTTTAATGATATTTTTCCAGACTTTACCAAGAAAATACTAGAAATCAATCCGTTAATCAATTCTTCAGAAATTGAGTTCTTAGCTTATTTAAAACTGAATATTCCTACAAAAGATATTGTTCGATATAGGAATATCGCCCATAGAACTGTCCAAAATAAAAAATATATCGTCCGAAAAAAATTGAATATTTCCACAGATATTGATATTTACAAATATCTTAATGTCTTATAATTCAATTTTTTAAAAATAAAGAGTAGTTATCGAGTAGGTAATATTCTAAGGTAGAGAAGATTTCGAGAACCTGTAATTTATCCATCTCATCAGAATTGTTTTAAAATTGTCTCATTAACCAATTAATAATTTTAAGACAATGAAAAAAATTCTACTTCTTGCTTTTTCGTTACTGGTGTTGGTAACCAAAGCTCAGGAAACTATACTGTGGTCTGAGGACTTCAATGATGAGAATGTATCCGATTGGAAGCTGTACAATGTTAGTGGTACAGGACTAGGTTGGTATCCAATACAAAATTTAGGACCGGATATGACCGCTATTGGTACGCCGTTTTTAGATTCTCCTTCATATACAAATGGAAATGATCTTGGATATCTTCATCCAGACGAGTGGGCGGTGACTCCTCAAATAGACCTTACCAATGTCTCCGAGAAAGAAAAAGTAAGGTTCGGTTGGAAATTGATTAATAATCTCTTTACTCCATCTCCTAATGAAGAAAACTATGAAATCTATATATCAGAACTCAATACTGTTGCTGGAATGCTAGCTCAGCCAATAGTTTATACAGAGCTTAATATTCCAATTTCAGAAACAGAAAGATATGTTGATATCAGCTCTTGGAAAGGAAAAAAAATATATATTGGTATCAGACATCATAATAAGTCTACAGATATTCCAATTGAATCATCATATTCCTCAATTCAAATTGATGATGTAAAGGTGTCAACAATCATAGGTTGTACCACGGCTACATTTGGACAGTATCCACAATCTTTATTTATTCCGACCTTGGATGGTGTTAAAAATACAATCACAGATGATGGTGGAATGGGCGAATACTCGGTAGTACAGCTCAAAGCTGGTATTACTTATGATTTTTCTACATCCAACTCAAATATTTATAATACAATCTCAACAGAATCACAGGATATCTTAATAAGTGGATTGGGAGTTTTAACTTACACTTCTCCGGTAGATCAAAATATTCATTTTTATTCTCACAAAAATAATAATTGTGCTGCGGATTTTGGTGTTTACTTTGCAAAATATATAAGAGTAATCACTGCTTGTGAACAGAATAGGGTTGCAGGAACTTCAACTCAATATTTTGAATTCGGAGGTGTGAAAAATCAAAAACTAGCTGTGGATGTAACTGCTCCTTCCAATGGCGATTTTACCATTTATGGTTTAGAACCTATACTGTATGGAGATGCCACAACATTTAAGGTCAATTTCTACGAAAATGAGACATCAAACCTTCCTGGATCACTTTATTTAACTAAAAATGCGACAGTTGTAAAGAAAGAATTGGTTGAAGATAATTTCTACAAATATACATTGTCTTTTGATGCTCCAATGACGGTTGATGCAGGTAAAACCTATTGGATGGAACTCGAGTCAGACGCAACAGGCTGGCAATCAATTACCGAATCTCATTTTGGAAATTATGCAGTTGGTAATAATAATGATACAGGTGGTAATTGGTTGAGTATGGCTAGCATTAAGGTCGAATTTGCATATAGCATCCTTTGTTCAGCATATCTTGCCACAGAAGATTTTGAATCAATTTCGAAAGTTAAATACTATCCAAATCCAGTAATTGATGAATTGAATCTCTTGACTAATAAAAAAATACAGAATATCAGTATTCATAATATTTCAGGTCAAAAACTTTCTCAAACAATTAAAATTGACAATAATAAACTCGATATGAGAAAATATTTGCCTGGTGTCTATATTGTAAATGTCACTCTGGTAGATGGAAAATCAGAAAGTATAAAAGTAATTAAAAAATAGAATTATAAAAAATGTCCGGTTCGTCCGGACATTTTCATTTAAAATTAATCAATGTTTCAATATACCCCGTCGCAAAATGAAATAGAATTTTGGCAAGGTCGTCCAAACCGTCTTCACGATAGAATTTTTTACTCGTTGACAGAATATTTTGATTGGAAGATTTCCAGATTAGCGCCTTAAGTCTTAACATTTTTTATAAAAGCTTTAACTCAGATTTTGGTTTCTTTTCTCGTTATTTGTTTTATTAATAACAATCAAAACAATTAATTATGAAGAATCTATTGAGAATTATCAGCGTAGTTGCGCTCGGCGTTTTGCTGTCTTTCAGCTTATCAAAAGAGAAAAAAGTAGTTGTCATTGATGCTGGTCACGGCGGAACAGACTTAGGAGCGAACCGAAATGGAATTTCTGAAAAAGAAATTGTCCTTAATATCGCTAAAAAAATAAAAGCCCTCAACCAAAATCAAAATCTCGAAATCATATTGACAAGAGATGATGATAGTTATCCGTCATTATCGCAGAGAACAGAGAAAATCAATGAATTAAAACCTGATTATGCCATTTCTCTTCACGTTAACAATTCACCGAGACAAAGAACAGATATGAAAGGCTTTGAAGTTTTCTTCCAAGATAATGACGCTTCAAAAAAATTGGCAAACAAGTTTTCAGAAAAATTTCAAGATTCTAAAATGAAAACTGGAAATCTGCATATTTTGAGAGAATCCAAAACACCAACGGTTTTGTTGGAATTGGGATTTATCAATAATCCGGACGAGAGAGATTATCTTGCAAGTGAAAAAGGGCAAACCGAGACTGCAGAAAAAATATTAAGTGTGATTAACGAACATTAATCATCCAAATAAAATAGACGAAAAACCAGCAATATTGCTGGTTTTTTTATTGACGCCTTGATTTCAAAATTTTCTCAATATCTTCAATTGTAAAACCTTTAGCTTTCAACAAAACCAAATAATGATAAAGCAAATCAGAAGCTTCATTTAGGAAAAGTTCGTCATTATTATCTTTCGCTTCAATGACGAGTTCCACAGCTTCTTCACCTACTTTTTGCGCTACTTTATTAATACCTTTTTTATAAAGTTCATTGGTGTAAGAATTCTCATCATTATTATCAATTTTATCAGAAATCGTTTGTTGTAATTCGTATAAAAAACCTTTATCAGATTCTTCTGCAAAGCAAGTTGTCGTTCCTTTGTGGCAAGTTGGTCCAAGCGGTTTTGCTTTGATGAGAATAGTATCGTTATCACAATCCAATTTCCAATCAATCAATTCCAAAAAATGACCAGAAGTTTCACCTTTTGTCCAAAGTCTGTTTTTGGAACGGGAAAAGAAAGTCACTCGTTTTTCCTGCAAAGTTTTGTCAAAAGCTTCCTGATTCATATAACCCAGCATCAGGACTTTCAGGTTGATATAATCCTGAATAATAACGGGAATTAATCCTGTATTGTTATCAAATTTTATAGTCATCGTATTGGTAATTTTTTTGATTTAAGATAATTTTTAAGTTCGGGAATTTCGATTTCATTGAAATGAAAAATACTCGCCGCTAGAGCTCCGGTTGCTTTGGTTTCTGTGAAAACATCTTCAAAATGTTGCATCGTTCCGGCTCCACCGGAAGCAATCACAGGAATGTTTACCAATTCCGAAAGTTGTTTGGTAATTTCAATCGCAAATCCAGCTTTGGTTCCGTCTGTATTCATCGAGGTTAGAAGGATTTCGCCGGCTCCAAGATTTTCGACTTCTTTTGCCCAAGAAAATAATTCTTTTTCTGTTTCGATTTTTCCACCGTTACTGAAAACTTTGTTTTGATTTTCAACCAATTTGGTGTCAATCGCGATAACCATACATTGCGAACCAAAACGTTTGGCAACTTCGGTTATTAGCTTTGGATTGGATAAAGATGCAGAATTAATCGTGATTTTATCTGCGCCGTTTTTCAGAAGCTCTTCCACATTTTCAAGTGCATTAATTCCGCCTCCAACCGTAAAGGGAATATTGATGTGTTTCGCAATATCTCTCACCAACGGAATCAAGGTTTTCCGACGTTCTTCGGTTGCAGAAATGTCCAAAAAAACCAATTCGTCTGCGCCTTGTTGAGAATATTTGATGGCCATTTCCACAGGATTTCCGACTTCTTTCAAATCCAAAAAATTAACGCCTTTTACCGTTTCTCCGTTTTTGATGTCGAGACAAGGAATGATTCGTTTGACTAACATTATAGAAATGGTTTTAAATCGTTAAACGTAATTCTGTTTTCGTACAAGGCTTTTCCAATAATTGCGCCTTCGCAACCAATTGACTTTACTTTTTCCAAATCTTCAACAGAAGTAATTCCACCGGAAGCAATCAGTTTGATGTCAGGATTTTCAGCGATTATTTTTTGATATAAATCGAAAGAAGGACCTTCCAACATTCCGTCTTTGTCGATGTCTGTTGAGATAACATATTGAATTCCGTCTTTTGTTTTTTCTTTGATGAAATCATAAATATTGGTTTCGCTTTCTTCTAACCAACCCGAAACAGCAATTTTTTCTTTCCTTGCATCAGCTCCTAAGATGATTTTTTCGGAACCATATTTTTCTAAAGACTTTAAAAATAATTCAGGATTTTTGACAGCAACACTTCCCAAAGTCACTTGCTTTGCACCACTTTCAAAAGCGATTTTGATATCTTCTTCTGATTTCAAACCGCCTCCAAAATCTATGATTAAAGATGTTTTTGATGAAATTTCTTCTAGGATTTTATAATTGATGATTCGGTTTTGTTTGGCGCCGTCCAAATCAACCAAATGAAGAAACTGGATTCCATTATCTTCGAAGTTTATGGCAACTTCTAAAATATTAGAATTGTAAATCTTTTTCTGGTTATAATCGCCTTTGGAAAGCCGAACACATTCTCCGTTGATGATATCTATTGCAGGGATAATTCTCATAATTTTAAAAAGTTTTCTAATATTTTACTTCCGAAAACACCACTTTTTTCTGGATGAAATTGGACTCCGAAAAAGTTTTCTTTTTGCAAAGCTGTGCTGTAAGATTCGGAATAATCTGTTGTGGCGATTGTATTTTCGTTTTTTTTAGCGTAATAACTGTGAACGAGATACATATAACTCTGTTCAGGAACATTTTTGAACAAATCCGATTTCAAATCATAAATCTGATTCCAGCCTATTTGTGGAACCAAAACAGAATCAGGAAATTTCCTTACCGATACATCAAAAATTCCTAATGCTTTTGTGTCACTTTCCTCCGAATCTTTACACAGCAATTGCATACCAAGACAAATTCCTAAAAGTGGCTGTTTCAGTTCAGGAATCAACAAATCCAATTCGGTTTCTTTCAAAGAATTCATTGCGAAAGAAGCTTCTCCAACTCCAGGGAAAATTACTTTGTCTGCCTTAGAGATTTCATCAAAATTATCCGTGAGTTTAGCTGAAAATCCTAATCTTTCTATCGCAAACAGAAGACTTTGTACATTCCCAGCTTTATAATCTATAATGACTGTTTTCATAACATTCCTTTTGTTGACGGTAAAATCATTTTCTCCGAATCTTTTTTCACAGCAGACTTCAAACATTTTGCAAAAGCTTTAAAAATCGATTCAATTTTGTGATGTTCATTGTCGCCTTCCGCTTTGATATTAAGATTGGCTTTTGCCGAATCTGAAAACGATTTAAAGAAATGAAAGAACATTTCGGTTGGCATTTTTCCAATCATTTCGCGTTTGAATTCTGCATCCCAAACCATCCAATTTCGCCCGCCAAAATCCAATGCAACCTGCGCTAAACAATCGTCCATAGGCAAAACAAAAGCATAACGTTCGATTCCCAATTTGTTTCCTAGAGCCTGATAAAAAGCTTCCCCAAGTACAATTCCTGTATCTTCAATCGTATGATGTTCATCAACTTCCAAATCACCGTCAACCTTGATTTCTAAATCCATTTGACCGTGTTTCGCAATTTGGTCAAGCATATGGTCAAAGAATGCAATTCCTGTATCAATGTTGGATTTTCCAGTTCCGTCGAGATTTAGATTGATTTTAATTTTCGTTTCGTTGGTATTTCTGATAATTTCTGAAGTTCTGTTTTCAAGTTTCAGGAATTCATAAATTGCTTTCCAAGAAGTTGTTTTGAGAGCAATTACATTATCCAAATCATCATTTTCCAAAATCTCATCTGCGCCCAGATTCTCATCATTATTAATGAAAATTGCTTTTGAATTAAGGTTTTTTGCAAGTTTAACATCCGTAATTCTGTCTCCAATCACAAATGAGTTTTCTAAATCATAAGTGTCTTTATCAAAATATTTTGTCAGCAAACCTGTGTTTGGTTTTCTGGTTGTCGCATTATCTTTTGCGAAAGTTTTATCAATGAAAATATCTTCGAATTTTACACCTTCATTTTCAAACGTTTCGATAATGAAATTCTGAATTGGCCAAAAATTTTCTTCAGGATGAGAAGCTGTTCCCAGACCGTCCTGATTAGTCACCATCACCAATTCGTAATCCAATTCTTTGGCGATTTTGGAAAGATAAGTAAAGACTTGTGGATAGAATTTCAGTTTCTGGAAAGAATCTACTTGATAATCTTCGGGTTCTAAAACCAAAGTTCCATCTCTGTCTATAAATAGTAATTTTTTCATTTTTAAATTTTGATTGTTTGGAGAGTTTCTATCAATTTTTTATTTTCTTCGTGAGAACCAACAGTAATTCTCAAACAGTTTTTGACGACCGAATTTCGGTTTCTGATAATCACATTTTGATTGACCAATTCCTGATAAACTGAATCTGCATTGTCAACTTCTATCAAAATAAAATTGGTATCTGAAGGAAAGATTTTCTTAACTAAATCCAGTTTTTCTAAGTTTTCAATCAGGTTCTTTTTCTCTTCCAGAATAATTTTGATATTTGCGGAAACTAGATTTATATTTTCATCATTAAGTGTTTTTAGAATTGCGTCTTGATTAAGCTGACTGATGTTGTAAGGCGGTTTTACTTTATTATAAAATTTGATAATTTCTTCCGAAGCATAAGTAATTCCAACACGCACAGAAGCCATTCCCCAAGCTTTGCTGAAGGTTTGACTCACGATGAGGTTTGGATAAGTTTTGATTTGATTTCTGAAACTTTCCTCAGGACTGAAATCAATGTAAGCTTCATCAATAAAAATAATTCCATTGAAGTTTTCAAGAATGTATTTTATATTTTGAATGGAATTTCCTGTCGGATTATTAGGCGAACAAATGAAAATTATTTTCAAACTTTCGTCATCAAAATAAGGTTTTAAATTTTCCAAATCGATTTGAAAGTTGTCATTCAAATCTAGGTTGATTAACTCAATATCATTGATATTGGCGCTAACTTCGTACATCCCATAAGTTGGCGAAAATGTCAGAACCTTATCTTTTTTCGGTTCACAAAATATTCTGAAAGCTAAATCAATCACTTCATCACTTCCATTTCCGAGAAAAATATTTTCTGTTGGAATTTGATTTATTTCACTCAATTTCTGTTTTATTTTTCTTTGATAAGGGTCAGGATAACGATTCAATTCTCCAAAAGGATTTTCGTTGGCATCTAGAAAAATTCCGTTTTCACCTTCAAACTCATCTCTTGCGGAAGAATATGGTTTGAGACTGAGAATGTTTGTTCGAACTAAGTTTTTTATATCAATTGTCATTTTCTAAAGATTTTAAACGGATTGAAACTGCGTTTTTGTGTGCAAATAATTCTTCGGCTTCTGCCATTAATTCAATAGTTTTTCCAAGATTTTTGATACCCGTTTTTGTAATATTTTGGAAAGTGATTTTCTTCACAAAACTATCCAGAGAAACACCGCTGTAGTTTTTTGCAAAACCATTAGTTGGTAAAGTGTGATTAGTTCCCGAAGCATAATCGCCTGCACTTTCCGGAGTGTGATTTCCAAGAAAAACAGAACCGGCATTGGTGATTTTGCTAATGAAATTTTCAGAATTTTCAATTGCTAAAATCAAATGTTCTGGTGCGTAATAATTTGAAAATTCAATAGCCTCACCGATAGAACTTAACAAAATTGATTTGCTGTTTTGTAAAGCAATTTCTGCAATATCTTTTCGGGGCAATTCTACAAGTTGTTTCTCAATTTCAATATTAATTTTCTCAATTGTTTTCTCAGAATTACTTAGTAAAATTACTTGAGAATCGATTCCGTGTTCGGCTTGAGAAAGCAAATCTGAAGCGACAAAACTAGGAATAGAAGTTTCATCAGCAATAATCAAAACCTCACTTGGACCAGCCGGAATATCAATGGCAACGTTGTAGTTAAGAGCCAATTGTTTCGCAGTCGTCACATATTGGTTTCCAGGTCCAAAAATCTTATCAACTTTCGGAATTGTTTCTGTGCCAAAAGTTAAACCTGCAATGGCTTGGCTTCCGCCAACTTTGAAAATATTTTTAATTCCGATTAGGTTTGCTGTGAACAAAATCGCGGGATTGATTTTTCCATTTTTGTCAGGAGGCGAACAAAGCGAAATATTCTTACAACCTGCAATAGTCGCTGGAATTCCCAACATCAAAACCGTGGAAAACAAAGGCGCAGTTCCTCCAGGAATATAGATTCCAATATTTTCAATCGCTCGGTTTTCTCGCCAACAGAAAACACCTTTGGTTGTCTCGATGATTTTTTTTTCTTCTTGCTGAGAACTGTGAAACTTTGTAATGTTTTCAGAAGCAATTTTTATAGCAGATTTTAATTCGTCAGAAACTAATTTTTCTGCTTCAATGATTTCTGATTCAGAGACTTTTAAATCCTGAATGAAAACTTTATCAAATTTTTCTGTGTAGAATTTCAACGCTTTATCTCTGTTTTTTTCAACTTCAGAAAAAACTTGTTTAATCCGACTTTCAAGATTTTCTTGATTTTGCAAAGGTCTTTCACAAAGCGATTTCCATTCAGAAATGTTTGGATATTTGTACTGCTTCATCATAATATCATTTTTTCAATTTCTAAAACCAGAATTCCTTGTGCGCCTTCTTTTTTCAAATTCTCAATCACTTCCCAAAATTTATCTTCTTTGATAACTGAATGGATTGATGACCAACCACTTTCAGCTAGAGGGAGAATAGTTGGAGATTTCATCCCGGGTAAAAGAGTGATGATTTTTTCGAGGTTTTTATTTGGTGCATTTAGAAGAATATATTTGCTTTCAGAGGCTTCTTTTACAGCATTAATCCTGAATAGAAGTTTCTTTAAAATTTCTTGATTTTCATTCGACAAATTCTCGCTGGAAATTAAAACGGCTTCGCTTTCCAAAACAGTTTCTACTTCTTTTAAACCATTGGTAAGTAGAGTAGAACCAGTGCTAATGATATCGAAAATTCCCTCTGAAAGTCCAATTCCAGGTGCAATTTCTACGCTTCCGCCAATTTTTTCTATTTGAGCATTAATGTTATTTTCCTGAAAATAGTTTGAAAGAATTTCTGGATAAGAAGTTGCCACTTTTTTATTTTCGAAATATTGGATTCCTGTATAATTTTCTTCTTTTGGAATTGCGAGAGACAATCTGCATTGTGCGAATCCAAGTTTCTGAACAAGCTCAATATTTTTCTTCTGTTCTAATACTTCATTCAGGCCGATAATTCCAATGTCGGCAACGCCTTGCTCCACATATTGCGGAATATCGTCATCACGAAGAAATAAGATTTCTAATGGAAAATTAGACGAAACTGCTTTCAGTTTTCTGGTTCCGTTGGAGATTTTGATGCCACATTCTTCCAGAAGTTTCAGAGACTTTTCGCTCAGTCTTCCGTTTTTTTGTATGGCTAATTTTAGTTTACTCATTTTTAATTTTATAGATAAAGCCTGAGTAAACAATGGAAAATTGGGAAACAAAAAACCGCCTGATTACTCAGACGGTTAATATTATTTTGAAGTTATGACATATCACTACCTTCCCGCCTGAACGTGAAAATGGTGATGATGATGCATAAGTTGTATAGACATTTCTTGCTTTTTGTTGAGACAAATGTAGAAATTATTTTTAAATAATTATGTTTTTTTGGAAATAATTACTGAAAACTATTTTTCCATTGAGTAATCATTTCGGCAAATCTCGTGTTTTCAAAAGTTTTATTTCTGATTTTTGAAACTGAATGAACACCCTTTTCATCGGAGATTCTAAGGATTTCTTCAGCTTTTTGAGATTCGAAAGCGATGATTTCTGCTTCTTCAATTTCTGCCAATTTATTTTTATGAATAAAAGTGACGAAGTTTTCCATCAAAGGTGAAATGTATGCGCCTTCTGCCTGCTTAGGAATTTTAATAACGTTGTCTTGAAGAAACAACAGGTTTCCGAAAATACTTCTTGCGATTTTCTTGTTAGGATTCAGAAGAATGACGTCATCCAAATCATTTTCTTTCGCATAGATTTCGGCATAAATATTCTCTGCAGAATGAACTCGAATGTTACTCAAAAGATTAGCATTCACATTGATTTCTTTAATCAAATCCAATTCGATATTTCCTTTGATGTCAAGAATATCATTAGATTCTTCAACTTCAAAATAGAAAGCCGTTTCAGATTTTGATAAAGGTTTTTCGTCTTGCTTTCGGTAAGTCATCAAGTTGACAATTCCGTTCTGGATTCCTTTGTCGAGAACCTCTTTTTGAAACAATTCCTGAAAAAATTCTAGAGTGTAACTTAATGGGATATTCAGTCTCATTTTTCTCATAGATGCCATTAGGAAAAAGTATGATTCCTCTGACATTATTAGCTGTCCATTTCTTACAAAAAAAGAGACCCAAACTGCGTCACCGTGTAGAAAAGAACGGTTGATAAGTTGCAGATTTTCTTCTGTGTAAATTAATTTTTGTAACTGCATTCTAGGTAATAATAAAAAAATAATGAACGATAAAATCGTTCATCCATTTATTTTAAGCGGCGCCTAATTTTATCTGTAGATTTTCTATCAGGTTTTCCCAATAGAGTCTGTTTTCCTCTTCGTCTCCATCTTCGCAGAAGTCAGTAATATTAAGAGAAAGGTCATCAGTAATTTCGTCGATAACGATAGAAAGTTCGAAGAAATATTTTGTTCCTTCATCCTCTTCCCAACGGTATCTCACGAAGCTTTCCGGCTTATAACGAATCAGTGTAGCCTTCTCAGCAGGACCACCGCCCCAGCTGAAAAAGAAATCGTCACCACGCTCTACAACGTCGTCTGCAAACCATTCTGATAATCCTTCTGCACTCGCCATATACTCATACAATATCTCCGAGAGACAATGCATATTGTATTCATACTGCACTTTCGTTTTCGCCATATTCTAATTCTAATTGTGGCGCAATATATAAATTAATTTCTTATTTCCAAATCAAAATGTCTATGGAAATACAAATTTTTTATAGAAATAATGTATGATTTTTATTAGCTGATTTTGGACAGTTGATGAATACTAAACTTTGTAATTATTTGGGCAGCTTAATCCGCCTTCCACTCCCAATCTTTTTTGCAGACGATTTCCAATTAAATAGAACTTTAGTCTAAGCAAAAAAGGATTTCCGCTCAAGTCGGGCTGCAGATTCGTCGTTAAATCAAGATTTGTCTTAAAACCCCAATTTTGTCATTCTGTAGGAAACTCAATCAACAAAGAAAACTCAAAATCTTTTCTAAGCGAAGCGCCTTTGTGAAATTAAAACATTTAGTTGTCAAAAAATCTTAGTGCACTTTGTGTTCAAAAATTACTCAACTTCATTCAAAGCTTCCAGAATAATTTCGCAACCTTTTCGGATTTCATCTTCGGAGATTGTGAGTGGAGGAGAGATTCTCAAGTATTCGTTTCGGTATAATTGCCAGAAAACAATCAAGCCTTTTTCCATACATTTTGAAGCAACTTTCAAAGTATATTCTGGAGAACCGAGATTCACGGCCAGCATCAATCCTTTCCCGTTCACATTTTTGATTTTCGGATGAACCAATAATTCTCGGAAGAGTTTTTCTTTTTTATCCGTTTCATTCATCAATCCGCTTTCCAAAACTTCTTTCAAAGTGGCGTGAGAAGCAGCAGCAATCAATGGATTTCCTCCAAACGTTGTAATATGTCCCAATTTCGGAGAATGTGAAAGACTCGTCATAATTTCTTTCGAACTCATAAAAGCACCAACGGGAACGCCGCCGCCCATTCCTTTTCCCATTACAAGAATATCAGGGATAATCCCAAAATGTTCAAAAGCAAACAATTTTCCGGTTCTTCCAAATCCAGGCTGAATCTCGTCGAGAATTAACAAAGCTCCAACTTCCTCACAACGTTTTTTGAGATTGATGAAATAATTGTCTTTAGGCATAATAAAACCTGCTGCACCTTGAATGGTTTCTACAATCACGCAAGCGGTTTTCTCCGTAATCTTGTCAAAATCATTCTCATTATTGAACTCGATGAAATTGACCATTGGAAGCAACGGACGAAATTCTCTTTTGTGAACTTCATTTCCAGCAACAGAAAGTGCACCGTGTGTATTCCCGTGATATGCATCTTTGAATGCAATGATTTCTTCTCTTCCTGTGTAACGTTTTGCAAGTTTCAAACTTCCGTCAATAGCTTCTGCGCCGGAATTTACAAGATAAGTAACTTCTAAAGGTTCAGGTGTTGCTTCTGCCAAGAGCCTGCAAAGCGCAACTGGTTTTTCCTGAGCATATTCGCCGTAAACCATTACGTGAAGATATTTGTCGGTTTGTTCTTTGATGGCGTTAACGACTTTTGGATGAGAATGTCCAAGCGTATTTGCAGAAACTCCTGCTACAAAATCCAGATAAGCTTTTCCGTTTTTTCCGTAGATGTAACTTCCTTCTGCTTTTTCAACTTCGAAACCTGAAGCGAATGGCGTTGTCTGCGCCTGATATTTAAAGAAATCCTGATTCATATAGCAAAATTACGGCATAACTAAGAAAGTACTGCTATATGAATTTAAAAAATGTACTTGAATTATTTGATGAAAACTAATCAATCCTAACGCATAGCCAAGAAGCACTCACAACCGGCATTTCGTTTACATAACCAATTCCAGATTGTTTGATTAATTTATCACTAATCCGAATGTTTTTTATAACATATTTGACTTCTTGATTAAATTCTGCTCCTCCTAAAAATTGAGCAGTCTCAATACTTGCTAAGCCAAACAATCCGTCTGTTAATCCCAGATATTTGATTCCAGCTCCACCACATTGTGCCATAGATTCGACTAAAATCGTCCCTGGAATAAAATTATATTCTGATTCTTTGAAACTGCCACTTAGCCAAAAATCCTTTTCATCAAATACTTTTGTTGCAATAATTTCTGCTTCAGAAGCATTGATGATATTATCCGCAAATTTAAAAGGTTCTTTGTGTGGGATTAGATTTCCGATTTCAATTGCCATATTGTGTGATTTATCAGTTACTATGATAAAGATAAGATTTTATGACAAAAAATAATCAAAACCTTGATTATTTTTTAACCCGAATTGGTGTTTTAGGTTTGTTCTTTTCCTCGAGTTTTTTGCGTTCTGCTTCGGCTTTATCAAACAGAGAATTATCCGAATCGTAAACTATCTCGGGATAGTTTGGTGTGTCTAAGAAAATGTCGCGCCATTTTTGCGGACGGTCTTTGGTATTCCAATTGAAATCTTTGAAGAAGCGCTCAGATTTTGCAATTTTGCTCATTGGATAAGTGTCTGTATTGGCACCAATATTACAAGAAACAATCTCCAAACGACGTTCCAAAAACTCTGCAACAATCTCGCCACAAGTGGAAAGTGCAACTCCAATTCTGGTCACTTCCTTAGTCTTCTGATTGGTGTCATCTGCATAAGTAATTGCCTGTGCATTACCCACCGCTTTTGCGCTATCTATAGCATTGTTGTTCAGATAAACAATCATATTCTTGCTCTTGATTTGATGGAATTCATCTTTCAAATTCAATGAGTCTGCTTTGCTGATTGCAAAAGCGTTTCCAATAACTCGGATAGAGTCTGTGATTTCTTTTTCAGGATTGCTGTAAACTCTGATTTCGTCTCCAGTAACTTGTTTGACACCCATCCAAAGAATAGGTTTTCGCATCAAGTGCATTTCTCCATCAGTTTCATTGAAACTAAGGGAATCTGCGCGACCTTGCATATTGGTTTTGAAAATTCTTACTTTTCTGAATGCCCGTAAGTAGCTTTTTTTCTTCAAGGCATTGGAAGAATCGGGTTTTTGAAATGTAATGAATTTCTCTGCAGAAAAATAGGCGGAATCTTTGCTCAGAATCTTCACAGCATAAGGTTTATCTGTAACCATTGCGGAATCTTTCTTTTCGTAGATTTCCCCGTAACCCCCTTTAATAAAGCGTTTTTGTTGAGGGTCATCCAGCATTACATTGCCTGTCCCTTTTCCGAAGCCTGTGTTTCGATTGAAGTATAATTTGTCTCCAGTCAGGATTTTTCCGTTATTATGGATTCTGGAATTTTTATTTAGGAAAGATTCACCTGTTTTAGAATTATGAGTTCCCAATTCTGTATAAACATAGTTGGCGTAATTTTCCTTACTTCTAATGGTTGTTGGACCTGTAAAATCAGAAACACCAGTGTTTTGATTGGTTTTGATATTATCGCTGATAATTGTGTACTTATCAGTTTCGATATTGGAACGACCAATGAAATCAATCATTTTAGTATTAAGATAATAGGTCGCTGATTTGGTGTACATCACACTTCCGTCATTACTGTAAATCGTTCCTCCAGTGTTGAAATAGGCTGTGTTTGGGATTTTATCGTAATAGAGTGTTTCTGTTTTGATGGTTTGCTTCGGGTCGGTAAGAACTACATTTTTTCTTGCAATTCCACGTTCTGTATTCCCATCATATTCCATTTCTTCGGCAGTGATTCTGTTTCCGTCGGCTGTTGTCAAGACAACATTTCCGATGGCTTTCAAGAAGTTTTCTTTCTGATAAAAAACAACTTCATCCGCGGTAAGAACAGAACCTTGGTGTTCAAATACTACATTGCCAGAGAAAACAGGATTTCCATCATATTTGTCCGCCTTAATACCAAAAGTATCAGAGTGTTTGTTGATTACTTTTTTAGAAGGTTGTGTTTGCGGATTTGAATTTTTGAAAAAAGGGTCTTTTACCAAACCTGGATTTTGGGTTGGTGGTGTGACCTGCGAAAATATTCTAACAAAAATTAGAAGTAGAACTACAAAAAAGGATTTCTTCATTAATTTTCAGACTTCTTGTGTCCGTAGAAGTACAAAGAGTGCGTATCAATACTTACGCCAAATGCTTTTTCGATAGAGTCTTTGATTCCCTGAATTCTTGGGTCACAAAACTCAATGATTTCTTCGATTTCTTTATCTGAATCTGCTTTGTAAATAACCAAATGGTCGTGTTGCTTATCAAAATAAGACTTTTCGTAAGAAGATGTGCTCAAGGTTTTTTCCCCGAATTGGTGCTTTCTAATCAATCCCGCATCCAAGAAAATCTCGATAGTATTATAAATCGTTGCCTTACTCACGTGATACTTTTTTTGCATCATCAATAGGTAAAGGTCATCCACATTGAAGTGGTGCTCCATATTGTAAATCTCCTCAAGAATAGTATAACGTTCCGGCGTGTTGCGGAATCCTTTATCCTGAAGATATTGTCTTAGAACGTCTTTTATAGTTGCGATATTCAACTCTTTTTGTTTCGTATCCATAGTACAAAAATAGCGATTTTTTTGGGATTAATCGTGATGATGACTTTCCACTTTTTCTATCTTCTCTATTTTAATTTTTTGGTCAAGTAACGGAGCCGATTCTACAACAACATTGTGACTTGCAACACCATAAGCAGTGAAGTCATTACTTCCCAATTTTTTAACAAAATTATAAATGTTAAGAATGATTTTGTCTCGGATTGTCAACAAGAAATCGTTGATATAAACATTGTCAATAATCACGAATTTCAAATCCGGAGGGATATTGTGAGCTCTCAAAGATGGATGCGAACTTCTTGACGGGATTGTTCCTTCTTCCATCATTTCGTTCAGAATTTGTTGGAAATAATCGTTAATTCTTCTATCTCTTTTGAATCCTAATAAGAAACTGATTTTGTAAATCGTTCCCGGTAAAATTTCTTCTACGTGGTATTTGAAACTGTATGGGTCTTCCTGATTGACAATATTTAAAATAAAATAATGGTCTGCTCTTTTAGGCTGTGCACGAATGATGGAGTAGATGATTTTAGATTCTACCTCGTCTTCTCTTTTTGCACGGCTGATGAAAGCGAGATTAGTTGCGTATTTTGGAATCGTTTCGTCCAGTTTCATATCCTTAATTGTGGAAACATATTTCTCCAGTTTTACGAATTTGATGAAAGTAGTTTTGATGATTCTTCCGTTGTACCAAGCGTACATACAAACACCAATGAAACCAGCAAGAAGAACTGACATCCAACCACCATCAAAGAATTTGATAATGTTGGCACTGAAAAAGCCCCCTTCGATAACGATATAAATTAAGGCAAAAATAGCAATGTATATTTTTTTTGTTCGAGATTTTAAGAACCAAAAAATTAATAAAATCGTTGTCATCAACATCGTGACGGTAATGGAAAGTCCATAAGCTGCTTCCATTTTACTTGACTCTTGAAAATGAACTACAACGATGAAACAAAGTAATAGTAATCCCCAGTTGATTTTAGGAATGTACATTTGTCCTTTGATTCCAGAAGGATATTCGATTTCTTGGTTTGGCCAAAAATTGAGTGACATTGCTTCCGAGAACATTGTGAAAGCTCCTGTAATTACGGCTTGACTTGCAATAATCGCCGCCATTGTCGCTAAAACTACAGCTGGAATAATAAACCATTCCGGCATAATTCCGAAGAATGGATTTTTACCTTGAAAAACTTCATTATAATTATTTAACAACCAAGCGCCTTGTCCTAAATAGTTAAGAATCAGCATCGCTTTTACAAAAATCCAACTCACACGAATGTTTTTGATTCCGCAATGTCCAAGGTCAGAATACAAAGCTTCTGCTCCGGTTGTACAAAGGAAAACCGCCCCTAAAATAACGATTGCACTTGGAGAATTGTAAATTAATTTAATAGCATAATAAGGATTGAAAGCCTTAAGAACCATTGGATGGTCTATCAAATGAACCAACCCAAAACCTCCTAAAACCAAAAACCAAAGAACCATAACAGGTCCAAAAAATTTACCAATAAAGCTGGTTCCAAATTGCTGAACAAAGAAAATAATGACTAAAATAACCAATGTTATTGGGACAACAGGTGGCTTGTGCATTACCAATTCCAAACCTTCTATTGCAGAGATTACGGTCATAGATGGCGTAATAATACTGTCTGCAACCAGAGTTGCCGCACCTATTATTGCAATTCCGTAAAGCCATTTTTTCTTAAATCGCTTGACTAAAGAATAAAGTGACAAGATTCCACCTTCGCCTTTGTTATCAGCTCTTAGCGCAATGATAACGTATTTGATAGTCGTTTGTAAAGTCAGTGTCCAAATGATGCACGAGAGTGCGCCTTCTATGTATTCCTCAGAGATGATTCCACCTTCTTTTCCTGCATTGATGATGGCTTTCATTACGTACAGCGGCGATGTTCCGATGTCTCCGAAAACGATTCCTAATGAAACTAAAACGCCAACTGCGGAAAGTTTTTTGAGGTCAAAATGACCACTGCTATCTTGCGACATAATTGCGATATGTTGAAAAAATAATTCTGCAAATTTAGATTATTTTATATTCTGAGAAATTTTTTTCGCAAAAATGTAATATTGGAGGAAACTGGAATTCCGAAATTACTATTCCCAATCGTTGTTATATTGAGTATTAAAGATATTTGATGAAACTCCAGAATTTTCTTTTTTTGAGATAATTTAGGTTTTGGTCGTTGTCGTAAGCTTCTCTTTCAAAGCTGATATTTTGGTAGGCGATATGTGGATTTTTATACTTCAAATATTTGATATAATATTCTGACAAGTACCAAATGTAAAAAGGGATAATCAACAATTCAAGTTGTTGACGGATATGGATTTTCTCGTGATTTAGTAGAATCTTATTGTTTCTGTCTTCTTTCCTCTGAATAAAAATGAACGGAAATAAAGTAATCCCCGAAATTTTCATATTTTTGAGTAATCTTTGACAGATAATAATTATCATTCTGAAGAATTAAATTTTAGATGTTAGAAATTGGATGACAAATCTAAATTATAATGGATAAATTTGATTTGAAGACGAATCTGCAGCCCGACTTGAACGGAAATCCTTTTTTGCGTGTACTCAAGTTCAACTTAATGGAAATCGTCTGCAAAAAAGATTGGGAGTGGAAGGCGGATAAAGCTGCCATAATTATTCTCATTAATAATCTATCAAAGATAAAAATTTTGGTATAGTTTTTTAACTTATGAAACTAAATGACATCAAAGAGAATGAAGACTTTTATTATAACGAACAAGGTTATAAGGTTTTTACAGAAAAATTCCATTTGAAGCGTGGTTATTGTTGTAAAAGCGGATGCAGACATTGCCCTTATGGTTATGATAAAAAGACAGATACTTTTATTAAAAAACCTAAAAATTAAAAATAAAATGAAATCGTATTGCGATTCCATAATTCTTTAAAAATATTAAAATCTACATTATGAAAAAATATTTCTTCATATTACTAGCAGTAGTTTCTTTGGGAGTGACTTCTTGCGGCCCTTTCCAAGTGAAATCTGATTATTCTGCAACTGCAAATTTTGCGAATTATAAAACGTATTTGCTAAGAACGGACGATTTGAAAATGAACGACCTTGACAAAGACAGAGTTTTGAATGAATTGTCAAAACAAGTTCAGGCAAAAGGATTGACTTCTGCTCAGAATCCGGATTTGATTATCAATGTAAAAGCATCTCACAAAAAAGTTCAGGACATTACGACTTCTTACGGAGGCGGTTTCGGCTGGGGAAGACCTTGGGGCTGGGGAGGAGGTTTCGGTATGGGAAATACCTGGACCAACAACTATAACAGCGGAACAATTGTGATTGACATCATCGATGCAAAAACTCAAAAATTGGTTTGGCAAGGCGCAGGAAGTGGAATCTCTGTAGATTCTCCAAAGTCAAAACAAAAACAAATCCCGCAAGTTGTGGCTGAGATAATGGCTAATTATCCGCCTCAAAAAGGGAAATAGTTTTAAATATATCTCGCAGATTTTACAGATTTCGCAGATGAATATTTGAAAAAAATCTGCCTAATTAGCAAAATCTGCGAGAAGCAAAAAAACCGCTATCATTAGCGGTTTTTTTATTCCGAAATTTTTGTAGTCATCAGTTCTTTGGCTTCTTTCAAAACTTCTGATTTCTTTTCTTGATTAAGTTCTAAAACATTCAGCAAATTTTGATTCTGGAATAATTCTTTTACCAAAACACATTTTTTTTCGAGTAATTTTTGCTTTTGTTTTCCGTCTAAAGTCGTGAGACAAGTGATTGGATAAAGTGCGTTTTGGTCAACCAGATTTTTAATTGATTTATTCACAGGAAAATCCCAAGACAACAATCTCAGTCCATAATATTCCGAAAAAGCAACCGAATCCTTAGTAAAATAAGTATTCGTAATCAACCAGCCGTCGGTGAATTCGGTTTTAGTTCCGAAAAGATTATACTGAATATTAGAAATATCCTTAATTCTCGATAGAACATACATAGGTGTTGTGACGGAGATTTTGGTGTCTTCCGCATTTCTGAATTTGCATTCTACCCAATAAGTTTTATCATCTTTTTTAGCAATAACATCAGCTTCGTGTGTCACCGAATGTCCCTTTATCAATTGTCCGGTTTCTGTTTTATAACCGATATTTTGAAAAACTCTCGAAATCCATTGCTCAAAATAGAATCCTGCAGGTCCCAATTCCAGCAAAGCTTTTTTTAGACTGTATCTTGCAGCGGCAGAATTTGAAATTTTTTTCAATTCATCAAACGCCATTTTATACAACTCTCTCGTCGTGATTCCGTCAAAGCAATTTGGTAAAATGTTTTGGAGTACTTTTTTGATTGAATGATTATTCGCGCCAGAATTTTTAAGAGAACTTTCCAGTTTTCCAATTTCAAATTCTACCGTTTCTCCAGCATTATTTTTGATTTTCATAATTGTGTCTGTTTTTTAACGCAAAGGCGCAAGTTTTTTTATTTTAATAATTGATAAAAGTCGCAAAGTTTTCAATGGTAAATTTTATCGAAGATAAAATCTTTGCGACTTACAAGCTTAAACTTTAACAATTTTTTGTGCCTTTGCGATAAATTTAATTTAGAATTAAAAATCTTTTTTCTTTGCTCTTTATTCTTGTATCTTTTTACTCAATAAACCAAATCTCAAACCGGCTTCCCTGTTCCAAAGGTTTGTAATTGAGATAACCTTTATGCGCTTCAATAATACTTTTGCTAAGAGTTAACCCAATTCCGGAACCGCCACTTCTCGTCGTAAAAAACGGAAGGAAAATCTTATCCTGAATTTCTTTTTGGATTCCGACTCCATTGTCTTCCACACTTAGAATGATACGTTTGTTTTGAGTTTTAATTTCGGTTTTTATCATTCTTTCAACATTGTCAGAAACGGCGTAAATTGCGTTGAGATAGAGATTGATTAGACAACGTTCAATCATTTTTTGGTCAGCAAGAATAATTTGATTTTCCAATGAATTAATAATCGTAATATGATTTTTTTCAAATTCTGGTTTGAGGAAATTAAGTGCAGATTCTACGATATTGGTTAAAGAAATTGTTTTGAAAACAGGTTTCGGAAGTTCGGCGACTTGTCTATAATCATCCACGAAATTTAATAATTGTTTCGATTTTGAATTGATAATCATCAGACTTTCCTTCATATCCTGCTGGTCTTCTTTTTCGATGACTTCTTGATTGGCAATATATTCAAGATTTTGAATCAAACTATTAACAGGCGTTAAAGTATTAAGGAGTTCGTGAGAAATCACTTTCATTAGATTATTCCACGCCAGTTTTTCTTTTTGTTCAATAATTTTCTGAACCGATTCTAAACTGATGATACAAAAACGATGTTTTACATTTTGAACTTTTTTCGTTCTTAATGAAAACGATTGTTTTGCATTTTCATTAATCGAAATATCGAAGAATTCCTGAGAGTTTTCGTAGTTGGTTTGCTCGATTATTTTATAGAAATCTGGGGCTTTGTTTTCATAAAGATTCCAAGAATTATATTTCGGAATTTCAAGAATTTCTAAGAAAACAGGATTAACATAAAAGACATCCCAAACATTATTTTTTTCGGTCAAAATCATCAATCCAATTTCCAGTTGATTCAAAATTTCTTCATATAAAAGTTTATAAGAAGATAGAGAAAGATGCTCTTCTTTGCTTTGATAATAGAGTTTGACAGCATTATCTACTAAACTGTTTTCCTCAGTCTTTGGAAATAAAGAATAATCTTTTTTCTGAATTGCCAAAAGCAATTTTTCCGTTTTTTGAATATAAGACAAAGCCGAAGTCTGTGCCAAAACAACACAGGCCAAACTTACCAAAGAAAACAAAGTGCAATTAATCCATTTGTTTTGAGAATAAAAATCAAACGCAAAAATTCCGCAGACGATTGCCAACAGAATAAATATCAACCAAAAAAACTGTTGTTTTTTCATCTATAATTCAAATTTTTCCATTCTTCTGTACAACGCCGCTCTCGATAATCCCAAATCTTCCGCCGCCAAAGAAATGTTTCCACGGTGTTTTTTCAACGCTTTTTTGATTAGGATTTCTTCCATTTCTTCGATGTTGAGATTGACGATTGTTTTCTCGGATTCTTCATCCTGAGGCATCAGTAATTTAAGATTTTTCTCGTTGGAAAGAATCACACTTCTCTCGATGCAATGGTCGAGCTCCCTAATATTTCCTGCCCAAGAATAATGCGTTAATTCTAAAATTAAAGTTTCATTTAAAGCCAAATCGGGTTTGTGATACTTCTGCTTGTATTTATCCAAAAAATAATCCGCCAAAGTCGGAATGTCTTCCAAACGTTCTCTCAGACTCGGAATATTCAATTCAACCGTATTGATTCTGTAATACAAATCTTTCCGGAAACGATTTTCAGCAACGGCTTTTTTTAGATTTTCATTGGTAGCGAAAATGAATCTCACGTCCAGCAATCGTTCTTTACTTTCCCCGATTCTAGATAATTTTCTATTTTGAATCAAACTCAATAATTTGGTCTGAAGATGAAGTGGAAGATTCCCAATTTCGTCAAGGAAAACTGTTCCGTTTTCTGCGTTTTCAATTTTTCCAGCGTAATCCTGATGTGCATCTGTAAACGCTCCTTTTTTGTAACCAAATAGTTCGGATTCAAAAAGATTCTCGGAAAGACTTCCCAAATCAATATGAACAAAAGGCTGGTTTTTCCTTTCCGAAAGTTCGTGAATGTGTTCTGCCAAAACATACTTTCCAGTTCCGTTTTCCCCCAAAAGCAAAACGTTGGCATCAGTCGGAGCAACTCTTTCAATTTGGTTCATTACTTCCTGCATCGCCGGAGATTTGGTTTCCAGTTGATATTGATTGGTTTTGATGCTGATATTCTCCCATTGATTCAGTTTTTTGTTTTTTCGGGAAATGTCGACAGCAAGATTCACGGAAGCGTATAGTTTTTCGTTATTCCAAGGTTTTAGAATAAAATCAGAAGCGCCATTTTTCAAAGCCTCAACAGCCAATTCCACTTCTCCGTAAGCGGTCATCAGAATAATTGGAAGCTGAGGTTCTAAGGTTTTGATTTCATTCATCCAATACAAACCGTCTTGTCCGTTTTCAAAGCCTTTTCGGAAATTCATATCCAAAAGAACCGTGTCAACTTGTTGTTCTGACAAAAACTTGAGAATATTTTGGGGTTGGCTAAGACAACTTACTTCTGTAAAAAACTTCTTGAGCCAGACTCTCGCCGAAAACAAAATATCTTCGTCATCATCTACAATTAAAATATGAGCTTCTTTTTTTCGCATTTTTCCGATATAATTTTTTGAACACAAAGTCCACAAGGTTTTATTAAACTTGATTTTCTATAGTTCACAAAGGCGTTTCACTTATATAAGCGAAGCGGCTTTGTGAGACTTAATATTTTATTCTTTAGTGAACTTTGTGTTCAAAAAAATAAAAGTTTTTTATTAATTGAAGATTTGTTGTTCGTTTTCGCACAAAAAGTGTCCGATAATGAACAGTTTTAAAATTAATAAAATTATATTTAATCACATTTACAGAGAGTTACAAGATTATAAATTTGTGGCACTTACCTTGTGTAATTATCTGTAAGTAAAACAGTTATCTAAATATGGATACGAAAATAGTAAAAAAGAAATCTAAACTAAAATTTGTTTTAATCCTCATCGTTTCTGCAGTTGCGGTTTCGATTTTTGGATGGTATTTCCTTAATCAGAAAAAAACTTATAATGTAAAGTCGGAAGATATCACGATTGATGAAGTGACTAATGGAAAATTCGAAGATATGTTGATGGTAACTGCGCAGACGCAATCTCTTAATTCTTCTCTTTTAAATGTTTTGGAAGGTGGTGCTGTAAAAGAAATTTTTGCGGAAGACGGACAAATGTTAACGAAAGGACAACCTATTGCAAGAGTTTATAATCCGAATACGGAATTCAATTATCTGAATCAGGAAACGGGAATTATGCAACAAATCAGTCAAATGAGAAGTTCGCTTTTGGAACTGAAAAGTCAGGAATTCAGTCAGGATAAAGAATTGTTGCAGTCTCAGAATGATTATAATACGGCGTTGCAGACTTTTAATCTTCAGAAAAGATTGTACGATGCGGAAATCGGAAAGAAAACCGATTATGATATTGCACTTCAGAATTTGAATTATCAAAAAGACCGAAAACAAATTGTAGAAAAAGGAGCTTCTAATGAGAAAATTTCTAGAAATTCTCAATTCTCAGCGATTAATAATTCCATCAGTCAAATGGAAAAAAGTTTGAATATTCTACGTTCTAACAAAAATAATTTCCTGATAATGTCTCCTGCTTCGGGTAGATTATCATCGTTCAATATTTCTCTCGGACAGAATTTGACAACAGGAGAAAGCATTGGAAAAATTGATTTGATGGGCGGTTACAAACTGGTTGCAAAAGTTGATGAATATTATATTAATAAATTGACTAACGGAATCAAAGGAACGCTAGACAACAACGGAAAAGAATATGAAGTGATAATCACAAAAATTCTTCCTGAAGTGAAAGACGGACAATTTTCTGTGGAATTAAATTTTATTGACGCAAAAATTGAAAACCTAAAAATAGGGATGACTTTCGGAGTGAAACTGAAATTATCTGCCGACACGCAAAGTGTGATGATTCCAAAAGGAAATTTCTACAAAGACACGAACGGAAAATGGATTTTTGTAGTGAAAAATAACAAAGCTGAGAAAAGAAACATCAGTCTGGGAAGAGAAAATCCTCTTTATTATGAAGTGACTTCTGGACTGAAACAAGGCGAATCGGTTATTACTTCGGATTATTCTGAATTGAAGAAATACGAAATGCTTGATATTCAAAAATAAACTCAAAAAACTAATTATAATGCAAAAACTATTATTACTATTAATAACAATGATTGTCGGACTTTTTGTGACTTCGACAACAATAAAAGGAAATGATTTCTCGAATGTAATTCAGAAATCAGAAACTAAAACTTTTAATTTGAGTTCTTTCAATTCGGTGAAAACGTCTCAGGCGATTGAAGTGGAAATTGTAAAGTCAGACGAAGGAAAAGCTGTTGCGACAAGTACGCATTTGTCAGAACTTAAAATCGAAGTGAGAAATAAAACACTTTACGTTCAATACAAACCTAATGTTTCTCTTCAGAATGCCGATACTAAAGTGATTGTCTATGCAAAAGACCTTGTAAAAGCAGAAGCTGGAAATGCATCTTCCATAAAAGTGAAAAGTGTTTTTGAAAATGCTGAACAAACTTTTGAAAGCAACGGAAGTGGGAAAATTTATGCAGATTCAAAAGCTTCGGTTGTTAACATTAACACCAATAGTGCAGGCGGATTTTCAGGAAAAATCAATACAAAAAATCTTAACGTTGATGCTAATTCTGCAAGTGTTGTAAAAATTAGCGGTTCTGCTGATAATGCGGAAATTAATGTGGATAGCGCAAGTTCTCTGGATGCAAAAAATATGAATATCCAAATCGCAACGGCAACTGCAAGAGCAACATCATCGATAACTTTGAGTGTTTCAAAAGAATTGACAGCTTCGGCAAGTTCATTAGCAAAAATCAGATACAAAACGTTGTCAGGAATCAAGTTTTCTGCAAGCAGAAGTTCTGGAGGAACAATTGATTCAATTTAAAATTAAACTATAATTTCAAAAAACTCAGATTTTAAATGATGACCTTGAAGATGATTTGTAAAAGCATATTGACTCTGTTGATGTTTTTATTTGCTGTGAATCTGAAATCTCAATCAAAAGTTGATGTAGAATTCAGTCCTAATATTGCGACTTATTCAATTGTTGAATATTTGGTTGCAAAAGAGCAGGGAAGGCTTTTCTATATCGACGGAAAAACGGATATCGGTTATCTTCCGTTAGCAGATTTGGCCAATAAGGAAATGGAAAAATATGACAATTCTAAAATCATAAAAGCAATGCAGGATTATCTGAAAATCGCTGGTCAGCAACAGGATTTGTCTTATCAGGCTTTATTGAAACATAATGTTTTTCCAGCAAAAGGATATGCTTTCCCAATTGAGGAAAATGATATTGCTAAGAAAGAAGCTGTGGAGAAATTTGCAGAACAGTTGAGAGATTTTTACATCGAGCGAAATCTAGGAAAATTCTTCAAAGAGCAAAGTCATTTTATAGAAGGCGCAAAGAACGAGGTCAGAAAAAATATTCCTGCTTCTTATATGTCGAAAATGGAAAAATATTATGGAGCGAAGTTTTTGGCTTACAGATTTTACGTTAATCCATTGGATGTTTTGCCTTACAGCGAGGTTTTCTGGCACGGCAACGGACCGATGTTCAAGTCTGATAAAGGGCAAATTGCGAATATGATTAACAGTGCGTATGTTCCTTTGAAAAAGAAAAATAATATCAAAGATTACACAGAATTTGGATTCAATCATCTGGAAACGACTAATTTTTTAATCACGCACGAGTTCGGACATTCATTTGTCAATCAATATTTAGGTCAATATGAATCTAAAATTAATCAAAGTAATAACCTGATGTCTGAAGCTTTTATCGGCAAAATGGATGGGCAAGGTTATTCTTATTGGCCGTCTTGTGTGGGCGAACATATCGTAAGAACGGGAGAAATCAGAATTGCTTTGACCAATGGAAATCCTCAATTGGCTGAAAAATTAAGAAAACAACATATCCAAGAAAATTCTTTTGTTCTCATTCCTGAATTTGAAAAGAAAATGGAAGAGTACGAAAACAATAGAAAAAAATATAAATCTTTTAAAGAATTTGTACCTGAGTTGCTAACTGTTTTAGATGAAACGAGTGTAGAAAAAGTGAGAGAAAAATTGGGTTTACCTAATGAAAAGTATCAGATTACTTTAACACTTACTGTACCTGAAAATAGCGGAGATGTTTATATCACGGGGAATCAATCTGCAATCGGTTCTTGGAATCCTCAGAAAATTAAACTTGATAAAACGAACGAAACAACCAGACAAATTACTTTCGAAACTTATCCTGATTTGAGATTCAAATTAACCAAAGGAAGTTGGGAGACGGAAGGAATTATTGACGGAATCGAGGAAGGTAAAGATGTAGCCTTATCAATTGATAAAAATACGAGTCTGAATTATACCATAAAAAACTGGAAACAATAATCAAATTCAAAAAAACTAAACTAAAATGCAGAAACGATTATTGTTTTTAATGGCAGTCATTATAAGTCTTATTACTTCAGAAATATTTAAAGGACAAAATATTGATTTCAAGTGGGAAAGAGATTCGATTAATGGGAAAATGGTTGAAAAAATCGCAATGAGCGTACCTTTTAATATTGAGAATAAAACTTATCGTTTTCAATTTGATTTGGGCGCTAATATGACTTTAATCTATGATAAATGCTTTGAAAAAACAGAATTTATCAAGAATAAAAAGATAGATAAACCAATGGAAGCGGCGGGTCATCAGGTTTTCACTGTTGATAATCAAAACTTCAGTGTTGGGAAACTGAAAGTTGAAAATTATAAACTTCACGGACTTTTGAATTTTGAACAGGAAGAAGCTTGTGGCGTTGTAGGAGCAGATTTGTTTCAAAATAAATATCTGATTATAGATTTTCCTAATCAAAAAGCAACTGTAAGTGATAAATTGAAAACGAATAAAAAAATTGATTTTGTTGATATCAAAATCATTAATAACAAACCAATTCTTCCTTTAGAAATTGATGGTAAAGTTTATCATTTTCAATACGATAATGGCGCAAGTATTTTTCCAATTGTATCTTACAAGAAGAATTTTCAAAATTTAATTGAGTCATCGGAAATTATTGAAAACTTTAATATCAGAAATTTTAATAATCCTTTAATTGTAAAGGCGATAAAAACTAATAAAGAAATCAACATCGGAAAATCAACATTCAATACCAAAGAGTTTTGGTTTACAGACCAAGATTACTTTTCCTTTGAACAACAGGGAATTGACGGAATCATTGGAAATGTTTTCTTCTTAGACAAAACAATAGTCATTGACTTTAAAAATAAAAAATTCGGAATAATAATTTAAAAAATTAATAAAATGATAAATATTCAAAACCTTTCAAAAATCTATAAAACTGAAGATGTTCAAACTAATGCGCTTAACAATGTAAGCCTGCAAATCAAAGAAGGCGAATTTGTTGCGATAATGGGACCTTCAGGTTGTGGGAAATCAACTTTTCTTAATATTCTTGGTTTGCTGGACAGCGCTTCTTCGGGTTCTTATCAGTTTGAATCAATGGAAACTATCGGAACTTCCGAAAAGAAAAAATCAGATATCAGAAAGAAAAATATCGGTTTCATTTTTCAGAATTTTAATTTGATTGATGAATTAACAGTTTATGAAAACATCGAATTACCATTGATTTATAACGGTGTTTCTTCCTCAGAAAGAAAAAGAAGAGTGGAAGAGATTATGGAGAAAATCAACATCTCTCACAGAGCAAAACATTATCCACAGCAACTTTCGGGAGGTCAGCAACAAAGAGCGGCGGTTGCAAGAGCTTTGGTAACAAGACCAAAACTGATTCTTGCCGATGAGCCAACAGGAAATCTAGACAGTTCCAACGGAAACGAAGTGATGAATCTTTTAGCAGAACTTCACAGGGAAGGTTCTACGATTGCAATGGTAACGCACTCTTCTTACGATGCAGGTTACGCTTCCAGAATTGTGAATATGAAAGACGGTGAAATTTTCAGTGAAGAACATTCTGCTCAAAGAAAAGATGTTTTCGAAAAAGCGGACGCAAAAAACTTCGAATAATTGTTAAATAAAGGATGTCTGATGATTGGATGTGGGATGAAAACTTCCGACATCCAGCATCCTTCCTACAACAAAAAAAATAAATTATGCTAAACAACTGGCTCAAAATTGCCTTCATCAATTATAAAAAGAACTGGCTTTCCACGATTATCAATCTGTTTGGATTGACAATTGGTTTGACAGGATTTATGCTCATTCTGATGCATTGGAATGACGAAGAATCCTACGAAAAATGGAATCCTAAGAAGGAAAATATCTACGCTTTCCAAACTCACAACAAAGCAGAAAATACTTATGGAAATAATATTTCTGTTCCAATGGCGGAGCGCGCTGTGAAAGTGATTCCGGAAGTTAAGGATTTCGTTTTGTTCAATGGTTCCGGAATGGGTCGTAAAATGACTACGAAAAACAAAACGGTTTATCAGGGAGATGGAATGTCTGTTTCCGAAAGTTTTTTCAACTTTTTTCCATTCAAATTGGTTTCCGGAAGTTATAAAGATGCTTTGAAAGGGGATAAAGTAATTGCACTTTCTACAAAAGCGGCGAAAAACCTCTTTGGAAAAACCAATGTTGCAGGAGAAACTGTGAAATTTGATAATGGAAATTATGTAGTCACTGCAGTTTATGAATTGCCAAAAGAAAATAGCCAGATAAAACCAGAATTTATCATTTCGCCTTTTGAGCAGATGAAAAATGATAAAGAACAATGGGGAAATTTCAACTACGGATGTTTCTTTTTGCTTAAGCCTGGAACAGATGTGGAAGCTTTGCAACAGAAATTCTACGACAATATATTTTTATTTAGAGCAAAAAGAGATGCGCAAGGTGCTGGAGTAACGCCAGTGAAATATTTGGAATTGTATGGACCAACTGGAAGTTTATTTACACCTATCGATGAGTTAAAACTTCACGCCAAAGCATCGTGGTTTGGAAAAGGCGATTTCAAAACGATGATGATTCTGTTCACACTTTCGGTTTTGATTGTTGTGTTGTCGGCAATTAATTTCATTAATTTAAAGACTGCTCAAGCTTCTCAAAGAGCTAAAGAAATAGGCGTAAGAAAAGCGATTGGAAGTACAAAATCAAATTTGGTTCTTCAGTTTTTATTGGAAACTTTTGTGATTTGTCTTGCATCCTATCTTCTGTCTTTGGCTTTAACAGAATTGCTTTTGCCAAGCTTCAACAAGTTTTATGACAAAGAAATCGTGATGAATGATTGGCATATTTACTATTATTCATTTGCAATGGTTTTGGCGGTTACGTTGATTTCGGGATTGATTCCGGCAACTTACTTAGCCAACTTCAAAGCAATAGAAACCTTGAAAGGAAATTTTGCCAGAAGCAAACACGGAATTTGGCTGAGAAACGGAATTTTGACTTTGCAATTAATTATTTCATCATTCTTCATTATTGGTGGATTGATTGTTAACAGCCAAGTAAAGCATATGATGGACAAAGACCTTGGCTTCAGTGGAAAGCAAGTTTTGTTGATTAATTTTAGTGAGAATGATGCAAAACCTTGGTTGAAATACGAACGCATCAAAAACGAGATGAAAAAAATCGAAGGTGTTGCCGATGTTTCTTATGGCGAAGCGGCTCCTGGAAGTAATAGATACAGTAATTCTAATATGGATTATATGGACAAAAGTATCTTCGCTCAGCACGGTTCTATGGATTATAATTACCTCCAGTTTATGGATGTCAAACTGAAAAAAGGACGCTGGCTAAACCCAAATCTCGCTTCTGATACTATCGCTAATGTTTTGGTTAATGAGGCTTTTGTTAAAAAATTTGGTTGGACAGATGACCAGGCTTTTAAAAATGAAGTGCGTCCTGGATTTGATAATAAACCTTACCATATTGTAGGGATTGTAAAGGATTTCAATGTTTTCAATCCTCGCATAGATGTTGACCCAATCATATTTTTCCATTACAGAGAAACAGAATGGAAACGATACAATGTTTACAATATTCAGCTGAAATTAAAAGCAGATGATATCGATGGAACTGTAAAAAGAATCAAAAAATATTGGCAAAACAATGTAGAACCAGGTTATCCTTTCGATTATTATTTCGTTGATAAAAAATTTGCCGAAAGTTTTGTTAAATATCAAAAACAACAGACATTGTTCACCATTCTTAATGCAATGGTTCTGATGGTAGCGTTATTAGGATTATTTGCTTTGTCATCATTGATGATTGAGCAGAAACTGAAAGATGTCGCAATCAGAAAAACTTTGGGCGCATCAGACGGAACTTTGATTGTCGGATTAACTAAGCAATTCCTTTGGATTACATTGATAGCTGTTTTAATTAGTATGCCAATTAGTTATTATCTGATGAACGAATGGTTGAAAGATTTCGCTTACCGGATTGATATGCCAGTTTTCCCATTCGTCCTTAGTTTGATTTTATTATTGATTTTGACATTCGCTGTTGTAAGTATCAAAGCTTATCAAGCTACAAAAGTGAATCTTGTGAAATATCTGAAATACGAGTAAGGTTAAAAAAGGTCTTTAATAGATAGTCAAAGGTCTTAAGTAGGCTGTCAAAGTTGTTGAGTAGATTGTCAAAGGTCTTAAGTAGACTGTGAAAGAACTTAAGTAAGCAATCAAAGATGTTGAGTAGACTGTCAGAGGTCTTAAGTAGACAATCAAAGGTCTTGAGTAGGTAGTTACAGAACCAAAGTAAACAATTACAGAACTAAAGTAAACAGTTACAAGAGTTGAGTAGACTATTACAACAATAAAGTAGAGTGTTACAGAACCAAAGTAGAGAGTTACAAGACTTAAGTAGACTGTTACAGGTCTTGCTAATGGAAAATCAATTATAATTTATCAATCATCAATTATGTTAAAGAACTGGCTCAAAATAGCATTTATCAATTACAGAAAAAACTGGCTTTCCACAATCATCAATATTTTGGGATTGAGTGTTGGGCTGTGTGTGTTCTTGTTGATATTCATCCATTGGCAAGATGAGAAATCTTACGAGCAACATAATCCGAACAAAGACAATATCTATTTTATAGAAAACGGAAATGCTTCTTTCGGGATTATGCCTTCTTCCAGTTATCCTGAATTGACAGTTTCCAAAGAGAAATTTTCTGAGATAGAAGATTATGCGATTGCCAATTCTTGGAGTCATTACAAAACAAGACTGATTGCGGGGAAGAGGTCAGCTTATACTTCATCTTGCCGAGCTTCTGGTTCTTATTTTGATTTTTTTCCATTCGAAAGAATTGCGGGAAGTTTCAAAAACGCCATAAGCGATGATAATAAAATGGCTCTTTCTGAGGAAACTGCAAAATCATTATTCGGAGATGAATATAAAAATTGTATTGGTAAAACTGTTAAAATAGATGATTCTCAGAATAAAGAATATGTGATTACGGCAGTTTACAAAAATCCTACAGAGAATACTGTTTTTCGACCAGGTTTTATAATGAAACACCCTGATATTGGACAACAGAATAGTTTGCAATGGACCAATTACAGTTATATAGGTTATTTCAAAATTAAACCTGGGACAAATATTCAAAATTTGGAGAAAAAACTTTCCGACCAGCAGGTTGCACAGGAAAAGATTATGTCAGAAAAATGGGGCGAGAAATATGATGAAAAAAACGGCGCCAAAGTTTATTTGACACCAATCAGCAAAATGAAATTGGAAGAAAAAAGTGAAGGTGTGGAAAAAGGCGACAAAAAATCGATTATGATTTTATTGAGTTTATCAGCCTTGATTTTGTTGCTGTCAGGAATTAATTTAATCAATTTAAAAACAGCGCAGGCTTCTCAAAGGGCTAAGGAAGTTGGCGTGAGAAAAGTAGTTGGAAGTAGCAAATCGAAATTGGTTTTTCAGTTTTTGCTGGAAACTTTTATGATTTGTTTCCTGGCTTATATTGTAGCTTTTGCAATGGTTGAGCTTTTGCTTCCGACTTATAACAAATTCCTCAACAAAGAAATCAAACTGAATGACCCGAATCTATTTATCTACACAGGATTATTATTGATTGTTTTTTCCTTGATTTCAGGATTGATTCCTGCACTTTATCTTTCTAATTTCAAACCAATCAACACTTTGAAAGGCAATTTCGCAAGAAGCCGACACGGAATTTGGTTAAGAAATTCGATTCTGACTTTGCAGTTGATTATCTCATCATTTTTTATTATTTGTTCTTTGGTTATTCATACTCAGGTCAATTATATGATGAATAAAGATTTGGGATTCAAAGGCGACCAAGTCATTAATATTCAATTCAAAAAAACCGATTGGCAGAATGATTATAATTCAAAAAAATATGTTCGTCTAAAAAATGAAGTTTCAAAAATAGCAGGTGTTGAAGACATCACGGGTTCTATCAACTCAATAGGTATGGGATTTTCGAATGCTTCTGTCGTAAGAAGTGCATTAGATACTCTGAAGTCCGTAGAAAATGTTATCGTGGGTGGAATTGATTATAATTATTTCAAATTCTACAAAATCAAATTTGCTTCTGGGCGAGATATGGATTTACGTTTTGCTTCTGACACGATTTCCGGTGCGATTGCTAATGAGACTTTTATCAAAAAAATGGGTTGGAATCAGAATCAGGCACTTGGAAAAGAATTGATTACTGGTTGGGAAGAAAAAGGCCACAATTATAAAATCATTGGTGTTGTAAAAGATTTCTATATGACGGGAATGGATAAGCCGATTGAACCAATGGTATTTTTCAATTATGATAGAAATTGGGCAAAAAATAATATGGGAAATCTCCAGATAAAAATCTCAGGCAATGATATTAACGGAACTCTTGAACGAATCAAAGAATTTTGGACAACCAAAGCAGAACCAGGTTATCCTTATGAATACAATTTTGTAGATAAACAGTTTGCTAAAACATATGAGAAATTCCAGAAGCAACAGACATTGTTCACAACTTTAAATATCGTGGTTTTAGTCATTGCATTGTTAGGATTATTCGCTTTGTCATCATTATTAATTGAACAAAAACTGAAAGATGTAGCTATTAAGAAAACTTTGGGAGCGGACGAAAGAACAATTGTTTGGGATTTGACCAAAAGATTTTTACTGATTTGTGTAATCGCAGTTTTCATCAGCATTCCATTTGGATATTATGCAATGAATGAATGGCTGAAAGACTTTGCCTACAGAATCGATATGCCGATTTGGCCTTACGTTTTGAGTTTGTTTTTATTATTGATTTTAACCTTCGTAGTCGTGAGTTTCAAAGCTTATCGCGCAACCAAAATCAACCTTGTCAAATATCTGAAATACGAATAACGAATCCGAAGGATTCAATATGAATAGCCGTAGGTGAAACCTATGGAAAGAAGCGCAATCATAGAAACGAACCCGAAAAGGTTCAATATTAAAAGTCCAATAATGAAAAAATTACTCTTCATACTATTAATCAATCTTCTCCCAGCTCAGCAAAGCTGGACACTCAAACAATGTCTGGATTATGCTTCCGCCAATCATCCTTTGATAAAGCAATCTGCGGTTAATATTCAGAAAAACGATAGACAGATTTCAGCTTCCAAAGGAATGTTGTTGCCGTCTGTTGATGCTGGAATTAATCATAATTATAATTTCGGAAACGGTATCAATCAGCAAAATAATCAGCGTGAAGCCATCAATACACAAACTGATAATCTCTACGCACAAGCCAATTGGGAGCTGATGAACTGGAAAAATTATCTCAATATTTCTTTGTCTAAAATCAATAAGGAAAGTTCAACATTCAAAATGAAACAGGCCCAGAATGAAGTCAAACTGAATGTCATCACAATGTTTTTCACTTATCAGAATAGCAAGAGTTGGCTGGACGTTTTAGAAACGCAACTTTCCGGAATCGAAGACCAAATCAAACGCACCGAGAAAGAAGTAGAAATCGGGAACCGTCCAAAAAGTGATATTTATGACATCAAAGCCAACCTTGGAACAATGCAGGAACAATGGGTTTCCGCAAAGAATTCTAGAGACCTTTCCAAAATCAATCTTTTGAATGCATTGGCGATTACAAAAGATACTTTGGATTTCGCAATGACCGAGGAAAATTTAGCGAGCTCAAATTTCAACGATGCTAATTTCATCCAAAATCTTCTAGAGAAAAATCCCGCCTATCAAACGGCTTTGGCAGAAATCAAAGCTCAGCAAAAAAGTGTAGATGTTGCAAAATCGGCATATCTGCCGACGTTGAACGGCTCTTACACTTGGTCAAGTTTTTATAACAAAGTCTTGGGACAACCTGCTTCGGCCAATTTCTCAGACCAAATTAAAACCAATAAAAACCAACAGTTAGGATTTGGTCTCAATATTCCAATTTTCAACAAACTGCAAGTGAAAAACAACGTTGAGATTGCCAAACTGAATGTCATTAATTCCAATTATGATAAAGATATTGTGATTAATAATCTGGCTCAAAGCATCAATTCCATTAAAGCACAATTCCTAAATGCTCAGGAAAAATACAATCTTTTGGAAGCCAATTTCGAAAATCAAAGATTATCATTCCAAAAATCAGAAGAAAAATACAAAGAAGGTTTGATGGATGCTTACACATTTTTCGTAGTTAGAAATGGCTGGTTACAAGCAAATTATAATTTGATTAATAGCAAAAACGACGTTGTCCAGCAAACCGAATTACTTAAAGTTTTTGAAGCTGGATTTTAAAAGAAGCATTTGTCAGTCTGAGCATTTCGACTACGCTCAGTATATACTACGTCGAAGACTTTCATCAAAAAAAATACATTATTTTTTCTCACGAATCCTTCCGAAGTTTAAAAGCTCGGAGGGATTTTTTATTAGAATTATTTGGGCGCCTTTATCCGCCTGTAGTTTATCCTGAGCTTGTCGAAGGGCTCCCGCTTGTCACTCTGAGGCTCTCGAAGAGTCCGTTCAAGTTGGGGCGCATATTCTTTGCAAACCTTAAAAATATTTTCAATAATGATAAAAAACCTTGCGCTCATTGCGTTTAAAAATAAAAATTAATTCCAATCTTAATATAAGCGAAGCGCCTTTGTGACCCTAAAATGTTTTCAATCAATTAATAAAAACTTTGTGAACTTTGACTACGTCGAATTTTCAATTTGTGTTCAAAATCTCTCGCTTTTTAAAATTAAAAATCGCATTTTTGCAAGCCTTAATCCAGATAATTTTCAATGAAACTTTGTATTGCCGAAAAGCCAAGCGTTGCCCGTGATATTGCCAAAGTTTTGGGTGCCACAACACCCAAAAGTGGCTATATGGAAGGAAACGGCTATTGCGTCACTTGGACTTTCGGTCATCTTTGCACTTTGAAAGAACCGCAGGATTATGCACCGCATTACAAATCTTGGGATTTAATTTTTCTTCCAATTATTCCCAAAAATTTCGGAATCAAATTGATTGATAACAATGGCGTCGAGAAACAATTTCAAACCATAGAAAAGTTGGTTCAGGAATGTGATGAGGTCATTAACTGTGGCGATGCTGGGCAAGAAGGAGAGCTCATTCAGCGTTGGGTTTTGCAGAAAGCAAAATGCGACAAACCAATGAAACGTTTGTGGATTTCGTCTTTGACAGAAGATTCTATCAAAGAAGGTTTCGAGAATCTGAAACCTGCCGAAGATTATAAAAATTTATATCAAGCAGGAAATGCAAGAGCAATAGGTGATTGGCTTTTAGGAATCAACGCAACGAGATTATTCACGAAGAAATTCGGTGGTAACAAAGGCGTTTTGTCAATTGGACGTGTTCAGACTCCGACTTTGGCGATGCTTGTTCAGCGTCAAAAAGAGATTGATGCGTTTTCTCAGGAAGAATATTGGGAACTCAAAACCAAATATAGAGACGTTCTTTTTAGTGCATCAATTGATAGATTAAAGACTTTAGAAAAAGCTGAAAAAGGTTTAGAATATCTCAAAAAAAATGAATTCGAAATAGTTTCTTTCGAAATCAAAGAAGGGAAAGAAAAAAATCCAAGATTGTTTGATTTGACGGGACTTCAGGTTGAAGCGAATAAGAAATTTGGTTTTTCGGCGGAACATACACTTAATTATATTCAAAGTCTTTACGAGAAAAAGCACACAACTTATCCGAGAGTTGATACGACCTATTTATCAGAAAACCTTTATCCAAAAATTGGTGGAATTTTGAAAAGTATGACAATTTATTCTGAATTAATTTCGCCCTTGCTTTCTCAACCAATTCCGAAGACAAAAGCCGTTTTTGATGACACAAAAGTAACCGACCACCACGCGATTATTCCAACGGAAATTCCGCCTTCATCTAATTTGACAAGAGAAGAGAAACTCATTTATGATTTGGTAGCAAGAAGATTTATTGCTGTTTTTTATCCTGAATGTAAGATTTCAAATACATTGGTAGAAGGTCAGGTTGGAACAATTCCTTTCAAAGCTTCAGGAAAACAAATCCTTGAAGCTGGCTGGCGAGCGGTTTATGCGAAAGATAAAAAAGAGGAGAAAGACGAAAAAGATAAAGACGAGGAACAAACCATTCCCGAATTTGTTGCTGGAGAAAAAGGAGAGCACGAACCTTTGATTCATCAAGGAAAAACTTCGCCTCCAAAACCTTACACAGAAGCAACTTTGCTGAGAGCAATGGAAACTGCAGGAAAACAGGTTGAAGATGAGGAACTACGCGAAATGTTGAAAAATAACGGAATCGGAAGACCGTCAACACGAGCCAACATTATCGAAACTTTGTTCCGAAGAAAATATATCGAGCGTAAAAAGAAAAATCTTGTTGCTACCTCAATTGGTATTGATTTGATTGATACAATTGAAGACGAAGTTTTAAAAAGTCCTGAACTCACTGGAGAATGGGAATCAAAACTTCGAAGAATCGAAAAAGGGGAGTATGAGGCTAATCAGTTCAAAGAAGAATTGATAGAAATGGTTACGGATTTGACCCAGAAAGTGATTAGTGGGAAAGGGAAAGTTATCAATTTCGAAGAAGAAAAACCGGCTCCAAAAGAAAAAGCACCAAGAGTAAAAACTGAAATTATCTGGACAGAAACCCAATGCCCAAAGTGTAAATCCAATAAATTGATGAAAGGAAAAACTGCAATCGGTTGTTCGGATTTCAAAGGTTGTGGCTTCAAAGTTCCATTCGAAATATTCGGAAAAAAATTATCAGAAAAACAACTACAAGATTTGATTTTGAAAAGTAAAACTTCCAAACTAAAAGGTTTCACAGGAGAACAAGAAGAAGGTGTTTTGATTATGAATGAAGATTTTTCAATCAGCATAAAATAAAAACCCTTTCAAATCTGAAAGGGTTTCTTGTATCATTTGACTAAATCTACTTCACAACAATCGCCTTTTTCAAACTGCTGTCTATTTTATAATCCGTAGAATTATTGATTTTCACATTTTCAAAAACGATATTCTGTGCGTTCTTGCCAACAATTCCCTTTTTACTTGTGATATTCACATTTTTAAAGAAAAGATTTTCAATCAATTTCTCAGGAAGTCCACTAAAACTGAAAGCCGTTTCAGACGAAGCACAATTCACATTACTCACGTAAAAATCGTGGAAATAAGGAACTTTGTCTCCCGAATGTTGCGCCGCTTCACTTTCTTTTGTGCTTCCAACAGGTGCGTCTGCGTAAAATGTATCAAATAAAACCGCTTCCTTAATGATGTTTTTCATCTCGATATTATCGATGAAAATTTGACTCACATCGCCACCTCTTCCCGAGTTACTTTTAACACGGATTCCGATATCCGTTCCGTCAAAAGTACAGTTGGTAACGTAGATATTTTTCATTCCTCCGTCCGTATTACTTCCGATTACAAAACCGCCGTGACCTTCATTCACGGTACATTCTGCGATGATGACGTTTTGTAAGTTGGCTTCACCATTTTTTGGAGTTCCGCTGGATTTCATACAGATTCCGTCATCGCCAGCATTCACTTTTGTGTTATAAATAATCACATTTTTAGATGCACTGATATCGATTCCATCTCCATTCTGAGCCCATTTCGGATTATAAACTGTTGTATTTCTGATTACAAGATTTGTAATTTGTTTCGGATTGATAACAAATTTCGGAGAGTTTCGGAAAGTCGGTCCGTCAATCAAAAGATTCGTTACTTTAGACAATGTAAACATCATTGGTCTTAAGAAATGATGAACCTGTTCGTACATATCTATTGTTGCACCTGGCGTTTTTGTAATCACTTTTGCTAATTCTTCGCCATTTTTTGCAGAAACACTTGGCCACCAGATTTTCCCGTCCTCGCTAAGTGTACTTCCTGGTTTTGCCAGCAATTCTTTCCATTGCGCATCTGTCGTTTTGAATTTTTTCACAGGTCGCCAAGCTTCGCCCGCGCCATCAAATATTCCTTTTCCAGTGAAAGAAACATCTTTCAAATTATTTCCCCAAATCGGTGCTGTCACTTCAAATTTTCCTGGTGAAGATTCTCTTATCGGGAATTGCTTTACATCACTGCTGAACTGCACAATTGCGCCTTCCTCAACGTGAAAATCGATTTTACTTTTCAATTCGATTGGTCCTGTTAACCAAGTTCCAGCTGGAACAATCAGTCTTCCGCCACCGTTTTGAGCAATCGTAGAAATTGCTTTTTCGAATGCTTTTGTATTCAGCGTTTTTCCGTCGCCAACACCTCCAAAATCCTTGAAGTTATAATCCTTTTGTGGAATTGTCGGCAAAACCATTTCCCCAAATTTGAAAGGCGCTTTCTCGATGTAATAATTAATGTCATTTTTCTGAGCAAAAACCATTGCTGTAACAGAAAACGCAAGACCTATTAAAAGTTTTTTCATTGTTTATCTAAGTAATTTATTCTATTCTAAATTTTTGTTTGGGCAGCTTAATCCGCCTTCCGCTCCCAATCTTTTCACTCCACTACGTTGCGTAAAAAGGATTTCCGCTCAAGTCGGGCTGCGAGCGATTCTACGTTCACAGATTGTACTTAATATTTTAAGTAATTATGCTTAATACAATTTCGAATGCAGGTAAAATTAAACAAAATAACGAATTGCGCAATCGATTGCGCAAAATAAAAATAACGACTCTCGGAAAGTATTATTAATGCTAAGAAAACTAAAAATCAGAATACGCTTTTTTGAAGATAATTCTTAATATTTGATTCAAATTTCTTTAATTTGCAATGCTAAAAATAATTTCAACAATGATTATTCAACCTAGAACAAGAGGATTTATTTGTTTGACAGCTCATCCTGATGGAGCGCTTCAAGCAGTTAAAAATCAAATAGAATATGTAAAGTCGAAAGGCGAAATCAAAAAAGGTCCCAAAAAAGTTTTGGTAATCGGAGCTTCAACAGGATTCGGATTGTCTTCTAGAATTACTGCAGCTTTTGGTTCAGATGCCGCTACAATCGGAGTTTTCTTCGAAAAACCAGCTTCTGAAGGAAAAATGGGAACAGCTGGCTGGTACAATTCTGCTGCTTTCGAAAAAGAAGCACACGAAGCTGGCCTTTATGCAAAAAGTATCAATGGCGATGCATTTTCTGACGAAGTTAAAAAAGAAACAATCGAATTGATTAAGAGAGACCTTGGTCAGGTTGATTTGGTGGTTTACAGTTTGGCTTCTCCTAGAAGAACACATCCAAAAACGGGTGTAGCGCACGCATCTGTTCTAAAACCAATTGGACAGCCTTATACCAACAAAACTGTAGATTTTCATACAGGTGTAGTTTCTGATGTAACTATTGCTCCGGTTGAAAACGATGTAGATATTCCTAATACTATTGCTGTAATGGGTGGTGAAGACTGGAAATTCTGGATAGAAGATTTGAAAGCTGCTGGTGTTTTGGCAGAAGGTGTTCAGACTGTTGCTTATTCTTACATTGGTCCAGAATTGACTTTCCCAATCTACAGAAACGGAACAATCGGACAGGCGAAAAATGACCTTGAAGCCACTGTAACAGTTCTTAATGATTTGTTGAAAGACCTTAATGGAAAATCTTATGTTTCTGTGAACAAAGCTTTGGTAACACAGTCTAGTTCTGCAATTCCTGTAGTTCCATTGTACATTTCTTTGCTTTATAAAGTGATGAAGGCAAAAGGAACGCACGAAGGAACCATCGAACAGATGCAGAGACTTTTTGCTGACAGATTATACACCGAAAACGGAGAAGTTGCTTTGGACGAAGCTGGAAGAATCCGAGTAGATGACTGGGAAATGGCTGATGATGTTCAGGCAGAAGTTGATAAATTATGGAAACAAATTACAACTGGAAATCTTTCAGAAATCAGTGATATCGAAGGTTACAGAAAAGAGTTCTTCAACCTTTTCGGTTTTGAAATCGACGGAATCGATTATGAAAAAGATGCTAACGAGAACGTACAAGTTCCAAGTATCGAAGCTTAATATTTAGAAGATATAAAAAAATAAAAACGGCTACTTTCTCAGTAGCCGTTTTTTTATTGTTGAGATTGAGATTTTATCTCTTTTTGTTTAACATCATATTCGTGGAGAAGATTGTGTTCCGGAGTTTGTCCGATTGCGTGCATTATTTTGTCCAGGATTTCTGTTGCAGATTCGTTATCGTAATCAATTTCCAAAGCTTGCTGAAACTCCATAGTTGGTTTTACACCTGTCACTTTTATCTTCAGTCCTTTCTTGTCAAAAGCACGTCTGAAACCATCAATTTTAATAGGAATTACCGTTGGTCTTTGATTCTTGATTAATTTCGCAGTTCCTTTTCTACCTTGTGCAAAAGCCGAAGTTGTCCCTTGAGGAAATGTAATGACCCAACCATTGTCCAAAGCCTTCATAATATTTTCTATTTCGCTCATATCAACCATACGGTTAACATTTTTGCCTTCGGCTCTCCAAGTTCTTTTTACTGTAACAGCACCGGCGATTTTGAAAATTCTTGCAAGAATTCCTTTGTTCATCGTTTCTTCCGCAGCTACATAATAGAAATCAACTTTTGGATTCAGAAGATAAACAGGATTTTTTATTGTGTTGTGATAACCATTATTTACAGCACAAAATGCGTGATACATAGCAGCAACATCAGCAAAATAAGTCTGATGATTGGACACAAAAAGCACATTGCTGTCTGGCAAATCAGAAAGATTTTCAGTGCCGGTAATCTTCAATTTATTAAAACCATTGAATCTTCTATAGGAAACAATTCCCAGAATGAAAATAATTATCCTTTTCAAGATATAGATGTTTCCAAAGGAATCGGTGAAAATATTTTTTTTCGGCATTGATTGTTAATTATAATTTCTGTGGCTAGAAACTATTGCAAAATTAAACATTTTTTAACAAGTTACTGAACTCGCTCAGAATCATTGATGTAGCTCCCCAAATGATATAACCATTGAAATCAATGACAGGAACTTCGGCGCCATTGGTTGAAGGTAAAATCATATTTTTTGGCTGGTCAGGAAGACTTAATAAAGATGAAATTGGAAACTCTATCAATTCGACAGCTTCGGATTCTTGCAAAAAGAATTCTGGATTTTTCTTAGTGTAAGAAACAAATGAATGAACGTAAAAATTACTTGGCGGAATATAAATTGGAGACATCTCACGGATAATTCTCACATAATGTTCATCAATTCCTAATTCTTCCGAAGTTTCTCGTTTGGCGGTGTGCGCAAAGTCCAAATCTTCTTTTTCTTTTTTTCCTCCAGGTAAAGAGATTTGTCCACTGTGACGGTCTTTTTCGTTGATGCTTCTTACAATCAATGGAAAATGCCATTCATTATTTTTAAGATAAAGAAGAATGTTAACGGCAGCAAACTTTGGATTTTTCGTCAGAATATCTTCATAACTGTATACAGGACGATAAGGCGGAGAATAAATTTTGTGCGCATTTTCGCCCAATAATTCCGCTTGTTTGATGTCTCTGAGTAAGTCTTTTCCAAAAATCTGCATATCTCAAAGATAAGGAAATTTGAAAGATTTGAAGATGTGTTTTATCGCTAAAGGAAAAGTTTTTCTATATTTTAAATTAAAAAAGTCGCAAGGAGTGACTTTGCGACTTTTAGGTATAAATATTTGATTTTAATTTTAAAGTGTAATTCCTCTTCCAGCATAGAAATCCAAAACTTTTATACTGAATAGATAATTATATTTAGCTTGAGCAACAGAACCTTGAGCATTTGCATAATTGTTTCTTGCCATTGTCACGTCATAGATTGTAGAACGTCCAGCTTCATAACTTTTCTCAGCAAAATCTAAAGCCAGTTTTGTACTTTTCTCAGCTTCAATAGCAGCGACATAAATTTCATAATTAGAATCTGCGTTGAACTGAGCTTGTTGAATGTCCTGTTTTAACTGGAATTTCTGTTGTTCCAAATTATTTTTAGCAATAACTTCATTGATTTTCGTCTGCTCAACCTGTAGTTTTGTAATCCCTTTATTGAAAATCGGAATGTTTGCAGAAAGTCCAACTTGCTGACCGAAATTATCCTTGTATTGTTCAAAGAAACTATGTTCTTTTATGTAAGGGCTATTGGGATAGTTAAGGTTGTTGGTATATAATTGATTATTGTATAACGACCCAATTCCTGCTGTTGCAGAGATGGTAGGCCAGAAATTAGTTTTAATAACTTCGGTTTGAGCTTCAGCCGCTTTTATTCTCATTTCTGCTGCTTTCACAACCGGTTGAGAAGTGTAAGCGATATTAAGAACGTCTTCCACAGATTCGGTTTGTGGTGTCAATTCATCTGGAACTGGAATATCCACAACGTCAAATGTTTTATAATCCTGAAGCTGAAGAAGCTGAGCCATTGCAAACAAAGCTTTATCAACATTGATTTGGGCGGTCTTTACATTTTGCTTTTCTCTTGCAAGGGAAGCCGTTGCTTCTGCCAAAACCGTTTGAGCTGTAGTTCCAACATCGGTTGTAATTTTTGCTCTGTCAAATAATTTTTGTGCATTATCCATCGCACTTTCGGAGATTTTTTTGATTTCTCTGTTCAACATTACGTTGAGATATTGCTGTGCGATTTGAAGCGAAATATTATTTTTAATAGTTTCAATATCCTGCAAACTTGCATCTAAATCAAAGCCTGTTTTGCGGATTGTTTTTTCCAATCTACCGTTATTGTAAACTAAAATATTAGCACCAACATTGGCGTTATTATTAAAATTATCATTTCTAACACTAGTATTCACAAACTGCGAATTTCCAAAACTTGCCGAATTTGAAAAAGTTCCGGAAACGGAAGGCAGATATTCCTTTTTTGCCATTTCCAGATTTTTTGTCTGTACATCTTTGTTGTAAGCTTGCGCTTGGATTTGCAAATTGTTTTTAATTGCATAATCCACACATTCCTGAATTGTCCATTTCTTCTGAGAAAATCCCAAAACCCCGATAGACAAAAGCGAAATACAAAAAAATTTTTTAAGCATAAAAGAAAAATTATATACAATAAGACTTCGGAATTGTAAAAATGTTACGCCAGCAATTAAATTTTTTTTAAATTTTGATTGAATAAAAAATTCCAAAAATATTTTTTCCGAAACTGTAACAATTCCCTATTCGGATTTACTTATATGTAAAATCCAGACAATGTCTCATCCGATTCTGAAAATAGAAGATGTCAACAAATCTTACGATACAGGTAAGAGCAAACTTCACGTGCTGAAAGGTATTAATCTTAATATCAATCAGGGCGAGTTTGTTTCTATTATGGGAAGTTCCGGTTCCGGAAAATCGACTTTGCTTAATATCATCGGTATTTTAGATGAAGCTGACAATGGAATCTATGAATTGGACGGATTTCCTATCAAGCATCTTACAGAAGTAAAAGCTGCGGAATACAGAAGCCGTTTCATTGGATTTATTTTTCAGTCATTTAATTTGATTAATTATAAAACGGCGCTGGAAAATGTGGCACTTCCATTATATTATCAAAATGTTTCCCGAAAAGAAAGAACCAAAAAAGCTTTGGAGTATCTGGAAAAAGTAGGGTTGAAAGAATGGGCGGAACATCTTCCAAGCGAACTTTCTGGAGGACAAAAACAAAGAGTTGCCATCGCAAGAGCCTTAATTTCTGAACCAAAATTAATCCTTGCCGATGAACCAACCGGAGCGTTGGATTCCAAGACAACTCACGATATTATGAAATTGCTTCAGGAAATTAATAATGAGGGAAAAACAATTGTTGTAGTAACACACGAAAATGATGTTGCAGCACAAACTAAACGAAATGTTGTCCTGAAAGACGGCAGAATAGAAAGTGATGAATTCATTAAACAAATAATATTATAATAAAGGCTTCGAGAGCCTCAGCCTGACAAAAAAATAACAATTAACAATTCATCATTAATAATTAAAGAAAATGTTTGATTTAGACCGTTGGCAAGAGATATTTAGTTCTATTCGCAGTAATGTATTGCGGACGGTGCTTTCTGGATTTACTGTTGCGCTGGGATTATTCATTTTCATTGTTTTGTTTGGAATTGGAAATGGTCTTAATAACTCTTTTGCGAAGGCATTTACAAGAGATGCAACCAATTTGATAATGGTTTGGGGCGGAAAAACAACGATTCCTTACGCTGGTTTGCAATCTGATAGAACCATTACTTTTAATAATGATGATTTTGATGCGATTGTAAAAGAAAGCAAAGGAAAATTAGAATATGCTTCGCCAAGATATCAGACCAGTCTTACTGTAAAATATGGAAAAGAAAGTGGCGGTTATCAAATCAACGGTGTTTTAGGAGATGAGAAATTTCTGGAAAACAGAACAATGATTGATGGACGATACATCAACGAAAGAGATAACGAACTGAAACAAAATGTTGCATCCATCGGAAGAATGGTTTGGAGAGATTTGATAAGAGACGGAAATCCGATTGGAAAAGATTTGGAAATCAATGGAACAATGTTCAAAGTTGTTGGTGTCTTTTCTGACCCAGGTGGCGATTGGGACGAACGTCATATTTCTGTTCCGCTTTCCACGCTTCAACAGATGAAGAAAAGTTCTGATACAATCAGCACGGTAATGCTTTCTTATAATCCAAATATGACGCCCGATGAAGGTGTAAAATATGGAGACCAATTAGAAAAGAACATCAGAGCAAGACATCAGATTTCTCCAGATGACCAACAGGGAATTAGAGTTAATAATAATGCAAAAAATACACAAGACTCTTTTGCTTTCTTATTTGTAATTACTGCGGTTGTAGGATTCATCGGACTTGGAACTTTGCTGGCGGGAATCATTGGTATCAGTAATATAATGGTTTACATCATCAAAGAAAGAACTAAGGAAATTGGTGTAAGAAAAGCAATTGGTGCAAAACCATCAGGAATTGTTGCTTTGATTTTACAAGAAAGTATTGTGATTACGGTAATTTCCGGGTTTGTAGGCGTTGGACTTGGTGTTTTAGCCTTAAAATTAATCGGAAATAATCTCGAAGATTACTTCATCACAGAACCATCTGTAGGTTGGGGATTGATTGCGTCTGCATTTTTCTGTTTGGTACTTTCGGGCGCGATTGCAGGATTCGTCCCAGCTTATAAAGCTTCGAAGATAAAACCAATTGAGGCTCTGAGAACAGACTAAGTCATAGAGTTTGAGAATAGGAGAATTTGAGAGAGCTTGAGAAAATACAATGAAATCATTTATCAATCATCATTAATCATTTATAAACAAAAACGTGAACATAATTTTCAAAAGAGATACTTGGCAGGAGATTTATTATTCCCTTCGGAATAATAAGCTTAGAACGTTTCTTACGATGATAGGCGTGGGTTGGGGTATGTTTTTGTATGTGAGTTTGTTAGGTGCGGCGAATGGAATGGAGAATGGTTTTAATAAATTGTTTTCAGGATTTGCGACCAACTCGATTTTTCTTTGGCCACAGAATACAAATATTCCTTACGAAGGTTTTGCGAAAGGCAGAAAAATGGACCTTCATCTGAAAGATATCGAATATCTTACCAAGAAAGTTCCGGAGATAGATTACATTTCTCCTCAAAGTGTGAGAGGTAATTTTGGAACAGCGGGAGAACAGATTTCCCGAAACGGAAAGAAAAATACATATATGATTACGGGCGATTTTCCTGTTGGTAATCAGATTTCCAAGAAGAAACTGTTGTTTGGAAGGTATATCAATGATGCTGATATTCAAGGGAAGAAAAATGTAATAGTGATAGGAGAGGAGATTTACAAAAATCTTTTCGATGCTAAGAAAAACGAAAATCCAATTGGAAAATCTGTGAATTTGAAAGGAATATTTTTCAATGTCATAGGCGTTTTTCGAGTGCCAAGAGGAGGAGGAATGGAGAATGACCAATCTGCTTATATTCCGTTTTCAACCTATTCTGGAATGTATAATGAAGGCGATAAAGTTGGCTTTTTTGCCATCGTTGGAAAACCCAATGCAGAAGCGGCGCTTGTAGAAACCAAAGTGAAAGATGAACTGAAAAGAATCAATCACGTTTCTCCGGAAGATACCAATGCATTTGGAACATTTAATCTTGCTAAAGAATTTAAAAAAGTAACAGGATTTTTGACCGGAATGCAGTTGTTGACAATTGTTGTAGGAACATTGACAATCTTAGCTGGAGTTATTGCCATTTCCAATATCTTATTAATTACAGTAAAAGAAAGAACCAAAGAAATAGGAATCAGAAGAGCTTTGGGAGCAAAACCTGCAGAAGTTCGAAACCAGATTTTGCTGGAAAGTGTCGTGATTACATTATCATCAGGATTATTAGGGTTTTTATCGGGAATTTTCCTTTTAATCATCCTGAATATCGCAACAATGAACAACGATGCTTTTCCTTTTTACAATCCAACCGTAGATTACGGCAACGTATTTTCGGCAATGGGAATTATGATTTTCTTAGGATTGGTAATTGGATTAATTCCGGCGCAAAGAGCAGTGAAAATCAAACCAATTGAAGCTTTAAGAACTGAATAAAAATTAATAATAAACAAACTATATTTCGATATAATGGAAAAAGAAAAAAAGAAATTTACAGTCAAGAAAGCAATATCCATATTTCTTGGATTACTTTTCGTAGTAGCTTTGGTTGGCGGAATCGGTTATCTTATTAAATCCAATTCGGCTGAGAACGAAGTATTCCTGACCAGAAAACCAAGCATCAAAAACTTGGATGATAAAGTAATGGCAACAGGGAAAATCGAGCCTCGTGAAGAAATCGAAATCAAACCAAACATTGCCGGAATCATTCAAACTATTAATGTGGATGAAGGCGATAAAGTGCAAGCTGGACAATTGATTGCAACGATTCGAATCGTGCCTAATATCACAGAGGTGAACAATGCAACTATGCAGGTTAATAATACTCAAATCCAATTAGCAAATGCGAAAATCAACGTTGAGAATCAGCAAAAGCAATATGAGATGCAGGCGAAATTGTACAAGCAAGGTGTGATTTCTAAACAGGAATATATCACGGCGCAACAACAATTGCAGACTACAACTCAGCAACAAAAATTGGCTGTTCAACAATTGACTGCAGCCCAAAAACAACTGCAAATCGTAAGAACGGGTGCAACACCAGAGTTACAAAGTATGGCGACTACTCAAGTCCGTGCAAAAGCAGCAGGAACTGTGTTGACAATCCCTGTAAAAGTAGGAAGTCAGGTTATCGAAGCTAACTCGTTCAATGCCGGAACAACTATTTGTTCTATCGCAGACCTTAATTCGTTGATTTTTAAAGGTAATATCGATGAAGCTCAAGCTGGAAAATTGAAACAAGGAATGGATATGAGTGTTGTAATCGGTGCTTTGCAAAACAAATCTTTCCCTGGGAAATTGACTTTGATTGCGCCAAAAGGAACTGAAGAAAGCGGAACAATTAAATTTGCTGTTGAAGGAGATGTGTTCAATAAAACTGGAGAATACATCAGAGCAGGTTTCAGTGCGAATGGAGAAATTTTATTGAGTTCTAAGAAAAATGCATTACTTTTGGATGAATCATTGATTCAGTATGAAAAGGGTAATAACAAATCCTTTGTAGAAGTAAAACAGCCGAATGGAAGCTTCAAAAAAGTTTATGTTAAGCTAGGTTCGAGTGACGGAATCAATGTTCAAATCCTTTCCGGAATTGATAAGAATGCTGAAGTGAAAGTTTGGAATCCTTCTGATAAAGATAAAGAAGAATTAAAAGACAAAAAGAAATAGACCTTTAAATTATGATTGTTAAAAGAATCCGTCTCGTTTTTATAGCGAGACGGATTTTTTTATAGATAAGTATAGTCTTTCTCACATCATTGAGTAGAGATGATGCCCGATAAGTTTTGCTCTTATAACTCGATAAGTCTAACTCTTATCGGACGATAAGAGTAATTAGTATAGCTCGATAAGATTACTACACATCGTTTTATAAGAGAAGAGGACGTTGCCCAGCTTATGGTTTTAATATGCAAAGTTTGAAGTCTATGATCTCAAAACAAGAATGCTTTTAAACATAAAAAAGCCTGCAAATACTTTGCAGGCTTTTCACGTTTATCTTTGAATGATTACATTGGAGCTTGTTCATCTCCACCATTATCATTGGAGTTGATGTCTCTTTTCTTCTTAGGCTGTTCCACTTTTTCACCTTTCTTAAATTTGTAAGTGAAAGAAAGTGCGAACTGTCTCGGTTGCCATTGCATATAACCTTCTTTCACAAAACCATCACTATAGTTTACATTTCGCATCGCTCTTGTGTTGAAGACATCTTGAATATTGAAAGATAGGGTTCCATTTCCTTTCATTATTGTTTTTGATGCCCCAAAGTTTACTGCATACATTGATTTTCTATCTACACTTGCTGTATTTTGTGGACCTCTTAAGAATCCTTGAACCTGGAAGCTAAATGTTTTATCTACTTTGAATGTGGATGTCAATCTAGATCTTACCGAAACTCCATTGCCATTAAAAGACATTGGCTGAGTCATTAGATTAGGGTCAAAGAAGACTCCTTTTGTATTGTATCCAAAAAAGTCAACATTTCCTAAGAATTTTAACCATTTTGCAGCATCCCAAGTAAAGTTGAATTCTAAACCGTAGCGGTCATCTGTTCCTGCATTGACAGGTTTTGTATGGATCACTCCTGAAACATCACTGTAAGCGATTGTTTTCACATCATCGGTTTGATGTCTAAAGTAAACCGTCGGGTTGATAGTAAACTTGCTTTTAGAAATGCTATAACCTAATTCATAAGAATCTACGTATGACGGATTCAGGTCGATGTTTCCATCAAAAACATTCAGATTATCGTTATAGTTAGGATTTGGGATCAAGAAAAATCCTCTCGGACGGTCTATTCTTCTGGAGTAATTTACTAGGAATTGATTGTCTTTGGAGATCTCATAACTCAAGAAAATACTTGGGAAAAGATTGTTATAATTTTTCTTTCTGTTGTCAATTGGATTAGATCCTGCAAAATTATGATAGTTTATCGTCACATTAGAGATCTCATCTCTTAAACCAATCTGATAACCAACTTTACCAATCTTACTTTTGAATTGTAAATAAAAAGCGTTGAATACTTCCTTATAATCTGCATTATAAGAATAAAGTCCTAAATATGTCGGAAGGGATGTTCCCATGATTTCCAGAACACTATTGTCATAATCATTTTGATTGGCATCCAAACGATAACCGGCGCTTAGAGAAGAATATTCGCCAATAGGTAATTCATAATCTACTTTTCCAACTACGGTTTTGTTGACTGTCTTTTGATTGATGTCGTCTTGTAGTACGAATATTCCATTTTTTGTTTGATTGATTCCTGTATCGTTATTGGAACGGTTTCTTTGTAAACTTAATGATAATGAGATGTTTTGTCCCTTATCATCAAATTTGTGGTCAAATCCGAAATCTCCTTGGAAAGCAAGGTTGTTATTGGTTCCTGTATTTAGTCTCTGCATAAAGTCGGATGTTCCGGCAAAAGCGTTTTCATAGGTGTCCGTGTAACCATTGTTTTTATTGTCAAAAGTTCTTACTGTTCCAGATGCATTGATAGAGGTTTTCTCATTGATGTCATAGATAAATCCAGTACTTGCATTATAGTTTTGACCTTTGCTTTTGGTAATGGATTCCGAGTCTCTTGAGGAAAGTTCATTGGTACCATTATTAACGTAATCGATATTGTTTCTACTGGTATTTTTGGATTCTCTGTAGCCAGCGCCACCATTCAGGAATAGAGTCAGGTCTCCTTTTCTCCAGCTGAGGTTGGTGTTGAGATTGGCTTGAGGAAGATGACCAATGGTTCCTATCACAGTTCCGTTAAAGCCAGCTTTTTTACTTTTCTTAAGAATGATATTAAGAATACCAGCAGTTCCACTAGCTTCAAATTTTGAAGATGGATTGGTAATCACTTCGATTTTTTCGATCTGATCGGCTGGGATACTTTGTAAAGCATTGGCGCCATCATCTATACCAAGAAGGGCAGAAGGTTTTCCATTAATCAGAAATTTCACATTGGAACTCCCTCTCATAGAAACCGTTCCATCTGTATCCACTTCTACCGAAGGAACGTTTGATAGAACATCCTGCAGACTTCCTCCTTTGCTTACGATATCCTGTGAAGGGTCATAAGTTTTTTTATCAAGTTCTACTTTGTAAGGTTTTGTTGAGGTAGCTGTGATTACTACGCCTTGGATGTCTGTTGTGTTGTTAAGATTTGCTTTTCCGTCAGAAATAATAACGAATGGAGATATTGCTCCAGCCTTTTCAACGTTAATTGTTTGAGTGAATTTTTTGTAATCAACCGCCTCTATGCTTACATCATAGCTTCCTGGAGCCAGATCTACTTTATAGTTTCCATCTGAATCTGCCAAAGCGGCATCACTCAATTGTGCATTTTGTTGATTTTTGAAAGTTATCGATGCGTATCCAACTCCACCATTTGCATCTTTTACGTTTCCAGAAACATTCACTTTTTGCTGAGCCATTACGAAGCTTGCCGCTCCGATAGTTAATGCCAGTCCAAAGATTCTTTTCTGAAATACACTTACAATTTCCGTTCGTTCCATTCTAGTTTATTTTTCGCTTTTTGCTCTTTATTATTTTATTTGTTTGCTGTTCAGCCAGTCCTGATATGCTTTTGCATTCTTGGCGTGTTCCGCATCATTATCTGTGAATTTATGATAACCGAATCTCGCAGGGTCGGCGCACATAAAAATGTAATTATTATTTTCAGCTTCCAAAACCGCATCTAGCGAGTTTTTGTCAACAATACAAATCGGTCCTGGCGGAATTCCCTTGTTCGCATAAGTATTATATGGAGAAGGTTCTTTCAGATGTTTGTAATAAACTCTTTTGATTTGCTGAGTGAAATTACTCGCTTTGTTCACTGCATAGATTACAGTTGGGTCACTTTGCAACTTCATTCCTTTTTTATAACGATTAAGATATAATCCTGCAATTGTTCTTTGTTCGTCAGGTTTTCCGCCAGATTCTTTGTAAACGATTGAAGCTAATGCATAGATTTGGTCTCTCGTTAATCCCGATTTTTTTTCTTTTTCGATTCTGTCAGCTGTCCAAAAATCTTTGTAATCATTTTCGAATTTGTCAAAGAATTCTTTCGGTGTTACTGTCCAGAAAAAATCATAAGTATTGTTGAAGAAATATTTCTTAAGGTCTTCAGCACTTTTGTAACCTTTATTAATAGCTATTTCGTTTAATTGATTAGCAAATTTCAAAGAATCGATTTCGGTTTTTTTAGAAACTCTTCCAATCATTTGATAGACATCATCAAAGTCTTTGATTCTGAATGAATTCGGAGTTTGGTTTCCGGCGATAATCATATTCGTGATTTCTCGGTTGTTCATTCCAGATTTGATTTCGTATCGTCCGGCTTTGAAATTTTCTTTCAGATTTTTATCATCGGCAATACTTGCAAAATTGTCTTTGTTTTTAATAAAAGGTGAAATAGAATCCAAAATCTGCTTATAACTCGAATGGTGCGGAATCAGAACAAAACCTTCTTTTTCCACATTATTTCCAAGATATTTATTATAAAATCTCAATCCAAAAAAACCAAGGATTGCGATTATAACAACAAAAATGATAAGAATTGTTTTTTTCATAACTTTAAAATATCAGGCTTTGTCTAGATTAATATCTCCTTTAAAAACCTGAACAGCAGGACCTTCTAACCAAATATTTTTGAATCCTTCTCCATCTTTTTCAGCATAAACTTTCAGTTGTCCGCCCTTAACTTTGACTCCAACAAACGTTTGATTACTATTTTTCATAAAAGTTAAAGCCACAGCCGTAACTCCTGTTCCACAACTGTAAGTTTCGTCTTCAACGCCACGTTCATAAGTTCTTACAAAAAGTTCTTTGTCAGACAATTTTTCTACAAAGTTCACATTGATTCCGTCTTTCTTATAAGTTTCAGAATTTCGGATTTCGTTACCGGTTTTGTAAACATTATAATTATTTAACATTTCAACGTACTTAACATAATGTGGCGAACCTGTATTCAAAACAAAATCATCTCCGTCTGTCTCAATGGATTTTACATCGCTCATTTTTAGTTTAATGATTCCATTTTTGATTTCCGCTTCGTGGATTCCGTCAATAGCGGTGAAAGTGGTTTTATCTTCGATAATATCTAAGAAATGAGCAAATGCAACCGAACAACGTGCACCATTTCCACAGAAACTTTTGGAACCGTCGGAATTGTAATAATCAACTTCAAAATCAACACCTTCTGCAGAATTGATTTTAATTAATCCGTCTGCACCAATCCCAAATCTGCGGTCACAAAGCTTTTGTATGTTTTCGATTGATAAGTCGTCCCATTCTCCTAAACGGTTGTCTATCATTACAAAATCATTTCCTGTACCTTGATATTTATAAAATTTCATTATTTATTTGTCTGATATTTAATTGTTTATTGTGATTTTTCTATTCCAAAATCAAGCCAGTAAAAATACTTCTTTTAAAATAATTCAGCCTTGATATTTGTTATTTAAATTCACTCTAAATCTCAAAAGAATTCCATTCAAAATAATAGAAATTCTCAATCTCTCCATATTAATATTTTTTAATAATATATAGCTATCTTTGTTCATTGAAAAATGAAAGAAGACCAGTTACTCGCTCTCATCATAAAAGCTAGAGATAAAAATCAAAAAGCTCAAACACAATTGATTAACCTGTTTTGGGTTGATGTTTTTTCTTTTGTGATGAATAGAGTGAAGGATGAAAATGATGCAGATGAAATTACGGTTTCGGTGTTTTCAAAAGTTCTTAACAAACTTGATTTATTTGACCCTAATTTTCAATTCAAGACTTGGATTCTGACAATTGCTCAAAATACAATCATCGATTTCTGGAGAAGAAAAAGCCGAGAAAACGAAGATGCAAACGACGGATTGGAAAATGTAAAGAACGAATTTGCAAGGTCACCGGAAGAATTATTGATTTCTGAAGAAGACCAGCAAAAGATTATCAAAATCATAGAAACAATGGATGCTAAAAATCAAGACATCATCAGGTTGAGATTTTTTGAAGAAAAAAGCATCAAAGAAATAGCGGAAGAACTCAATCTTTCCGTAGCTAATACAAAAGTGAGAATAATGAGAGCTAAGAAAATCTTGGCCGAATTATTAAAAGAAGACGAAACGGATTTTTAATTTTAGAAAATCAAAATGGAAGAAGCATTGACTCAAAAACCCAAATGGATTCGTGTAAAATTACCAACTGGTAAGAATTACAGAGAACTTAGAAATTTGGTTGATAAATATAAACTGAACACAATTTGCCAAAGTGGAAGCTGTCCAAATATGGGCGAATGTTGGGGAGAAGGAACGGCAACCTTTATGATTCTGGGAAATATCTGTACCAGAAGTTGTGGTTTCTGTGGTGTGAAAACAGGAAAACCAATGGATGTGAATTGGGATGAGCCTGAAAAAGTAGCACGTTCTATCAAATTAATGAAAATCAAACACGCGGTTTTGACTTCGGTTGACAGAGATGATTTGAAAGATATGGGTTCGATTCTTTGGGGCGAAACAGTGAATGCGGTTCGTAGAATCTCTCCGGGAACAACAATGGAAACTTTGATTCCGGACTTTCAAGGTGTGACAAAACATCTTGATAGATTGGTAGAAGTAGCTCCGGAAGTGATTTCCCACAATATGGAAACAGTAAAACGTTTGACAAGAGAAGTGAGAATTCAAGCTAAATATGAGCGTAGTTTAGAGGTCTTAAGATACTTGAAAGAAGCAGGGCAAAACCGTACAAAAACCGGTGTAATGCTTGGTTTGGGAGAAACTAAAGATGAGGTTTTCCAAACAATCGAGGATATCAGAAATGCTAATGTTGACGTAATTACATTAGGGCAATATCTTCAACCAACTAAAAAACATCTTCCTGTGAAAAGTTTTATTACGCCAGAGGAGTTTGATGAATTCGGAGATTTTGCAAGAAGCTTAGGTTTCCGTCACGTGGAAAGTTCACCTTTGGTAAGAAGTTCTTATCACGCTGAGAAACATATTCATTAATTTAAGTTCTCGCAGATTAAACAAATTGAGCAGATTAGTTTTTAATAATGAGATTTGCTAAATCTGGAAAATCAGCGAGAGATAATAAGATTTATAAAAAAAGACTCCTAAATGGAGTCTTTTGCTTTTTGTTCTACAGGCTTTATATTTTCTGTTCTATTCAGATGCTCGTTCTGTTCCGGAATGAACATCATATAAGCGAAATATCCTAATATAAATAAGATAACAATCACGAAAATTGCAATCAGTGGCGATTTGGTTGTTTCGCTGTCCGGTTTTGGAATATCTGTTCTCATAATTTATTTTTATTGATAATATATCAAAACTGATGCCTGATTATTTTTGAACTTTATGAGTTGTTTAATTTGATTGAATTTATTTTTAATAATAAAAAATTAGGGGTTTGTGTTTTAATTTTTATAATTAATTCAAATTAACCCTTTATATTTGCAGGGTTAAATTTTAAAATATGAAATCGTTAGTGGTGGACTTGTGGAAAGAGGCCAATCGAGATAAACGATTCCATATGACCATTAAAAAAAATAAATATCTACATATGAAAATTGAAAAACGCTGGATAATATCATTCGTGATAATTAGTATCGTTTCAATTACTGCACTTTTCTGGCCGGCACAGACTTCTTTACCAAAACCTGGAACTTTTCTAGGGGAAGATAGTATTGTAGGTTCAGATGTCGCTTGGATTCTTGCTTCTTCTGGTTTGGTTTTATTGATGACACCTGGGCTTTCCTTTTTTTACGGCGGAATGGTCGGGAAAAAGAATATGATTTCAACGATGTTGCAGAGTTTTATTGCACTTGGTGTGATTAGTATTGTTTGGGTAGTTGTAGGATTCAGTTTGTCATTTGGAGATTCGATTGGGATTACTATTAATGGAGAACATTACGGTTTGATAGGAAATCCGACGTCATATTTATTTTTTAACAACGTTGGCGTTTTGCCTCATAGTCAGATGGCTTCTACGATTCCGTTTGTTTTATTTGCTTTGTTTCAAATGAAATTTGCGGTAATTACACCGGCTTTGATAACGGGTTCATTTGCAGAAAGAGTAAGATTTATTTCTTATTTACTGTTTATGGTTTTATTCAGTTTAATCATTTATACACCGCTTTGTCATATGGTTTGGCATCCGGACGGTTTATTGAATAAATATTTCGGAGTTAAGGATTTTGCAGGAGGAACTGTGGTTCATATGAGTGCAGGATTCGCTGCTTTGGCGGGAGCAATGATGATTGGAAAACGTAAAAATCCACATCACGAACCTTCTAATATTCCTTTTGTGATTCTTGGAACAGGAATGCTTTGGTTTGGCTGGTTTGGTTTCAATGCAGGTTCAGCTTTGTCAGCTAATGCAACTGCTGCAATGGCTTTTGGAACAACAACCGTAGCTTCTGCAACAGCAATGTTATCTTGGATTTTCTTTGATAGAGTCAATGGTCGCAAAGTTTCTGCTTTAGGCGCTTGTATTGGAGCAGTTGTCGGATTAGTTGCGATTACGCCAGCTGCAGGTTTTGTGACGATTCCTCACGCTATTTTCATCGGATTTATCTCAGCGATTGTTTCAAATCTAATGTGTAATTGGAAAAGACTGAAAAAAGTAGATGATACTTTGGATGTTTTTGCTTGTCACGGCGTTGGCGGAATTATGGGAATGATTCTGACCGCGATTCTAGCTCAAGGTGAAAATGCAAGTCTTCTTCACGGAGGATTCGAAGTTTTTGCACATCATATGATGGCTTTGGTTTTGGTTTCAGCGTTTACATTTTTGGGTTCATTGATTTTATACAAATTAACGGATATGATAATTCCGTTGAGAGTTGCCGAAGATTCGGAAAATATTGGTCTGGATTTGTCGCAGCACGATGAAACCCTTATTTAATTAGAAATTTGATTTTGTTTTGATATGAAGAGAACCTCGTTTGTTTTTTAACAGCGAGGTTTTTTATTGACGAAACACCGCTTGAAATAATTCTTAAATTTTATGCCATAGATAGAACTTAAATCCGCCAAAAAAGCCCTAAATTCGTGTCTTAAAATTTTTAAAATGACGAAATTCGGAATTGATGCGGCCAGTTTTTATGTGCCTTCTTTATATTTAGAAATCAAAGACCTTGCAGAGAAAAGAGGAATAGAACCAGCAAAATTAGAAAAAGGTTTAGGCTTACACAAAATGGCTTTACCCGATGTTCACGAGGATACAGCGACTTTTGCAGCGGAAGCTTTGCTAAAATTAATTCAAGATTATAACATCAATCCGAAAGAAATATCGAGAGTTTATCTCGGAACCGAAAGTGCCTTAGACGCTGCAAAACCAACTGCAACTTATGCTGTTCAAATGGTGGAAGAATTGCTAAGTGGCGAATTTGGGGAAAGAAGTTTCAAAAACTGTGACGTTGTTGATATGACTTTTGCCTGCGTTGGTGCTGTTGATGCACTTCACAATTCTTTGGATTTTGTAAGAGCTAATCCAACTAAAAAAGCAATTGTTATCGCTAGTGATTATGCAAAATATGAGTTGGCGTCTTCCGGAGAATATACGCAAGGCGGAGGAGCAGTTGCGCTTTTGGTTTCTGCCAATCCAAGATTGATTGAGATTGATAATAATTGGGGTGTTGCAACGGAAAGTGTTTTTGATTTCTTCAAACCTAGACGTCATCATTCAAAATCTGAATTTAATTCTGTGCCGGAAAATTATCCGGACAAAATCGAAGTGTTTACAGATGAACCTGTTTTCGATGGACAATATTCTAATGTTTGTTATCAAGACAGAATTCGTGAAGCTTATCAACATTATAAAGAACAGACTTTCACCGTAAGACCTTACGAAGATTGGAGATATTTGATTTTCCATTTGCCTTATGCATTTCACGGGAAAAGAGTTTTTACGGAGATTTATAGTTTAGAAAATAATCTTGATTTTTCTGATGCTGAGAAGCAAAAAGCAATCGCAAAATCTGAAGATTACATCAATTTCATCAATGAGAAAATTGAGAAATCTCAAAGAGCTTCTTCCGAAATCGGAAATATGTACACGGCTTCTATTTTTATGGCGTTGTTGTCCGCGTTGCAAACTTCGTTTAATGAAAATGAAGATTTGACGGAGAAAGAAATTGGTTTCTTGGCTTATGGAAGTGGCTCCAAATCAAAAGTTTTTGTAGGGAAAATCTCTCCTGAATGGAAATCGGTTGTAGAAAAATGGAACGTTTTCGAAAACTTGAAAAACAGATTAGCAATTGATTTCGATACCTATGAAAAACTACACCGTAAACAATTGGATTCTTCTGTGAATCCGGATTATAAAGGATTTGGATTGACGAGAGTTGAAAAAGAAAGTCCGGTTCTGAAAGGCGCAAGATATTATTCTTACCAAAAATAAAATTCCATAAACAGAATATAAAAATCGAAGACGAGCAAATAATCATTTGCTCGTCTTCTTTTTGAAAATATCTATAACTAACTATTTAACTCAAATTATTTTTTTGTTCTGAAAGATTTTCGGCGTTACACCTTCCATTTGTTTGAAAACTCGAATAAAATAATTCGTGTCCGAAAACCCTGTACTGAAAGCAGTTTCACTTACAGAACTATTATGAATCAGCATTTCTTTCGCTCTCTTGATTCTTTCCTGAATGATAAACTCATTTGGTGAAATTCCCAATTCTTCTTTGAACATTTTGAAGAAATTCGATTTACTGACATAAGCCATTTTCGCAATCGCATCAATCGATAATTTCTGATGAAGATTTTTCTTAATATAATCTGCAACAAAACCAATTCTGGACTTATTTTTCAAAGTGTTTTTCTCAACTAAATTTCTCGCCTGAGTCTGCATCAATCTTATCAGAAGTTCTTTCAAGGCAAAGTCAGCAATTACATCTTTATAAGAATTATCGTCCATCGCAATCCTCATAATATTGTTGGTTGCAGAAGCCAAAGCTTTACTATTTAGGAGATAAAATTCCTCCAAAGAAATATTCCATTGAGAAGAATCGTCCACTTTTTTTGCATTGAAGTTTAAAAGCTCAAGCGATTCCTGCACAAATTCAGGATTCAAAATCAACGAAATACACTGAGAAGCATCTTTATCGGCATCAGGAAAATCAATTACCATTGTCTCTCCAGGTGCTACTAAAACACTTTCTCCAGGCAGATATTCAAAGTAGTTGCTCCTATCCTGAAGCTTCATCCATTTCTTTCCTCTCAACATTCCTGTAAACGCCAGATGTTCAAAGTGCAATTTCACGTCATATGCACTCTGATGCGTCTCATAGATACTGAATTCACAATTATTTAAACTGAACTTGGTCTGATTTTCTACCAATGTGTTCAGCTTATTTTCCTGTGTCAGACTAGGTTTGTTAAGTTGAAAATGATTTGGATTCATTGCTCAAGATTTTTATAACATCTTGTTTCTCAAATATAATAAAATTAAAATTATAGCCAAATATAATTTTTCTTAATGAAATTATAAAGAATCTTAAAAGGATGATTTTACTATTTTTTTGGACAATTATGCTATTCTATTCATTTGATATCGGATTATCTTAGCATTAATCAAATGTTAACTGATTATTAATAAAAAAAGAATATCATTATGAGCACAACAGTAGAAAAACAAAACTCGACTACTTTAGCTTGGCCAGAATTCAAAGCTAAATACGATAATTACATCGGTGGAAAATTTGTACCATCGGCTGGCGGACAATATTTCGATGTGGTTTCTCCTATTAACGGACAAGTTTTCACTCAAGCAGCACATTCCAACAAAGAAGATTTGGAAGCAGCAGTCAATGTCGCTACAGAAGCTTTCAAAACTTGGAAAGACACTTCTCCAACGGAACGTAGCATTATTCTAAACAAAATTGCTGATAGAATGGAGCAAAACTTAGAATATATTGCAACTGTAGAAACGATTGACAACGGAAAAGCGGTAAGAGAAACTTTGGCTGCGGATATTCCCTTGGCGATTGACCATTTCAGATATTTCGCTTCTGTAATCAGAGCAGAGGAAGGTTCTCACAACGAGTTGGATAAAGACACGGTTTCATTAATTGTTCACGAACCACTTGGTGTAATCGCACAAATCATTCCTTGGAATTTCCCAATATTAATGGCAGTTTGGAAACTCGCTCCGGCTTTGGCGGCAGGTAACTGCGTGGTTTTGAAACCGGCAGAAAGTACACCAATTTCGATTATGGTTTTGATGGAGTTGATAGGAGATTTGCTTCCGGCAGGTGTTGTAAACATTGTTAATGGTTTCGGAGCAGAACTAGGAAGAGCGTTGGTAACCAATCCAAAAGTAAACAAAGCAGCCTTTACGGGTTCTACAGCAACAGGTCGTTTGGTAATGCAGTATGCAACGGAGAATATTATTCCTGTAACGTTGGAATTGGGAGGAAAGTCGCCTAACATTTTCTTCAATTCAGTAATGGATGCTGACGACGAATTCTTGGATAAAGCAATCGAAGGCGCAGTTCTTTTTGCATTGAATCAAGGTGAAATCTGTACTTGTCCTTCAAGATTGTTGGTTCAGGAAGATATTGCGGATGCTTTCATTGCAAAAGTAATCGAAAGAACAGAGGCAATTAAAGTTGGAAATCCATTAGATAAAACGGTGATGATGGGAGCGCAGGCTTCTAAAATCCAAAAAGACAAAATCGAAGGTTATTTGAAACTCGGTAAAGAAGAAGGCGCAGAAGTGCTTACAGGAGGAGAAGCTAACCACATCGAAGGCTTGGAAGACGGTTACTACATTAAGCCAACCATTTTCAAAGGAAACAACAAAATGAGAATTTTCCAAGAGGAGATTTTCGGACCTGTGGTGGCGTTCACGACTTTCAAAGATGAAGCAGAAGCTTTAGAAATTGCAAATGATACGATTTATGGTCTTGGAGCTGGTGTCTGGACGAGAGATGCACATCAGTTGTATCAGATTCCTCGTCACGTACAAGCTGGTAGAGTTTGGGTAAATCAGTATCACGCTTATCCTGCCGGAGCACCTTTTGGAGGTTACAAGCAATCCGGGATTGGTAGAGAAAATCACAAAATGATGCTAGACCACTACCGCCAAACCAAAAATATGCTGATTTCTTATAACAAAAACAAATTAGGATTCTTCTAATAGATTTAAGTTTATTTCTCTCGCTGATTTTACGGATTTAGCTTATAAATATGTTATAAAATCTGCCTGATTTGTATAACCAGTGAGAGATAATAAAAATAATACATCAAAATTTGGAACATCAAAATAACAATAAAAACAACAGTAATTAACCATTTAAAAAGTAAATTATGATTCCAAAAACAATGAAAGCGGCCGTTGTACAAGGTTACGGACAGCCATTGAAAATTATGGAAGTTCCGGTAAAAACTCCCGGACGTTATGAAGTATTAGTAAAAGTAATTGCCTGTGGCGTTTGTCACACCGATTTGCACGCTGTGGACGGAGACTGGCCAGCAAAACCAAAAATGCCTCTGATTCCGGGACACGAAGGGGTAGGAATAGTTGTGGCTTGCGGACCAGAAGCGATGGTGAAAGAGGGCGATGCAGTTGGAGTTCCTTGGTTGTATTCGGCTTGTGGATGCTGCGATTATTGTATCACGGGTTGGGAAACATTGTGTGAAGCTCAGCAAAACGGAGGTTACAGCGTAGATGGTGGATTTGCAGAATATGTGATTGCAGATTCCAGATATGTAGGACATCTGAAATCGAATGTGAACTTCCTTGAGATTGCTCCGATTCTTTGCGCTGGTGTGACAGTTTACAAAGGACTTAAAGAAACCGAAACAAAACCAGGCGAATGGGTTGCTATTTCCGGAATCGGTGGATTAGGACACGTTGCAGTTCAGTATGCAAAAGCTATGGGAATGCACGTTGCAGCGATAGATGTTGCGGATGATAAATTAGAATTGGCAAAAAAATTAGGTGCGGATTTGGTGGTGAATGCAAAAGAAACCGACCCGGGAACATATCTTCACAAAGAAGTTGGAGGAATGCACGGTGCATTGATTACCGCTGTTTCTCCAATTGCTTTCAAGCAGGGGATAGATGTTCTTAGAAGAAAAGGTACCATTGCATTGAATGGACTTCCACCAGGTTCTTTCCCATTACCAATTTTCGATACTGTTCTTAAGAGAATTACCGTGAGAGGTTCTATTGTTGGAACTAGAAAAGACCTTCAGGAAGCACTTGATTTTGCAAACGAAGGTCTAGTAAAAGCAACAGTAACTTCTGCAAAACTAGAAGATATCAACGAAGTATTTGACAAAATGAAAGCTGGACAAATCGACGGACGTATTGTTTTGGATATTGCTGGACAAAATTAATTTATTGTTATTTGAGTTTTTAAGCCCGGCAGATTTTATTTGTCGGGTTTTTGTTAACTTAATGACTTGATTATAAATGGAAAATTAACACAAAGGCACAAAGCTTTCATTATAATAGTGGTGCTATAATGCGCAAAGTTTTTAACTTCGTTAGTATTGAAAAATCTTTGATTTTTTTAGTGCCTTAAAACAAGATTAAATAAATTAATCCTTGTGCCTTTGTGTTTAAATTATCAACCTTAAAATAAAAAATATGGAAACCGATAATAAAATTGCCCGACTTTCCGTAACCGAAAAAGCTTTAGAAGTTATTTGGGAACTGGAAAAAAAACACGGCGAACTGATGTTCTATCAGGCTGGTGGTTGTTGCGAAGGAACACAACCGCAATGTTTTGAAAAAGGGGGCTATTTCCCAAGAATGAATGACGCAATGATTGGGACCATCAATGGCCACGAGTTCTGGATAGACAGAGATTTGTTCGAATATTGGAAGTATTCCCACTTCACGTTGGATGTTTTGGACGGGTGGGGACCTGGTGGATTTTCTTTGGAAACTCCTTTGGGTAAAACCTTCAAAGTTCATTATAGATTGTTCACGCCTGCGGAACTGGAAAATCTGGAGCCTGTGAAAAGGAGCGAGTAAGTTTATTTAAATTTCTTAAACTGATTATTCTTAGTAGAAATGAGATTTAATTCTCTTATGAAGTCATATTTGTCTCTTTTTAAGCTTCTTTTTAAAACAAAATATTGAACTGTTGCTATAATTGCCGGAATAATAATGATAAAATAGTTATTTTCATCTTTAAGTATTTGTATTACTATAAATAGACTAAAAAGAAATACGAAAATAAAAGCTATAAGATGTGGAATAAAAGGTATGAATTGTATTCTTATATCTATCCTGTCATTTTCTTCGGTAATATTTCCTTTTATAATAGAATGAAGAATATTAAAATCAAAGAAATGCAATCTTCGTTTAATCGTGAAATTATCGTTATTTACAATACCTCGATATTCAAAACGTGTAGGAATTCCATTGTCAGGAATAAATGATATAAAAGAGGTGTTTGTTTTGTAGGTGATTTTCTTTAAACTTTCAACGAAGTCGGTTCTGTTCATTTCAGAATTGAAATGAGTATTTTCATAAAGCCCAATGTTTTTATAGAAAGAAATCATATAAAATTTAAGCTTTAACAAACTTCGAGACAATCATACTTGCCAGAATATTCCCAACCGAATTCAGAACCGTCGCCAAAGGGTCAACCAATGTTCCGATAATGATGACTGCTGGAACCACATCGGGCGGAATTTTGTAAACCGAAATCATCAACATTTCCCCGATGTAGCCACCATTTGGGATTCCGCCAGCGACTGCACTTACGAAAACTGTAATTCCCAGAGCCATTATGAGATTCATTGGTTCAAAGAAGTTCCAGCCAAGTAACTGAAATGCCACATAAATCTTGATAATTGACGAAATGGAAGAACCGTTTTTATGAATGGTAGTTCCAATCGGAATTACAACATTGGCGATAGAGGCAGGAACGCCCATTCTTTTTGCAGATTCGATAGCGACAGGCATTGTTGCAAGACTACTGCAAGTACTGATAGCGGTTGCAGTTGGTAAAAGACTTTCTTTCCAAAAGGCTTTCACACCATTTCCTGATTTCCAAATGAAAGCGTAAAGACTGAAAAATACAATGAAATAAATAGTTCCGGCTATATAATACAATCCTAAAGGTTTGGCATAAAATCCGAAAAGTTGAGGTCCGATTGTTCCAACTTGGTAAGCGAAATAAGCACCCAATCCAATCGGAGCGACTTTCATTATCAGTAACAAAAGTTGTTTCATCACTTCGTTTCCGGAAAGTATGAAGTTTTGGAACAGTTTTCCCTTTTCTCCCGATTTTCTGATGGATATTCCGACTAAAAAAGAGAAGACTAGCAATGCTAGCATATTTTGTCTCGAAAACAAATGATAAAATTCGCTGACAGTGAAGAATCCTACGATTTGGTCATTGATGCTGGTGTTATTCTGAAGATTTTCTGAAATGGTTTCGCTGATGTTTTTCGGTGTTTCGGTTGGGAAGAAGTAAACCATTATAATGCAAAACGTGGCAGAAATCAAAATGAAACTCAAGAAAGTCAAAGCCATTGTTCCGATGATTTTACCCAATTGATTTTGCTGTTCAATTCCCGAAATAGCAGAAACAATCGCAAAAAACACCAATGGAATTACTGTTACAAACAATAGATTCAGAAAAATATCGCCAATCGGTTTCAGATAAGTTACAAAATCAGGGGCGAAAATCCCGATAAGACTTCCGATGAAAATCCCAATGAGAAGTAAGATTATATTACTGTAGTTTTTCCAGAAAGATTGATTCATTCCTAAGTTTTAATCAAAGATAAAATAAAACCACAAAGGCACATAGAGGTAAATCAATTTTTAGAAGACAACATAGTAATCAGCTTCTCTATTTAATCTAAAAAAACTATGTGTCTATGTGGTTGAAAATATAAAATATTTCCGAGATTTGTCTCTATGAAAACAGCAGTTCTGATTACTATCGGTGACGAAATCCTTTCGGGAAATACCGTTGATACCAATTCTAATTTTATTGCAACCCAGCTCAAAGAAATTGGAATAAAAGTACTTTCTATTTTTACAATTCCTGATGAAGAGCAAGCGATTGTTTCAACTTTAGGAAAAGCTTTTGAAATGGCTGATGTAGTTTTTACAACCGGCGGATTAGGCCCAACAAAAGATGATATTACCAAAAAAGCTTATGCTGATTTCTTCGAAGATGAATTAATTTTTTCTGACAAAATCTATGAACATCTAAGAATTTATCTCGAAAAAAGAAATCGACTTTGGATTCTGGAACATAACAAAGACCAGGCGATGGTTTTGTCCAAGGCAGCGATTTTTCTCAACTATTTTGGAACTGCACCTTGTATGATTTTGGAGAAGAACGGAACTTGTTGTTTCAGTTTGCCTGGTGTTCCTTACGAAGTTAAGCCCTTGGTAAAAGACCAGATTATTCCTTTTCTGAAAGAAAAATTATCACTTGACCATATTGTAACCAGAATTGTTTCTGTGGTTGATATTCCGGAAAGTATTTTGTCAGAAACCATTGAAGAATGGGAATTAGCTTTACCAAAACATATTAGTTTGTCTTATTTGCCCGTTGGAACAAGAGTAAAATTAAGATTAACAGCTTCTGGAAACTCGCAAGAATTGCTAAATACAGAACTGGAAAACGAAATCACAAAATTATTTCCTCTGATTGGAGAAAATATTATCGCAACACAGGAAGATAAAATCGAAAAAATTCTTGGTGAATTATTGACCGACAAAAAGTTAACAATCTCAGTTGCGGAAAGTTGTACCGGTGGAGAATTGGCTCATTTGATAACTTCGGTTTCAGGAAGTTCTAATTATTTCTTAGGAAGTGTTGTGACTTATGCGACTCAAAAGAAAATCGACCTTTTGAATGTTAATCCAAAAACCGTTGAAGAATTCACAGTTGTGAGTGAACAAGTTGCTTCTGAAATGGCAATTGGATGTCAGAATTTATTCAAAACAGATATTTCGGTTTCTACAACTGGTGTTGCTGGTCCATCAAAAGGCGAAGACGGAAAAGATGTAGGAACGGTTTTTTATACGATTAGAATTGGGAATAAAGAAGTGACATCGAAGTTATTTCTTCCTCATCTGGAAAGACTGGATTTTATGAATTTTGTTTCTCAGAAAGTCATTCAAGACATTGTTTCATTATTGATAAAAAAATAAAAAAAGACAGCTTAAAAGGCTGCCTTTAATTGATATATAAGTTCTACATCTACTTTAGAATTTCTTTCAAGAATAACAATGTATGATTCCAAGCACGTTTTGCCATTACTTCGTTATAATCAGGCGCTTTTGGGTCAGTAAAAGTATGAGTTGTGTTGGCATACGTAATGATTTGCCAATCCGCTTTACTCTCATTTAATTCTTTTACAAAAGCATCATAGTGTACCTGAGGAACAGTTCTATCGTTTGCAGGATGTTCTACTAAAACTTTTGTAGTAATAGGATTATTTGCTCTCTCAGAATCTTTGTACAACCCTCCGTGGATAGAAACGACACCTACAACAGGTAAATTTCCTCTTGCTGCTTCCAGGGCTCCCGTTCCACCAAAACAATAACCGATTACAGCAATTTTATCGACCTTAGCACCTGCTTTTTTTAATTCTTCCAAAGCTAGAGTGATTCTCTTTTGATAAAGATTGAAATCTTTTTTATAAGAGTTAGCAAGTTTTGCCGCATTTTCATTTCCTGCAGGAATATTACCTTCACCATAGATATCTGCAATGAAAGCAATGTAGCCTTGTTTTTCTAATTCTAAAGCAGCTGTTTTTGCTTCTTCATCAATGCCTTTCCAAGCGGGTAGAATCAAGACGCCAGGAAGTTTTTTTCCTGCGTTGGAAGTTACCATTCCGAGAAGTTTTTGTTCACCGTCTTTATAAGAAATCGGTTTTAATTTTTGGGCAAATGCAATCTGGATTCCTAAAAAAAGACTTAATAATGTAATTGAAATTTTCATAAAGAATGTTTCTTATGGTTGATTTTTATTGGATTTTAAAGTTTTAAATAAGTTCATCAAAAATACAAAAATACTGAACACTACAAGCTGTAAACCGACATAATGCCAACCTCCGCTTTCCCAACATTTCAAACCGATAAAAGTTCCAATCGCACCACCTGCAAAATAGGAAGTCATATAAATCGTATTGATTCGGCTGTTCGCTTTTTGGTCTAATCTGTAAATCAAAGCAACATTCGTCACTTGAATCGATTGAACACCAACATCAATAAAAATCACAGCTAAAATAATTGAGATTAAATAACTTGGAAACAGAAAAATAATAACCGAACCTGCTAACAAAATAATACTTGCAATCAACTGTGTTTTTCCGGAACCGCCTTTGTCAGAAGCTTTTCCAATCATTGGTGCGACTAAAGCTCCTGCAATTCCCAGCATTCCGAAAAGTCCAATTGTGTCGGAACTATAATTGTAAGGTTTTTCAACCAAAAGAAATGTCAAAGTTGTCCAAAATGAGCAAAATATTGAGAAAGCAATTCCTCCCATTAATGCTAATAGTCGCAGTTGTGGAAATCTTTTTAATTGATAAAATGAGGATGAAATTAATTTAAAATAAGAATCTTTGAAAGTCGGTTTGACACTCGGTAATTTGAAATAAACAAATGCCAAGGAAAAAATCGTAAATCCTGCAGAGATGTAATACACCATTTTCCAATTGCTCCATTCGGAAATATAACCACTGAAAACTCTTGCCATCAAGATTCCGACAAGAATTCCTGTGAAAATAATTCCAACATTTTTTCCTTTTTCGTTACCAGATAATTCAGCAGCCATTGGTAAAATAACTTGCGCTGCAACTGCCGTCAAACCAAGTAATAAACTGAATAGAAAAATGAAATTATAATTGGAAACCATTCCGATTCCTGCCAAAATGCAGAATAAAATGGCTAATAAAATCAGGATTAATTTTTTGCGGTTGACTTTATCGCCCAATGGAACTAAGGTCAGCAATCCCGCTCCGTAACCAACTTGTCCCAAACCGACCATAATTCCCATTTTGCTTTCGGACACGTTGAAAGTTTCTGCAATCTGATGCAGAATTGGCTGTGCGTAATAGATATTTGAAACACAAATACCTGCCACGACAGCCATTCCGAGAACCTGAACTTTACTCAGTTTCGATTGTTCTTCTATCATTGATTATTTTGAAGCTTGATTAAGAATTTCTAAATCTTCCGAATCCAGTTGTAATTTCGGAGCATCGAAAATTGTCTGCAATTGTCTTTCACTTGTTGCACTTACAATTGGTGCAGTAATCAATGGATTTGCTAGAAGCCAAGCCAAAGCAACTGTTGCAGGCTGAGATTGGTGCTTCTCTGAAATTTTATCCAACGCTGCTAAAACTGCTTTACCTTTATCATCAAAATATTTTTTGATTCCGCCGCCTCTTGTAGTGGTTTCAAAATCTGCTTCTGTTCTGTATTTTCCCGTTAAGAAACCTGCTGCCAATGACCAGTAAGGAAATGCACTTAGTCCAAATTTTTCTACTAATGGCGCATATTCTGTTTCAAATTTTTCTCTCTCTACCAAATTATAATGAGGTTGAAGCGCAACATATTTTGGAAAATTATTTTTCTCAGCCACTTCAAAAGATTCAATTAATCTTTCAGGAGAAACATTGGATGCCGCAATATATCTTACTTTTCCTGCTCTCACAATTTCATCATAAGCTGATAAAGTTTCCTCCACAGGCGTTTTGTTATCATCAAAATGCGTGTAATACAAATCGATATGGTCTGTTCCAAGACGTTGAAGCGATTCGTCTACAGACTTTAAAATATGTTTTTTACTGATATCGAAGCCGTGTTCTTTGGTTTCAGAACCTACTTTTGTTGCGAGCACAATATCTTGACGATTTTTTCTTTCCTTCATCCATTTTCCGATGATTTCTTCAGATTGTCCGCCTTTTCCGTTCACCCACCAAGAATAAGTGTCGGCTGTATCAATAAAATTAAATCCACCTTCTGTAAATTTATTTAAAATATTGAATGATTCTTTTTCATCCAAAGTCCATCCAAAAACATTACCCCCAAAATTGATTGGAGCGATTTCTAAATCTGTATTTTTAATTGTTACTTTTTTCATTTTTTTTATATTTAAAATTCAGAAAAATCTGAATTGGTTTGAAATTATTTTATTGATTAATTAGTTGATGCTTTCTTTTCCATTTTAAAATAAAACACCAAAATCACAAATCCCAAGAACGCCATTACAATTCCTGGAACTGCAGTGTAATTATAACTGTAAGCTAAAGTAATAGGAACACCTCCTAAAAAAGCGCCAACAGCATTTCCGATATTAAAACCGACTTGAGCCAGCGAACCGCCCAACATCTCGCCACCTTTAGAATTTCTAAAAAGCAATAACTGCTGAGGTGCAGAAACTGCAAATAGGGAAGCGGTACTGATGAACATCAGAATTAAAGCCAAAATCGAAAATCCTGAGAAAAAGAAAATACAAATCATCGTTATCATTATAATGGCTTGTGTCGTCATCGCAACACCGCTTGCTGAAAATTTGTCGGACAATTTTCCACCCAAGATATTTCCGATAACCATTCCAATACCAGCCAAAACCATAATGTAAGTTAAGGCAGATTCATCAAAACCAGAAACATTAATCATAGATTTGCTCACGTAGCTGTACCAGCAGAAGATGGCGCCGTTCCCAAATGCAATGGCAGAAATCAACAGCCAAGGTTCTTTCTTTTTCAAAAATTGAAATTGCCCTTTGAATCCGGTGTCTGGAAGTGCTTCTATTTTCGGAATCCAAAACCAGATGGACAGCATTGTGATAATTCCCCAAACCGCTATGATTTCGTAAGTTATTCTCCAACCGAAATTAGCGCTGATGTACGTCCCGACAGGAACTCCAATTAAGTTAGCGACAGTCATTCCGGCAATCATCAATGCAATCGCGGAACTTTCTTTTCCTTTTTCAGCCAATTTGCTGGCGACGATTCCACCTACACTGAAATAAGCGCCGTGAGGTAATCCGGAAACAAATCTCCAAATGGATGATGCTGTGTAAGAGTTAGAAATGGCGAAAAATAAATTCCCGATGACAAAGAGGAACATTAATAATAAAAGTGTGCTTTTTAGAGCCATTTTTCTGGCAAAAATTACCATCGCCGGAGCGCCGACACATACGCCAATCGCATAATATGAAATCAAATGCCCAGCTTCGGGAATTGAGATTTTCATATCTTTTGAGATGTCTGGTAAAATTCCCATCATTACAAATTCCGTTAATCCTAAACAGAATGTTCCCATTGCAAGGGCTAAAAAGCTTGTCTTCATTAATTATTTTAGATGTTTATTCTAAGGTTTAAAAAATTCTTTAACTGGTTTGATGAATTGGTCAAAAACTTCGATGTGCGGAAGATGTCCTACATTCTCTATTTCCACCAATTTTGAACCTTTTATTTTTTGTTGAGTAGCTTTTCCTAATAAGTCGTATCGTCCCATTGTTTCAGCTATTTTCGGGTCTTTTACGTTGGCTTTTCCGATGGCTGTTCTGTCTCTTGTTCCGATGATTAATAAGGTTGGAACATTCAGATTCTGGAATTCATAAACAACAGGCTGTGTGAAAATCATATCCGAAGTTTTAGCGTTTACCAAAGCTACTTTTGGATAATCTGGAGATTTTGTCCAGCCTGTTAAAAGGTAAACCCACTCGTCATATTCAGGTTTCCACTTGTTGTCGTAATAGAATCCGTTTTGATATTTTTTGGTGGATTCGTAATCGGCTTTTAGCTCAGTTTGATAATTCTTATCGATAGATGCATAAGGCGCAACCAGTTTCCAATCTTCTAATCCAATTGGATTTTCAAGGATTAATTTTTCAACCGTTTCAGGATACATTAATGTAAATCTTGTTGCCAACATTCCTCCCATCGAATGGCCCAAAAGATAAATTTTATCGAGTTTCAATTCATCTAAAATCGCTTTGGTATTTTGAGCCAATTGCTGAAAACTGAATTGATATTCTGTAGGTTTTGATGATTTTCCAAATCCAATTTGGTCAGGAACAATCACTCTGAATCCTTCTTTTGTCAAAGCCTGAATCGTTGTTTTCCAATATGCTCCATTGAAGTTTTTTCCGTGAAGCAGAACAACTGTTTTCCCATTTGCTTTTTCTGGTTTGATGTCCATATAAGCCATTTTCAAATCCTGATTTTGACTTTTGAAATCAAGGAAATGAACGGTATAAGGATATTCATAATTCGTCAGCATAATATCCAAAACAGGACGGTTTTCCTGACTGAAAATCATTACAGAATACATCAATAAAATAATTGAAACTAGTCTTTTCATAAATTTTTATTTTTCGAAATTATAGAAGTTCAATCCCACTTCTTCATTTTTTTCTTTAATCAATTTCTGATTGATTGGATAGATGAAAAATTCTCCTGCGCCCCGGATTTTCGCATCCAGAAGATGACCTGCCAAAGCCGAATAATCTTCTCTACCCAAAGTGATATGCAGATGAAGCATTGGTTTTTCATCAACTTCTGATAGGTTTCCAGAGATGTTGGAAATTTCCATTTGTTCTTTAAACGTCTTATCGACATATTTTTTTGTAGCAGGTGTAAAGAATCTTAAAGTGGCTTCGTTCACAGCTCCAATTCCTGTAATTTGTCCCGCTTGGATTTTTTGAGAAACTACGAAATCTGTCAGGGATTCCAGAATACTGGATTTATCTTTAATACTGACAATATAAGCATTGTCTGTTTTTCTAGCTGTCCACAAATTTCCTTTTAAATTTTGTGCATTCATAATCATAAAGCTTAATGTGATTAAAATAAAAGTGAAATATTTTTTCATTTCATTGGATTTGAAATTAATTAACAGGCTTGTATTTTTCATAAAACCAAAGCAATCCACCCAAATAAACTGAATGCAATAACTGCGCTTCAATCGCACTCCAATTCTCAATTGATGCACTTCCTAATATCAAAATGCTCATCAAAACTAATCCAGAATAAATTGTGTATTTGGTTTGAAATCCAATTAATAATGACAAGCCAATCAAGAATTCTACAATCGGTAAAATATAACTGAAAGGCACAATCAGAAAACTTGGAATTGCAGATTTTTCCATTGATGTTACCATCCAATTGCTAAATGTTTCAAGCTTCGGAAGTCTTACCAATCCGTGACCTAACAAGGAAATGGCGATTGGCAATCTCAAAAAGAAATAGGTTGTTTTGAAGTCTTTCATATTATAAATTTTTCTGCGTGAATTTTACCAAATCCTGAATTTCTTCCTTCGAAATAGAATGTGACATTCCTTTGTAAGTATGAAATTCAGATTGGTATTGGTGTGCGTCAAGCCATTTTTTAGAAGACTCCGCTTCCGTAAAAGGAATTCTATTGTCTTGTTCACCGTGAGCAATGAAAATTTTCAGAGAACTCGCTTTTGTTTTGTCTTCGGCTTGTTTTAAGGTATTGAAAATCGTTCCACTCAAAACGCCAATTCCTTTGAATAAATCAGGATATCTAAGTCCTAACTGATAACTCATATTTGCACCTTGACTAAATCCGCCGATAAAAGTTCTGTTTGGCTTTACACTATATTTTTTCTGTAAATCTTTTACCAGATTTTCAACTTTTGTAATACTTTCAGTTAGCTCTTCTTGCTTTCCTCCAAATCCTCCATCAGCATCTTTTTCACTCGTGTACCATTGATAATTTTGGTTCCCGATTTTATAAGGCGCTTGTGGCGTTACAACAATGTAATTTTCGGGAAAAGAATCTGCCAAAGGCAATAGGTCTTCTTCGTTAGCTCCAAAACCGTGCATTAATATGAAAAGAACAGGTTTCTCCGTTCCTTTAGCTTCCCTTATTTTATAGAATAAAGAATCACTTTTGATATTCTGAATTTCATTATTTTCAGATATCGGTTTTTCAGGTTCTTTAGCTTGACAAGAAACTGTTAAACTTAATACTAATGCAAGATTTAAGAGATATTTCATTATCCTATTTTGTTTAAAAGATAAACTTCCATCGGGCTTTCCAATAGAGATTTCAATTGTTCCTGAGCATTTAAGAAATGAGCGGAAGATGCGTGTGCATTCAGTCTTTCTTTGCTTTCCCAGATTTCATCAAAGAAAAATACTTCGGGATTTGTGCTGTCTTGCAGAAGTTCATATTTGATGCAACCTTCTTCTTTTCTTGTAGGTTCTATCAACGCTTCCAAAGTTTTTTGCGTTTCTGAGATGTTCTCTTTTTTGGAGATGCTTTTAGCTATAACGTATAACATTTTGTATTCGATTTTTGTAATTATTTTAAATGAGAGTAAAAATCTGGTGTTGGATTCAGGCTTTTATTTTTCCATTGATGCCAATACGGATAAGTTGGTGGAACTTCGCTGGCTTTGTCCAATTTTTCAACTTGTTCACGAGTCAGATTCCAGCCGACCGCTTCCAGATTTTGTTTCAATTGTTCCTCGTTTCTCGCACCAATAATAATGCTCGAAACCGTTGGACGTTGTAAAAGCCAATTCAAAGCAACCTGAGCAACCGTTTTTCCAACTTCAGAAGCAACTTCTTCTAAAGCATCGATTGTATTATAAAAAATCTCTTCCTGAACGACCGCTTCTGGGACAGGACTTCCACCTTGTGCAATTCTTCCGTCTTGTGGAATCGGTTTGTTTCTTCCGTATTTTCCGCTCAATCTTCCCGAAGCCAATGGAGACCAAACAATCGCGCCGACATTTTGGTCTAATCCAAGTGGCATCAATTCCCATTCGTAATCGCGGTTCGCTAAGGAATAATAAACTTGATGAGCGACATATTTGCTCCAGCCATATTTTTCCGAAATTCCGATAGATTTCATCAAATGCCAGCCAGAAAAATTGGAACAAGCAATATAACGGACTTTTCCGCTTGTTACTAATTCATCCAAAACTTTCAAAGTTTCATCAATTGGCGTATTCCCATCAAAACCGTGCATATGATAAATATCAATGTAATCTGTTCCGAGACGTTTCAGACTTCCTTCAATTTGTTTCAAAATATGAAGTCGTGATGAACCTTGATTATTCGGTCCTTCGCCAAACGTGAAAGTTGATTTCGTAGATAAAATCAATTGGTCACGGGAAATTCCTTCAATCGCTTTTCCTAAAACTTCTTCCGATTTTCCATCAGAATACATATCAGCTGTATCAAACAGATTAACGCCCGCATCCAAGCAAATATTGATGAGTTTTTTAGCTTCGTCAACCTGCGTGTTTCCCCAAGCTTTGAAGAAATCACCTTCTCCTCCAAAAGTCGCCGTTCCAAAACTGAGAACAGGAACTTTAAGTCCCGATTTTCCTAAAAATCTATATTCCATTTTTCTTTTTTAATTATATTATTCAAGCATAAATTTTAACACAAAGTGCGCAAAGTTTTTTTAATAAACTAACTGTTAATAAAGGTCACAAAGGCGCTTACGCTTATAAAAGTTTTTGATTACTGACTTTTCAATTTCTTCATAAATTCCAAGATAGCTGGTCTCAGTTCTTCGAATAAAGGATGTTGTTTGTTCTTCAACATTACTTCTGTGAATAACTTCAAGCCTAAAGCAAATTCCTGCGCTGTATTGTCTTCTTCGAAGATTTTCTTTGATTTTATCACTTCAAAAATATTGAACAAATCATCGTGATTATCAAACTCGAAACTTAAATTTTTTGTGCCTTCAGAACCGTCTTTCAGTTTTATTTCTTTCAAATCTAATTGATAAGAATTGTTTCTTTTTTCCATCATTTAAAACGCATTGACTAATTCATTAATACTTTCAATTTCTTCTTTTGAAAGATTGATTTCAATCGCTTTTGCATTCTGAACCGCTTGTTCTGCATTTCGAGCGCCTGCTAAAGCAATCGTAATTCCTGCTCTCTCGATTGTCCAACGTAAAACCAACTGTCCTAAAGTCGCGTTGTGTTTCTCTGCTATCGGTTTGATTTTATCTAAGAGAGCGTTGGTTTTTTCAATAAATTCAGGCTGAAAATGTTTGTGACTCGCACGATGGTCGCCTTCCTGAAATTGATAACCGTTATGAATTTTCCCAGTCAATAAGCCTCTTTCCAAAGGACTGTAAGCGAGAATCGATTTATTATTTTCGATGCAATAAGGAACAGTTTCTTCCTCAATTCCACGATTCACCATACTAAACGGAATTTGATTCGAAACTAATTTTAAAGTCTTTTCAGCTTCTGCCATTTGTTGAGCATTATAATTACAAACACCTGCAAAACGAACTTTTCCTTGCTCAATTAATCTTGAAACCGCTTCAAACGTTTCATCAATCGGCGTTGTGGAATCCGGCCAATGGATTTGATACAAATCGATATAATCTGTTCCCAGACGTTTCAAACTTTGTTCGCATTCGTAGATGATGCTGTCTTTTCCTGCATATTTGTAAACATCAATATCTTGTCCGTCGTTATTTTGACTGTGCATTGCAAAATCGCCTTTCGCCAAATCCCATCGCATCCCAAATTTGGTCAAAATCTGAACCTTATCACGGGAAATTTCTTTAATCGCTTCACCAACAATTTCTTCACTGGTTCCTTGTCCGTAGATTGGAGCTGTGTCGATAGAAGTTACGCCGACGTTATAAGATGCTTTTATCGCTTCGATAGCTTCGTTTCTGTCTGTGCTTCCCCACATCCAACCGCCGGCAGCCCACGCTCCGAAAGTAATGGCTGAAACTTCTAAATCGCTGTTTCCTAATTTTCTATATTCCATAATTTTTGTAAAATTGTCTGTTTTATTTAACTTTTTTCCCAGCTTTATAAACTGAAAATATTTTTCTTGTATCTTTAATATTAGTAGCTGGATTTCCGTCAACGACAATCAAATCCGCTATTTTCCCCACTTCAATCGTTCCGAAGTCTTTATCAATTTTTAAAGCCTTTGCTGAGTTTTTTGTAGCAACCGTCAAAGCTTGAAGTGGAGTCAGTCCGGATTCTGTCATTAGTTGTAATTCCAAATGTTCTGAAAAACCTTGAGCTCTCAATGGCATTGCCCCGCTGTCTGTTCCCATTGCCACAAGAATTCCCGAATCAAAAACTTTTTTCAGGTTTTGTTTAGCCGTTTCAAAGGCTTTCATATTCAATTGGAAATTCGGAGCGTTCTTTAAATCGTTCTGATATTTTTCAGAAGTTATCATTTCGTAAACGCCTGGTTCAAGAGATTTTTTGAAGAATTTGTCATTAATCCATTCCGGTTTTTTAGCATAGACATAAACGTATTCATCAAGAGAAAGAGTCGGAATGTAAATGATATTTTTCGCTTTCATTTGAGCCAAAGTTGCATCATCAATTACTTCACTTCTTACGCTGTGACCAATGACATCAATACCGTCTTCAACCAGTTTTTTCAAATCCGACAGATAATAAACGTGCGCCACGACTCTCAGATTTCGCTTATGAGCTTCATCAATAATGGCTTTGTAAATCTCAGGTTTCATTTTTTCTTTCATTTTACCATTAAAATCATCTACCCAGATTTTTACCAACTCAGGTTTTGTTTTCACGAGACTGTCCATTTCAGCAGGAATTTGCGAAACAGAATTCGGACGAAACACTTTATCCATCGCAAAATCGAGTGGAGGAGCGCCATTAGCAACACCAAAACCATAACCCGCAGAATGAATCCTTGAACCATCGATTTCTCCTTTTGCCGATTTGTCTCTCAATCCGCTTTCAAACAAAAAAGGGCGGTCGGTTCCCATTGACATTACATTTAAGACTCCGTAATCCTGATATTTTTTCAGTTGAGAAAGAATATTTTCTTCGGTGTAATTTTCTGGAACCGTCGTTGTTCCCTTCAAAGTTCCAACGTGAGAATGCGCAGAAATCAAAGCAGGAATTATTGTTTTTCCTTTTAAATCTACAATCTTCGCGTCTTTGTCAGAAATATCATTTCCGATTTGAGCGATTTTTCCGTCTTTAATCAAGATTTTTGTATTCTCGATTGGAGTTCCGCCGTTTCCGTCGATTAATCGGACATTTTCCAGAAGTAAAATTTGGCTGTCAGATATTTTTTTGTCTTTCTGATTACAGGAAAACATAAGAATTGAAGCCAAAAGAATTCCTGAGATTTTTTTGAAGATTTTCATATTAAGATTTTTCGTGAGTGAAGTGATTCCGATAAGATTTTGATTCTGAATCTAAAATGATTCCAAAAACTTACCGAGGCTTTTACAAATTTCGTTTTTTGATATGTAAAAACAGATGTAGTATTTTGATATATTATTGTAAATTTACAATATGAAGAGAAAGCAGTTTAATCCTTTGGAAATCGATTCTTTTGATGTGGAAGAATATCCTTTGCCACGTCACAGCCATACTTATTATGAGTTAGTTTACATCTTCAAAGGTTGTGGGAATCATCATTTGAACCAGTTGATAGTGCCTTACAAAGCTGGAGATTTGTTCTTGATTTCTCCCGATGATGAACATTATTTCGATATTAAGAAACAGACCAAATTTGCTTTTATCAAATTCAATGACAGTTTTTTTGAGAGCAACAAACATCTTGCGCCGGACACTTTGATGACAGCTTCCCCGATTGATATTATGCGAAATCCAATGTTGAAGGAAATCAAACTTTGCTTCGATGAACCTTGCAAAACGATTCTTAGAAAAACGGTGGAAAACATTGTTGATTATGATAAAATCTGTGATGTAACCACGTCTCCGATTATGTTTTTCCAAGTCTTGTCATTATTTGGATTGATTCGGGAAGCGTCTGCCAAACTGAATGTCAGAATTGATAATGGTGTTCCGAGTCAGGAAGATTTGATTTCGTACATCCATCAGAATATTTATCGTCCGGAAACGATTAGAATCAAGACGATTGCGTTGCATTTTAATATTTCGCCGACTTATTTCAGTGCTTATTTCAAACGGAATTTCGAGATGTCTTATCGAACTTATATTAATAATTACCGTTTAGCTCTCATTGAAAAACGAATAGAATCGGGACAAAATACAATTAAGCAGATTGCTTATGAATTTGGTTTTACAGATGAAAGTCACCTTTCACATTATTTCAAAAATAAGAAAAGTAAAACGCTGGGTTCTTATAAAGTGAAAAGTAAAAACTTAACTCAAAGCTTGGATGCACAATTCACGAATGTTCCATAATTCGTCCAAAGAATAAGGGATTTCAGGATGTTCCGAGAGCCATTTTTTGAGATAGTTTTTATGAAACTCGATTTTGAATTGGTTGATTTGATGAGGTTGGATTTCTGTTTCTTCCAAAAGGTCATTAATGAAATCATTTTCAGAAGAGTTCTTTTTTGTAAAATCCAGAATTTGATTTTTGAATTTCAGATAATTATGTGCTTCTGGAATATATTCTAATTTGTCACTCTGAGGCTCTCGAAGAGTCTCTAAAACTGATTTGATTTTCGGCGTATTGTTTCCATTCATTCGAAAAATTCCGAGAATCAGTTTAAAATCCGGTTGATTATTTTCTTCGGCTAATATTTTCAGAACAGCGTGTTTTGTACTGCAAGTTCCGCATTCATCAATGAAAACTGTAGCGAGATTATCTTTGTTGAAGTTTCGTCGATAAGGTAAATTTCTAATAAACTCTGAAGCCGAATGAAAATCAGAACAATTATTTTGTTTGAATAACTGAGAGATTTCTTGGTCAGAAACAATGTCAAAATTGTAATTCATTTTTAAACACTTGAGTTTAATTGTATTGAAGATATTAAGTCAACCTTAGAGCACGTAAGTCGAAAATCTTTGATTTTCAATCTCAAATGAACTTAATTTTTAGATTAAAATTCTCAAGTGACTTAAGTGTTCCAAAAATCACTTTTTAGACCTCATCGCCTTAACTTTTTTGATAGAATCATCTTTTAACAATTGTTGATATTCCTCCCACTCAGCAGGAATCAATTTAACTTTCGAATCCTCATTATGAAAAATCCCAAACCCATTTTTCTTTGCTAGAGGCGAAGTGCGCAGACAAGCTTGTCCTTTTGAAAAATAATTCTGTTTCTCTTCTTCCAATTCTGAAGACGAAATATCATTTCGTTCCGCAAAAATCTCGAACAGCAATTCGTCGGAAGTATATTTCAAGGGATGTTTGGAAAGCTTCTCGTATTGATAATTGGCTATCGTTTTCTTCTCATTTTTCACCACAGGAATCACCGCTTTGGAAACCGGAGAATCTTCTGCAATTTCTATTAAGGTGTTGGTGTAATTGGTAGTGTGAGGTTTCATTTTGAAGCGTTCTTTTTGAAAAGATAAACTATTCCAGCAATCAAACCTACAATTCCACCATAATAACTTCCCGTGTGCATATATGAAGCTTCAATATAATTTTCAGGATATCGAGTTCCAAATTCCATAAAAACTCCAGAATTTTCTATACCAATAAATTTAGAAATTATGTAGGCTATTAAGCTTCCGAGAAAAGCAAATCCAATGTTTATTAAAATGGCATTTAGAATATTTTTGAAATTATTCTCAGTTTTTAAAAAGAGAAAAATAATCGAATAAATTATTCCTAAAATTAGTCCAACCCAATATGAACCTAATATTCCAACAAAAGAAGCAGAAATTCTGTCATTATTTATTTCCCAGTCATAAACTCCAAAATTACCAAATAGAAAATCTTTGAAAAACTCTGAAGAGACCGAATATGAAATCTGATTATGAATTGCTCCGAATAAGCTTGCAATTATAATCGATAAAAATATAATTAGAATAACTTTAAAAATTATAGATAAGGTTTTCATTAAGCCAATTTCAAACTCTTAGACCTAGCCATCCACAACCCAACAAAAGTCAAAAATCCATTCAAGATAATCAGCTCCACACCAATTCTGTAGTCTGTATTATTCGTTACCAGATAATTAATCAAATAAGTCACAACAGGCGCCAAAATCGTCACAGCCAAGATAGAATACTTCTTCGTAATTTGATATTTCGTCAAGATTCCGAAAGCAAATAATCCCAATAACGGACCGTAAGTATAACCCGCAATTTCCATTATCAGATAAACAATCGATTTGTCATTTAACGCTTTGAAAACCATTATCAATGCAAAGAAAATCACCGTGAAAGTCAAATGAACTTTCATCCTCAGATGTTTCTTTTGTTTCTCTGTTTTTTGCTGGTCTTCGTTCAGGTTTAATAAATCTACACAGTATGAACTCGTAACCGCCGTCAAAGCACCATCAGCAGAAGGAAACAAAGCCGAAATCAAACCAATAATGAAAATCACAGAAAGCGCCATCGGAAAATGACCTTGCAACGATAAAGAAGGGAAGAGGTCGTCGCCCATTATATTTTTGATTTGACCCGCAGAATCTTTGAATCCAAAAGTATTCGTAATCACTTCTTTTCCGTCAACCATAGTCGAGATTTGTCCGTAATCAGCGCCGTGTTGCATTGCAAAAAGATAAAGCAAACCGCCTAAAAACAAGAACGCCAGATTCACAAAAAGTAAAGTTCCAGCAAAGGTCAGCATATTCTTTTTCGAGTTTTTCAGATTGTCCACCGAGATGTTTTTCTGCATCATTTCTTGGTCAAGACCTGTCATTGCAATCGTAATGAACATCCCGCCCAGAATCGTTTTTAGGAAAAATGTTTTAGAATTCACATCCGTATTGATAAAATGCGTGTATTGCTTCTGTTCCAGGATAGAGAACGCTTCTCCAAAAGAAATATTAAGATTCGATAAAATATAAACAATGCACGCAATCAAGCTGATAATCATAAACGATGTCTGCAACGTATCCGTAATCACAATCGTTTTCACACCACCTTCAAAAGTGTAAAGCAAAATCATCAAAAGCAACACAAAAGCCGTTACCCAAAACGGAACACCAAGTGCTTCCAATAGGAAAATCTGAAGAATATTTACCACCAAATACAATCGCGCCGTCGCACCAATCGCTCTCGAAATAATGAAAAATACAGACCCAATCTTATGCGCCTCCACATTGAAACGTTTCCCCAAATAAGTATAAATCGACGTCAGATTCATCCGGTAATAGAGTGGGAGCAGAATTCCCGCAACTATGAAGTAACCGATGAAAAACCCAATCACCATCATATAATATTCGAAGCCTCCAAACGGATTTTCACCTCCCAGCAGTTTCCCCACCGTTCCCGGAACCGAAATAAAAGTCACGCCCGAAAGCGATGTTCCAATCATCCCAAACGCCACCAGCCACCATTTACTTTTCTTGTTTCCGATGAAAAAAGACTGGTTGTCCGAGTTACGGCTTGTAAAATAAGAGATGACCAAAAGCCCGATAAAATAGGCAAAAACGAATAAAAGTAAAATAGTTCCCGGATTCATTGTTCAAATTTGAGTTGAACAAAAATAGTTTTTTTATTGGTTTGGGGAGAAATTAATTATTTAGGAGCTTAATTCCGCTTTCCGCTATATCTTTTTTGTTTATAACCTTTAGTCATTGAATTGAACCATTGAATAAAAACAAAAAAGGATGTCGCTACAATCGGGGCTAGGGCATTTGTCATCCAAACAAGAGGAAAACTAAACCAGTAGATTTGTCATTCCGCAAGAATTTATATTTTTATTTTGGATAATTTCCCCACTTTTATTGGATATTCTCAAGATGCAAAACAATATTCTCGCATTGTGATTGGATTTTCTTCCATTGTAACAGAATATTTTAGCCTTGTAGAAGAATATTCTTGTGTTGTAAAGTTACATTCTTGCAATGTGATTGAATATTCTTGCTTTGCAATTGAATATTCTTCCATCCGTAAACAATATTTTCACTACTGTAGACAATATTTTTGCATCCGGAAAGTATATTCTTGCTCCTGTAAGTTATATTCTCGCTACTTTGAACAATATTCTTACGACTTTAAGTTATATTTTCGTTACTGTAAACAATATTCTTACAACTACAAAAGATATTCTTTTAACTGTAAACAATATTCTTCCAACTACAATGATAAAATCTTTAAAATAGTCATATAGGAGCGAGCTGATAAATTACCTATTCGGAATCATCTTCTTCACCACAACATAAATAAGAATCGCAGTTACACAAAGGACCACACAAGACCCAATCCACAAACTATCAAATCCAAATCGGCTCACAACATAAGTCCCCAGAAATGGTGTAATAATAAATGAGAAAGAAAATGCAATCCCATTCACGCCCATATAGGCACCTTTGTTTCCATTTTCTGCACGTAGAGCTGTCACAGTGGACATAAATGGAAGTGCCCAAATCTCGGCAATACAAAGCACTGTCATCGAAATGATTAACCAAAGAATGTTGCTTCCAAATACCAACATCAAATAGGATAATCCCGCTAATACTGCTCCTAAAAACAAAATCTGAGGGATTTTCAAAGTTCTTTCAGCAATGCTTACCAAAGGCATTTCCAATAATACAATGATAAATCCGCTATAACCTAAAATAAATCCAATCGTACTTTGACTCAACTTAGCAACATCTTTATAAAACAACGGAATCGTATTGAAAAATTGGAAAAAACAAATTGCAAAAACAGTACACAAAAGGCTGTAAATCAAAAACGGATAATCCTTGTAAGGTGATTTACCTGTTTTCTTCACGACCTCAGTTATTTCTGATTTCTTTTTCTCACGGAAGATTTTGTTTCTTTTTCTGAAAAAGATGACATAGATAATTCCGGCAATTACAGCGCCTATGAAGTTGAAAACAAACAGAAAATTATAAGATATTCCTGATAAAACACCACCCAAAGCAGGACCAATTGAGAAACCCAAATTAACTGCCATTCTGTTTAATGAGAAAGCTTTGGTTAGATTTTCAGGTCTTGCATATTTGGTAATCGCAACAGAGTTCGCTGGTCGAAAAGTATCACTTATTGTACTTTGAAGAAATATTAAAATAGCCATCATTTCTACACTCGGAAAAAAGGGAATGATTAGAAATATTGGTGCACTGAGAAACAAACTCCAACTCTGTATATAATATTCCCCGAATTTATCCGTCAAAAATCCACCCAACCAAGAACCGAGAACCGAACCAATTCCGTAAAAACTTAAAACTATTCCGGCATTTTCTAAAGAAAACTTCAAATGGTCTGTCATATAAACTCCTAAAAACGGCAAAACCATCGAACCAGAACGGTTGATGAGCATTACAATAGACAGCATCCAAGCTTCTCTTGAAAGTCCTTTGAAAGTGCTGATATAGGAATTGAAAAGTTTCATTTTGATTTTCGAACTGCAAAAATATTACTTTGTTTTCTTACATTCTGAATGATTTCGAAAATAAATAAAAAGACTTATCAAATTTTTGATAAGTCTTTAATAATGGTTATTCAGATTTTATTATTCAGATGCTAATTTGCCTGAAGGTTTTACAGCTTGAATTTTTTGTTTTGGTGCTGGATTTTTTTCGGCATAATTCTGAACTTTTTGTTCCGAGGAGAGTCCTTCATTATTAGCTGACTGACTATTCTTTAGCATGACTAATTTTGGGACTTCCTGTTTCTCTTGTTCCTGTTTGATTGTCTCATTGCTGGTAACAGCTTTTTCTGCTTTTGGAGACTCTTGCTTTTTGGATTGTTGTGCAAAAGACATTACGCCAACAGTCATGAAAATTGTAATATATAATAGTTTCATAATATTTGATTTTAATTATTTGATACTTACTAATACTTGGATTTTCCCAATAGAGTTTTGATTATAGTCTTGCAAGGCTTTTCCAAGAACTTGTCCTATTTTTACTTTTTTAAGATTTGCTTTCATTGCCACTCCGGAAATAGAGGAAGTTACCAGAAGATCACCTCTCTTGATAGATCCGCCCTCCATGCAAACTTTTGTAGGGATAACACCTATTACTCCCATTGGTACTTTGCCTATCAACTCAGAATCTACGTTTTCTTCTGTCAATAGAACGCCCGGTTTTGTAGCATAGACTCCTGCAACGAGATTGGAGTAGGATTTAGAAGATTTTTCTACAGAGCGATCATTGGATGCAGAGATAACTAAAATGTCACCAGGTTCATAATCAGAAGTAAGACCTTTTACATCAAATGCTTCTGCAATATCGGCACCACCTGTTTGAGTACCACCATTGAAAAATCCTTTTCCGGTCTGATCTATTCTTGCAACATTGCTTCCATTTTTCTGAAAAACGGCAAGATTGGCAGTACTGTTGGATGATACTTCTAAAACGTTAGTGGTGTTGGATGAGTTAACGTTTTCAAATCTGGCTGCTTTTCCTGTTCCTCCACTTATTCCGGATTGTCCCAAAACTCCAATTCCGGTATTTGTATTGAAACCTCTTACTCCATAACCTGCTCCATCTGCTCTTCCTACAACTGCACCAACTCCGGTTGCTCCTGAAGAAAATCCTACAACTGCTTCTCCAGTTGAGTTCCTTCCAATTACCCCAGCTGAAGAAATACTTGATGTCATTCCTTCTATACCCGTTCCGCCGGTAGAAACAGAATATACACCATGATTAGATCCGGATACATTGATGTTTACTCCTTTTCCATTTCCAACTGTAGAAATCTCCAAAACATTATTAGCATTAGCATTATTCATGATAGAAATATTAGCAGCAACTCCATTATTACTAGTAGCTTGCAAGCCTGTTCCTGAAGTACTGTTTGCATAAACTCCATAACCACTTGCGGATGAATTTCCATAGACACCAATACCAGAAGGAGTAGTGCCATAAACGCCCCAGCCAGAACCTGCCTGTGATCCCCAAACCCCAATTCCTAATCCGCCGGTTCCATTATTGATACCTCTAACAGCCGAAGAAAACCCTCCAGGAGCTGTAGTGTCTACAATTCCTCTAATTACGGCAATGCTAGAAGTTGTGGAGTTGCTAATACCTTCAAACGCAGCACCATCCCCAAGAGTAGAAGAATTGATAACGTTGTTGGCATTAGCATTATTTGTAATTGATAGACTTGCCGGGATTCCATTGCTACTGGTAGCTTGCAGACCTGTTCCTGCATTACTATTCGCATAAACTCCTGTTCCATTGGCTGATGAATTTCCATAAACTCCAAGACCATTTGGTGTAGAACCATAAACACCCCAACCTGATCCGGCTTGAGATCCCCAAACCCCGATTCCAAGTCCACCAGTTCCATTATTGATTCCTTTTACTGCTGAAGAAAATCCGCCTGGAGCTGTATTGGTAATTTCTCCCCTTATAGCAGAGATACTTGATGTTGTGGTAGAATTCTGTCCTACAATAGAGCTTCCGTCTCCGTTATTGGCTAAAGTAAAAAGATCAGAAGCGTTGGTAAGTGTATTAGTATATGGTAATGTAAAGCTACTTCCGCCGCCACCGGCTGATTTTGCATATAAAGCATAAGGAACGCTTAACAACTGACTTGTACCTGTAATGGTGTAATTGGTTCCTCCGGCTGGATCTGTTTCAGTTTTAAGGTAATATGAGTTTCCACCCCAATTAATAGTGTTAAATGTTCCGCTCAATACGGTTCCGGAACCTATTTCCAAACTTACTAATCCGTTTACATTGGTCGTCCCAGTGATCCTTTCAGAATAAACAGCTGTTCCTGCCGCTGAACCTTGTAATACACTTACTCTCACGGCAACATTTTGATTAGCTAAAAGTTGTCCGGAAGCATTTCTCATAATGGCTTGATAGCTCATTTTTTCTGGAGCCTGAGCAGAAACCAGATAAGTTCCTAAAGCAAAGGCTGCAATTAATACAATTTTTTTCATAAGTATTATTTTTTAATGATTTTAAATGTTTTGATGTTTTGGTTTTTCTGGAAAATCTGAATGATGTAAACAGAAGAAGGTAGTAATGATAGATCCAGTTCAGATTTTTGCTGGTTGAGGTTTCCTTTCTTAATTAACTTTCCTTGAAAATCGAATAAGACATAGTTTGAATCTTGATAATTCTTGTCATCGAAATCAATAAACAACACATCTTTTACGGGATTGGGATATAAAAGAATATTTCGTTCTTTACTATTCAAATCGTCTACAGCCAATGTGATGATTTCATAAGCTTGTTGAACGCCTTCCATTATCTGGGCATTGGCTCCCTTCTGCTGGTAATCTATCTGTCCCACTGTGTAAGAAGAGCTTCCTCCACTTCCGCTGGCAGTTGTCCCTGTTGTGGCAATTGTCTTTTGTGCTTTTAATAATCCGATAGGAGCTATGGATAAAATTAAAAGCGGAGTTAATAATTTATTTTTCATATCGTTAATTTTTCTAATCCAAAGATAGAATGATGGCTAACCGATGAAAAGATGAAATAGATGAACGACAATTTTAATAGACCAATGACATTTGTAGGAAAATTATTGTAGCTTTAAAGTAGTCTTATAAACTTCTATTAATGAGAAAAGTATGGCTTTTCTTGATGCTTAATTCAACCTTGTTTCTGTTTTCTCAGAAGCAACCTAACCTTTTGCAGTATAAAACAACCGAGGAAAAACTCAAAGCATGGGATTCCTATTGTGATGCATTGTCTGAATCTGAAAATTTCCCTTTATTAATTCAAGAAGCTGATATGGGAATTAATCTGGCGAAGAATTATCCTAAATACTTATCCAAATTTTATTTCTTTAAAGGCTACGGTTATGAATATACTAATAATCAATATGAGAAAGCAACGGTTAATTTCGAAAAATCACTGAAACTTTCACAAAATAAATATTTGGAACAGGAAGTTTTAGCGCTTATGAGACTCAATTATATGTATTACTCTACAAAAGAATATGATAAGGGAGAAAAGCTCATTAGTTATGTCAAAAAAATTGTTGATACTGTCAAAGTTAAAAGCTTAAAAGCAACATTATTAGGAAGCATTGGCGAATATTATCTAGATAGATCTGAGTTTGAGAATTTTATTAATTACAAGCTGAAAGCCATCGATTATCTGTTGTTGGACAAAGAAAAAAAAGAGGTGAGTAATAATATTGGAATCTCCTATCTCCAAATTGCGGATGCTTACAATGATATGAAACAATATGAAAAAGCAGTAGAATATACCAATTATGCAGCACCATATCTTAAAAGATCAGACGGAATTGCTTTTTTGTATAATACTTACATCGAGGCCTATACCAATTTGGGAAATATAGATTTGGCGAAAAAATATTATTTGGAATTATATGAAATTGGACAGAGTGATCAAATGCTTTTCCTTAATGTAAGTTATGCAAACCGAAATATGTCTGAGTATTATCTGGCGAAAAATAGGTTGGAACTGGCTGACGATTATGCCGACAAAGCCTTGCATTATGCAGTAAAATCAAATGATGAAGAAATCTTGATGGAGGCTAATACTGTGAAAGGAAAAGTACTCGTTGGACAAGGCAAGTATTCTGAGGCAATCAAAATTCTTGACAAAGCTTTGAATTTTGCCTACATCTATGACAAACGTTTTTTTGCTGAGATTAATAAAAAGTTATCTGAAAGTTATGCGGCCCAAAAAGAATGGGACAAAGCTTACAAATATTACAAAGCTTACAGCCAAACCAATGATTCTCTTTCCACAGAATCCGGAAAACAAAGCCTTGCGAATGCAGAAGCAAAATTTCAGAATAAAAGCAAACAGCAGGAGATCAAATCTCTTGTCAGCGAAAATACCATCCACGAGCTGACAATTAAAAACTCCAAAAAACAACGTATTTATTTGATTTCAGGATTGATTGCAATTGCGGTTATTGGAGGAATGCTCTATTACCAAAGTAGAAACAGGAAGAAAATCAATCAGAAATTGATGACACTTAATACAGAACTGGATAAAGCCAACAAAACCAAAATGCAATTTTTCGGGATTCTGAATCACGATCTTCGGAGTCCTGTTATTTCATTAATTAATTTTCTTCACCTGAAAAAAGAAGCTCCAGAAATGATGAATGAGGAAACCAAAAATCGTCTGGAATTACAAACGACAAAAGCTACAGAACAACTGCTGGAACAGGTGGAAGATCTGCTGCTTTGGAGCAAAGGTCAAATGGAAAACTTTGTTCCTTCATTCAGACATTATAAAATTGATGAGATATTTTCTGATGTCAAAAAAGAATTTGTTTGGGTTAATGATATTCAGATTTTATTTAATTTTCCGGAAGATATGATTGTCTTTACTGATAAAGAATACCTGAAGACAATAGTTCGAAATCTCATCAATAACAGTGTGAAAGTTTTACAAAGTAAACCAGAAGCTCATATTATTTGTAAAGCCTGGGAAGAAAATAATGAAAGCCTGATTGAGATATCTGATAATGGAGGAGGAGCCAATATGGAAAAATTCAAAGCTTTGTATGATGATGATACGAGTATTGGAATTACAAAAGGTTTGGGATTACACGTGATTCGGGATCTTTGTAAATCAATCAAAAGCAATATAGACGTCAAAAGTAATCAAATAATTGGAGAAACGCAGATTGTTCTAAGATTCAAAAAAGCTTAGATTCTCCTTGTAGGCTCTACCAATTGGTAAACTGATATTGTTTCCGATTATCACTTCGTAGCTATTTTTCTTTGTAATAAGGTGTTTCGGAACAGCATAACTTTTATGGATTCTGACAAAGTTGGAGAAATGGTCTTCTTTTAGAATTTGTCCAATAGATGATAAAACACAATGTTTCTTATGATTGGTAATCAGTCTTGTGTAATCTTTCAAGGCTTCCAGATAGATAATATCAGAGATTTTTATCTGAACAATATTGTGGCCTTCTTTTATTTTTAAAAACTGAGTCCCAGTAAGTATATCAAAATATTCAGACTTTTCCCGCAGAGTAAAAAAATCGATAAGTTTATTGATAGAATAATCAAAACGTTCTTTTTTCAAAGGCTTTGAAATGAAATCCAAAGTATCAAGTTCAAAAGTTTCAATCGCATATTCTGGATGAGAGCTGATGAATATACAAGCAGGAATTTTTTGATAGGCTTTTCTAATTTCAATTCCTGACATTTCCGGTAAATCGATATCAAGAAAAAGCAAATCTATAGAATCATCAAGAAAAGGTTTTGCATTTTCTGCAGAATCAACAGCCGCGACAAGTTCCAGAATATTTTGTTGCTTGATGAGATGTTGAAGCATCAGTCTGTCTATTTCCTGGTCTTCTATGACGATGCATTTGATTTTTTTCATACCACTTGATGTTTATCAAAGTTAGAAAAAAATGCATATAAAAACCCCAACCAGTTAAATAGTTGAGGTTAAGGTTAAATATTTTAATAAATAATTTACTGTAATTTGAAACCTCTAGTTGTGATTCTTCCGTAGCTGTCCACATATTTTACCTGAACATTTCCTTTATAATTGTTCAAGATTTTCTCAACATCTTTCTGAGAATTAACAGGTTTTCCATTGATTTCCATAACGATGTAATTATCAACTACTCCAATTTTGTCCATTTCTCCGCCTTCGGTAACATTCTTAGTTAGAACACCACTTTCCAATCCGTAGTCCGTTTTTACTCTGTCGCTAAGAGGCTCGAATTCTGAACCGATTTTTTCAGTTACAGTTAAGTCATCTTTACTTCTAGAAGAAGTTCCGCCTTTTTGGTCTTTCAAAGTAACAGTTACAGTGTTTGGTTTTCCGTTTCTTGTGTACGTTACAGATACTTTGTCTCCAGGTCTTCTGCTTCCGATAGCGAAAGAAAGGTCAGCAAAGCTTCCAATATCAGTATTATCGATTTTTGTTACAATATCACCTACTTTTATTCCAGCATCTTCAGCACCACTTTTCGCCGTTGTTTCAGTTACATAAACACCGTCTCCAACTTTAAGGTTCGATTTATTTTTCTGATTGTAAGCCGCAACTTGCATATCATTAGACAAATCTAAACTTCCAATTCCAAGGAAACCTCTTTGTACCAAACCAAATTTCTTGATATCCTCAACAATTTTTCTGGCTAAATTAGAAGGAACTGCAAAACCATAACCTTCATAGTATCCAGTTTTAGATTGAATAGCTGTATTGATTCCAATCAAATCTCCGTTCACGTTGACCAAAGCACCACCACTGTTTCCTGGGTTGATTGCTGCATCCGTTTGGATAAAACTTTCAATTGGTGTTCTAGATTGCTGACTTAGGATATCGATGCTTCTTCCTTTTGCAGAAACAATACCTGCAGTTACAGTGGAATTAAGTCCAAGCGGATTTCCTACAGCTAAAACCCATTGTCCAACTTCTGTTAAATCTGAATTAGCAAAGTTTAAGTAAGGCAAACCTTTTTCTTCAATTTTAAGAAGAGAGATATCTGTATTCGGGTCGGTTCCAATTAGAGTTGCGATGTAAGATTTTTTGTTACTCAATACAACTTCCAATTTATTAGCACCAGCTACAACGTGATTGTTAGATATAATATAACCGTCTGGCGAAATAATAACTCCAGAGCCTAATCCGGAAGGCATATTCTTAGGAGTCTGCTGCTGTTGTCTTTGCTGACCACCACCAAAAGGACTGTTGCCAGGTCCGAAAAAGAAATCAAACATATCGTTGTCAGGCATTCTTTGAGAAGCTGCACGGTCTTGATAATTTTTGATTGTTACAACAGCAGGAACTGTCGTTTTTGATGCTTTTACAAAATCGTCCCCAGTTGCAGAACTCATTCCTACGAACGATGATTTTTTAGAAGCTGTTGTGAAATATGAGAAATCTTCTCCATTATTTTCGTGGCTGAAATATTGACTAGCCCCAAAAACCGTTGCACCGGAAATAACACCGGTCAATGCAAAAGGCATTAGTTTTTTTAATGTATTCTTCATTTTAATATTCATTTCTTTTTTGAGATTATCGTTACACAAATTTAATGCTAAATTAGTCTGAACTAAAAACTTAGTGTTACACTTTTAACGAAGTTTAACCATTTTTAAAAATTTCTTAATAAAATCGCTTTTGTTTTAAGTCAAATTGGCAGATGTTATTAGTATTAATTCAATTTGTTATCATAATTATTGGTTTAAAATTCAAAATTTCTTTAATATTTTAATAACATAAAATTTTCTGAATGCTTGTAAAATGCTGTCTCTGTAACTTTTGGCAGAACTTTTGTTTTTATACTTAGAAAATAAGTCTTATGAAAAATACGATAAAAGTTGCTTTAGGATTTGCTGTAGGAGGCTCATTGATTTTATTAAATGAATTAAGAAAGAGAAAGAAAAAGAAGGAATACAACTTCATCGCACCAGACGGAAACGGATATCAGAAAGATGAAATGTACAGAAATGCAGAAGGCGAAATATTCCATAATGGAAGAAAATTACACTTTGAGACACCTAACCTTTTAATTGAAGCCAATAATAGGATAGATTCTAACCTTAATAAAAATATTCATCTAAATATTCAAAACCCAATTGACAAAAATGTGAACTATCACAAGCGAGGCGTAAGACATCATTAGAGTTAATCAATCAAAAAAATAAATTATGGAAACGGAAAACATCGTCGAAAGACTAAATAAATACGAGTTTGATAACAGCAATGTTTACACAGGATTCAAATCGATAGGCGAAGCAAAACAATTTGCAACGGACAGAAATGGAAAACTCATTGAAGTTGGTTTCCTTGACGGAAATGATAATCCGGTTGAAGATAGTTCTGCCAATCTTATTAATGAAAACAAATATTACAAAGCTGACGCTGGAGAAGATTACAAAATCTTACATTCCTCGGATGAAGGTTTTCAGGAGATTGCGGATAAATTGAAAGAAAGACAAACCGAACTTTCGGGTAAAAGTGTGGATGAAAAATATTTTTCAGATGCAGATTGGCAAATCAAAGAAGATGCGGTAATCGTTTTATACAAAGGAGAAGTGGAAAGTGTAACTTCCCGAGAACGTTCAAAATACCTGAAACATACCAAAGTCTATGAATTAGCGGTTGAGGTTCCAAAATCAAAAGATTAAATTATGGCAACTAAAAGAAAATATTCTGAGAAAGCTCAGGAAAAAATTGGTGAAGTATTGCACGAATTCAAAGAAGGGAAATTGAAATCTAGTTCTGGAGACAAAGTTACCGATAGAAAACAAGCCATCGCCATCGGAATCTCCGAAGCTAAAGAAGCAGGTTTGAAAGTTCCAAAACAAAAGAAATAACAATAATAGAATCCGGTTTTTATAGTCGGATTTTTTGTTTTATTAATTCTAGATTCAGAAAAAGTCTTCATTTGGAATAAGTTGGATTTTATTAATAACTTTGCAGACTTATGTCAGATGTAATTTCACAACCGAAAACCGTTGCTTTTCATACACTTGGCTGCAAACTGAATTTTGCAGAAACTTCCACTATTGCCCGAACATTAACAGATGCTGGTTACCAAAAAGTAAATTTTGATGAACCTGCGAAAGTTTATATTATCAATACTTGTTCAGTTACCGAAAATGCTGATAAGGAATGTAAACTTCACGTCAAGCGCGCAGCGAAGGCAAATCCTGAAGGTTTGGTTGCAATTATCGGATGTTATGCACAGTTGAAACCGGAAGAAATTTCTGGGATTGAAGGTGTGGATTTGGTTTTAGGTGCTAAAGAAAAATTCAATATTCTGAGTTATCTTGATGATTTGGAAAAATCGGAAAGTCGAGCTGAGATTCATTCTTGTGAGATTGATGAAGCTGATTTCTTTGTTGGTTCATATTCTATCGGTGACAGAACCAGAGCTTTTTTGAAAGTTCAGGACGGCTGTGATTACAAATGTACTTATTGCACGATTCCTTTAGCTAGAGGGATTTCTCGTTCTGATACCATCGATAATGTGGTTGCAAATGCTAAAGAAATTGCAGGAAGAGATATCAAAGAAATTGTCTTAACGGGTGTTAATATCGGTGATTACGGAAAGGGTGAATTTGGAAATAAAAAACACGAACATACTTTTCTAGATTTAATTTCGGAATTGGATAAAGTGGAAGGTATAGAGAGAATCAGAATTTCTTCCATCGAACCCAATCTTCTGAAAGATGAAAGTATTGATTTGGTTTCTAAAAGCAGAAGTTTTGTTCCGCATTTTCATATTCCGCTTCAATCTGGAAGTGACGAATTGCTGAAAAAAATGAAACGTCGTTATCTAACCAAATTATATTACAATCGAGTTAATAAAATCCGAGAAGTAATGCCTAATGCTGCAATTGGTGTAGATGTAATTGTAGGATTTCCTGGAGAAACAGAAGAATTGTTTATGGAAACTTATAATTTCCTGAATGATTTACCAATCAGTTATCTGCACGTTTTCACTTATTCCGAAAGAGAAAATACCGAAGCAGCTGATATGCAAGGTGCAGTTCCAATCTCCGAAAGAAAGAAAAGAAACAAAATGCTGAGAATCCTTTCCGAAAAAAAGAAAATGGAATTTTACAGAACACAATTAGGAAAAAAACTTCCAGTTCTTTGGGAGCACGAGAACAAAAACGGAATGATGTATGGTTTCACAGAAAACTATGTGAGAGTTTCTAAAGTATTTGAGGAAAAATCTGTCAATCAAATAGAAGATATTATTCTAGATAAAATCTTGGAAGAAGGCTGTGTTTCAATAAAAGAAAATCAATTTGAGGATTTCTTGGCAAAGATTTAGAATTGAAATTAAAGCAATAAAAAAGCGGAGTATTTAAAAATATTCCGCTTTTTTTATTTTTTATGAATGATAATAATTAATTCTCCCCTGGAATGACTCTAGCTCTAGTATTGTAAAGCTGGAAGTTAAAAACAAAACTTCTGTTCGAATAGATTGTCCCATAAATAGTATTGTCTCTGGCATATGCTGCTCTAGATGGAACAATAATTACGCCTTGCATATTGTAATCTGTCGCAGAATCTAAATTGTCAAAAGATTTGAAGTGTTTAAGGCCTTCTTGCAAACCCTCGAGTTCATAAAAATCTCTTCCGACAGTTGTTTTATTGTCTGCATTATATTTGTCCAAAACAGATTGCCACACATAAAAATAAGCTGGGTCTTTACTAGGGACACCAGATGTTGTAACGTTATTGATGAAAGTAGATTCACTTGCATAAGCTACCTTATCGTCGGTTTTTGTCGCGATATAAGTTTTTGTTACTTGCATTATACTGATTACATCTGTTGGTGCGATTTCTTTGCCCGGATTTGGTTGAAAAGCATCACCTCTTTTTATGTAAATCACACCAGATGGTAAAGTCTCGTGAGGATAAGAAGACAACTTCGGATAATTATCATCAGTTGTCACAGTGTCATCAAATGCTGTGATAACACCTTTGTCGTTGAAATAATTAGATTCCATAAACTTTATTGCTGCAGCATCATCATAAGCATTTTGGTCTGCAATAGGAATAACTACTACTTCTTCCTCATCACGATCCTTTTTGCAGCTTTGTAGTGCAACCACAGAAAGAGCAATTCCTAAAAGTATTTTCTTCATTTTTTTTATTAATGTTAAATTGCGATTAATTTTAACGTGACAAAAGTATAAAAAATTATGAGAATAGATAAATTTTTGTGGAGTGTAAGATTTTATAAAACAAGAACCATCGCCACAGAAGAAATAAAAAAGAATAGAGTTAGCATTGGTGAAAATGTTGTGAAATCCTCTAAGGAAGTGAAAAATGGCGACGTGATTAAGATGAGAAAAAATCAGATTGATTATAAAATCAAAGTCATCGACATTCCTAAAAGTAGAGTAGGAGCCAAACTTGTCGCTTTGTATGTTATTGATATGACAGAGAAAGACCAATATGAAATATTAGCCTTGAGAAAATCTTCACAAGATTATTATAGACAAAAAGGTATAGGAAGACCTACCAAAAAAGATAGAAGGGATATGGATGATTATTCTTCTAATGATTCGGAGGATATGGATAACGATGACTGGGATGTATTTTTTAAAGAAGAAGCCGAAGATTAGATTTTCAATGCTTCTATGATCTCATCCGAAATATGATTTGGCTCTTTGGAATCCGTATCTATTGTAAAGTGCGCTTGCGAATAGTACGGATTTCTCTCAAAAAGATGTTTTGCAATGAATTCTGGAATGTCTGCATCATCTAACTTAGATATTAATGGTCTGGTCTGTTTTTGTAAAAGGACACGCTTGGTAAGTGTTTTCACAGAAGCTCTCAAGAAAATACTTTTTGATTTTCCATTGATGAGGTCCATGTTGTCATAGTATACAGGAGTCCCTCCACCAAGACTTAATATAGTATTGTTTTCCGAATTTAATATTTCTTCTAAAATTCTTTTTTCCTCCTTGCGAAAGAAGATTTCACCCTTATTTTGGAAGATTTCGGGAATGGTTTGCTGATGTTCTTCAGAAATTTTTTGATCAAGGTCAATTAATTGAAAATTTATTTTTTTGCTCAAGTTTTTGGAAATGTGAGATTTACCACTGCCCATGTATCCCAATAGAGAAATTATCATATTTTTATTTTAAACAAAGTTCGAAAAAAATTTTGAGATTTTAAAAAAAGCCCTATCTTTGCACCACTCTAAACGAAACAACATATGTTGCTAAGTTTTAGAAGTGGCCGACCTGGTAGCTCAGCTGGTAGAGCAATACACTTTTAATGTATGGGT
>CAUSBY010000014.1:0-124008 GCA_963530025.1 uncultured Weeksellaceae bacterium
AGTAGAAAACTTTCCCCAACCTAACAAACTTATTTCAACATTTTTTGAACGTTTTTACTCGAAACACTGACTGTCAGATATATCCGCTTTTATAAAAAGTACCAATATTTGCGAAATAGCGTCTTTATTATATACAAAACTGCAATGGGGACAGTAGTGGAAATTATTTTGAAAAAGGGTTTTAGTGGAAAACAGCAGGCAAAAACATTTTCAAAAGAATCGAACACATACAACGGCCCACAAATTTGAAGCGGAAAGAGAAAAAAAAACAGTCTTGACAGAATTGACAAAAAAACATGTCTAATAAAATCAAACTAAAATCGGTAACCAAACGATATCCCGGAACGAACACCCAGCCAACCGGAGTCTAAAATGATCGTTGCTCCGTTTGAATTGGTGGTAACTTTATATTTAATAACGGAAGTGTCCAAATCTTCTATGTCTTTTTGCAATTGCTGCTGCTCTGCCGGAGTAAGAACCCTGTCTGACCTCCCATTAATAGTTCCCGTAGCACCTCCATAATGCCCACCAACAAACCACACATCCAAAACCCAGTTGTCTTTTTTGCCCAACAACCATTGAGAACCTATCATGAGACCAACATTATTGGAGTTTGTTTTTCCAGAGAAAACAACTGGAACCCTTTGTCCATTGAATAGAGGGTCTTCTAATTTGTATCGATAAGTAAGATTTTCTACATTAAAATGGGAATACCTGTAATATGGGGCGAGATAAAAGCCATGTCCATAACCTTTACCGAGATAAATTCTTGGTTCCAGAGTGAAGTTATTCCCTCCTAATCTTATGTTTTCTACATTTTCATCTTTGATGACCTCGTCAATCAATGGTATATGTCCTGCAGGAATAAAACCATAAGAAACTTGAATACCAAATCTCTTTGTAAAAGTTCTTTCGTAAGCGAATTGATAATTCCGGAAGATGACAGATGTAAGATTCATCTTTACCAGATTCATCTTTTGTCGATTCTCGGGTTGTTTTTCCTGTGCTTTTGTCAGAAAACAACATATTAAGGATAATGTGAAGAATAAGCGTTTCATGAATTTTATTTAACCAAATATAATAAAATGCATTAAACAAAATTTATCAATATTAATTTATCCTTATGGAAGATTCAAAAAATAATTTTCTAAAATTTTTCTTTGTTTCTTAGTCAAGTTAGCTTTGGGATGATAGCCGACATAAGAAGGCAAGGGCATTTGTAAGTCCCTAACTGTAGCAATGGTTTTTTCTATTGCATTTTGCTTGAGGTCATTATTATATTTTCCCCATTCTGAGAAGTTAAGATATTCCCGACCTTCGTTGATATGATCTTTAACAGCCCAGGAAATTGGAGCTATATAAGAATATTGTGGATAAACAGTTTCATTGGAATGACAATCATAGCAGGCATTTTTCAGAATTGCCTTTATACTTTCCGGAGTCTTATAAATATCAACGAAATTATCTTTTCTATCGACTGGTTTATTTTCTCTATCAATAGGAATAAGTTGCATTGTAAGAAAAACAACAGCTATCCAAAAAATTATCTTTTTCAATTGACTGGTTGTTCTTCTTTGGTTAAATCCCAATTTTCATTGATTTCCCACATTTGTCGGGCATTGATCTTACTCATCACGTCTTTTTCCCCAACTTTTTTGAAGAGATATGCATCTTCTGCCAATGTTTCGGTTGAAAAATCTGCTGTATCCCAATATCCATTCTCATTGTTATCGACCAAAATCCTTAATCTGTAGGTTCCTGGTTTTATATTGACAAAGGCAACTTCGGGTTGATTGGTATATTTCTGATAAGCTGGTTCGTTTTTTTCATTCAGCAATTGTATCCAGAATTTTTGAGTAGGTGGATTTATAAGATGAACTTTAAAACTCCCAAACTCTTCTGGTTTTGAAACTTCGAAATCAAATCGAACACTTTCACTAGATCTGTTATAATAGGAAACAACCGTATTCTTAGGAACAGTCAATTGATATTTCTTTCCGGAAATAAAATTTGATTTGACAATAACTTGCGTAGAATCCAATTCTGAGATTCTTGCTGTGAAATCCTGTGTAATACTATCTGACTCCAACTTCCAATTTTCTGGCTGAATCTTATTAATAATATAATTAGAAGAAAATCTAAAATCTGTCTCAGGCGTTAATTTATTTGAAAAAGGATTCGCAACTGTCATTTCATCCTTTGCAGGTTTCTTGTAAAACACAGACACAGTATCTTGTTTTGAACCTGTATCGTAAGAAAATTTAAGATTTTCACTCACTGTTGCACCGATGTTTTCTTTTGTAGCATCGAACCAAATTCGTACAGAATCTGACTTTGCCTTATGCGTCACTTTATAATCTGCCGGCTTTTCTCCTACGGTTTTCACAATTACTTTATCAGGATTACCTTCGAAAGTCATTGCAATACCACCCACGGAAGCTGCCATTTCTTTATACTTTACCAATTTCTTTGATGGAAAGGCTCTCATCTTCATACCGGAAATACTATTTTCAAGGTCGATTTCCGTTTTTTGAAAAGCAACACTCTCTTTCCCCGAATCATAGATGGAATTACCATTCTCATCATCGAAGCCAACAATCCTATATTTCCCCGGTGTCAAATAATTGAGTTCGAAATAGCCATCTTCATCAGCTTTTGTTATATAATAAGGTTTTTGGCGGTAGTTCATTGTATCTTTCACTTGATAAAGACCAACCACCAAATTTTTCTCTTTTCCTTCTGAGTTTTTACTATTGCCTAATGCATCGGAAATTGTCCCACTTATATATAGATCATCCAATTTTTCTCCCGTTGAAAAAGCAAAATTGAAATATGGCAAGACATTACTCTCATTAAGGTCCACAACAGAGTTTCCAAAATTGAAATTATAGGTCGTGTTTGCCTGTAAAGAATCCTTCCATTGAATCTCCAGATATTTGTTACCCGTAGAGGAAGGAAGAATCTTGGTGTATTTTATAGGAGGAGAAATAATAAGATTTTTACTAATATCTTTCAACTGAATATACTCATCAAAATATATTCTAAGTTCTTTGAGATTTTTAGAAACATTAACTCTGGTCGTGTCAATATTAGAACCTATCATTTTTGGAGCGATGGAATCTTTCTTTCCTCCCACGGGCGAACCCACTCTGGCACAACTTACCAAAACCAACGATGCAAAAAGCCAAAGAAGAAACTGCTTCATTATTATATTTAGATGTTAAATATTAGATTTCATATGTTATGATTGAAATCGTAAATGCAAAAATAAGCAAACTTTGATATAAAATTGTTTTCCCAAGCCCCGAAGGAAGCCAATTTTATCTTAAAAAAAATGAGTTTTAAAATTAAAACTCATTATATATATATTTCAAAATATCTTTATCTGTTTCCGTAAGCGGGATTTTTCTACGCTCCATAGCTTTTTCGGCAACTTCGTAGGATTTTTCTAATTTGAATTTCTCATCACCTTTCATCCCACCCCAAGAAAAACCATCTACAAGATTAGGCGGAAAACCCGATTTGAAAATATTGGCAGCAACACCAACCACAGTTCCTGTATTAAGTTGCGTATTGATCGCTGTTTTGGAATGATCTCCCATTATCAGTCCACAAAACTGCAATCCTGTATCCAAGAATCTTTTAGATCTATAATTCCAAAGTTTTACAGAAGCATAATTATTTTTAAGATTTGATGAATTGGTATCCGCGCCAAGATTACACCATTCTCCAATCACGGAATTCCCTACAAAACCATCGTGACCTTTATTTGTATAGCCAAAAATCACAATATTATTGACCTCTCCACCAACTTTTGAATGTGGACCAATCGTAGTTCCGCCGTATAATTTAGTTCCAAGATTAATCTTAGAATCTTCGCAAAGTGCTAATGACCCACGGATATTAGAACCTTCCATTATTTCGGCATTTTTTCCAATGTAGATCTTTCCGGTTTTGCAATTGAGTGTCGAAAATTCAACAATTGCACCTTCCTCAATAAAAAGGTTTTCTTTTTCTCCAATGAAACCATTGGTGGAAGACAATTCTTGAGAAACTCTACCCTCGGTTAATAATTTAAAATCGAAATCTATCGCTTTATCATTATAAGAAAAAATATCCGTTGGTTTCTCAATGAAGAATAATTTCTCGTGAATGTCGGTCATTTTATTGATTTGATTCAAGGAAAAATTCTCCATATTGATATTAGCAACAAGAACCTCGTTTTCATAGACCAAAGCTTCGCCTGGTTGAAGGTCTTTGATTTGCTTCAAAACATCATCCGATGGAAAAAAATTAGGAACAATGAAAAGACTTTGTTTTGGTTCAGGTTTTTTAAATTTTCCCTGAAGATAATTTTCTGTGATATAAAAAACCTCATCTATCTCCAGAAGCTTTTGCCATCTTTCCGAGAAGGTCAAGATTCCCATTCGCATTTCTGCAACAGGTCTTGTAAAAGTGAGTGGAAGAAAATCTTCCCAATATTGTGCGTCTGAAAATACTAGTTGCATTTTTTAGATGTTAGATGTTAGACTTTAGATGTTAGACAAAAGTTTTTGAAATCTAATTTCTCACTTCTACACTAATTTCTATCTTCAGCAAAAATAACAAAAAAACCTCTCGGAAAATCCGAAAGGTTTTGATATTTCTAAAAATTAACTAAGATTACTTAGCGAATTTTTTGTACTTGTTCATGAACTTATCTACTCTACCAGCAGTATCAACCAATTTGGTTTTACCTGTATAGAAAGGGTGAGAAGTAGAAGAGATTTCCATTTTGATCAAAGGATATTCTTTTCCTTCGAATTCGATAGTATCTTTAGTATCAGCAGTAGATTTGCAAAGGAACGTTTCTTCGTTACTCATATCTTTGAAAACTACTAATCTATAATTTTCTGGGTGTATGCCTTGTTTCATTTTCAGAAGTTTTAAAATTTGTTATAATATGAGTATCGGACTAATGGATCCAGCAACTCTGGTTTTGAGGATGCAAAAATAGGATTTTTTTTTTATTCTGCAAATTTTTATTTACTAATAATTAGAAAATATCACTCCATTTAGCTTTTATCAATTAATCATCAATAAACCCTTATTAATATTGCTACTATAGTTTTCTTTCTATATTTTTATACCATCTAAAAAACTATAAAAATATGCCTACTTTAATTAGTCGTGACTACACCTCTGCTATTGCAAACTGGAATCAAGCAAAATCAAATTATTCAGAGATACAAAGTGTTATCTCACCAGAAAATGTTTTTACCTTTTATCCCGACCAGATAGAATGGTTAGATGGATTGAATGATGCGGAATCCTACTTTTGTTTAGAAATTGGCATTTGGGACAATCAACTTATATTGATTTGCTCTCCAAGAACCAGCACGGGAGACATAAAGATATTGACGAGTTATCAATACACGACATTGGCTCCATTACAAAGCGACCTACAGTTGACACAGACCAAGACCTATACTTTAACCAGTCATTACACTCTTTCCGTTGACCTTACAAAAAGTGAGAACGACTCCGATGTCAACTTCCCTATCATGAATCAGCCTGTTACTGGTCAGCAAATTGCTGTAGATGAGATTGAATCTTGGAGAGAGAACGGAATGGATTGGTTAAGTTTGGAATCCAATGAGTTCAACGGTGAAAGAATATTTCAAAACTTTTTCGTTCCAAAGCAAGACCTTTTACAAAATCCTGAAGAAACAACCAGTATTGTAGGTGTTTTTGGGCTAAAATTTTCTCCGGTCTATCAAAGACTATTGCCAACTATTATCTTTATTTCTTGTTTTGATGACGCATCTTCGGCAGATATTGCTACCAGAGTTCCTTCTAATACGTACGACTGGACGAAGCCAAGTCCTCCATATAGATATTCTATAATAATTCAATAATACTGTGGAGCAATTTTTCAAAATCAGCGGAATATTGGCAGACATCTTTTTGGGTATTGCTCTGATTTTTGCGATTATAAAATATAAACTCTTTACAAAAAAACAAAAATGGTATATCTATTATGCCATTTTTGTCTTTTTTATAGAAATAATAATGTTTTTCAAGATAGAAGGAAGCTCTGAGTTTTTATATCCTATCTATATCGCTGGAGAATTTTTTTTAATGACAGGTATATTCATAAAAAAACGGAATCTCAGTAAGTATTATTTCATACTGACTACAATCTTGAGTCTAGTGGCTTTAAGTATAAGCAAAATACTACCTCTATATCAAAATGACTATTCTAAAGCATTTTCTAATTTAATTATTGTTTGTCTAATCGCATATTCATTAATTCAAGAAATTAAAAATTTTTCTAAGAAGAGTAGTTTTTTACTGTTAGATGGGATGTTCTTTCTGTATTACACAGTTAGTATTTTTATATTTATGTTTCAGCAACAGCTAATAAAGTTCCATGTAGATTCTTTTTTTATTTTTTGGATAATTAATAATACCTTACTTATCTTTTTATATTTTACAATCCTTTATACATTTTTAAAATTAAAGAAATAAAAATCAATATCATCTTTTTAATTATGTTGATAATCGTTTTGATTGTCATCATATCCTTTATATTAATAGCTTATAAGACTTTTATCCAAAGAATCATTCAAGAAAAAGACCTACAATTCTTGGCAGAAATGGACCATCAGAAAGAACTGACGCTGGAAAACATCAAAGGGCAAGAAGATGAAAGAAAAAGAATCGCAATATCTGTTCATGATGATATAGGAAACCGTTTGAATATTCTTTCGCTTTGGCTGAACAATCTTGAACCTGAAAATCAGGAAGCTTCCAAAAAAGTTATTACCACGCAAATTACAGAACTTATAGATTCCACAAGAAATATCTCACATTCACTTTATCCTGTGAATTTGGAGAAGCTGGGACTGGTCTTATATCTGCAGGAATTGGTAACCAATCTTTCTCACAAAATAAATCTAAATTTACAAATTCATTCCCAATACGAAAAGAAAGATACTTTTACAGAAGTCCAAATCTATCGGGTCATTCAGGAATTCACCACCAATGTAATGAAACACTCTAATGCCAATGAAGTAACCGTTTATATAAGAAAACATCCGAAATATCTGACCATGATTCTTTCTGATAACGGACAAAGCTTCGATTACGAAAAAGCGAGCAAAGGGATGGGACTTAAAAATATAGAATCCAGAATAAGTTCTGTGAAAGGTTTTTATAAATGGAAAAATGAAATTGGTATAGGAAGTCGATTAATCATAAATATCCCTAATTAAATTATGAGCGAAAAAATTAAAATTGTATTGGTGGATGATGAGCAACTTATTCTGGAAGGAATCAAAATGTTGCTTTCTGCACAAACCAATATTTCTGTGGATTATTCTGCCACATCCGGCAATGAAATACTAACTCATCTTGAAAATATTAATGAAGATGATTTTCCAGATATCGCCATGATCGATGTCCAAATGCAACCAATGGATGGATTCGAACTTGTAGAGATTTTGAAAAAAAATTATCCCAATCTGAAGATCATTATTCTTTCTTCCCATTACAAAAGTAGCGTTCTTGGCTATATGATCAAGTTAGGTGTTTCAGCATTTCTTCCTAAAAATTCAGACAAAAAAACTTTTATAGAAGCGATAGAGACTGTTCATCAAAACGGGATGTACTTCACAAAAGAGGATCACGAGATGCTTCTATCTTACATGAATGCACCTTCTCGCAAAAAATCTCTTTTTGACAATGAGGAAACTTTGACTAATCGGGAAATAGATGTTGTAAAACTGATCTGCCAAGAAAAAACAAATCAGGAAATTGCAGATATATTATTCCTTAGCCCACGAACTGTGGAAAGCCACAGACAAAGAATCCTTGACAAAATCGGGGCAAAAAACACAGTCGGGATTGTGATCTATGCCGTCATTAATGATATCCATTCGGTAGCCATCAAGTTATAATTTGTGAAAATTCAGTATTTCTACTCTAAAACAATCTAATATTTTATTATTTCTTTGAGGCAAGGAAACGTAAAAACAATTTTTAAAATTTTTACAAAATGTCTTCTCCAATAGAAATAGTTAACTCTACCAATTACATCATCTCAGGCGAGATTTCTTACATGACTGTCTTTTGCTCCAGTCATTATTTTTTCATGAAGCCTAATGCCAATTGGAGATCAGAAAAACGCAGGATTTTTCCAGTTCTTGAGGTTTCAGCGACAATCAGAACACCAAGAGGGACTTTCACTGCCAAACCTTTTATATCTATTGGGATTAGTCAGAATTTGTTTGAAGTGATACAGGTAAGAGAAAATATCTTCCAGATTATACGATTGAGAAATACATATGCCTAATTTTTAAACAGACCAACTTCATATTTTTAAAGCTTCATCAATATATTTTGGTGGGGCTTTTTTTATAGATTTGAAATATATCCGTATAAATACCTAATCGTAAAATTGGTAATTTCTGCTCTGTTTCTACAAGTACTTACTATACTATCTTTGTCAAAGAAGATACAAACACAAATTCATATATAATAGTTAGTAAGTTCTACCGATGGAAGTAGAACGCTCCAAGATCAGAAACTAATAATGATGAGAATGTTTCAGAAAATTAAGTTATGAGTCGGATCAGCTTAATCTCTTAAATGGAGAAAATCCCTTTCAAATTTGAAAGGGATTTTATTTGTTGCAAAAATTTCAATAAAAAAATATTATTTTTGCCTCCATAAAACAATAACAAAATGATGAAAACAATCTTTACAATTTTTATTCTCGTAACTTCTATCTCTAAGTTATTTTCTCAATCTCCCACCATCCAATGGCAAAAAACTTATGGTGGCACTAATATAGACGTTGCTAATATCATTAAAAAAACAACTGACGGAGGCTATATTTTCTTAGGCTCAACAAGCTCTAAAAACGGAGATGTTACTGAGATGAAAGGGGTTTACGATTTCTGGGTTGTTAAAATCAGCGGTGACGGGGCAATCCAATGGCAAAAAACATTAGGCGGCGAAGACGATGAAAGGTCAAGAAATATAAAACAAACTCATGACGGAGGTTACATTGTTGTTGGAAATACTGATTCTACAACCGGAGATATCACAAACAATCATGGTAAATCTGATCTGTGGATAATAAAATTAAATTCTAATGGAAATGTTGAATGGCAAAAAACTTATGGTGGCTCAAGCTATGACGATGGCTACGATATTATTCAGACCAACGACGGAGGATTTGCCGTTGCAGGACATAGCAGGTCCATAGATGGGGATCTCACAGGTCTTAATAATGCTGACAACAATGATATTTGGTTATTAAAAATAGATAATATTGGCAATATTATGTGGCAAAAAATGTATGGAGGAACTGGAGATGACCAAGGTAGAAAAATATACCAGACCGCAGATAATGGTTTTATTATCGGAGGAGAAACAACTTCTACTAATGGAGATGTGTCATACAATCACGGTTATTATGATTATTGGGCTATAAAACTTAATAATCTAGGAGCAATCGAGTGGCAAAAAACTTATGGGGGAATAGGACAAGATTCTTTGATGGATATCTTACCAACAACCGATGGCGGCTATATCCTGTCAGGATTTTCCAGTTCAAAAAGCGGAGATGTTTCTGGGAACCATGGTTCAACTGACGTTTGGGTCGTCAAAATAAGTAACAGTGGAAACATGGAGTGGCAAAAAAGTCTAGGTGGTACAAAAACTGAACTTGGATACGAAATTATCCAAACAACAGACGGAGGTTACTTGCAATCAGCATGGGCTGAATCTAACGATGGGGATGTAACCGACAATCATGGTCAGATGGATGGATGGTTAGTAAAACTTGATAAGTTAGGAAACATACAGTGGCAGAAAACTTTGGGTGGAACCGGTTATGACTGGGTCCAAAGTACTGTACAAACCGAAGATGGCTTTATTACAGCTGGATACAATGGAAGTTTTGGTAATGCATGGGTTTTAAAATTAGGACCAGACCTTATGGCAACTTTAGATTTACTAAGTAATAAAAACATAATCTATCCAAATCCTGTAAAAGAAAAATTCATCATCAATACCAATGACAAAATAGAAAAGGTAGAAATCTATTCTCAAACTGGTCAACTGTTGAAAACAGAAAAATCCAAAGAAATCAATATTTCTAATTTGCCAAAAGGAAACTATCTAGTGAAAATCAAAACAGATAAAGATAACGTCACTCAAAAAATCATTAAAGAATAAAATAAAAGCCTTTCAAATTTGAAAGGCTTTTTAGTTGGATATATTATTTACTTTTAAAACTATTAATAGCATTCACAGTAAAATCGGACAGTACCAGTTTTCCGCTGATTGATGCTCGTTCTGCTAAAAGCTCATCCCAATGTTCTGTTCCTTTCCAGAAAATTTCTTTCAGTTTCAACATTGCTTCAGGATTTGAGTTTGCTAATTTCTCAGCAAGAATTTGGATTTCCGCATCCATTTCTTCGGGCGTTTCATAAACATCCTGATACATACTTTTTTCTTGCGCCCATTCTGCGGAATAAAATTCGGTCGCGTTAATCGCTAACTGTGCAAAAGATGAAGTTCCAATTTTTTTTTCTACAACTGGTCCAATCACAAACGGTCCAATTCCGACAGCCAATTCGCTAAGTTTTACTGAAGCATTTTCTGTAGCAAAAGTATAATCTGCAGCGCAAGCAATTCCAACGCCACCTCCAACGGCTTTTCCGTGGATTCTTGCGATAATCAGTTTTGGAGATTTTCTCATTGCATTAATGACGTTCGCAAAGCCAGAAAAGAATGTTTTCCCAGTTTCGAAATCTTTGATTGAAATCAATTCGTCAAAAGATGCACCTGCACAAAAGGCTTTTTCTCCTCCACTTTTTAGAATAATGACTTTGACCTCATCATTTTTACTGAGGCTATTAATTTCTTCTACTAGATTTTTAAGTTGTGAACTTGGCATCGAATTGCTTTGAGGATGGAAAAACTCAATAGTTCCAATTCCGTTTTCTATGTTTGATTTTACGTAAGCTTCCATTAATTAATATTAAATAATTGAATTGTTAAAAGATTTAAAATATCAAATCGTAATCTTTTATCTTTATCCTTTTCTCTTGTTTCTTAAATTTATTCTTGATTCAGTTTTTTGACCATTGTTAAAATCGTCGCAATTGCCACAGTGTCTCCGGTTTCATCATAAACATCGACTAACCAACGAACAATTCCTTTGGCAATATCTTCTTCTTCGCGTTTTTCCTGATTGATTTTTTCTTTACAGGTAAATTTCACACCAATTGTCATTCCTGGATAAACAGGTTTCACGAAACGACATTCGTCCAAACCGTAATTCAGTAAAACCGGACCTTTTCTCGCATCTACAAACAAACCTGCTGCTTTACTTAGGATGAAATATCCGTGAGCAACACGTCCTTCGAAGATTGTTCCCTCCAAAGACGTTGCATCGATATGAGCATAAAAATTATCACCAGAAACATTAGCAAAATTAGTAATATCAGATTCCGTAACCGTATGTTTTGCCGTAATATAAGTTTCGCTGATTTTCAGTTCTTCAAAATGTTTTCTGAATGGATGAATGTTATCTTCCCATTGCTTTCCACCATATTGATATTGTTGTGTAATGTGTGTCAAAGTCGTTGGCGAACCTTGAATCGCCGTGCGTTGCATATAATGAAGAACACCACGTTTTCCGCCCATTTCTTCTCCACCACCAGCTCTTCCAGGACCTCCGTGAATCAACATTGGCAAAGGTGAACCGTGACCAGTACTTTCTTTGGCACAATCTGAATTGAGAATCAGAATTCGTCCGTGCATAGACGCTGCACCGATAACAAAATCTCTGGCAAAATCGTCATCAGCCGTCACAACCGAACAGCAAAGTGAACCTTTTCCCATTCTCGCCAACTCAATCGCTTCATCGATATTATGATAAGGAATAATCGTGCTGACTGGTCCGAAAGCCTCAATATTGTGGCAATCTGTATATTTAAAAGGGTCGGAATTAAGGAATAAAATCGGGGAAATGAACGCACCTTTGTTTTTGTCCGCTCCTTTCACGTCAAAATCATCCAAATTTCCAAAAACAATTTCTTGAGTTTTTGATAATTCCTGAACTTTCTCAGAAACTTCTTTCACTTGGTCTTTATTTGCCAAAGCACCCATTCTCACACCTTCGACATTCGGGTCGCCGATAATTACCGTTGAAAGTCTTTGTCCAAGAGCAATCTGAACATCTTCAACTAAATTTGCAGGAACTAGCAATCGTCTGACTGCTGTACATTTTTGTCCGGCTTTGGTCGTCATTTCACGCGTTGCTTCTTTGATGAATAAATCAAATTCCACAGTTCCGGGTTTTGCATCTTCTCCCAAAACCATTGCATTCAAAGAATCTGCTTCCAGATTAAATGGTACAGATTCTTCAACAATTTTTGGATGAGCCTTCAGCATTTTTCCTGTAGAAGCTGAACCAGTAAAGGTCACAACATCTTCCATTGTCACATTATCCAGAATTCCATTGGCAGAACCACAAATCAATTGTAAACTTCCTTCAGGCAAAATTTGTGATGCGATAATTTCTTTAACAACAACTTCTGTTAGGAAACTTGTTGCAGTCGCTGGTTTTACGATTGCTGGAACGCCTGCCAAAAGATTGACTGCAATTTTTTCCAACATTCCCCAAACCGGAAAATTAAACGCATTGATATGAATCGCAACACCTCGCTTTGGTGTGCAAATATGATGTCCGATGAATGTTCCTTCTTTGGAAAGCTTCACAGATTCGCCATCTATATAATAAGGTAAGTCCGGAAATTGTCTTCGAAGCGATGCATTAGCAAAAAGATTTCCGATACCACCTTCGATGTCAACCCAACTGTCAGCTTTAGTTGCGCCAGTTGCCCAGCTCACTTTGTAGAACGTTTCTTTCTTTTCTAAAAGATGAAAAGCGAGTTTCTTCAACATCAATCCTCTTTCCTGAAAAGTGAGTTTCCGAAGAGCCGGACCGCCAACTTTTCTGGCATAGTCCATCATTTCTGCAAAATCCAAACCTTTAGAGGTCGCCATTGCCACCAAATCGCCGTTGATGGAATTGTATAAAGCCTGCCCTTCGCCCTCTCCTTTTGTCCATCTGCCGAGTGCGTAATTTTCTAGTTGCATATTTTTCTTTTTTAGACTTGGAGATAATAGACGGATAGATGATAGATTTTAAAATGTCTATTTTCTATTCGTCTATCATCTATTCGTCTGATTTAAACTTTCTCAATAATCACTGCAAAACCTTGCCCCAAGCCAACACACATTGTTGCCATCGCATATTTTTTATTTTGGTTATGAAGTTCATACATCGCAGAATTCAAAATTCTTGCACCACTCATTCCAAGTGGATGTCCAAGTGCAATCGCCCCGCCGTTCGGATTGATTCTGGAATCATTGTCATCTAATCCCCAAGCTCTGATGCACGCTAAACTTTGTGCTGCAAAAGCTTCATTTAATTCAATAATATCGATATCATTAAATGTCAATCCAGCTTTTTGCAATGCCAACTCAGCGGCTTTTACAGGGCCAATTCCCATTAATCTTGGTTCAACACCAACAACCGCACTCGAAACAATTCTTGCTTTCGGCGTTAATCCAAATTCTTTAATCGCATTTTCCGAAGCTAAGAGATTAACTGCTGCTCCGTCATTCAATCCCGAAGCATTTCCTGCTGTGACGGTTCCATCTTTTTTGAAAGCTGTTTTTAATTTTGATAAGCCTTCAATTGTTGTATCATTCTTAGGAAATTCATCTTTATCAAAAATCAAATCCTCTCCTTTTCTCTGAGGAATATTAACAGCAACAATTTCTTGAGATAATCTTCCGTTTTCTTGTGCAGCTTTAGCTTTCTGCTGAGAATTGAAAGCAAATTTATCTTGGTCTTCTCTGGAAATATTATCTCGCTCAGCCAAATTTTCAGCAGTTTCGCCCATTGCATCCACACCGAACATTTCTTTCATTTTTGGATTGATGAATCGCCAGCCGAAAGTTGTATCATAGATTTTAGCATCTCCTCCAAAAGGACTTTCTGATTTTGAAATCACTAATGGTCCACGCGTCATATTTTCAACACCGCCAGAAATCATCAAATCAGCATCGCCAACTTGAATCGCTCTTGTTGCATTAATCGCTGCAGACAAACCCGAAGCGCAAAGCCTGTTAACTGTTTCGCCGGGAACGTGATAATCCAAACCAGACAACAGAGCCGACATTCTTGCAATGTTTCGGTTGTCTTCGCCGGCCTGATTCGCACAGCCTAAAACAACATCATAGATTCTGCTTTGGTCGATGTTCGGGTTTCTTTCCAATAGTTTTTTGATGATAAAAGCCGCCAAATCATCGGGACGAATAGAAGATAAACTTCCTTTCAGCTTTCCGATTGGCGTCCGTACGCCGTCTATTATATATACGTTGTTCATTCTAAGAATAGAATTTTTTATTTTGTTTTACTAAATTTCTAATGATTGGACTGCATCTGTAACGGTCTTCGTGATAATAATTATAAAGACTATCCAATGCCTTTTCAAGATTCTCTAAACCAAATTCATCCGCCCATTGTAATAATCCTTTGGGATAATTCACACCTTTTGTCATTGCTAAGTCGATGTCTTCCGCCGAAGCAATTCCAAGGAAATTGGCATCTGCAGCTTCATTCATCAGCATTACCAGAATTCTTTTAAAAATCAATTCCAATAATTCTAGATTCTCATTTGGTTTTAATTGCTCTGCATCTGACGAGTAATCATAAAATCCTCTTCCGGATTTATTTCCAAAATATCCGGCTTCAAATAATCGTTTCTGTGTGAATGACGGTTTGAATTTCGGGTCGTAGAAAAATTCTTTGAAAACACTTTCTGTCACCCTATAATTGACATCGTGACCGATGAAATCCATCAATTGAAACGGTCCCATTCTGAATCCTCCTAAACTAGTCATTGCAAAATCGATAGTTGTACAATCGGCAATTCCTTCTTCCAGAATTCTGATTGCTTCTCCATAAAATGGTCTTGCGACACGATTGACAATAAATCCAGGCGTATCTTTTGCAATCACAGGAAGTTTTTTCCAGCTTTCTACTAAATTTTTCGTTCTTGAAATTAAGTCTTTATCCGTTTGAACAGCAGGAATAATTTCTACCAAAGCCATCAAAGGTGCTGGATTGAAAAAATGAATTCCAATCACACGATTCGGTTTTTGACAAGCCGATGCAATGGATGCAATGGATAAAGATGAAGTATTGGTTGCAAGAATGCAATCTTCAGAAACAAGACTTTCAAACTTTTGGAATAACTCTTTTTTAATTTCCAAATCTTCAATAATAGCTTCTATGATTAATTCGGAATGTTTTAGTTCGGATAATTTATCACTCAATCGGATATTATCGAAATAAGTTTCTGCTTCTTCATAAGTCAGCTTTCCTTTTTCGGCTAATTTTTGGAACTGAGCTTCCAGATTTTGACCTGCTTTTTCTACGGCAATCGGATTGCTGTCATACAACAAAACCTGATTTCCTGCCGCTGCCAAAACCTGTGCTATTCCGCTTCCCATTGCTCCACTACCGACAATTCCTATTTTCATTTCTTTTTTTAAGATATTAGATGTTAGACATCAGATATTAGATTTCATTCTCAATTAGTGACATTTAAAATAATCAAAAGGTTCTTTGCAATCATCGCATTGATACAACGCTTTGCACGCTGTGGAGCCAAACTGACTTACCAAATGCGTATGCTTCGAGCCACAAAGCGGACATTCTACCTCATCTGTTTTTGAAAATAATTCGTCACTATTTTTTGAGTAAACAGGTGGTGCAATACCATATGCTTTTAGTTTTTGTTTTCCTTCTTCTGTCATCCAATCGGTGGTCCAAGCCGGACTCAATCGGTTGGTCAGTTTAATATTATTGAACCCTTTTTCAATTAGTTTCATTCTGATAGCCATATTAATCATCGATGTTGCAGGACAACCTGAATAAGTTGGTGTTACTACAATCTCAATTTCTTCTTCATTAAAATTCACATCGCGAATAATTCCCAAATCCAAAAGATTGAGAACAGGAACTTCCGGGTCTGGAACTTCTTCTAATATTTGCCAGATATGTTCTTCTGTGACTGTCATTTTTTGTTTTTATCGCAAAGGCACAAATAATTTTGATTAATTCAATGTTTTAAGTCGCAAAGGTGTACGCTATATTTTGCGACTTAAAGCGATTTTTATACACAGCTCTTGCGCCTTTGTGTTATATTTCTACCATTCCATATTAGGGTAAGTGCGTTGCATCATTTGCATTTCTGCTAAGATGTAACCCATTTTCTCAGTGTGTTTTCCGTCTTTTCCGCCAATTAATTGTCTAGATTTTGAGAAATCAACAGACAAAGTTGCTTCATTCAGGATTTCCAGAACTTTAGTTTCCCATTTGGTTCGGAAAGTTCTGATATCTGGAATGATGTTTTGTTCCATTAATTCTAATTCCCAGTTAGTTGGAATAAACATCTCGTCTGTAAAGTCAATAATACTTTCAACTGATTTCTGAATTCTGTTATGACTTTCTTCTGTTCCATCTCCTAAACGAATCATCCATTCGCTACTCCATTTCAAATGATAAGTTACTTCTTTCAAAGACTTTTCTGCGATAGAAGTGAGTTTTAAATCGGAATGATGTTTCAGTTCGGTCAATAACAGATGATGATAGGCATCGAAGAAAAATTGTCTTGCAATCGTATCTCCAAAATGACCGTTTTCTCTTTCAACTAAAAGTAAATTCCTGAACTCACGCTCGTTTCTCAGGAAAGCCAAATCGTCTTCCGTTTTTCCTTCATTCTGAATTTCGGCTGCATATTGATAATAGTTGGAAGATTCTCCCAACAAATCCAAAGCAATATTGGACAAAGCAATATCCTGCTCCAAGACTGGTCCTTTTCCGCACCATTCGCAAAGACGTTGCCCGAGAATCAGGCTGGTGTCTGCAAGATGCAGGAGATAATTGAGCCAGTTATTTTTATTATTTTCCATTTATTTGAATGCCAAGTTTAGTATTAAACCACCCCGAATTTCAAAATTATATTTTGAAATCCACCCCTCCACAGGAGGGGAATTTTGTAATTATTTTATTGCTTCTGCAAGCCCGTTTGGTAAGGACTTTAAAATAGTAGGCTTACTAGTGAGTAAAAGTAAGCTTACTATTGCTAAAAAGTAGGCTTAGTCTTGAGTGAAAGTAAGCCTACTTTTTCACCGAAGCACGGTGTTACATATTTTTCACCTCTTCCGGAACGTGGTAAAATGTTGGATGACGGTAAACTTTGTCTTCCGAAGGTTCGTAAAATGCCTCGGAATCGTCGGGATTGGTAGCGTGGATATGCTTGGATTCTACAACCCAAATACTGACTCCTTCCATCCTTCTCGTATAAACATCTCTTGCATTTTGGATTGCCATTTCCGCATCAGCAGCGTGAAGACTTCCCACATGTTTGTGGTCCAAACCTTGTCTGCTCCTGATAAAAACCTCCCAAAGCGGCCATTCTGTATTTTGCATATCAGACTGTTTTTCTATTTTGTTCTTCTCTTAATTTTCTTTTCTCGTGATAAGCGGTTGCGGCTTCTCTTACCCAAGCGCCGTCGTCAAAGGCTTTTTTGCGGGTTTCGATTCTTTCTTTGTTACAAGCACCGTTTCCTTTGACCACTTTCCAAAACTCATCCCAATCGATTTCTCCGAATTCGTAATGTCCAGTTTCTTCATTGAATTTCAAATCAGGGTCTGGAATAGTCAAGCCTAAATATTCTGCCTGCGGAATGGAAACATCTACGAAACGCTGTCTCAACTCATCATTAGTAAAACGTTTGATGCGCCATTTCATTGACAATTCTGTATTCCCAGAATCAGCATCTTTTGGACCGAACATCATCAAAGTTGGCCACCACCAACGGTTGAACGCATCCTGAGCCATTGCTTTCTGTTCTGGTGAGCCTTGAGCCAATTTCATCATCAGCTCGTAACCTTGTCGTTGGTGGAAACTTTCTTCTTTACAAATCCTAACCATTGCCCTGGCATAAGGTCCATAAGACGCTCTGCAAAGCGGAACTTGATTCAGAATTGCTGCGCCATCAACCAGCCAGCCAATTGCCCCCATATCTGCCCAAGTCAAAGTCGGATAGTTGAAAATGCTAGAATATTTGGCTTTTCCAGAATGTAAATCGTTAATCGTTTCATCTCTTGTAACGCCCAAAGTTTCTGCTGCACAATAGAGATAAAGTCCGTGTCCAGCTTCGTCCTGAACTTTTGCCAACAAGATTTTTTTTCGGTTTAAAGTTGGTGCACGCGTAATCCAATTCGCTTCCGGCAACATCCCGACAATCTCGGAATGTGCGTGCTGAGAAATCTGACGAACCAAAGTTTTTCTGTACGCATCAGGCATCCAGTCTTTTGGCTCGATACGGATTTCGCTATCTATTTTATTCTGAAAATGTTCTTCTAAATTGATTTCTGTTGTTTCCATTTTCTTGATTTTTTTTATTCCATAGGTTTCACCTAAGACTACTTTTATTAAATCCTTCTGGTTTTTTCAGAGAATCTTTTGCAGCCCGACTTGAGCGGAAATCCTTTTTTGCTTGTTCTTCAAGTTCTATTGAAACTGAAATCATCTGCAAAAAAGATTGGGAGCGGAAGGCGGATTAAGCTGCCATAATTATTCTATTTAATATCAAAATTCACAACTACTTCTTCCGAACGCGGATGTGCTTGACAAGACAAGATAAACCCTGCTGCTATCTCGTCCGGTTCGAGAGAATAATTGATATCCATTTCTACTTCGCCTTTCTCTAATTTGCATTTACACGTCGCACAAACTCCACCTTTGCAAGCGTAAGGTAAATCTGCTCCATTTTGTAAAGCTGCATCCAAAATCGTTGGCCCGTGATAAGCTAAATCCAGCTTCAAAGCTGTTGCATCCAATTTCACAGTGACTTTACTAAAATCATCATCGGATTTATTAATTGCCAGCTCGTGTTCTTTTTTCTTTTCCGCTGAGGCTGCACTAAAGAATAATTCGAAATGAATTTTCTTAGCGTCAACTCCTGATTGGATTAAAGTATCTCTCACGCTCAGAATCATTTCTTCCGGTCCGCAAAGAAAAACCTCATCGATTTTTTCTGCAGGAATGATGTTCTTGATAAAAGACTCTGCTTTTTCGGAATTAATTCTTCCACTTAGCAAATCTGCATCTGCAACTTCGCGACTGAGAATGTGATAAATGCTCAATCGTTCCATAAAACGATTTTTTAAAGCTTCGATTTCTTCTTTGAAAATAATCGTTCCTTTATTTTTGTTTCCGTAAATCAGAACAAACTGACTTTGCGGTTCATTTTTCAAAACAGATTTGATAATGGAAATAATTGGTGTAATTCCGCTTCCTGCAGCAAAAGCCACATAAGTTTTTTTATTTTCAGGATTAAGTTCTGTGTAGAATTTTCCCATTGGAGGCATCACTTCCAGAACGTCACCTTCTTTCAGGTTGTCATTCATAAAAGAAGAGAACAGACCTTCGGGAACTTTTTTCACAGCGACTTTCAATTCGCCTTCGCACGGACTTGCACAAATCGAATAAGAACGTCGTAATTCCTGCTCGCCATTCATTTGTCTGAATGTCAAATATTGTCCTTGCGTGAATTTGAATTGTTCCATTAATTCTGCTGGAACATCAAAACTCACAGAAACACAATCCTGCGTTTCTTTCTTGACTTTTTTTACTCGTAATGGATGAAATGTTGTTGACATTCTTCTTTGTAAAATGTATTATGTAAAAAGTACGATGACTTTTAATTTAATTATTTAGACCTTGCATTAACAAAGTTTTCAAATCTTCTTCCAATTCCTGCGGTGTGATTTCTCGGCTTGGTTTGTACCATAATTCTATCCATCGGATTGATGATAACATTGTGAAAAGTGCCACAGAAACATTCATTTTTTTGAATTCTCCACTTTCCATTCCTTGTTCTATGATGTTGGCGAAGCTTTTTTCGTAGGACTTTCTGATTTGTTTGTATTGATTTTTCTTCTCTTCGGAAAGATATTTCCAATCGTTATTCGCTACAGAAACCGACGCCGAATCTTCAATAATCAACTGAACGTGAAGTCCGATAATTGCTCTCAGCTTATCCTGAAAACTTTGATTCGTATTTTCGATTTCCTGCAACTGGGAAATATATTGATTGGCAATTTTGAAACAAATCAATTCTAAGATTTCGTCTTTGGATTTGATATGATTGTACATACTTGCAGCTTCCATTCCCACTTTTTCTGCCAAGTCGCGCATACTAGTTCCGCCAAAACCTTTCTCTTTGAAAAGCTTTGCGGCTTCTTCCAAAATCAATTCTTTTTTATTGATTTTGATTTTCGGTATAAGAACATTTTCTTCCATCATTTTAATATTTCAACAATTGTTCTATTTCTTTAATTAATTTTCCTGTGTTTGGCAGCATTTCTTTCTCCAATTCAGAATTGATAGGAATTGCAGGAAGATTTTTTGCTCCAACCACTTTTACCGGCGCATCCAGATATCTGAAACAATTTTCATTGATTCTGGCAGCCAAACTTTGTGCAAAGCTATTATTGACAGGCTCTTCTGTCAAAACAATGCAGCGGTTATGTTTTTTCACACTTTCGAAAACTCGGTTTTCATCCAAAGGTGCGAGTGTTCTTAAATCTATAATTTCGATTTGATTATCAAATTCTTTCGCTGCATTCGAAGCCCAATAAACGCCCATTCCATAAGTAATAATGGTCAAAGTTGGTTTATCTTTTCGATTATCACAAAGCAAAACTTCCCTCGCTTTCCCAAACGGGATAATGTAATCTTCGTCTGGTTCTATAGTTTTCGCAGCTTCGGTTCCTTCGATTTTTGACCAATAAAGACCTTTGTGTTCCAGCATTACAACTGGATTCGGGTCGTAGAAAGCCGCTTTCATCAAACCTTTCAAATCCGCCCCTGTTGAAGGATAAGCGATTTTGATTCCTTTTATATTACACAAAACACTTTCCACCGAACTCGAATGATAAGGACCTCCACTTCCGTAAGCACCAATCGGAACACGCAGAATCATCGAAACCGGCCATTTCCCATTAGATAAATAATAACTTCTGGAAACTTCGGTAAATAATTGATTCAAACCTGGCCAAATATAATCAGCGAATTGAACTTCAACAATCGGTTTCAAACCAACTGCGCTCATTCCAACTGTAGAACCAACGATAAACGCTTCCTGAATTGGTGTATTGAAAACTCGTTTCTCTCCAAATTGTGCGGCTAAAGTAATCGCTTCACGGAAAACACCGCCTAATCTAAGACCAACATCCTGTCCATATAATAAGGCTTCCGGATGTTTCTGCATCAATTCTCTAATCGCGAACAATGCACAATCTACCATTACTGTTGGAATTTTTCCGCTTGGAGAACGTTCTCCTTTTTCTTCCGTAACAGGTGTTGGTGCGAAGTCGTGTTTATAAGTATCCTCTGGCTTTGGGTCTTCTGCTAAAATGGCGTTTTCAAAATCGGTTCTTACCAGATTCTGAACTTCTTTTTCTATGGTTTCAACTTCTGAATCTTCTATACTAAATTCTGAAAGTTTATTTCTAAGTTTTATTAATGGGTCATTCTTCGCACATTCTTCCAAATCATCACGATACCATTCTTTTCTAACACCTGAAGTATGATGATTGAGCAACGGAACTTTCGCGTGAATGAGTATTGGTCGACGTTCTTCACGAATGATTTTGATACATTCTTTGACGGTTTCGTAAGATTTGATAAAATCGGTTCCGTCGATGGTTCTGGTTTCGATGCCGTTGAAACCTTGCATATATTGTGTGACATCCTGCGCACGGATTTCTTTGGCGTTGGCAGAAATATCCCATTCGTTATCTTGAACAAGATAGAGAATCGGCAATTGTTTAAGAGCTGCCATTTGAAAAGCTTCAGAAACTTCGCCTTCTGTACAACTTGCATCGCCGAGTGAACAAACCGCAATTGGCTTTTGTTCAAGATTATCATCAATTCCGATTTCTTCTTTGTACTTCATTCCCATTGCAATTCCGGTTGTTGGAATTGCCTGCATTCCTGTTCCGGAGCTTTGGTGAATCATTTTTGGGAAATCGTCTCTTCGTAAACTTGGATGTGCATAATATGTTCTTCCTCCGGAAAATGGGTCGTCTTTTTTCGCTAAAAGCTGAAGCATCAATTCGTAAGGTGTAATTCCAACGCCCAACAAAATCGAATCGTCTCTATAATAAGGACTCACAAAATCTTGTGGTAACAACTGCATTCCCAAAGCCAACTGAATTGCTTCGTGTCCGCGGGAAGTTGCGTGAACGTATTTTGAAGTCATCTTTTTTTCCTGCTCAAACAAATCGGTCATTGTTTTCGCTGTAAACATCAGACGATAAGCTGATTTTAGTAAATCAGTAAGGCTAGTTTCTTTGTTTAAAAAATGCTTTTGGGTTATTTCCATATTTAAACATTTGACATTCAATCTATTATTCTCAGTTTGGATAATTGAATGTGATTTATTCAAAAATACACTTTTTTATTAAACTAACAAATGTTAGTTAGTTTTTTGTAGTTGTCAAAATTATTTAAGAAAATTTGAGCTATTACAAAATAAAAATTTAAATTTTGTAGTTTTGAAGATTAAACAAGATAAATGAAAATTAAAATACTTTTTGGAATTGCATTTTGGTCACTTTTGCTTTTGGCAGGTTGTAATCGTGATGACATTTCTTTCGATTCACCAACTCAGCTTTTGAGGTTCTCTACAGATACCGTTTTTTGTGATACAGTCTATAACCAAATGCGTTCAGAAACTTATGCTGTGAAGGTTTATAATAATGAGAATAAGGATGTTCTAATTCCAAAAATCGCTTTGGAAGGCGGAAGTGGTTCGCTTTACAGAATTAATGTAGATGGAAAAGTTGGGACAAGTTTCGAAAATGTAGCGCTTAGAAAAAAAGACAGTCTTTATGTTTTCGTAGAAATTGCGCCTGTTGCCAATGCTCCAGAAGCTATTGCTGAAGACAAAGTGGTTTTCAACACACCAGCAGGAGAACAAAAAGTGACATTATTCTCTGTTGTTCAGGATGCTGAATATTTTATCCAAACCGGAGAAAACCCCGTGACAATTAATGATAATACAACTTGGACCAACGAAAAAGTAAAAGTGATTTTTGGTAACCTAAACGTTGCTGAAGGTAAAATTTTGACAATGGAAAAAGGAACCAAAGTCTATTTCAGAAAAAACAGCGGAATGAATTTTGAAAAAAATTCTATTCTTGATGTGAAAGGAGTTCTTGGGGAAGAAGTTATTTTCCGAGGCGATAGAAGCGATACCAAATATGACACACTTCCTGCCAACTGGAACGGAATCAAAATGGAAGAAAACACACAACTTAAAATGAATTACGCTCGAGTTTTTGGTGGAAATGTTGGACTTCAATTGAAAAAAAATATAGCTGAAATCAACAATACAATTATCCATACTTTTCAAAGTGTAGGAATCTATGGAATCCATTCTAATCTTACAATGAATAATGTTGTAATGAACAATTGTGGAGAAGCAGACCTTGCAATTGCTGCAGGTGGAAATTATACACTTAATTATTGTACTATCGCCAATTACTGGAATTTGAATCCTTCGATGTCCGCTCTGGGAATCTATGCAAGTGATATTTGGGAAAATGAAGATGGAGAACCTGAAATTGGGGATTTCAAATTAAATGTCAATAATTCAATTATTTATGGAGATACTCCGGATATGATTTCAATTAATAAATCTAATGGAAATCTTTTAGCTTTTGAATATGAGTTCAGAAATTCATTATTGAAATTTACTTCTAATTCTGGTTTAACCATTGGTAATACTAATACTGCTAACGAAGACCCAAAATTTGAGAATTATTTTACTCAAAAAATGAATCTTAGAGTGAAAACTGATTCGCCGGCAAAAAGCAAAGGCACAAATCTTAATTCCAACAATACAATTCAAGATATTGTTGGAATTACCAGAACTTATCCTGCAACTTTAGGAGCTTATCAATAATGGAAATCACAACACTTCAGAATCAGGTTGACGAATGGATAAAAACCATTGGCGTCCGTTATTTCAATGAGTTGACCAATATGGCTATGTTGACGGAAGAAGTGGGCGAAGTTGCCAGAATCATCGCCAGAAGATATGGTGAACAATCTGAAAAAGAATCTGACAAATCCAAAGATTTGGGCGAAGAATTAGCTGATGTTCTGTTTGTAACACTTTGCTTAGCCAATCAAACCGGAACAGATTTACAATCCGCTTTCGATAAAAAAATGAAAATTAAAACTGATAGAGACAAAGACCGACATCAGAATAATACGAAATTAAAAAAGAATCCGTAGGATTCAATTTGAATAGCCGTAGGTGAAACCTATGGAAATAATAGAAAGATATGCTGTTAAAAAAATCAGAATTAATAGACGGAAAAAATATTCAAATTACCGGTTCGAAAAGTATTTCGAACCGTCTTTTGATTTTAGGGAAATTGTTTGGAAACATTGATATGCTCAATCTTTCCAATTCTCAGGACACTACATTACTTAAAAAAGCTTTGGAATCAGATTCCGAAGTCATTGATATTCATCACGCCGGAACTGCGATGCGATTTTTGACTTCTTATTATTCAATTTTTGAAGGTAGAAAAACCATTTTGACAGGTTCTGACAGAATGAAAAATCGTCCAATCAAACCATTGGTTGACGCACTTCAATCTCTTGGAGCAGATATCACTTATCTCGAAAAAGAAGGATTTCCGCCGTTGCAAATCATCGGAAAGAAATTGGAGAAAAATTCGGTTAAAATTTCAGCGAATGTTTCCAGCCAATTTTTGACTTCATTAATATTAATTGGAGGAAAATTAGAAAACGGCTTGACATTGGAATTAGAAGGCGAAATTACTTCTCGTCCTTATCTGGAAATGACTTTGAAAATCCTTAACGAAATCGGAATTAAATCTCATTTTGCAGAAAACACGATAGAAATTGTTTCTCATTCTGACAATTTCAGAACCGAACATTACGAAGTAGAAAGCGACTGGTCTTCAGCCTCTTATTTCTATTCTTTGTCGGCAATCGGCAGAAAATCGATTACTCTGAAAAGTTATCATACACTTTCACTTCAAGGCGATAGCGTAATTAAAGAAATCTACTGGAAATATTTCGGAATCAACACAGTCTCTGATTATGCAGAAAATTCGATTACGCTTTTACCCGAACCAGCTTTCGAATATCCAGAATTGATTTCGTTGGATATGAATGATTGTCCTGATATAGCACAAACTCTGTGTGTAACGGCAACTGCATTGAAAATTCCGTTTGTTATAACCGGACTTCATACTTTGAAAGTAAAGGAAACCGACAGATTGGTTGCTCTTCAAAATGAGTTGTTGAAATTGGGAGCGAAAACACATATCACGGTTGAGAAAATCGAATCTTGTGAATTCATTGAGCCAGAAGAAAACATTTCTATCGCAACTTACAACGACCACAGAATGGCAATGGCTTTTGCACCGTTTGCTTTGGTTAAAGAACTTAATATCGAAAACGAAGATGTTGTAGAAAAATCTTATCCTGAATTCTGGGAGGATTTTGCTGAAGTGACAACTAATTAATTTGAATGAAGAAAAAGTTATTTTATATAATTTTAATTCTATTAGTCATTTTCTGTGGCTATAAATTTGTGAAATCTATTGAAGGAATAGAAACTCCAGATTTAGAATACAATACTGTTTATTCAGAAAAATATGATGAAGATTTATTCAATGATAAATTGTTAGGAAAAAGTAAGAAAGAAATTATTGATAAATTAGGAAAACCACTTAGAACAGAAAAAGTAAGTCCTTATTTGAAATTTCTTTACAGAGATAAAAATGACAGTATTTATATAGACTGTTCTGGAGGGGTTGATTTAAGCAGTTACAATATTACAGATAAGAGTTATAGCTTTTTGACTTTTGAGTTCGATTCTAAAAATAATGTTAAAGAAGTATATGAAGTTAGGTATGCAGAAAAATTTGATTCTGACAGCTTAATTGGAATATCAAAAGATGATGTTATAAAAAAATTCGGAAACCCAATTCAGATTGCACAAATCAACTTTGATGAAACGATTGTGTCATTTTCAAATATTAAAGATGGTGCTTATACAGGGAAAAAGCCGAAAATACATATAAGAAGTATTGTCTTTGCTCCAAATGATATAGCTACAAAAATCATAAAAACAGATGGCAATCCTTACAATCAGTCAGAAAATTTGTGCAAAATCATTAATAATTAAATAGAGTTATCTAATTTAAAATGAAATATCTCTTTTCCTTCTTAGCCTTAATCTTTTTCTCAATTCTTCAATCTCAGGAATTGAAAGATTTTGTAATTCCTAAAGGTTATGAAAAAATCATTGAAGTAAAAGGTGACTTGGACAAAGACGGAAAAGATGAAACAGTGATTGTTTTCAATACTGATAAAAAAACTGAAACTGAAGGACTGGAAAGAAAATTTTATATTTTGAAAAACATCAACGGAAAATTGAAGATTTGGAAAGGAAATTCGACATTAATTTATGACAGCAAATGGGGATTTTACCCCAATGAAAATCAGTTGGAGATTAGTATCAAAAATAACAGCTTGAATATTCTTCAATCCTATTACAGCAATTCTCGCCACTCAGACACATCAAAATATACATTTCGTTTTCAAAACGGAGATTTTTATTTGATTGGTCTTTTGTGGAAATTTGATGACACCTGTGAATTTAATTTTAAAGAAGAAGCTAATTTCTCAACTGGTAAAATCATTATTGATAATCAATATTCGGATTGCGATGACGGTACTGATAGAAAAATCCCAGAAAATACTTACAAAGAATTCACTCATAAATTTCCAAAACTCATCAAAATGAATGATTTCAGGATTGGCGAAAATAAAATCAAAATTCCGAATTCTAATCAATATTTTAATTACTAAGATGTCAAAAACAATCATCATCACAGGCGCTTCATCCGGAATTGGATTTGCCTTGGCAGAATATTTCGGAAAGAAAGGAAACAAAGTTTACGGATTGAGTAGAAAAGTTGTAAGCTCCGATTATTTCGTTTCGATTCCAACAGACATTACTGAAAAAGAACAAATCGACAACGCCATTTCTGAAATCCTAAAAACGGAAACTAGAATCGATGTTCTGATTAATAATGCAGGAATGGGAATGGTTGGCGCAGTTGAAGATTCTACGAAAGAAGATATTTCGAAGTTATTCAATCTTAATTTAATTGGTTCTGTACAGATGATGACGGCGGTTCTTCCAAAAATGCGTGAGCAGAAATCCGGAAAAATTATCAATGTTTCAAGCATAGGTTCTGAAATGGGATTGCCATTCCGAGGATTTTATTCCGCATCCAAATCTGCATTAGACAAAGTTACAGAAGCAATGCGCTACGAAGTTTACCCTTGGAACATCCACGTTTGTTCGCTTCATTTGGGCGATATCAAAACCAATATTGCAGAAAACCGCGTGAAGACAAAAGTTTCCGAAGCATATAAAAATGTCTTTGATAAAGTTTATGCTTTGATGAATTCTCACGTTGGAGACGGAACAGAACCATTGGATGTGGCAGTTTATGTTGACCAGCTTTTAGGGAAGTCAAAATGGAAAGCACATTATTATTTCGGAAAATTCGGGCAAAAAATTGGCGTTCCTCTTAAATGGATTCTTCCTCAGAATACTTACGAAAATCTGATGAAGAAGTATAATAAAATGGACTAACTTCGGTTTTACAATTAAGGCTTTTATTTTTGAAAGCCTTTTATATTTATTTTGAAAAAGCTGTTCTATATATTTTTGTTACTCCTGAGCATATTTTCTTATGCTCAAAAAAAAGAATATTGGCTTATCGACAAAGAAACCAACGCAAAAAAAATCGTTTCTGATTCAGCAAAAGCAGTTAAATTTCTGGATTCTTTAGCAGAAAACTCTTACTTCTTCACAGAACTGAAAGACGTCAAAAAAATCGAAAACAGAACAGAAATCTATTACGACAAAGGACTCAATTTCAACAAAGCTAATGTCAAGTTTTCGGATTCTTTAATGACAGATTTGAAGTTTCAGAAGAGTGAAATTTACACAAAAAATTTAGATTCCCTCAAGAAAAATATCAATCAAAAATATCGGGACAAAGGTTTCGCCTTCAATCGTGTGAAAACCAAATTCCAGAAAATGGAAAATGGAATTCCTTCCGTAAAAATCTCAGTTGTCACAGCTTCTCAAAGAAAAATCGACGGCATTGTTTTCAAAGGTTACACCCGTTTACCGAAACAATTCGTTAAAAACCTAAACAAGCAATATGTCGGAAAAAACTACGATGATAAGAACTTGATTTCTATGAATCAATCTTTGCAGAATCATCAGTTTGTTTCTTTGGAAAAACCGCCTCAGACATTATTTACTAAAGATTCTACACAGGTTTTTCTCTTCACACAGAAACGAAAAACGAATACTTTTGACGGAATGATTGGCTTCGGAAATAATGATTCCGAGAAATTCACAGTCAATGGAACTCTGAATGTCGTTCTCAAAAATATGTTCAACAGTTTCGAAAGCATCGGCGTTTATTGGCAGAGAAATCCGGACAAAGGTCAGACTTTTGATATGCAGACGGACATTCCCTACACATTTGGGAGCAACGTTGGTTTGAATGTTAATGTCAACATTTTCCGTCAAGATTCCACTTTTGCGAATGTCAAATTTTTACCCGCAGTTTATTATCATCTTTCACCGAAGCAAAAACTAGGTATCAAAGGAACTTTTGAGTCATCTGCAATTCTGGATTCGCTTTATACGAGCGGTAGGGATTACAGCAAAAAAGGGATTGGACTTTATTATCAATACATCGCAGGAAGCGACATTCCGTTGTTCATTAATAAAAGTAACATCCGTGTAGAAGCAGATTTTCTGAAGACAACTTACGATGACACGCAGGAAAAATTTGACCAAATCCGATATTTTCTTTTTGCGGAACACAACTTCAATTTGTCTGGAAATCACTTTCTCAATATCAAAGGAGAATCCGCTTTGCTCAGTTCCAAAAACGAACTTTCCACAAACGAACTTTTTCGGTTTGGAGGCTGGAACTCGATGCGGGGTTTCAATGAACAGAGTCTAATAAGCGATTTTTACGCATTTGCCGGCGCCGAATATCGCTATCTCGTCAACGACCAAGCTTTCTTCGATTTGTTTGCGCAATACGGTCAAATGTCCAACAAAGCGCTGGGAATCACACCAAAACTCTACAGTGTAGGTTTGGGTTTCAACTTTTTTCTTCCCGTCGGTTTGATGAGTTTTCAAATTTCCAACGGAAACGAAATCGGTAATCCATTCAAATTCAACGAAGTGAAAATCCATTGGGGAATTCTCAGTCGTTTTTAAAATTTTTAGGAGCTTAATCCCGCTTTCCGTTGCAATCTTTTGCTTTTCCTTACGTCAAAGAAAAGCAAAAGGATTTCCACTACAATCGGGGCTATGGGTTTGTCATCCAATCATCATTTCTCTGAATATTAATTATTTATCAAATAAATTACGATATTTTCAAATTCCATAAAAATAGCTTAATTTTGCAAAGAAAGTAAAGATGTCTATTCATAACAAAATTGTAGAGACAGCCATCACTTTCGATGACGTGCTTCTAGTTCCTTCTTATTCAGAAGTTTTACCTAACCAGGTTTCTCTAAAATCAAGACTTACAGACAAAATTTCGCTCAATGTTCCGATAGTTTCCGCTGCAATGGATACAGTTACAGAAGCAGATTTGGCAATTGCATTAGCAAGAGTTGGTGGTCTTGGATTTATTCATAAAAATATGACCATTGCCGAACAGGCTTCACAGGTCAACAGCGTAAAACGTTCCGAAAACGGAATGATTGCCGACCCAGTAACTTTGTCAAAAGACCACACTTTGGCTGAAGCTAAAGAACTAATGGCAAAATATAAGATTTCCGGACTTCCTGTCGTTGACAAAAACAATTATCTTATTGGAATTATTACGAATCGTGATGTGAAATATCAAGAAAACCTAGAGGTTAAGGTGGAAGATATTATGACGAAAGAAAACCTCATCACATCCGACAAAACCACAAATCTAGAAACGGCAAAAGAAATCTTGCTTAAGAATCGTATCGAAAAACTTCCAATCGTTGACAAGAAAAACAAATTGGTTGGATTGATTACAATAAAAGATATCGACAATCAATTAGAATATCCAAATGCCAACAAAGACAAAAACGGAAGATTGATTGTTGGAGCAGGTGTTGGCGTGGGTGAAGATACGATTGAAAGAATCACAGCTTTAGTAAAAGCAGGTGTTGACATTGTTGCCATCGATTCTGCTCACGGACATTCCAAAGGTGTTTTGGATAAAATTTCTGAAATCAGAAAAACATTCCCAGATTTGGATATTGTTGGTGGAAATATTGTTACTGCTGATGCAGCTAAAGATTTGATAAAAGCAGGAGCCAATGTTTTGAAAGTTGGTGTTGGACCAGGTTCTATCTGTACAACCAGAGTTGTTGCAGGTGTTGGAGTTCCTCAATTATCTGCAATTTATAACGTTTACGAATTTGCTAAAAAGAAAAATGTAGCCGTTATTGCCGATGGTGGAATCAAATTATCTGGCGATATAGTAAAGGCGATTGCTAGTGGAGCTGGAGCAGTAATGCTTGGTTCTCTTTTGGCCGGAACGGATGAAGCTCCGGGAGAAGAAATTATCTTTCAAGGAAGAAAATTCAAATCTTATCAGGGAATGGGTTCTCTTTCAGCTATGAAACGTGGTGGAAAAGAGCGTTATTTCCAAAGTGAAGCAAAAAAATTCGTTCCAGAAGGAATCGAGGGAAGAGTTCCACACAAAGGGAAACTAGAAGATGTGATTTTTCAATTAACCGGAGGACTTCGTGCTGGAATGGGTTATTGCGGAGCAAAAGACATTGAAGCATTACAAAAAGATTCTAAACTAGTAATGATTACAGGAAGCGGATTGAAAGAATCTCATCCGCACGATGTGATTATTACACAAGAAGCTCCAAATTATTCTTTGTAAATAATTCTGAATAACAGTCTATAATAAATAAAATCTCCGAAGTATTATGCTTCGGAGATTTTTATTTAAAGCCACAAAAAAAGAGCTACATTCCGTAGCTCTTTAATTTTATTTAAAGCTTTAAGAATTACTTCTTGATAACTTTTGTAGATTCTTTAGAACCATCAACATATTTGATACTTACGATATAAGAACCTTTAGCAAAATTCTGTACATTGATAGAAGTTTCAGCTGTAGTTTTTACAATTTTTCCAGCAGCATCATAGATAGAAACAGATTCTACTTTCTTATCAGACTTGATATTAACAACATCTGTAGCAGGATTTGGATAAACACTTACAGAAGATTTTTTAGCCACATCAGAAACAGCCATGAAAGGATCTGTATTAGTAGCTGAAACAACAATATTATCAAAACCTGCAGTAGAAATACCTTGCAATAAAACATCAAATTCTTGAGGAACCAAATCTGGAGTTCCTTCAAAAATAATAACATCATTATTATCTACTTTTACTTTCACTTCACCAGTTGCTGGATCGTATGATGCTTTAATATGATACCATGTATTAGCCGTAGCTGTTTCAACTAAAATAACACCAGATACTCCATCTTGTACAAATAAATATCCTTCCTCTTGATCCCAACCAATGACCATTGGTGACTCAAATCCTGCATCAACATCATAGATCTGAACCCATCCTGCTCCTTCTGCCCCACCTGCTCCAGTGTAGTAATCATATTCTACAACGAAAATATTATTTGCACTTGATTTATTATCCCAATTGGTCGTATGAAAATGCCATCCACCATCTGTATTTCCAGCAATACTTGCTAATTGTAATGACTTACCATGTGCAGCATCTATGTTAGCTACCTTTGTAAAAGAAGCAGTTGTTGCTCCAGATGTATCTCTAGCCCATCCACCTTGAGAACCTAAATTACCAACATTATAAGTTTCGAAGCTATCACTCCATAAACTTTGAGAATAAGCACTAAAAGCCATTACAGCTGTTAAAGAAAAAGATAAAATTCTTTTCATAATAATTAAATTTTAAAATTAGGATGTCAAAGTTATTAATTATTTTTCAAAAAAAACAAACAAACATTTAATTTTTGGCATTGATTTTTAATTTTAACGTTTACATTCTCAATATGCTTTTGCAACAATTAATTATAAATAATTAAAATACAAACATTTAGAGTAAATATGTATAACAAACAATAAAATTTAATTTAACATTATTCGTTTTTTTAGGGTCAGTTTCAAAATTTTTATATTTTTTATAAAATAATCCCCAAATTTGTGTATAATTATCAAATATCTTAATAAATTTGCAACTTAGTTTTTTGCAATGAAAAAGAGAACCTTAGTCTCGATATTATTTTTATCTGTTTTTGTGTTGGGATTGATGTCTTTCGTTCCGAATAAGAAAGTTATAGCCGTTGTTTTCAACAAGGAAATGACCAGAAAAGACCTTCTAAGTTTACAAAAAAACCTTAAAGAAAAGAACATTATTTTGGTTTTTAATCAAATGAAGTTTACAAGAAATAGATTAAGTTATATTGACTTCAGTATCGATTTTGGGGATGGTTTTTCTGGAGCTTCAAAATCCGAAATTACAAAATCAAAAGAAATTGGTTTTATGAGAGATTATAATGATAATGCCGAACAGCCTTTCTTAGTTGGCGATTTAAAATAAATAAAGCTTCCAGATTTGGAAGCTTTTCTTTTATGCATTATCTCGATTTTGCTTTCTTTCTTTTCTGATTTTAAGGTCATCTTCAAAATCATCAATTCTATAATCTGTTAACGAATTTCCTTTTCTAATTTTCTCTTTAGAATAAAGTCTAAAATCATTTTCTGTCTTTTCCAAAAGATAATCATAAGGTCCAACCGAAGAAATTAGTTTAATCAAAACCGGCGATATTTCCAGACAAACAAACAATCCCATAATGAAACTCGCAGCTAAAGCAATAATTGCAGAATTTTTGCCCAATTCATCCAAGGCTTGCAAACGCGCTGCAAAGCCATTGAATTTATCTTCTATTCCTTCCGTAGATTTCCTTTCGGTTTCCAGATTAGAATAGACTTTCGAAACTTCTTTGTCCAAATATTCCAATCGCGACTGCTGTTGTTTTTGATAATTTTCGAGGTCGAGGCGTTTTTGTTCTTTCAATTCCGCTTTTCGTTTCGCGTTGCTTCCGTAGCCGACTTTCCCACTCGTCAAGCCAGATTGTTTTCCGAGAATTTCTTTTTCTAATTCAACAGAAGCTGAATCATATGCCAATTGATAAGTTTTGATTTGATTCTGAATTTGCTTCTTCTCCAAATCAAATGGTCCAGATTGCTGTAAAATTCTTCCACTCATCTCTGCCTGTAACTGCTTTTTGTTTCTTTGAATAATGGTGTTCAATTGTTTGTTGACTTCTTTTTCAAAGATTTTCAGTTCCAATGGTTTTGAAATAATGATTCCAAGAAATGTCGCCAAAATCAAACGCGGAATTGTCATCAAAACTTGATTCCACCAAGTTCCAGTTTTCTTGATTGAGGAAACAATATATCTATCAAGATTGAAAATCATCAGTCCCCAAAGAATTCCAAATCCTACGGAAGCCCAAATATTATCAAAAACGGTAAACATCGCATAACCTGCAGATAATGTTGCAAAAATTGCCGTAAACAAAACGATTCCTCCGATTCCAGCAAACTTATTCCATTCGGAAGGAGATTTTTCCAGCAAATGAATATTCCCACCAGAACAAATCATCAGAAAATGCTGAAACCAATTCATTTTATGAGTGTTAGTATTTTTCATTTATTATAGATTCTTCATAATTTGTTATTTAAAACGTTAAATTGTTACAAATAGTATTAGGTAAAACCAAATAGCTAATTATGTACCAAAATCTATTTTATAATATTAAATAACAAAGCCTGCCTTTTTCAGAAAGCAGACTTTATTATTTATATCAAATCAGAAAATTAATCTCCAGTATTTACAGTCACTTTCACGCCAGCGCCTCCAGATTTTTCATCGGCATCAAGATTCACTTTTTCCGGTTTCGATTTGAAATCGTGAACATTATTATCCATATTCCTGTCAATCAGTTTTGCGTATGGGTCAATTCCGGCTTGCAAAGGTTCTTCGTTCACCAAGAAAGTAAAGGTTTTTTCAGGTTTATCCATTTTTACTTTTTTGAAAATTAATTCTATACCTTCAGGAAACTTCTTTGATTTTTGTCCGAAAACGCCAATATCAACATAATCATTAACCGGAATTTTCTTCGATTTTCCTTTGCCATCAACGCGGTACTTTGCACTTCCAACAGTCAACTTCACTTCATATTGTTTTCCGACTTTTTTATACGAAAGGTCTTTAACATAATTTTCGTTGAGTGTAATTGTTTCAAACATATCTTTGATGAGATATTGCAAACTGTCTGGTGTTTCTTTTTTCAAAAAATTGACAAATTCAACCGAGTTGGTGTAAGGTGGTTCTTGAAATTTGGTCTGATTCAAATATTTCTTCAAAACCGAATTCAATTTTGCCTCTCCCAAATAATCTTTAAGCGCATACATCACAACGCTTCCTTTATTATAATGGATATAACTTTGATTTTCGATTAACATCAGAGGCATCTCGTTTTTCGTTTCTCTGGTTCTACCTTGCAAATATTTATCAAGCTCATAACTCAAGAATTTTTTCATTGCCGGCGCGCCATATTCGTGTTCCATCACCATCAAAGCGGAATATTGTGAGAATGTTTCCGACATCATCGCGCTTCCTTGGACATTACCACCAATCACTTGATGTGCCCACCATTGATGCGCAACCTCGTGAGCCGTTACGTAGAATGGCAAATCGATTTTCTCAGGCTTATCTGGTTCAACCTTTGTCAGGAAGCCGATTTCTTCAGAATATGGAATCGTATTCGGGAACGATTGTGCGAATGAAGCATATCTTGGAAACTCGATGATTCGGACTTGTTTGTGCTGATAAGGTCCAAAGTTGTTGGTGTAATAATTCAAACTATTTTGGATGGAAGAAATCATTCTGTCCAAATTATATTCGTGACCTTTTTGATAATAAATCTCGATGTTCACATTATTCCATTTTGCTTTCTTCACCTGATAATCGGCGGACAGGAATGCATAGAAATTGAGAATCGGCGAATCCATTTTGTAGGTAAAATATCTTCTGCCATTCGCTTTCCATTCTTTTTGCAAATAGCCTGGCGCAATGGCGATTTGGTTATTATCGGTCGAAATCTGAGTCTGGAATCTAATCCAATCAGAATCATTAGAAATATAATTGTTCATCCTTGCTTTTAGGTCATTCACTTTTGCCAATCTAGGTTTTGGTTTCAGACCATATTTTTTTCGAGCAGAATTTTCCGAAAGTTCAACATCCGAATTATATCCCAAGCCAGGCAAATTACCAGAATTGAAGAACGTTCCATTTTTTACAATTTCAGTTATTGCTTCATTGGCAAATCCTTTCGGTCTGAATTCATATTTGAAATGAAGTGAAACAGAATCTCCAGGCTGAATTGGAGCATTAAGTTTAACAAGTTTTAATCCCGATTTTTCATCATTGAAAATCTCTTTTCCTGTGCTAGACAATTGTATTTTTTCAAAAGAATAATGTCCATCCAAATTATCAGGATATCTGATTACAATACTGTCAATCGCTTTTTGATGTTTATTTTTGATATAATAAATCCCGTCTACTTTCCAAGCTTGGTCTTCTGGAGAAAGGTCAATTTTTAGGTCTGAAGAAACAATTCTCGGTTGGTCGATTTTTTCTAAGTACTTGTATTTTTTCTCATACTCAAGTCTCATTTTTTCAGATTCGACATTGGTATAATTTGAATTTAAAACATTAGTGTTATAATAGATGTATCCACCAAGTCCGACAGTCGAGAACAGAAACAAAAACAGTAACACTTTATGTTTTAATTTGAATGATGTTTTCGATAAAAGATATTTTTTGGATAATCCTTTTTCCTTGCCTCTCGGGAAAACCAGAAGTGCAATAAATAATAAGAATAGCATCATCAAAATCCAATACGATTTCACAATGAAATAGCTGTAAAGCACTTGTCCAAAACCATTCAAAGCGGAATAAGGAAGTTGCGGACCGTTGGAATTGAAACTGTACAAAATCCCATTCATTTCTAAATAATTGTACAACATTGGAAGGAAAACGACAGGGAAAATCGCTAAGAAAAATCCAAAATATTTGTTATTAACAATCAATTGAATAAACAAACTGAAACCTATCAAAACCAAATAATAAGGCAGATTGTAAAGATTAAATTTCAAATAAGTCAATGGCTCAATGTCATAAAATCCTTTATAAAACTGAATCCCAATGCAAATCAAATTAGAGAAAATCTGCATTAGGATGACCATCCAAACCATTCCCAAAAATTTGGAAAACATCAGGTTGAAATTGGAAACCGTACTTACACCAATCAGTTCATCAATCTTATTTTCACGTTCCCTCCAAACGATATTTCCTGCAAAAAAGACAATCAATAAAAGCAGAAAAAACGATAAACCTTCTTCCGCCAATTCCGCCATCAAAAAGGTAACAGGAATGGCTTCTGCATCGTACATCGATTTCATATAATTGGAAATCACAATCAGCAAAACGCCAAAAATGAAAGCAATTATTCCGAAAAATGGCGTGTAAACGATTCTCTTCACTTCGAAAAATGAGAGATAAAAAAGCTCCTTCAGTTTTGCAATCCATCCAAAATCTTTCTGAACATTCAGGATTTCTTGCAAAGATTTTTCTGAATTAATATAAGTTTCTTCCAACGGTGTTTTCTTCTTTTTAAATAGAGAAAAAGGCTGTAAAAATTGGTTAAAATCAAATTTGAAATAAGTAATTCCAACGCACAAAACCGCAATTCCTAACCAAACCAAACGGTTCCAAAGTAAAATTCCGGAAAGCGGAACTGTGTTTTCATTTTGTTCGTAAGGCGTCCAATATTCGGTGGTTTGTCTCAATGCAAAATTACCGAAAGGGTCCAGAAGCGAAGCCAAATCTTTGTTCTTGATATCAGACAAAATGTTGTCGCTCAAAATCGAGAGCAAAAGCAAAATCACACAGAAAAGATAGGAAGCCAAAGTGCTTCTGGTAAGCGTCGTCAATGCAAAAAATATCGAACCGATAATCAATGTATTAGCTACAGTGAAAATCAGAAATGGCCAGAGATAATTGATGATATTAACAGGACCTAATTGAGGAGTTCCAAGTCCATAAAGCGTTCCGAAAAAGTATCCAATCAAAGTTCCTGAAAAAACATAAATCGATATCAGAAAATTGGCTGAAAATCTCCCGAAAAAATAGCCGGATTTGGTAATTGGTGTTGTGTACAATAATCCGTGGAAATTATACGCATAATCTTTCTGAATCGCAGTTGCCATAATGCTAATCATCATAATCCCGTTGATAAGCACCATAATATTACCACTCATCCCGACAATCAATCTTGCGATTGCCAAAGAGGAATTTTTAGTCAAAATCGAATCTGAAGTCGAAGTGTCAAATGCTCCAGTTGTTCCTAATCCTACGAGAACGCCAAGCGTCAGGAAAACCAAAAAATAAATCTGCGTACTCCATTTTTTAAAACCGTTTCTGAGTTCAAAAGAGAATAATTCTTTAAACATTGGTTGCCATTTTTTTGGTGATACTTGAGAAATACACATCTTCCAAATTAGATTCCACTGGAATAAAATCTGAGTCTGGCTGAGCTTCCGCAAAAACCCGAATCTCCACTTTCCCCTCAGAAATGTGTGTAGAAATCACTTGGAATTGTTCTTTCGCCACCTCAACTTCAGATTTTTCGATTAGTTTTTTCCAGATTTTACCTTGGAAATCTTCTATCACACCCTTCGGAGTTCCGTCTAAAATAATATGTCCGGAAGTCAAAACTACCACGCGATTGCACAGATTTTTTACATCATCCACAATGTGCGTGGAAAGAATAACAATCGTATTTTCCCCGATTTCACTTAGGAGATTATGGAAACGATTTCTTTCCATTGGGTCAAGACCGGCAGTTGGTTCATCCACAATAATGAGTTTTGGATTTCCCAAAAGTGCCTGAGCAATCCCGAAACGTTGCCTCATTCCGCCAGAATATTCGCTGACGTTTCTTTTTCTTGCTTCAAAGAGATTGGTTTGATGAAGCAAGCCTTCAACGATTTCCTTACGTTCAGATTTGTTCGAAATTCCTTTTAGAATGGCGATATGATTGAGAAGTTCTACAGCATTTACTTTCGGATAAAAACCAAAATCCTGTGGAAGATAGCCTAGAACTTTACGAAGTTCTTCTTTTTGCATCAAAGCATTGAGGTCTCCAAGAAAAATCTCGCCACTGTCCGGCGCTTGCAAACCAGCGATAGTTCTCATTAGTGAAGATTTCCCTGCACCATTGGGTCCGAGCAATCCGAACATTCCTTTGCCAATCGTAAGATTGACGTTATCCAAAGCCTTCAAACCATTTGAGTAGGTTTTACTAATGTTTTTAATCGACAGTTCCATAGTTATTTGTTTAAAGAATTATAATTTATTAGACGATTCACAACATTGTTTGTTACAATTCCTTGTAAATTTTATCAATTATAACGCAGTCGGGGTTTGAAAAATTAAATTGCTAAAAACATTTACAGGTATTATATTTGATACGTCAATTCAAAATTTGATTATGAAAAAAATAATTTGCCTCAGTTTGGTTTCTGCATTTGTACTATCTTGTAAACCGACCAATACGATTGACAACTTACCAAAACCACTTCCTGAAAGACCAAAAGATAATTCTGGAAACGGAAATCTTACTCAACAGGAAGTAGAAGAAATGCAAAATCTCAAATCAGAAATCCTTACATTATCTCAAAGTGAAAAATGCTCCAAGGCGACTGATTGGAAGTCTGTAGGATTAGGCGTAAAAGCGTGTGGAGGACCTGTAGAATATATTGCTTATTCTAATAAAATTGATGAAGCTAAGTTCTTGGAAAAGGTCAATCTTTATAATCAGAAATCTACGGAATATAACAAGAAGTATAATTTGGTTTCAGATTGTATGCTGGTAATGCAACCTGAAAATATCGTTTGTGAAAATGGAAAACCTGTTTTCAAATAGGTTATAAATTCTCAGACGGAATTGGATTTTTCTCTAATTCAGAATCTCTATAAAGTTTTTCTTTGCTCCATTTAGCGTGTTTGGAAGGGATAATTTTATGTCCCATTTTATAAGCGTAAATCTTGGTAAATTCTGCTCCGAAAAATACAAGCTGACAAGAATAATTAATCCACATCATCAGCAAAATTACTGTTCCAGCCGCTCCGAAAACGGATGTTGGTTTTGAAACATCGAAATAAAAACTCATCAGCATTTTCCCAATATTGAAAAGTACTGCTGTTACGATTGCGCCAATCCAAACGGACTTCCATTTGATTTCAACATCCGGCAAAACTTTGAACATCAATGCAAATAGAACTGTAACAATCGCCAATCCAAGAAGAAAATTTGTCACCTGAACAATTACATAAGTTTCCAGCCCAAAATATCTTGTAATCCATTGATTAGCCAATCCAATAACCGAAGAAAGTAACATACTTGTCAAAAGAAGAAATGCAATTATCAAAATCATTCCAAGAGAATTCGCTCTGTCAAGAATGAACTTTTGCCAAGCTTTTTTTGGCGCCGCTTCTACATCCCAAAGATTATTGAGCGTGCTTTGCATTTGGAAAAACAAGCTGGTTGCACCAAAAACCAAAGTTCCGACTCCAAGCGCTTTCATCCAAAAATTCTGCTTGTCAATCATCGCACTCGCAATAATGTCTTGGATACTTTTCGCTCCGTCGTAACCCATTATTCCTTGGAGTTGACGTCGGATTTCGCCATTCACAGCTTCTTCACCAAAAAAATGTCCTGTAACCCAAATAATAATGATAAGCAAACCAGGCAGGGAAAATATTGCATTGTAAGCCATACTTGCACTTTCTTTGGAAGCCGAGGACGACATCCACTCGTTGAAAGTGTCCTTTAAAATTCCCCAAAAAGTTTTAAGCTTATTCATAGTTCAAATTTCTTTGGGAAATTCAATCTTTATACCAACTTAGTCTTCTTTGTACCAGCTGGAGTATTTAACATAATTATTCGCGATTCTGTTAATCTCGCCTTCGATAAGATTTTGAGAAACATCTTTCACTTTTTTCGCTGGAACACCTGCCCAAACTTCGCCTTCACGGATATGGGTATTAGCTGTCACAACCGCTCCCGCAGCAACAATCGCATTACTTTCCACCAAACAATCATCCATTACAATGGCACCCATTCCTATCAGAACATTGTCCTTTATCGTACAACCGTGAACAATCGCATTATGACCAATCGAGACGTTACTTCCAATCGTCGTTGGGCTTTTCTGATAAGTACAATGTATCATCGCGTTGTCCTGAACATTCACTTTGTCGCCCATTTTGATGAAATGAACATCGCCTCTCAAAACCGCATTGTACCAAATACTACAATCCTTTCCCATCGTTACATCGCCAATAATTACAGCAGTTTCTGCCACAAAAGTATTTTCTCCAAGTTGAGGCGTTTTGCCTAAAAGTTCTCTAATAATTGCCATTTTATTTATTTTTATTTTCTTTTTGTTTGAATGAATCTTTGAATTGCTTAGAAAGAAATTCGTAGAAAGAAGCATTAGAATCCTGCTCCCAAAATTTAGTTCTATAATTACTAATTTCTCTATCAAACTTTACACCTTTTATCATTTCATTTTTATTTTTAAAAAAGATTTCGGTTGGGTAGAAGTTACCAACAAGAATAAGTTTAGAAAAATGTTCTTCAGATTTATGTTTTACAGAAACAGTATTTGAATTACTAAAATTTGACAATCGATTTGGACTTGGTTTCGATAATTCTCCATCAAGCGATAAAATATTTTCTCGATGAGCATCTTTAAAAACATAGCCGAATAGTTTGAATTCTTTTTCTGTAAATCGATTTATAGTTCTCACATAGATAGTTTTGTTATCTGTTTCACTGTAAATTTTACTAAAATTATTTCCTGAATCATTTATCAAATTAATTACTTTCATTTCAGGAAGTTTTAATAAATCATCAAATACATAACTCGCAACTTCTTTTCTGCTCTCGTCCTTTTTCTTGTCTAGTATAAAAGACCTGTATTCTCTAATATTTTCGGATTTATATTGACCTGTCTTTCTATCAAAAACATATTCTATAATACCGTCTACAAAAATATTGAACTCAGAATTATTGGTTACATAACTATTAAAATAACCTTTAACAACAATAAAATCCTTGTTAGAAGAAACAATATTAACTTCCGGAATTTTGGTTTCCTTGATTGTTTTTACTTTATATTCTCCGTTGGCAATTTTATTAATGAAAAGCGTATCGGTAATTATCAATGGATGATTCATCAATAGAAAATCTGTATTTTTTGTCAGACTTTCATCCATTTCTCCATTCACATTGGTTTTGCCTAGATATTCTCCGGATTTATTGATCAGAACAACGCCTTCGATTGGAGCGTTATCAACAGAGGAAATGATTTTTACGGTTTGAGAGAAGAAAAAATTAATAATTAAGAGAAAAAGAAAAGAGAATTTAAATTTCATCGGTTATGTTTTTTAATTGGTATCTATTTAAATTAATTTTTATTGAATTCAATTGATATTAAGACAATAGAAAAAATCGAAAATCCGCAAAGCTTCTCATAATCAAAACTTAACACAAGATTGGGATTTGACGACTTTTTTCTTCCACCAATTTACGATAATTTTGTAGTTCAAATTACTTAAAATGAAACATTCAGCGATAACATTTATCACTTTTTGAAAATCTGAATGTTGCATCTTACAATTAAAATAAATAGAGACAAATGAAAGAAGTCATAATAGAACCTACGGAAAATAAAAAAGTAATGAAGTTCGTTACGGACTACACTTTGATTCCCGGTTCACTAGAATTAGATAGGGATTCTGACATTTCCGAGATTCCATTGGCGCAGGAACTTTTCAATTATCCTTTCGTTAATAGAATCTTCATCACAGCCAACTTCATTGCAGTGGCGAAAGAAGATACCGTAGAATGGGAACACGTTGCAGAAAGTCTGAAAAACATTATCGAAGACGAATTGTTAGCAAACCCTAGAATCTATCTTCAGAAAAGAAAAGAAATGTACCAAATCTATTCTGAAATGACACCCAATCCTGCGGTTATGAAATTCATTTCCAGCAAGATGTTGATGGACGGTTTTATTGAAGTGAAATCAAAAGAAGAATCAGAAGGTGTTCCTTTGGCACAAGAGTTATACGAAGCTTTTGATTTTGTAAAAGAAATCTATGTAAGTGATAATTTCGTAGCGGTAACCAGAGATTCTCAGTTTGAATGGCACGAGATTATGAATCAGGTTCGTTCTTTCATCGCTGAATTTTTACAGGCTGGAAAAGCAATTGCAACTATCGAACCTCATCAGCACGAGAATCCAGTTCTTAAAATTATCAACAGAGAATATACGAATGACGAGCAGAAAATCAGTGATATCCTGAATGAATATGTTGCGCCTGCTGTAGAAAACGACGGTGGAAAAATTTCATTGATTGAATACGACCAAGAAAATAAAACCGCAAGAATGCTTCTTCAAGGCGCTTGCAGTGGCTGTCCGTCTTCCACAGCAACTTTGAAAAACGGAATCCAAAGTATTCTGAAACAATTCGTTCCAGAATTGGTGGAAAACGTGGAAGCTGTGAATGGATAATAGCTTCGAGAATCTCGAATGACATTTTACCTGACAATGCTAAAAAGATTAATTTAATCATTAAGTTTGTCATTCCGAAGGAATCTCAATGTTTAGATTCCTTCGGAATGGCAACATTGCGTTAAAAACAAACTATTTTGAGTCAATCAAACAACAAAAAAGGAATCTTACTCGTAAACCTCGGTTCACCCAATTCGACAAGCGTTGAAGATGTAAAAAACTATCTTGACGAATTCTTGATGGATGAAAAAGTCATCGATTATCGTTGGATTTTTCGAGCATTATTGGTTCAGGGAATTATTCTGAAAACCAGACCAAAAAAATCTGCGGAAGCTTACAAAACTGTTTGGACAGACGAGGGTTCTCCTTTGATTATGATTTCTAAAAATCTTCAGAAAAGGCTTCAGGAAGTTGTAGATGTTCCGGTTGGTTTGGGAATGCGTTATGGCGAACCGTCTATCCAAAACGGAATCCAAGAATTGGTTGACCAAGGTGTAACGAAAATTACCGTTCTTCCTCTCTATCCGCAATATGCGATGAGTACTACAGAAACGGTGATTGATAAAACAGAAGAAGTAAGAAAGAAATTCTTCCCGAATGTTAGGATTAATTATGTTGAGCCTTTTTACAATAGAGACATTTATATCGATGCTTTGGCGAAAAGTATTGGCGACCAATTGCCTTCGGATTTTGATTTGCTACAATTTTCATTTCACGGTGTTCCAGAACGACATATCTATAAAACTGACCCAAGCAAAACCTGCAAAATAGACGAAGAGAATTGTATTATTAGCAAGAACGAAGTTCATAATGCTCATTGTTACAGACATCAATGTTACAAGGTTGCTAAATTAGTTACAGAAAAACTTGGCATTTCTGACGAAAAAGTTTTGGTTACTTTCCAATCACGATTAGGAAAAGATAAATGGATTGAACCTTACACAGATGCGACTTTGGAAGGTCTTGGCAAAAAAGGCTTCAAGAAATTGGCGATTGTTTGCCCTGCTTTTGTTTCCGATTGTTTAGAAACTTTGGAAGAAATTTCGGAGGAAGGAAAAGAGATTTTCCTGCACGGAGGCGGAGAAAGGTTTGATTATATTCCTTGTTTGAATGAAGATGCTAATTGGGTGGATGTGGTGAAGATTTTGAGTGAAGAAAAATTGGCTGAGTTTTAAATTGACTAAAAATAACAAGCACAAAGACACAAGTTTATTGTCAATTATTATGTTTTAAGGCACTATGAAATTTTATCTTCGATAAAATCCTTGTGTCTTTCAAAGCATTAATTTCAAAAAATAACTTTGTGCCTTTGTGATTAACCTAAAAATACAAGAATGATTTTTCGATACGCACGACATACTCAGAATTTGGAAAAGCTGATTGGTTTTTACACCAAAGTTTTGGATTTTAAAGTTCTTGGAGATTTCAAGGAACATAGTGGTTATGACGGAGTTTTTCTTGGAAAAGAGAATGAGAATTGGAATTTGGAATTCACACAAGACAATAACATTCCTGAATCTAAATTTGATGACGATGACATCTTAGTTTTCTACCCAGAATCTTTAGAAGAGTTTCAGAAGATTGTGGCTAATCTAGAACTTTATAAAGTCCCAATCTTAGAACCGAAAAATCCTTATTGGAAAGAAAACGGAATCTGTTTTGAGGATTGCGACCATTATAAGATTATAATTTCTGACCTTAGGATTACAAAATAAATTAACCCGTTTCACATATTTGAAGCGGGGTTTTGTTTGGGTTTTTGATAGAGTCGTTTTTATGAATTATAATTATATTTACAAGAGAAGTTTATCAATTTATTAGAATGCAAGAAATAACTGTTACATCTTTAATCGAATTTATTAATTGTTTAGAAACACGAGAATCATTAATTATGAAATGTATTTATCGTGGACAAAGAAATAAAGAGTGGAAGTTAATTCCTTCATTTTATAGGCTTCAAATCTCCATTAATGATAATTCTAAAGCAGAAATATTACCAAACTATGAAACCTATGAAAATTATATTCTTGATGATTTTCATAGGAAAGGAATTAATTTACTTGAAAAATATAACATCAAAGATAGGCTTGATTTAATGGTAGTTGCTCAGCATCACGGATTACCCACTAGGTTATTAGATTGGACAGATAGCCCATTAATTGCCTTATTTTTTGCAGTAGAAAACTCTTCTTTAGAATCTGATTGTTGTGTATATGAATTTCTTCCAAATCAAGGACATACATACGATTATGTAAATAAAAATCTTAACAACGAAAATGAATATCATTTAGTTAGACCTTTTCAAATTAATGAAAGAGTCAAGGCTCAAGATGGATGTTTTATATTACATCCTCTGCAGAAAAATTTACAAATTAAAAGTTTTAATGATTTACTGGAAGAGCAGGATAAACTTAAATATTTATGTAAAATAGTAATTCCGTCAGCATATAAAGAATCCATAAAAAAAGATTTAGATAAATTAAATGTGAATAGGTTTACTATATATCCCGATTTGGATGGCCTTTCAATGAAAATACAATCCGATTTGACATCATATCCTTTATTTTATGAAGGGAAAAAATATACGCGGGAAAAACGAAAAATCTAAATAATAAGAATTTATAGATTAATAGATTCATCTCTCAGAGCTACATTTTTAATACTATGTTGAGATTCCTCCGGAATGACAAAAATGTGGATATTGTATTGGATATGAAATTTCGTTATTGATTTATTCTTTTCTTGTGGGCTTCGAAAGCCTCAGCCTGACAAAGTACCTGATAAAAAAGAAAACCCTTTCAGAGTTTGGAACTCTGAAAGGGTTATTTTTGGAATAATCTTTTTAATTATTTCTTGTTAAAATCCCCTGCAAATACAGAAGTCAACTTGTCTTCGCTGATGTATTTTCTTAGAACATCATTCACTTGGCTTACTTTAAGCGCAGAAACTTTCGCTTCCAAAGCATCGTACTCGTCCAAAGACTGACCATACTGAAGTTGAGAATTAACCAATCCCATCAACGTATTGTCATTACCAAGACCTGTTTTTCTGGAGTTCAACCAAGAAGTCAAATTAGATTTGAATTCCTCTTCTGTGAAACCGTCTTTTACAGCTTTGTTCACTTCTTCTTTCAAAGCTTTGTCAACGGCATCTTTTTTAGTCGGATTGAAGAATGCATACCAAGACCAAGATGCCACGTTGTTGTCAATAGGTACATTAACAAAAGACCCTGCACCGTAGCTGATTCCTTCTTTTTCACGAAGTCTAGTCGGGATTCTAGCTGTTAAGAAACCACCGCTTCCTAACATTTCGTTAGCGATAACGAAAGCCGGATAATCAGGAGATTTTCTGTCCATAGAGAAACTGATTTTTCCAACCGCAGCTCCGTTTTCTTTATCAGGAGTAAGATATTCTTTGTCTTGTTTTTTGGTTGCGAATAATTCCGGTTTGATGTATTCGTAAGTTGATTTAGAATTCCATTTTCCGAAAGTTGTTTCTAATAACCCAGCTACAGTTTTGCTGTCAACATCTCCGATAACAGAACCTACTCCATTGTTTCCACCTAAGATTTTGTTGTAGAAATCTACCAATTGCTCTCTCTTCACTTTCTTGTTGTTATCAATCTGTTCCTGAGTAGAAGCTGTGTAATAGATACTTTCTTTAGGATAATTCTCAGTTATTTTTTCGATTTCTGTGAATGCGATAGACTGAGGGTCATTTAATGAACTTTCAAGATAAGTATTGTACTCGTTAATCGTTTTTGTCAATTCAGCTTCTGGGAAAGTAGATTCCGTAAGGATTTCTTTGATAAGAGCCGTTACTTTTGGCAAACTGTCTTTGTAAGTACTGAAATTCACAAACAACGTCTGACCACTGAATCCGAAATTGATGTTAGACTTCCATTGGTCTAGCATATCTTGGATTTGTTCTTTGGTGTGGGTTTTAGTTCCTGTTTTAAGAACCTGAGCCATTAGAGAACCGACATCAGATTTACCATTCAAATCCTTAGCATTACTCACTGGGAATTTGAAGCTACCTAATACTTTTCCACCTTTGATATCTTTTTTGATTAAGCCGTATTTGATTCCATTGCTTAGTTTTCCTTCTGTCAAATTAGCTTTCAGATTTTTGATACTAGCTTCGAAAGGCGCGGCTTCTTTTTCAAGGGCTTTTCCTTTGTAATCATTAGTAAGAGAAGCGATTTGCTCATTAGTATATTCGATATTCTTAACTCTTACCTCATCTTTTGCAGGAATGAAAACACCAACCGTTCTGTTATTGGTTCTGAAATATTTCTCAGCCACTCTTTGAACATCTGCTACAGTTAATTTTTCAACAGCATCTCTGTAAAGGAAATTCAATTTATAACTTCCTGCACCAACAATCTCTGTTAAGTTGATAGCGTAACCAATCGTGTTATTTTTAACATTTTCGATTTGTTTAAGTAACTTAGCTTTAGCTCTTGCAACATCCTGCTCTGTATATTTTGTAGTTCCTACTTTATCCAAAACTGCACGGAAATCATTCTCAGTTGCTTTGATATCTTTATCCGCCGGAACATCCAAACCGAAATACATAAAACTCGCATCTCTAACTGTTGGTTGATAAGCATAGATAGAAGCTGCTTTGTGAGAATCAATCATCGCTTTGTAAAGATAACCTGATGGGTCAGCCGTCAAAATCTCCTGCAACGCATCCAAAGCTGCATAATCTTTGTCTGCAAAAGGAGCCGTATGATAAAGCGCACCTACAACTTTGCTATCTCCAGAACGCTTAAGCTCTACAAAACGCTCTCCATCCTGAGCTGGTTCAACAGTGTAAGGTGTTTCAAGAACTCTTGCTGGTTTTGCAATGGTTGAGAAATATTGAGCAATATATTCCAAAGCTTTTTTCTCATCAAATTTCCCTGCAACAATTAATGTAGCATTATCTGGTTGGTAATATTTTTCATAGAATTTTCTAAGCGTTACAGCTTTTACTCTTTCTACATCTTCTTTACTTCCAATGGTACTATTTCCGTAGTTATGCCAAAGAAAAGCCGTTGACATAATTCTTTCCATCAAAACGCCACTTGGACTGTTTTCTCCAATCTCAAACTCGTTTCTAACAACGGAAAATTCTTTATCCAAGTCAGTCTGAAGAATAGTTGCATTTACCATTCTATCGGCTTCCATTTCCAGGAACCATTTCAAGTTCTCATCATTGGAAGGGAAAACCTCATAATAATTGGTTCTGTCATAATAAGTTGTTCCGTTGGCATTTCCTCCTTTGTCAGACAACATTTTTTTAATATCGCCTAATTTTTTTGTGCTTTTGAACAACATATGCTCTAGCAAGTGCGCCATTCCCTTTTCACCGTAACCTTCGTGCTTGGAACCAACATTATAAACGATGTTAATGACAGCATTACTCTGAGAAGCGTCCGAAATCAAAAGGACTTTCATTCCGTTGCTTAAGGAATATTCTTTAATTCCTTCTGTATTACTGATGAATTTGGGTGTTTCGGCTTTTTGAGAAAATACAGGTGTTGCATAACCTGCATAGAATACGACCGCCGCAGTCAGTAGAAGATTCTTCATATCTTGATTGTTAATTTTTTAGAGTTTTAAAATTAACAACTTTTCATTTAAAACAAGCTTCCCATCTAATGTTTATGAAAATCTTAACACATTCTTATCAATCTAACAAAAAAAGCAATCCATCTAAAAAACACCTGTCAATCCTAACATATTAGGAGAAGCATTTATTTTCCAATTCACAATCTTATGAGATTTTTTATCATCATAATGATTCATATATCTGTAAGTTCCCTCAACCACAAAATAACTAATTGCAGCACTTAGAAAAACATCTGAGAAAAAATGAGCACCATCCCACATTCTAGACACAGGCGTAATAGCTCCGACTGTATAGATTCCGGCTTTTACCCAAGGATTTTCAAACTGTTTTGCTAATGCAAACATTGTTGTGGAAACCAAAATCGTATGTCCAGATGGAAAAGACCGATAAGAAGGTTGCCCACTGAATGGCTTGAAATAGAATTTACCTTCGCCTGCTCCAGGACGCGCTCGTCCAACTAAGGTCTTCATAAATGTTTGCAATACACCGGCAGTGGTTGCAGAAGAAATCATCAGAACACCAGTATTTCGGATTTTTTCATTTTTAGTAAATAATCCTGTAAGATAAACCGCACTTGTAATACCATAATTATTTTGTGGACTTCCGAAATAGTAGCCAAAACTTTTAAGAACCTCTGGCGCTTTCTCTCCTTGTTTCATAAAAAAACGACTCGTATCATTATCTACAGAATAGAGCAAAACTGTTCCAAGTGCTACTCCTCCAAAATCTATCCAATTATCCTTTTCCCAATAATAAGGTCTTGAATAGCTATGAAAAATATTATTCACAATCTGTTTACCATCCAAAACCAATTGTCGTCCGATAGATGCTTTGGAATCAACTTTTGAGCTATCAATTTCTATATTGACATTATCAATTTTCAGACTGTCAGAGTTTTGAGAAAAAGTATTGGTAAATACAAATAGGAAAAACGGAATAAGAAAAAACTTCATAAATCTATCGATTACATTCAACGTGCAAAGATAAGTCAATAGAAAAACATCTCGATAATAATTGTAATTTTGCTGATATGGTAGTGGAAAAAGTAATTTTAGGAATTGACCCAGGAACGGCGATAATGGGATTTGGGATTATTTCTGTGAAAGGAAGTAAAATGGAACTGATTGCCATCCACGAATTAATTCTGAAAAAATACGAAAACCACGAGACCAAACTTAAGGTGATTTTTGATAAAACTTTAGCTTTGATTGATGAATATCACCCAGATGAAACAGCTTTGGAAGCTCCTTTCTTCGGAAAGAATGTTCAAAGTATGCTAAAATTGGGACGAGCTCAAGGTGTGGCAATGGCAGCTAGTCTCCACAGAAATATTCCTATCATAGAATATTCTCCAAAGAAAATTAAAATGGCTATCACCGGAAACGGAAATGCCAGCAAAGAACAAGTAGCAGGTATGCTGCAAAACCTTTTAAAACTGAAAGAATTCCCTACAAAATATCTTGATGCATCCGATGGTTTGGCAGTTGCTGTTTGTCATCATTTTAATTCCGGAAGTCTCTCAACAGACAAATCTTATTCTGGTTGGGACAGTTTTCTGAAACAGAATCCTGACAGGATAAAGTAGTTTATAGTATTTCGTTTTTGCCAGGCTGAGGCTCTCGAAGCCTTTTTATTAAATCCTTTTTCTTGTCTCTTTAAACTTGATTCTTCTCTCCTGATTCTCTATCTTTGAATCGATGAATGACTCTCTTTTTGAAATCGTAGAACACACCAACCGAAGCATTTTTCTTACTGGAAAAGCAGGAACCGGAAAGACTACATTTCTCAACGATTTTGTAAAAAAAACCAAAAAAAAACATATTGTAGTTGCTCCTACGGGAATCGCAGCTATCAATGCAGGTGGTGTTACAATCCACTCTATGTTTGGTTTACCGCTCAGAACTTTTCTCCCAACCACGGAAAGAATCGACCAAAATCTAGCGAACAACATTGCGGATTTAATGCCACATTTCAAGTATCGAAAAGACAAACTGAAACTTCTCCGCGAAATAGAAATCATTATTATTGATGAAGCTTCGATGCTTCGAGCGGATGTTTTGGATATGATGGATTTTTCTCTTCGTCACGTTCGCAGAAATCAGCAAAAGTTTGGAGGTGTTCAGATGTTGTTCATCGGCGACCTTTATCAGTTACCTCCTGTTGTGAGAGATGAGTACATTTTATCAATGTATTATTCATCGCCGTTTTTCTTTCACGCCAAAGCTTTGGAAGGCAGTAATTTCATCACACTGGAATTGACTAAAGTTTATCGACAAACCGATGAACATTTTCTCGAAATCCTTAATGCAATCCGAGACGGAATCACAGAAGACATTGATTTCGAAGCTCTGAATAAAAGGTATCAGCCAGACTTCGACCCAAAAGATGAAGCATATGTTTATCTATGTTCGCATAACAAAATGGCTGACGACATTAATCAGAAAAAGATTAAAGAACTTGGTGGGAAGCCACACACTTATACTGCTGATGTTATAGGAGAATTCAAGGAAACTCAATATCCGAATGATGAAGTCCTCGAGCTAAAGGTCGGTGCACAGATTATGTTCATCCGAAATGACACTTCATCAGATAAAAAATATTACAACGGGAAACTCGCTCAAATTTCTTATCTCGATGAGGATGAAATCTCTGTAATCCTTGACGGAAGCGAAGAAGAAATCACTTTGAAAGCAGAGACTTGGGAGCAGAAAAAATATTCTTTGGATGATGAAAAGAACATCAAAGAAGAAGTTTTGGGAAGTTTCAAACAGTTTCCGATTCGTTTGGCTTGGGCGGTTACGATTCATAAAAGTCAAGGTTTAACCTTTGACCGATTGATTATTGATGCAGGAAAAAGTTTTGCTTCCGGTCAGGTTTATGTGGCGCTGTCGCGTTGCCGAACTTTGGAAGGAATTGTTTTAAAATCCAAAATCACACCCGAAGTTATTTTCTCTGACAAACGAGTTTCTAAGTTTCAGGATGAGACGCACGCGAATTCCAAAATCGAGGAAATCCTTAATGCTGAAAAATACGATTACAGCATCCAGAAAGTCATCAGAAGAATCGATTGTGTCTGGTTTCAATCCGCTTTGGAAAACTGGATGGTGATTAGCCGAAGCAGTAAATTCATTGACAAAGAAAAAGCCGATTATCTCTATCATTGTTTAAAAGCAGATATTGAAAATTACATTACTATTTTCCAAAAATTTGAGAGAATCTTGATTCAGAAAACTCAGAAATTCCTGCAAGGTGAGGAAGAATGGACTGAGATTGAAATCAAAGCTAAAGGTGCTGTCAATTTCTTTTTCTCGAATGTGAATGAGAAAATATTTTCTCCGCTCAAAGATTTCTATTCCGAAACCAAAGGTGTAAAAGGTTTGAAAGCTTTTAACGAAGATTTTCGTGTCTGGCTGGATGATATTGAAGATTATCTGAAGGATTTGAAAGAAGTTTATCTTTTGGAAACACCTTTATTCGATAAAGAAAAAGATGTTGAAGTTTCTATGGCCATCAAGAAAGTTCCGACGCACGTTTTGACTTATCAGTTGTTTCAAAATGGAAAAACAGTTGCTGAGATTGCGAAAGAAAGAGGCTTGGTGAATTCAACTATTTTTGGACATCTTTCAAAATACGCTGAACAAAATCTATTGGACAGAAACGACCTTTTGAGAATCTATCCAAAAAGTAAAGTTGAAGCTTTCGAAAAACAATTCAAGGCTGAACCAAAAGAGAATATCAACGATTGGAAATCGGTTTTGCCTTCGGATTTTGATTATGGTGAGATTCGATTGATTTGGAATTACTTTTTGAATTTGAAATAATAATTAAGCAAAATTATTATGAATAATATTCAATTAGAAAATGGCATTCTAACTTTCGAGAGCATTAAAAATAATGAATCTTTTAATTCTAACTTACAATCTTATTTTAGCAATTTTATTGAATCTAAATTAATAAATGAAAAGTCATCGCTTGAATCAATCAATTTAAAAGTGAAAATTTCTTTTCATAATTATGATGCACAAGTAACAAATTCAATACAAATTTTCGGAAGGCTACATAATTCAGAATATTATATTCATAAAGATAGTTTTCTGATTATCGACGATTCAATTATTATTTATTTTGATGGAATAATTCTATCTCTAAATCTTGAAAATTTGAAATTAAATTGGATTAAAGAATGTACAGACATAATTGATATTGTCCTATTCCAAAATGATTTATTTGTTTATGATGAACTTGAAATTCTAAGATTAGATAAAAATGGTAATGAAAAATGGAGTTTTGGAGGAATGGACCATTTTATTTCTTATCAAGGAACTGATAATTTTATTTTTTTTGATGAGTACATTCAGATGGTCGATTCAAATGAAGTTATATACAGAATAAGTTACGATGGAAAAGATTTAGATAATATTAATTCAAAATACTTCTAAAAGCGCGGGAAATAGAATAATTTTAAAATCGAAGAACAAAAAAGTCGCAAATTTTACTTTGCGACTTTCATATTTGTATTAGAATTTAAATTAATTAATCAATTCAAATCTTGCATATTCTGCAATTTTCTTTGGTAATTTGATTCCGTCTGGCGTTTGGTTGTTTTCTAACAAAGCTGCCATAATTCTTGGCAAAGCCATTGCAGAACCATTAAGCGTGTGAACCAACTGCGTTTTTCCATCGCCTTTGTAACGGCATTTCAAACGAGTGGCTTGGAACGTTTCAAAGTTAGAAACAGAACTTACTTCCAACCATTTTTCCTGCGCAGCACTCCACACCTCGAAATCATAAGTCATTGCAGATGCAAAACCTGTATCGCCACCGCACAATCTCAAGATTCTGTAAGGCAATTCTAAATCTTCCAAAATAGATTTAACGTGTTCTACCATTTCTTCCAAAACAGCGTAAGAATTTTCAGGTTTCTCAATTCTTACAATCTCCACTTTTTCGAATTGATGAAGTCTGTTCAAACCTCTTACGTGCGCTCCGTAACTTCCTGCTTCTCTTCTGTAGCACTGAGAAAAAGCTGTATTCTTGATTGGCAAATCTTTCTCGTCAATAATCACATCTCTGTAGATATTGGTCACTGGAACTTCTGCCGTTGGAATCAAATACAAATCATCTGCGCCCACGTAGTACATTTGTCCTTCTTTATCAGGCAATTGTCCAGTTCCGTAACCAGAAGCCTCATTCACAACGTGTGGAACGTTCACTTCCTGATAACCTGCATCTGTATTTTTGTCCAAGAAATATTGAACCAAAGCTCTCTGCAATCTCGCCCCTTTTCCAAAATAAACAGGAAAACCAGCACCAGCCACTTTAACACCTAATTCAAAATCAATTAAGTTATATTTTTTAGCGAGTTCCCAATGTGGAATTGCACCTTCGCCAAGACCTTCCACAGTTGTAGATTCGTAAACAATCTCGTTGTCATCAGCAGAAACTCCGGCAACTACTTTTTCGTAAGGGATATTTGGGATTTGATATAAAATATTGAGAAGTGACTTCTCAGCTTCATTCAACTCATTTTGTAATTCTTTGCTGGACTCTTTGTATTGCGACGTTTGGGATTTAGCAGCTTCAGCTTCCTCTTTTTTTCCTTCTTTCATCAGAATTCCGATTTCTTTGGAGATTCTGTTCATTTCGGAAAGTTGTGAGTCTAGCTCGAACTGTAATCTTTTTCTTTCGTCGTCAGCATTAACCGCTGCATCGACCAAATCTAATTCCTTGAAGTTTCTTTTCTTCAAGCCTTCCAAAACGCGCTCTTTGTTCTCGCGCAAAAAATTAACCTGTAACATAGTTTGGTTGTTGGTTGATAGTATTTCGTACTCAGAAAATCAACATTAATTCTCTGACGATTGCAAATTTAAGGATTTTATTTCACGATTGTGACAATGTTTGGACCTACCTGAGTTTTTGTGAATTTCAGCTCTTCATTATACCAGAGTTTTGATATTTGAAAAAGTGATGGTGTCCAACTATACTCTATTCGAATAGTATCTTGACTACTAAGAGTAGAAACTGAATTTACAATTTTAAAATATTGGATAATAAAATTAGAATAATAGATTTTCTCATCCGGATTTGATGTGACAATATCTTTTAAAAGTCGAACAGCACCCGCGGGATAATCCATATAAACTACATCATCAGCATCTTTCGGAAAAGTCTGTCCAGTAATAGGTTTATTTGCAGTGGTTTCATCCAAAAGGTCCAATAAAGCAACGGACGAGTACGAACCTGGTATTTTAGAATTTAATAAATCTTGCTCCGCAGAATTTTTCACATAAAGCTTCAAAACCTGATCAATGGTCTGTGTATCCTCCTCGTCTCCACGACAAGAGACCAGTACAAGTAGGACAAATACAATTGTAAGAAAATATTTCTTCATAACGCAAAGGTAAAATAAAAATATATTTTTATTGATTTTCAAAATATTTCTGATACCAAAGTTCAAATGTCACCAATTGCCAGATTTTCACACAATCATATTCATTATTTTGGTTATTCCACCAATCATCAATGACTTTCGAATCAAAAAAATCTCTCTTCTTCAGACTATCCAGGTTTTCTAAGATAAAATCTCTGACCTTAGACTCAGTTTTGATAAAATGTGAAAGAGGAAAAGAGAAACCACGTTTCGGCATTTTCAATATTTCCGGATGAACGTATTTTTTCGCTACTTTTCTTAGAAGCGGTTTGTTTTGAATACCATTATATCTTAAATTTTCCGGCAATGTTGAAACATAATCAATCAAATCATTGCTCAGATAAGGATATCTAAATTCAACACCATATTTCATTGCGCTCAAATCATCACGGAAAACATGATGAGACGAAAGGGAATATTTCATATCATATTCGAAAAGACCTTGATAATCTTTGGTTTCCGATAATTTTTTATTCTTCAAGTCAGGATTAATCTTATTGAAAACATCTTTAATGAAAATACTCTTGGCTTCGAAAGGCTTCATCCCGACTTGACTTTGCCTGAAGAAATCCAACATACTATCTTGAGAAAAATAGTTTTTGACTTTTTTAGAAAAATTATCATTCGTGAAAATAAAATGACGGATGAAATTAAATTTCCTCATAGACTTCCATTGATCAAGCTTCAAAGAATGGGAATATCCTGCAAAAAGTTCATCTGCCCCATTTCCACTTAAAACGACCTTAAAACCAAGCTCTTTTGCATATTCTGCAGCGTTCATCAGAACTTCCAAACTACTGTAAGGTTCTTCAAAATGTTGGATATTTTCCTTTAATTGATTCAAAACTTCTTCATCCGTAACATTTTTTATGTGGTGTGGAATTTGAATTTTATCAGCCATTAAAGAAGCATTCTTCACTTCATCTTCTGAAAATTGATACGCTATCGTAAAGGCATTAATATCTTCTTTATAAGGTTTTGATTTTGCTGTGATGAGTGTAGAATCTATTCCTCCACTCATCATACTTGTGACAGGAACATCGGCAAAAAGCTGTTTTTCTACACTTTCAGAAAGTAGCTTATCAACTTTAGCAACTGCTTCCTGTTCTGATATTTGTGTCAATTTTCCAGTTGGGAATTGCCAATACTTTTGTTTAGATGATGAAAAATCATTCAAATCAAAGATCAAAAAAGTAGCCGGTTCCAAGGAATAGATATTCTGAAAACAAGTTTCCGGAGCTAATGTCGTTTGAAAAAGAAAATTGCTGTAAACGCCTTGCCAGTTGATCTCGGGAGTGACACATTCATTTTTAAGCAGCGCTTTGATCTCTGACGCCCATATCAACTCGTTTTCTTTTTTATAATAGAAGAGCGGTTTCATCCCAACTCTGTCCCTCGCCAGAAGCAATTTGTTTTTATCCAGATCGACCAAAGCGATGGCAAACATCCCATCTAATTTAGCGACCATATCCATTCCCCATTCTTGGTAAGACCTTAAAATAACTTCTGTATCTGAATTACTTTTGAAGTTGTGTCCAAGATCCTCGAGTTCTTTTCTTAATATTTTGAAATTATAGATCTCTCCATTGAATGTGATCGTTATCCGTTCATTATCGGAAAGCATCGGCTGATGACCTTTTTCTGACAGATCCAAGATAGAAAGCCTACGAAAGCCTAAAGCAATTCTAGATTCCGAATCGGGTAGAACTGGAAAAATATTTTTGACCTGCTGTGTAGAATTTTCCCCGGAAAAAGATTCTCCTTTTGATCCATCTGACAACCAGAAACCTTCATCATCCGGGCCACGATGCCGGATCGCATTATTCATCTCCAAAATATTCTTAGAGGAAATTTCTTTCTTTGACAAATAATAACCACAGATTCCGCACATTTTTTAATCTTTTTTCGATTCGTAAAAATAAGTTTTTGATTCTATTCTTAAATAACTCCCCAATAAGGAATATTAGTATTTTTTCCTTGAAAAAGTTTGTATCAAACTGGCAACTTCATCTTTTGATATCAGATAATCCCGAATCTTGAAATCCGTTGTCTGATAGAATTTCCAAAACAATATCGATCCGGAAACCAAATAAGAAGCGGATGTTACAAAACAGGCACCCCAAATTCCCCATTTTGGGATTGCAAAATATGAGAACGTCACCGTAATTAGCAAGCCAATAATCGATTTGATATTTAAGATCGTGAGATTCTTGATCGCAGAAAAATAATAGCCGATCATATCACTTATTGCAATTGCAAAAATCCCTGGAGAGAGGAGAAGCATAATTTTTTTGGTCTCGCTAAACTCATTTCCGAAGATCAAAACATAAACTTGTGCAGGAATAATGATAATTCCGAGAAGAAAAATAAGCATCAATGTGAAAGAAAGTTTGAGCGAAGATTTGGTTTTAATAATAGATTCTTCTTTGCTTTTAGAATTGACAACATCAGAATAAAGGACGACGGCAATGCTTCTGGTAATCGTCCAGATCGCTTCGGAAAAAGTAATTCCGATGGAAAATATCCCAACTGCAGCAATTCCCTCAAAATATTCCAAAAAATAGAACGAAAGTCTGTAATTCAAAAACTGAATGAATGCACTTAATTGGGTTTTCCAACCATATTCGAACATATCAATGAATACCGTTTTTGAGAATTTAAAATTTGAGATTTTGCACTTCTTGAGAATCTGGTAAAAACTCAATAAAAATAATGATAGAAGACATAAAGTTTGTGCAAGGAAATATACAGAGACATCCTTTAATTTCACAAAATAAATCAATACAACTATGAACAAAACGTGTATCAGCTGTTGCAAAACCGTGTAAAGATTAAACATCTTGATGTTCTGAGTCCCAATGAACAAGCTTATATTTGTCGTAAGCAACGATGAAAATAAAGAAATACCAATCAAATAATATAAATACGAATCCTGAAGCGACGCAAAACTGAAGAACAAAGGAACAGAAATACCTATAATTATAGACCAAACATAAGAATACATCAGAACTTGCTCGACCTTGAATTTATGGGCAAAATATGATGTACTGCTGCCTGAAAAAATACTGCTGAAAAAACTAACAATAGCAACGTTTGCAATGACAATCGAAATTGTTCCTTTTCCCTCACTTCCCCAGACATTGGTAGAAAAGATGACCAAGCCGAAACTTAGTATCAATATCAAAAATCGGGAAATGAAAGTCTGAACAACTTTGAGCTGCTTCATTTTTAGCGTTTAGGTAAAGAATTTTCTATAAAGTTAACGAAAGAATTGCTGATAACTTTCCAATTGTATTTTTGTGTGAATTTTCTCCTAGCGGTTTCCGCATGTTGCTCATAGAGCAAAGGATCATCAAGATATTTTTCTATACAATCAGCAATATATCCAGCATCTATGGGATTAACTAAAAAGCCGAAACCTGAAATATCCATGTGTTTTCTAATTCCTTTCAAATTGGAGTAAATGATGGGTTTTCCAGCTCCCATGTAATAAAACAGCTTGATAGGAAGAGAATGATGGTTCTCGAAATTAAATCCTCTGAGGTCAAAACAAATATCAGCGTCTGAAAAAGCCTTTGTGAAATCTTCAAATGATGTAGGTTTTCTGATTTCGACATTTTTAACTGATAATTTTACAAGCTGATTGTCAAAATAAATTTTATCCGTTTCTGTTCTCGCCGAACCTATGATCAGGATTTTAATGATTAATCCCGGTCGTCTTCTCCTAAGAGTTTCGATGGCTTTAAAAAAATTCCCAATTCCTTTATCTTCAGAAAGCGCGCCTGTATAACAAAGCGTGATCTGATTATTTTCGAGTTTTTTTATACCCTCGATAACGAATTTCTCATCCGGATAATAGGGCAGAATAAGTTTCTTTTTGAAAGGAAAAAAATGAGCCAGCGGAAATTTCTTGGTCTCTTCTCCAAAAATAAAATGTGTGCTTAGAAATCCCGCATATAATTGTATCAGAAAAAATTTAATTCCATGAACAAGCTTCATTGGAGAACTGTAATTCTGTAGCATGGTCATTGCCGGATACCACTCTGTAATATCATAAACAACGCTTCTTTTTTTATTTTTCCTGAATTGATGAGCTGCGATAACAGCAATCGGTTCGGAGCAAATAATAGAATCCGGTTGATAATCTTCGCAAATTCTCAGAAAAGTTTCTGTTTTGTGTCTTGCACTTTGATCTAGTATCGAATAAGACTCAATTTCAATATTCTCAATAATTCCAACTAATTCTGAACACAGACTACAAATTTTTACATCAAAACCACGTTTCACAAGTTCTGTTGCCTGATGAAAAAAAATGCGATCATCATTATATTTGTGAGCCGTGGTCAGGAAAAGTACTTTCAAGATCTACATCAGTTTACATTCGGAAAATTAAGAAATGTATGAAGCCCAACTTCTTGCAAAAGGCTGTAAAAAATGGCTTAAGAAATCGAGATAAGTATTTTTTGAAAAATCAAATACCTCTATATCTTTTGATAATTCTCCGCTTCTTATTTTATTTTTGAAATCAGATAACTTCAAAGTTTTTACTTCTCCGTTTTCAACATAACTTGCTTTCATTCTATCAAATAATCCAAAATCAAATTCTGTATCCAATTCTCTCATTATCTTTCCAAGTGCATCAATACTGCAACCAGAAGCTGCTTCTTTTTCCTCATCTACACAAATTATTATGAATTGATTTTTTTCAATTTTGAAAGATGAAGACAATTCTTTTCCGTGTGCAGCCCAACCACCTAAGAAATCATATAATTTCTCCGCGATGGTTTTGCTTTCTTTAGCAGTAAAAGGCCTTGAAGCTGGATATATAATGACGCGATAATCGTTCGTTTCTACAATACTTGATTCCTCGATTTTCATATTACAATTTTAAAGATATAAAATTACGGATTTTAATTCAATTTCATAAAATGAAAAACCTCAGAAGTTCTGAGGTTTTAATTTATTTTGGCAAAGAATTTAAAGATCTTCCGCTTCTGCCAAAAGTTCTACAATATCTTTAACTTCTACTTCTGTATTTTTATTGAAATGCTTTACACCATCCGTCATCATCGTATTACAGAAAGGGCAGCCGGTTGCAATAATCTTTGGTTCGAATGAAAGTGCTTCTTCAGTTCTTTCCACATTGATATCTTTATTCCCTTTTTCAGGTTCTTTGAACATTTGTGCACCTCCAGCACCACAACACAATCCATTGGTCTTACAACGTTTCATTTCAACCAATTCCGCATCCAGTTTTTCTAGAAGCATTCTTGGCGCTTCATATTCGTCATTGGCTCTTCCGAGATAACAAGGGTCGTGGAATGTGATTTTATTTCCTTTAAAGCTTCCACCTTCAATCTTCAATCTTCCTTCCTGCATTAAGTTTTTAAGAAATTGAGTATGATGCAAAACTTCATAATTTCCTCCAAGACTTGGGTATTCATTCTTCAAAGTATTGAAACAATGTGGGCAAGCTGTTACGATTTTCTTGACTTCGTAAGCGTTCAGAACTTCGATGTTTGTCAATGCCATCATTTGGAAAACAAATTCGTTTCCGGCACGTTTTGCTGGATCTCCCGTACAAGATTCCTCTTGTCCCAGAACAGCAAATTCTACATTGATTTTATTAAGGATTTTGCAGAATGCACGCGTGATTTTTTTCGCACGATCATCGAAACTTCCAGCACAACCAACCCAAAAGAGAACTTCGGGAGATTTGCCTTCCATTGCGTATTCCGCCATTGTTTTTATAGTGAAATCCATATTAGTTTCAATTTACCAATATAACAGTGGAACAATTTACCAATCTTTGTTACATTGTTACATTTTTTACATTGTTAAATTAATTATCATTAGCCCAGTTCAGACGATCAGCCTGGTTGTATTGCCAAGGTGCAGCATTGTTCTCGACATTGGTCATCATCAGATTTAGTTCTGTAGGTGCTGCAGACTGTTCCATTACCAAGAATCTTCTCATTTCGAAAATAATAGATAAAGGATCAATCAAAACTGGACAAGCTTCTACGCAAACATTACAAGTGGTACAAGCCCAAAGTTCTTCTTTAGTAATGTAATCGTTCAGTAATTTTTTACCGTCGTCTACAAACTTACCTCCATTTTTGTTGATGTTTCTTCCCACTTCTTCCAAACGGTCTCTGGTCTTCATCATAATCAATCTCGGAGATAATTTTTTTCCTGTAATATTTGCAGGGCAAGAAGAGGTACATCTCCCACATTCGGTACAAGAATAAGCACTCATCAATTGATGTTGATTGAGGTCGAATATATCTTCTGCTCCAAACTTCGAAGGAACTTCTGCTCCCCCTTCGGCTGGAGCTGCGTAAGGGTCTGCATTTGGGTCCATCATCAATTTGATTTCTTTGGTTACGGAATCCAGATTATTGAATTTTCCTTTTTCCTCAAGATTTGCAAACCAAGTATTTGGGAAAGCCAAAATAATATGAAGATGTTTGGAATAATACAGATAATTCATAAAGAACAAAATCCCAACAAAATGAAACCACCAAGCAGATTTTTCAATAATATGAAGGGCTTCTAAACTGAAATTACCAAAGAAAGGAAACAAATGTTTTGAAATGGGAAAATTAGAACCAAAACGAGTTGCATCAGAATAATAATCCGCTCCATTCATGGTGAAGAAAGCGACCATCAAAGCAAATTCGATGATCAAAATCCAATTGGCATCGTTCTTTGGCCAACCGAACAGTTCTTTCATTGTTAATCGTTTTACTCCGTAGAAATTTCTTCTGATGAAAAATACGACAACTGCAAAAACCACCAAAGCAGCCAAAACTTCTAAAGTTGATGTGAAGAATGCATAAAAAGAATCTCCGAAAATACTTTGTAAAAACCGGTGCGTCCCGAAAATTCCATCAATAATAATCTCTAACAATTCTATATTGATAATGACAAAACCTACATAAACGAAAATATGCAAAACTCCCGCAATAGGACGTTTTATCATTTTGCTTTGTCCAAGCGCAACTCTGGTCATAATTGCCCAGCGTTCCGATTTCCTATCGGTTCTGTCGATTTCTTTTCCTAACTTGATATTGCGATAGATTTCTTTCAGACTTTTAAAAAACAGCCCGAAACCAGCAATTAAAAGAATTAGAAAAATAGCATTATCAATATATTGCATAGCTTATTTTTTATCTGTGTTCTTACCAAAAACCGAGAAGTTGATATAACGTTTCGGATTAGCTTTTAAATCTAGAATCAATTCATTTAGATTTTTTGATGTCTGTTCTAGATTGTTGTAAAGTTGTTCATCTTTCATCACTTTACCAAGTGTTCCCTCGCCTTTTTGTATGCTGGAAATAACTGTATTTAAACTGGAAACAGTCGCGTCAAGATTTGCGATGGTTGCGTTCAATTTTTTGGTATCAATACTTTGTGCAAGATTACCATATTTATCGACTGCCGAATTTGCTGAAATCATAGTCTGATTTGCATTGTCCAATACTTTTTGCAGACGTGGATCACTATTGGACAAAAGTGTATTGATTCCTTGTGAAGTACGGTCATAAGAAGCAATAGTATGATTTAGACTTTTAAGCAAAATGGCTATCTCTTCGCGATTGCGATCATCAAACATTTTATTCGCATTATTGGTCAAAGAGTCTACTCTTTTCAAAACACTTTGCAACTGGTCTTTTACCGGACCTACTTGTGAGGAAAGACTGTTCAGCATTGACAATTCATAATTTCCCTTCAGAGTATCTCCATCTTTTGCAATATCTCCACCATAAAATAAATTAATTTTCATTTGTTTTCCAGACATTAGACCTGGTTCAAAGATTTCTGCTGTAGAGTTCTTCGAGAATTCAAAATTATCATCAATGGTCAATTTCACCACAAAGTGTAATTTGCCTGCTTTTGTGGTTATAGGTTTTATTTCATCAACCTGACCTACTTTTAATCCGTTTATAGAAACTGGATTGGAAACAGAAAGACCTTCTACGTTATCATACTTTACATAAAAGATATTATCAGTCGTGAAAAGGCTCTTCCCTTTCATGAACTGATAAAGCACGACAAAACTAATAATAGCTAATATAGCGATCAATCCTGTTTTTAATTCTTTACTTAACTTCACGTTTTTGTTTGGTTTTACTAATTAGCAAATATAAGAATATTGGATCTATAATTATTATAAATAAAAAACAACAGAAGCGACAATCATGCCGCTTCTGTTTATTCTGATATATTGTAAATCTATTATTGAGCAGTCTTATCCCAAACTTCGATTCTAAAATCTTTTATGTTTGCATTATCCTGAAGACTCTTCAAGAATGCACCTGTAAACTGTTGAGAGTTTTGTTGATTGATAGATTCTGTAATCTGCTTAATATCTCCAGGCAATTTGTTGGTATTAACAGATTTCTTAACAACAAGATAAACACCCGTCATCCCTTCGATTGGTTGGGATAATTTGTTTGTAGCAACCCCAAATGCCGCACCAGCAACTTTAGGCTCCATCGCCCCATTTACAGCAGGATTGAAAAGATTAACATCAGCACTACCTTTCGTAGTTGCAAAAGCTTTTGCTGCCTGATCAAGGGATGAATATTTCCCTGCATTGATTTTCTCGATGATTTTCTTAGCAAGAATTTTATTCTTCACAACTGGTTCTATCTGATCTCTTACAGTTTCTGGATCAGAAAGACCCTCGTCTTGTTTTCCTACCAAATAAGCTACAATTCTGTCACCAGTTCCTTCAACCGTAAAAATATCTGTATCGCCTATTTCTCTTTTCTTATCAAAAGCCCAAGCAATAACGTCTCCATCCTTATCTGAACCAATACCAGGAAGCGTTCCTTGGAAACGACCAACTGTTTTAGGATTGTCAAATCTGTATTTGTTTTTCTCCGCTAAGCTTTTGAATTGATTAAAGCTTTTGCCTTCAGTCTGCTGAATGAATCTTGTAGCCTGAGTAAGAACTTGATTTTCTGTTTTGTCAGAAGCTTTGATAACTTTTGCAAGGTGAGCAATTTTATAAGTCATTGCACCTGATTTTTTATCTTCGACATTGATAATGTGATATCCAAAAGCAGTTTCTTGCAATCCAGTCGTCCCTTTTGCATTATTCGCCAAGAAACTCAAGTATCCTGGAGCAAACTGACTCGCTGGTGTCGTCCATCCTACACTTCCGTTTCTTTCTACAGCATTTGGCTCATCAGACAATTTCAATCCATCAGCAAATTTAGCCGGATCAGCTTTGATAACAGCCAATAAACTATCTGCAGTTTTCTTAGCTGCTTCTTTTGTTCTAGTTGCGGTAGATCTTTCGGCTCCTTTATAAGCGATCAAGATATGTTTTGACAATGTAGAATCAGAAGCTTTTTTGTCTAATAATTTAGAAACTACATAAAGCGTTTGCTCTTTGTAAGGTCCAAAAGTTTGTCCGATAGCAGCAGTTGCGATTTTATCTTTAAGTTCTGTTGGCAATTGTGTAGGGCTTACATACTGAGGAATGAAAGGAACATCAGAATTCAATTCTACGAACATGGAATCGTTGGTTGTATTCTGGAAGTTTTCTGCTCCGTTGGAAGCATCAGTTCCTTTAAGGTATAATTTATTCAATTCGTTCAAAGTTGCAGCATCATCAGAAGCACTTGGTGCCGCTGGGAAATAAGCATAGGCCAAGTTTCTGCTTGCTGTTGCTTTGAATCTTGTAGGATGTAATTTGATGTAATCAGCTAGATCTTGAGTCGTCACTTTTACGTCATTCTTTTTAGAAAACTCAAGATAGTCAACTTTTACGAAATCGATATTAGCCATATCATCACGGAACTTTATCATCAACTCAGCTTCTTTTTTGCTGGTAGTGATACCGGAAGTCAAGTTTCCAAAAAGCATTCTTGCCATCATTCTGTACTCAATTGCTTTTTTGTTTTTCAACCAGTAAGAATAACTTTCAGGATTTGAAGCCTGAGAAGCTTCTATTTCTGATTTAAGTTGCTGAAGTTTGAAATTTCCTTTTTCATCAAAATACTGCTGATTTTGTGCAAAAATTGGATCATATTGAAGCTGGCTCCAGAATATCTCATCTGTAAGCTTAAGTCCCATTTTGTCAAACTGTTGCTTTATCAATTTTGACTGCACAAGGATTTGCCAAGCTTGCTCTTCAAGACCTTTGGTCGGTTGTCCCTGTTGCTGAGCCTGTTGCTGCATTATGAAAAGCTGGTCGTTGAACTCATCTCTTGTAATATCATCACCATTTACCTTACCGAAAACATTCGGATTCTTTGAAAACATCTTATCAAAGGTGTCAGCATTAAAAAGAAATGATACTAATCCTAAAGCTATGACGCCTAATAATAGCCACGATCTTTTTCTAATTTCGCCTAAAATTGCCATTTTATATTATGTGTTTATAATCAGTTTGCGAAAATACATATTTTTAAGAGAATAGGAAAAATTATTTGGATACATTTGTAAATGTGCTTGATAAAATAAAAAAAACCTCCAAAATTTAGAGGTTTTTTAATTTATTTGTCGTTTTTCTTATCGAGTATTTTATCACGCATTTTCCCTTCGTTTTGGAATAGCTTCAAAACTTGTTGTGGAGTCAGAATTTTCAAAAATTTATCCGCATAACTTTTTCTGTTATTAAGCAACTGTTGTCCTACATCAAAGCTCTGATTCAATCGGTTAGTTGCTTCGTCATTAGAAAGATTCTCAAAATTCTTATCCGAATGGAACTTTTCCTTTATTTGTTTCTGATTGCTCTGATATTCAGCAAAAAGAGTTTTGAATTCATCTTGTTTCTCTGCTGGAATCTCAAGGTCATCAATTGTAATATTTTCCTTCATCTTTTGCAGAAAAGCAGAACGTTCCTTTACTGACATATTGCTTACGGCAGATTTTTTCTCATCAATATTCATTGTTCTCCATTCAGATGCTCTGGGAATTGTCGTAGTCGTTTGTCTCTGATAAGTTCCCGAAGGTGACAATGATGACGTTGAAGCTCCTCTTAAAGAAGAACTTGTATTACTTCTTTGTGTTGTAGTTGCATTTCCTGTTCTACGTTCTTGTCCTCTGGCTGTGTGCGCAGAAAATAATCCCGCAATCAAAATAGTCAATAACAATTTTTTCATCTCTCTATTTTTTTGTTATTAATTATAAAGGTCAAGATAAACATCTTGCTCACTATTCCTATCAATATCTTTTATCTGTTCTGGTGTAAAAGCTACAAGAACTTTTTCAACTTCCGACTCAGATTTTCTTTTTGTTTTCAAAGCGTAATCTTGTCTGTCTGTATTATCAAAACTATTATTATTTTTAAGATTGTCAGACTTAGACAAATTAGCGATTGACGGATGTGACTTCAAATGCTCAACTTTATGTTCAATTGGTTGAGTTTGGTTTGAAACAGCATTATTATCAGCTAAAACATTCGCAGGCGCTTGTTCTGTAGAATGGATTTCGTAAACACTATCAACGATTGGTTTTTGCTGAGCCATTTGCATCTCTGGATTATCATTAAGTCCTAAAAAGGCAGTAATCCCAGCAATCATAACAACTGCTGCTGCTGCAACCCATTTGAAATTCAGAGAGAAAACTTTTGCTTCTTTCTGAACAACAGGTATTTTTTCTCCAATCGTTTTCGAAATCACATTATCCTGAATCATCTTGAAAAACTCATCCGAAGGTTCCGGATAAGGTGTTTTTCTGTTCAGTTGTTCTATATCAATTTTCATTTGCTCTTATTTAATTTTTCATTTGTCAAATGGAACGTCAAAAACGTTTCATAACTATTCTTCTCTTATTATTTTTAAAACTCTTCCGAGTAGTTGTCCTTTATATATTGTTCAACCTTATCTTTTGCATAATGATAATTGGTCTTCAAAGTTCCGACAGACATATCCAGAATCTTTGAAATTTCCTCGTAAGGCAAATCATCATAATACCGCATATTGAAAACCAATTTCTGCTTTTCCGGTAAAGTCTGAATCGCTTTTTGAAGTAATATCATAATCTCTTCTCCATCTTTCCCGGCATTATCAGCGACAAGATTCTGCATATAATATTCAGCATCTTCGTCTGTTTTTTTCATCCGGTTCATTTTGTTGAGTTGCTGCAAAGATTCGTTGGTTGCAATCCTGTAGAGCCAAGTGTACAATTTGCTATCACTCTTGAACTGATGAATATTCTGATACGCCTTGATAAATGTATCCTGCAAAACATCCTGTGCCTGGTCGTGGTCAACAATCATCCGTCGGATATGCCAATAAAGACGACTCTGATAGATATCCATCATCGCGCGCAGACCTTTCTCTACAGTTTGAGGTGCAGTTAAAAGCTTTACAATTTCCTCATCCTTGAGCTTCATTCAGATGTTTCGTAGTTTTGATTAAAAAATAAGACCAAAGTTAAATTATTTTTTCAATTTTCTTTGAATTTATATTAAACGTAACTGTTTCAAGATTAGTCAAAACTTTATCTTTGTTGTATGAAAACAGTTATCATCGGCTCTGGAAATGTCGCTTATCATCTCGCAAAAGCTTTTACACAAAATAATATCGAAGTCCATCAGATTTTTGGGCGGAATGAAATTGAATTAAAAAAAATTTCAGAAGAATTTAACATTCCTTTTTCGACGGAGAAATTGGAAGATGCAGATTTTTATTTGATTTCTGTTTCAGATTCTTCTGTTGAACAAGTTTCAGATTTAATTAAAAAAGAAGATACTTTGGTTGCGCATACTTCAGGTTCGCTTCCAATGGAAGTTTTGAAAGGTAATTATAGAAAAGCAAGTTTTTATCCTTTGCAGACTTTTTCTAAAACCAAGAATTTAAATTATTCAAAAATTCCGTTTTTCATAGAAGCTGAAAATCAGATTGATGAAAAATCATTATTTGAATTAGCTTCAATCATTTCAGAAAACGTTGAAACCTCTGATTACGAAAGACGAAAATACATTCATTTAACAGCGGTTTTCGCTTGTAACTTCGTGAATCATCTTTTTGCAAGAGCAAAGGAAATTTCGGATTCTCAGGATTTACCTTTCGAATATTTTATTCCATTGATTGACGAAACTGTGGAGAAAATTCATCATTTAGAACCAAAATCGGCACAAACAGGACCAGCTGTGAGAGGTGATGAAAGAATTTTAAAACTTCACGAAGAACTTATCAAAGATGATGAACATTTAAAAATTTATCAACTGATGAATGAGTCAATTAAAAAAATGTATCAGTAATTATGTAACATTTTTCAGAATCCTGCACTAATTATTTGAAAACAGAAAATATAGAAATTATGAAATCTCTCAAAAAATTAGTCATTCTTCCTTTGCTACTATTAGGATTAATGGTTTCTGCACAAGAAACTGCCAATCGTTTCTTTTATGAATTAAGTTTCAAACCGAAAAAAGATTCGGCAAGAATTGATAAAGTAATGGCAACGCTTGATATTGTGAAAGATAAATCAATCTATCAGGATTTTACAATTACTGCACAAGATTCTATTATAAAAATGGCGGTGGAAGAAATGCAAAAAACCAAAGCTTGGAAAGACCTTTCGAAAACGATAAAAATGCCAAAATTCGCTTTCAAGATATATAAAATGTATCCTGATATGAAAGAGCAATATGTTGATAGAATCAGTAAAAATCTTTTCGCTTACGAAGACGATGTAAAATTCGACTGGAAAATCCTTTCTGACAAAGAAAAAATTGGAGAATACAATACTCAAAAAGCTACGACAGAATTTGGCGGCAGAAAATGGACAGCTTGGTTCTCAACTGACATCCCTTTTCAAGATGGACCTTATAAATTCTACGGTTTGCCTGGATTAATCGTGAAAATCGAGGATGAAGGTAAAAATTATTCTTGGTTGTTGTCTGGAAACAAATCAGTAAAAGATTGGAAAGAATTTTCTTATGTAGAAGAATTACAGGCACAATCGGGAATGGTAAGCAACGAGAAAAAAGTGATTCCTAAAGATAAATTCGATAAAGCTTTTGCTGCGTTCAAACAAGACCCAATGGCAGAATGGCGCGCTCAGGTTCCACAAAATATGTTGACAATGAAAATGCCAGGAAGCGATATGACAATTGGAGAAATGATGAAAAATCAAGAGAAAATTGCAAAAGATTTCTTCAATGCCAATGACAATCCGATAGAAGTTGTTCAGGTCGCAGAGAAAAAGAAAAAATAAATCAAAAACCGGAAATTAAGTTTCCGGTTTTTTTTATGACCAAAATCCTTATTTAGATTTATTTAAAACAAGCTATATTTGTACTTCCAAAAAATTAAAAAGTTTTGCAAAAACATATAGACAAACTCTGTTGTTTCCCGAAGAACAAATTAGGCATTATCAAGGATTATGATAATGACGATTTGCAAATGCCTACGAAAATCATAGAAATGGGATTGTTGCCGGAAACGACTTTTAGGATTCTTTATCAAGCCCCTTTTAACGGACCTTTATATATAGAATACGGCTCGGATAAAACCAGAATCGCCCTAAGAGAAGCAGAAGCAAGATTTATTAAGGTAGAAGTTTCGGAATGATGCAGGACAAAAAGCAAAAACAAATTCTATTGGTTGGAAATCCCAATGTCGGGAAATCTACTCTTTTCAATATTCTTTGTAACAGAAAACAAAAGACTGGAAACTATGCTGGTGTAACCGTTGCCAGCCATTCTGGAAATTATATTTACAAAAATGAGGAAGTCGAAGTTATCGATTTGCCTGGTTCTTACAGTATTTACCCAACTTCCGAAGACGAAGCTATCTTTTCTCGCTATTTGATTCAGGAAGATTATTCTGGTGTTGTTTATATTGCTGATGCTATTAATATGAGAAGAAGCCTGCTTCTTTTTCAACAGATCCAGGATTTGGGAATTCCTGTGATTTTAGTTGTTAATCAAGTGGATGAGGCCGAAAAACGAGGAATCAAAATTGATATTTCTAAACTTTCACAGATTCTAAATATTCCAGTTTTTGAAACCAACGCAAAACAAAATCTAGGAATTGAAACTGTTCGAGAAGCGGTTTTTAATGATGAATTCAAAATTGCGGAGACTAATTCTTTCGAAATTCCATTAGAACAAAAATCTTTGGTTTATAAGATTTCATCTAATACTTCGGAAAAGAATCTTTACAAAATCTGGACACTTTTAGCGGCGGATACATATCTCGGAAAGATTGAAAATATCCACGAGATTATTACTCAAGAAGATTCTAAATGTAGCGTTCCAAAGCGTTTACAGATTACAGAAACTGTAAGACGTTATCAAAATATTGATAAAATCACTTCAGAAATCACGGAGAAAAAACCTCAATTAAAGGAATTATTGACTGAAAGATTGGACAAAATTCTGGTTCATAAAGTTTGGGGTTATGTCGTTTTCTTATTAATTCTATTATTAATTTTCCAAAGCGTTTTTTTCCTTGCAGAATATCCGATGACTTGGATTGAGGATTTCTTCACTTGGTTATCAGAATTTTCAGGAGAACATCTTCCGGAAGGACCAATTAATTCTCTAGTTTCCAGCGGAATTATTCCGGGGATTGGGGGAATTTTGGTTTTCGCACCGCAGATTGGAATTCTTCTTTATTTCCTTTATCTTTTAGAAGATTCGGGGTATATGGCGAGAGTCGTTTTTCTGATGGACAGGATGCTAAGACCTTTTGGATTGAATGGAAAAAGTATTGTTCCATTGGTTTCCGGAACGGCTTGTGCAATTCCTGCGATAATGTCCACAAGAAACATCGAGAACGTCAAAGAAAGATTGATTACAATTCTTGTAACACCTTTTATGACTTGTTCTGCGAGACTTCCGATTTACAGTATTATTATTGGTTTGATTATTCCCGACGAAAGTTTTTACGGAATCAAATACAGAGCTATTGCCTTAATGATAATGTACTTGATAGGATTTTTGATGGCACTATTTTCATCATTTATTTTGAAAAGCTTCATCAAAACCAAAATCAAAAGTTTCTTGGTAATGGATTTACCAACTTACAAAATGCCATTATTTGGATATGATTTCAAATTGGTTTTAGGTAAAGTTTGGGAGTTTATTTCCGGTGCCGGAAAAGTGATTTTCACGGTTAGTATTATACTTTGGGCTTTGAGTTATTTTGGTCCACCACAACATAAAGATGAGATTTTAGCAACAGAATCATCTCTAGACCATTCTTATCTTGGAAGAATCGGAAGAACTATGGAACCAGCCATTGCTCCGCTTGGTTACGACTGGAAAATGGGAATCGGAATCTTGACAAGTTTTGCGGCGCGGGAAGTTTTCGTAGGAACATTATCAACGCTTTACAGTCTTGATGATGAAGCTCCGGAAGGAAAACTAATCGAAAAAATGAGATTAGATGTAAAACCGAATGGCGAAAAAGTATTCAGTTTTGCAACTGGTGCTTCTATTTTACTTTTTTATGCCTTTGCAATGCAGTGTATTTCTACAATTGCTGTTGTTTACAGAGAAACCAGAAGCCTGAAATGGACGATGTTACAAACCGTTTCAATGACATTTTTGGCATACTTTTCGGCTTTGATTATTTATCAAATTTTAAAGTAAATTTAAAATGGAAAATTCGTTAACCTTACAATATGTAATTATCGGACTTATCGTTTTAACGGCTGTTTATGCGATTGTCAGAAAACTTACAAAAACATTTTCCAAAAAAGATAACGGAAAAAACTGCGGTCCGGATTGTGGCTGTTCTTAATTGAAAAAAAGTCAGTATTTTAGTTTCAGAAAACTAATCAATGCGAATCCTCACTTTTATTTTGCTCAATTTCTGCGTATTAACATTTGCACAAAATGACAGCATTCATAATAAAGTGATTTCCTACGACAACAAAATCATTCTTCGCCTTAATTTTGATACCAACATTGATAATTATGTCATTTCTTCCAAGGGATCAGATATAAAACCAAGGCTGAATCTCAACAATAAAATCAATACAACTGTTGGATTTGATTATAAAATTATCAGTGCAACTGTATCTTTCGCTCCCAATTTTTTACAGGGAAACAATAACGATTTGAAAGGAAAAAGCAGTTTTACAAACTACACTTTCAGATTCTTTCCAAAAAACATTATTCAGACACTTTCATACAAGAATAGCAAAGGTTATTACATTAGTAACACCCGGGATTTTGTAAGCAATTGGCAAAAGGATAAAGACCCCTATTTAACTTTTCCAAATTTAAGAATTCAGAGTTTTGGCGGTTCGACCTCTTATATTTTCAATAAGAATTTTTCCCTCAAAGGAATTTATTATCAAAAAGAATGGCAGGAAATGAGCAGCGGAAGTTTTGTGCCGTCCATTAATTATGAATATGTTCTTTTTTCTGATAATCTGAACTCTATAAAGTCCAGAGAACATCAATTGGATTTGAGTTTTGATGTTGGTTATCATTATAATTATGTTGTTACAAAGCACTTCAATATTGCACCATTTGCATTTGCCGGATTAGGAAAAAAATGGAGTGGCTATAAGGCTGACATCACAAAAGATGAAAAAGAAAAACAAAATTTTTTCACCCAGAATTTCGGTGCAGGTCTTCATTTAGGCTATAATTCCGAGAAAATTTTCTTCGGTTCCAAATTCAATTATTCAGGAAATCATTATGATGACAATGGCTCTAATATTATCAATAATAATTTCTATGTTCTTTTATTTTTCGGCTATAGGTTAAACGCGCCTTCGAAAGTAAAAAAGGTCTATGAAAAAATTCAGGATAAAATACCTGAGCTTTAATGTAGAATTAAAAACAAAACGACTTCTTTTTAATACATTTGCATTCAGAAAAAACCTTAAAATTTATTAAATGTCATTAATAAAATCAATCTCCGGAATCCGAGGAACAATCGGCGGAAAAGTAAATGATAACTTGACACCGCTTGATGTTGTGAAATTTGCTTCGGCATTCGGAACTTGGCTTCAGAACAATAAAAATAAAAAAGATTTAACCTTAGTTATCGGAAGAGACGCCAGAATCTCTGGTCAAATGGTTTCTTCCCTTGTTGCTTCTACATTGCAAGGTCTTGGAATCAAAGTGGTTGATTTGGGACTTTCTACAACGCCAACCGTCGAAATTATGGTTCCGGAACTGAAAGCCGATGGTGGAATTATCCTTACCGCTTCTCACAATCCAAAACAATGGAACGCTCTGAAATTATTGAATGACAAAGGCGAATTCATCAGCGGAGAAAATGGTGCAGAAGTTTTGGCTTTGGCTGAAAATGAAGATTTCAATTATGCAGAAGTTGATGATTTGGGAAAATATGAAACCAGAGACGATGCTTTTGACATTCACATCAAACAAATTTTAGATCTACCAACAGTTGATGTTGAGGCGATAAAAGCTAAGAAATTCAAAGTGGTTTTGGATGCGGTAAATTCTACTGGCGGGATTTCTATTCCACCATTGTTGGAAAAATTGGGTATTGAAGTCGTAAAACTTTACTGCGAACCAAACGGCCAATTTCCTCACAACCCAGAACCTTTGAAAGAACATCTTGGCGACATCTGCCAATTGGTCATCAAGGAAAAAGCAGATATGGGAATCGTGGTTGACCCGGATGTGGACAGACTGGCTTTGGTGGACGAAAAGGGTGAAATGTTTGGCGAAGAATATACTTTGGTTGCCATTGCAGATTACCTTTTGAAAGACAAAAAAGGCGTGGCCATTTCCAATCTTTCTTCCAGCCGAGCTTTGAGAGATGTTGCACAAGGTCTTGATTCAGAATATTTTGCAAGTGCAGTTGGAGAAGTGAATGTTGTGACCTTGATGAAAGAAAAAAATGCTGTGATCGGTGGTGAAGGAAACGGTGGAATCATCTATCCAGAATTACATTACGGAAGAGATTCTTTGGTTGGTGTTGCTTTATTTTTAACTCATTTAGCAAAAGAAAACAAAACTGTTTCTGAGCTGAGAGCGACTTATCCAAGTTATTTTATGGGTAAAAAGAAAATCGAATTAACGCCGGATATCGACGTTGATGCTTTATTAATCAAAGTTCAGGAAGAATATAAAAACGAAGAAATTTCAACTGTTGACGGTGTAAAAATTGATTTTGATGAAAACTGGGTTCATCTTCGAAAGTCGAATACAGAACCGATTATCAGAATTTATACTGAGGCTTTTTCTCAGGAAGAAGCGGATAAATTGGGCGATGATATGATTGCTAAAATCAGAAGTTTGATATAAAATTGAAGGAAGCAAAATTTGCTTCCTTTTTATTTTAATTAAAATGCTTCTTTATAATAAGCCACAAACTCTCGAAAAATTGAGTAGAAATCCCTCAACTCAAAATAGTTTGGACTTGCGCTTTCAACATTTTCAAATCCATTCTTTCGAAATAATTTCTTGGTTCTTGTCTGATGAAAATATTGGGAAACAGAAATTGCACTTTTAAGCTGTAAACTGTCCATAATTCTTATCGAATTTTCAACAGTTTTTTCAGTATCATTTCCGTAATTATCAATCAATATTTTTTCGGTCGGAATTTTATTTTCAATCAAATATTCCTGCATTTTCTTTCCTTCCCAAAACCCTTCTTTTCCTAAACCTCCACTGACAATTATTGATTTAACTCTATTTTGATTAAATAATTCGATGCTTTTATCAAGACGAGCTTTCAATCTTTCGGATAAAGTTCCCTCTTCATTTACTTTGTTTCCAAGAACAATGGCGACATCAGCATTTTTATTTTTATCATTAAGTCCATCAATCGTAATATAAATCGAATGGATTAAAAACCAAACGACTATTAAAAGTAGAATCGATTTAATAGTTTTATAAAATCTTTTCATTAAAGATTAAAATTAATACTCCATCTTCCTCAACTTCTTAGAAGTCGCTCCGATAAACAATGCCGTCAAAACAGTCATCGTTCCACCAAAAACAACAGAACGGACAACGCCCATCAATTTCGCAGTCAATCCACTTTCAAATTGTCCCAGTTCATTACTCGACATAATGAAAATTGAATTAACACTTAGAACTCGTCCTCGGATTTCTTCAGGCGTTTTCAATTGAACAATCGTTCCACGGATTACAACACTGATTCCGTCCAACATTCCACTTAAAACTAAGAATCCAAACGACAACCAATACAATTTTGACAATCCAAATCCAATAATACAAAGTCCAAATCCGGAAGCTACAAACAATAGAATCTTACCTTGATTTTTTCTTAATGGAACTAATGATAATGTAATAATAATCAACATCGAACCAATATCAGACGCCGCATTCAAAAGACCAAAACCTTCGGAACCAACTTTCAGAATATCACTTGCAAAAACCGGAATCATCGCAACCGCACCTCCAAAAAGTACCGCAAACATATCCAGCATTTGGGCGCCTAGAATTTCCTTAGTTTTATAGATGTAAGCCAAACCTTCCTTCATACTTGCGAAGACTTTTACATCTTTATTTTTGTTCTCAGACTGTTGTTTATTGATTGTCCAAAAAAATAGTGAGGCGATTGTCATACTGCAGACAATTACCACTAAAGTCCATTTAATAGAAATCAAAGCAATCAAAAATCCACCTAAAGCGTGACCAGAAACCGAAGCAATCAAAAACGTTGCTTGATTCAAAGTAACCGCATAAGGAAGATTCTCCTGCTTAACAATCCTCGGAATCATCGATGGAACAAGCGGACCCAAAAATGAACGAGAAATTCCTGTAAAGAAAATCACAGCATAAATAAAATAAGTAATCTCGTGTCCCGTAAAATGCATCCTATGTCCTAAAAATGCTGGAATCAAAAGCAGACTTATAAGAGCAACATAAGCATAATTGCAAATCAGAAGAAGTTTTTTCTTCTCATTCATATCGATAATGTGTCCCGCATAAAGTGCGCAGGAAACCGCAGGAATCACTTCAGAAAGTCCAATTAGTCCAATGGAAAATGGGTCTTTTGTCAATTGATAAACCCACCAGCCGAGCAAAGTTGCCAGCATTCTGAACGCGATGATAAGGAAAAATCTTCCTGTTAAAAGATGACGAAATTCTATATTTTTTAAAACCCTAAGCGGTGTGAATGAAACCATTATGCAAAAATAGTTGTTGTACACCAATTACTCCCAAATAAAACTATAAATTTTTAGGAGCTTATTGACTACGTCGAACAGTTAATTTATATTTTTTATTTGGAGCTGTTTCCCGCTATCCACTATATCTTTTTTGTTTTCAGAACGTTTTATCATCAAAACAATGTAACAATAGAAAACAAAAAAGATGCCGTTACTATCGGGGCTAGTCAGAAAACTTGTCATAAAAAAAACGTTTCAACCTTTATTCAGATTGGAACGTTCTCTATTTTGTATTATAAAATTCTTGGAATTCTAATAATAGTAATAATTATCGTTTGAATTGTTAACCAATGCTACTATCAACGCTACAAAAGCAGTAACTCCAGCAACAGAACCTACTACAATAGCAGTAGTTCCACCAGGATTATTTTTTTTAATCGTCCTGATGTTCTCCTTATTAATTGTAACTTCTTGGCTGTTGGAAACTCCAACGATTTTATTTTCTTCTACAACAGAAACTCTGGCTTTATATTTAGGTTTGCCTGTTTCATAAAATGTATAATTCTTACCTGCCTGGATTGCAGAGAAATCATTTTTATTTTTATTGCTACTGTAGATAGTTGTGGTACAAGATTGCAATAACAATAGTATCACAATAACGAAAGAAAAAGTTTTCATTATAAATTTAGTTTTGCCAAATATAATGCAATTTTTCTGTCATTTGCAAGCCTCGGAATTTTATTTTGCCCGCCTAATTTGCCTTCAGATTTGGCGTAATCCTGAAAAGCATTTTTCTTAAGTTTTGTAATAACTAAAGGTTGAAGAATATTTCCGGAAATCAAATCATCATAATATGTATTCCTTTTTCTGAGCTGAGAATCCAATTCAGATTTGAAAGCTTCAAAATTTTCTGGTTCTTTTTCAAATTCGATGAACCATTCGTGATAAGGCAAACCTTCTGTTGGATTCACTTGAGGAGCAAGATGGAATTCTGTAATCTGAGCGGGAAATTTCTCAACTGTTGCTTTCAAAGCTTCTTCCACTTCAAACGCAATGACGTGTTCACCAAAAGCAGAAGTGAAATGCTTTGTTCTCCCAGAAACTAAAATTCGGTAAGGATTTTTATCAATGAATCTCACAACATCACCAATCGAATAAGCCCAAAGTCCGGAGTTGGTCGTCAAAATCAAAGCATAATCTTTATTGAGTTCAATATCTTTGAGAGTTAATCTTTCTGCTTTTAGTTTTCCATACTGTTCTAATGGAATGAACTCGTAGAAGATTCCGTGATTGGTCAAAAGCAACAATCCTTCTTTTGTATAATCATCTTGAAATGCAAAAAAACCTTCCGATGCCGGAAACGTCTGAACGATATCAACTGGTTTTCCAAGCAAATCATTCATTTTTTCTCGATAAGGTTCGTAGTTAACCCCTCCTGTGATAATCAATTGAAGATTCGGGAAAATCTCAGTGATTTTTTTGCCGTGTCTGTCAATCAGTTTTTCAAAATACATAATCAACCAAGGCGGAATTCCAGAAATCAAAGTCATATTTTCTTTCTCGGTTTCTTCTACGATTTTATCGACTTTGGTTTCCCAATCTTCGATGCAGTTGGTTTCCCAGCTTGGCAATCTGTTTTTCTGAAGATAATTAGGAATATGATGAGCAACGATTCCTGATAATCTTCCAGTTTTTACGCCATTGACTTCTTCTAATTCGGGAGAACCTTGTAAGAAAATCATTTTTCCGTTGACGAAATCTGCATTGTTTTTCTTTTCGATATAATGGAAAATTGCACTTTGAGCTGCAGCGATTTGAAAAGGCATTGCTTCTTTGGAAATTGGAATATATTTGGAGCCGGAAGTTGTTCCCGAGGTCTTAGCAAAATATTCAGGTAAGTCTGGCCAAAGGATTTTGGATTGTCCTTTTTTTACTTTTTCGATGTAAGGTTTTAAATCTTCATAATCTGCAACAGGAACATTTTTTTGAAAATCGTCAATCGATTTTATGGATTCAAATTGATGTTCTCTTCCGAATAATGTTTTCTCTGCAGTCTTTACCAAATCTAAAAGCAATTCCTGCTGATTCTGAATCGCATTGGTTTTAAAACTCTTGGATTTTTCGATATGTTTTTTTGCCCAGATAAGAGCGATGTTTTTCTTGATGAAATTTAGCATTGATGAAATTTTCAATTGTCAAATTTAAAGTTTATCTTCTATATCTGTTAATTTGAATATGTTTTTTAAACGCAAAGTGCACAAAGATTCTTTTTATATCAAAATGTTTTATGGTCACAAATGCGCTTCGCTTAGATAAGTTTGGATAACAAATATTGTTTTTTATATTGAAAGTTTGTTTTGATGCTGAATCTGCAGCCCGACTTGAGCGGAAATCCTTTTTACGCAACGTAGTGGAGTGAAAAGATTGGGAGCAGAAGGCGGATTAAGCTGCCCAAATCTTCAGATTAGACGGAGTCAAATTAATATTAATAATCACAGAACTAAATATTTACAAATAATCTTGTGTTTTTTAAATAAAATGTTTACTTTTGCACCTCGAATAATTATAAAAATCTATAAACAATGTTTGCAATTGTAGAAATAGCAGGGCTTCAATACAAAGTTGAGCAAAACCAAAAGTTGTTTGTGAACCGTTTGAAAGGAGATAAAGGTGCGAAAGTTTCTTTTGACAAAGTTCTTCTTACTGTAAACGGCACAGTAACTGTAGGTGCCCCGGCTGTAAACGGTATCGCCGTAGAAGTAGAAATTCTTGACCACGTTCAAGCTGACAAAGTAATCGTTTTCAAAAAGAAAAGAAGAAAAGGTTATGCTAAGAAAAATGGTCACAGACAACAATTAACTCAAATCCAGATTGTTTCTATTACTGGTTTTGACGGTGCGAAAAAAGAGGCTAAAAAAGCTGCTCCTAAGAAAGCTGCTAAAGCTGAAGTAACAGAAACCAGCGAAACTGCTGAGTAATTTTTAATCCAAAAAAGCTTAAAATAAAATGGCACACAAGAAAGGAGTCGGTAGTTCCAAGAACGGTAGAGAATCTCATTCTAAAAGACTAGGTGTTAAGATTTTCGGAGGACAAACTGCAATCGCAGGAAACATCATCATCAGACAAAGAGGTACGCAACACCACCCAGGTGAAAACGTAGGAATGGGTAAAGATCACACTTTGCACGCTCTTGTTGACGGTACTGTAGTTTTCAGAAAGAAAGCAAACAACAGATCTTTTGTTTCTGTTGAACCAAACGCATAATTAAAAGCGTTTTATAAACATAAAAAAAACCTGAATTTTAAAATTCAGGTTTTTTTATGTTTTCTTTAGATGTTTAAATTGTTTCTAATTGTTCGTCTGTGAACTCCATATTATGGAAAACGTTTTGAACGTCATCATCTTCTTCAAAGCGATCCAGCATCTTCATATTGGCTTTGAATTGATCTTCTGTCATTTCCTTCGTATTGTTTGGAATTCTTTGTAATTCGGCACTTTTAGCTTCAATCCCAAGTTCGTCTAACTTATGCGACAATGAACCAAAATCTTCGAAAGCAGTCGTAATCATTACTTCTTCTTCGTCTTTTTCAACATCTTCTGCGCCACCATCAATCATCTCCATTTCGAAATCGTCCCAATCCATTTTGATTTGAGTTAAATCGATTGTGAAAATTCCTTTTCTATCGAAGATAAAAGCTAACTCTCCATTCTTACCAAGATTACCGTCAAACTTGTTGAAAATAGCCCTTACGTTCGCCACAGTTCTCGTAGGATTGTTTGTTGTGCATTCTACAAAGAAAGCAACACCACCTTGTCCGTATCCTTCATAAGTTATTTCCTCATAGTTCTCGGCATCCGCACCACTTGCTTTTTTAATCGCTCTTTCAACATTATCCTTTGGCATATTAGCACCTTTAGCATTTTGGATACATCTTTTAAGAGCTGGATTGGAATCGGGGTCAGGACCACCCGCTTTTACTGCCAAAGCGATATCTTTTCCTATTTTTGAAAATGTCTTAGCCATCTTATCCCATCTGGCCATTTTTGAGGCTTTTCTATATTCGAATGCTCTTCCCATTACAGTTTTTATTTTATTCTACAAAAGTACTGAAATCTGAAAACAAAAAAAAACACCTCCAATAAAATTGGAGGTGTTTATATTTAGAAAATTAATTATTTAAAATTATTTTTTCTTTTTAGTAGATTTTTTAACCGCTTTTTTAACAACAGTTTTCTTTTCAACTACTGGAAGATCAGATTTTTGAAGAGCTTCCCAAGCTGCACCGTTTACAGCTTCTACAACTACTTTTCTATCATCTTGTCTTTCAGCATCAGTAGCTTTAGCAGAAACTTTAGCATCTCTTGAACCAACACCTACTGATTTCAATTGGTTTGCACTAACACCTCTTTCTTCAAGAGCCTTAACAACAGAAGCTGCTCTTTCTCTAGAAAGTTTCAAGTTGTATGCAGCAGCACCTTTAGCATCTGTATGACCAGTAATTAAGAAAGTAGCATTAGAATTCTGTTTAAGAACTGTAGATGCTTGATCTAATTTACCATTAGACTCTGCTCTTAATGTAGCTTTACCAAAATCAAACAAGATATTTTTAAGAGCTCCTGTAGCTTCTTGAGCAATAACATCTACTGGCTTAGGACAACCTTGATATTCTTTCAATCCAGGAACTGTAGGACAAGCATCATCTTTATCTAATACTCCGTCACCATCTGTATCTGGCCAAGGACAACCTTTGTTTTCAGCTGGACCAGCAACATCTGGACAAGCGTCATCTTTATCTAATACTCCGTCTCCGTCTGTATCTGGCCAAGGACAACCTTCGTTTTCTTTAGGACCTGCTACATCTGGACACTTGTCGTCTTTATCTGGAACTCCATCACCGTCTGTATCAGGACATCCTTGGAATTCTGGTAAACCTGGAACATCTGGACAAGCATCATCTTTGTCAGGAATTCCGTCTTTATCTCTATCTGTGTTACCAAATCTGAACAATAATGAAGCAGAAGCTTGCCAGAAGTTAGCAACATTAGATTTATCAACAGGGGTTGAAACATAATCTCCTTGAACTCCTAAACCGAAGTTTTTAGTTACCCAGAAATTGATACCTGCACCCGTACTTACTGTAAAGTGGTTTGCTTTTCCTGTCAAGTTATCATCTTTATCATAAGCTGCATAAGGAGCCCCTTTTGTATCAGTTGTAGGAAAAGACAATCCTGTGTAATCATGTCTCAAGTAGTTAGCCCCAACTCTTAAGTATGGATCGAACCAAGATTCTTCATCCCATAAAAGACCAGCTGCCTTGAATTGCACCCCAAGACCTGTTTGAAGGAAAAACTCTTTTTCCATAGCAAATCTTTTATTCTCAACATTCCCCACTGTAGTTTGCCAGTCAAGTACGATTCCTTTGCTAAGGCTTCTTGCAACTGTCAACTTAGAAAGTGGTGGTGTAATAGAATATTTGGACACACCAAATAAGTTGTCTTTAAAATTGTTGAATGACCATGTATTGCTGAAATTACCTCTCTGAGCAACGTGATTCACTCCATGAGCACCTACCCCAATAACCCACTTATTGGTCGTAGTTTGTGCGAAAACAGTAGAGGCAACAGTAAGAGCCAATGCTGAAATTCCTAATTTTAGATTTTTCATAGAATTAAATGATTAAATAATTGATAATGCAAAATAAATATAATTTTTCTTTATAAACAAAGTTTTTTTAGTTTTTCTTTAACAATCGCTGGATGTTGACTTTATTCTCTCTATCTTTTATTGCCTCTCTTTTATCATAGAGTTTTTTCCCTCTGGCTAAAGAAATAAGCAATTTTGCCTTTCCATTATTATGGATATACAACTTCAAAGGGATTATAGTATTCCCAACATCCTTTAACTTTTTTTTAAGTTTTTGCAATTCGTAATTATGCAGTAGCAACTTCCGTTCCCTTTTTGTTTTATGGTTATAAAAAGTCCCCAATTTATACTCATCTATCACCATATTAATGATATACAATTCGTCGTCAATGAACTGACAGAAGCTTTCCGTGATGGATGCCTTGGAAGAACGGAGGGATTTTATTTCGGTACCTGTTAATACAATTCCAGCTTCATATTCGTCCAGAATTTCGTATTCGAAGCGGGCACGTTTGTTAAGAATATTAACAGATTTTTCTATTTTAACTTTCATATGTTAATGATTGGAGACACTTCACTATCCCAACTTATTTTCGTATTTTTGCAACAAATTTACAAAACTATATGTTAACAGTATCTAATTTATCATTACAGTTCGGGAAGAGAGTTCTCTTTGACGAAGTTAATATAAAATTCACAAAAGGAAATTGTTATGGGATTATCGGTGCAAATGGTGCCGGAAAATCTACATTTCTTAAAATATTAAGTGGAAAACAAGAGCCAACTTCTGGTAATGTATCTCTAGAGAACGGAAAAAGAATGTCAGTTCTTGAGCAGGACCACTTTGCTTATGATAATTTTACAGTTTTAGAAACCATTCTTAGAGGAAACAAAAGACTTTTCGATATCAAAGAAGAAATGGATGCGCTTTATGCTAAAGAAGATTTCTCTGATGAAGACGGAATCAAAGCTGGAGAATTAGGCGTTATTTACGATGAGATGGGTGGATGGAATTCTGAAGCCGACGCTCAAACTTTGCTTTCAAATGTTGGTATTTCAGAAGATATGCATTATCAATTGATGGGCGAATTGGAAAACAAAGACAAAGTAAGAGTTTTGCTTGCGCAGGCTTTGTTTGGTAATCCTGACGTTTTGATTCTGGATGAGCCTACCAACGATTTGGACATTGCAACGATTGCTTGGTTGGAAGATTTCTTGGCAGATTATGAGAATACAGTTATCGTTGTATCTCACGACCGTCACTTCTTAGATACAGTTTGTACGCATATTGGAGATTTAGATTATTCTAAACTTAACTTATATACTGGTAACTACTCTTTCTGGTATCAGGCTTCTCAATTAGCTACGAGACAAAGAGCTCAGGCGAACAAAAAAGCGGAAGACAAGAAAAAAGAATTACAGGATTTCATCGCAAGATTTAGTTCTAACGTAGCGAAAGCTAAACAAGCAACTGCTCGTAAGAAGATGATTGACAAATTGAATATCGATGATATCAAACCTTCTTCTCGTCGTTATCCTGCGATTATTTTCGATGTTGAAAGAGAAGTTGGAGACCAGATTCTTGATGTAAAAGGCCTTGAAAAAACTAAAGACGGAGAATTATTATTCTCAAACGTTGACCTTAACCTTAAAAAAGGAGATAAAGTTGCCGTTCTTTCAAGAAACTCATTGGCAATTACTGAGTTTTTCCAAATCCTTTCTGGAAATGTAGAAGCTGACAAAGGTGCTATCGCTTGGGGAGTTACGACGAACCAATCTTATATGCCTTTGGACAACACAGATTTCTTCCAAGACGACCTTAATTTGGTAGATTGGTTGAGACAATTTACTAAGAATGATGAGGAACGCCACGAAGAATTTATGAGAGGCTTCTTGGGAAGAATGCTTTTCTCAGGAGACGAAGCACTTAAATCTTGTAAAGTTCTTTCCGGAGGAGAGAAAATGCGTTGTATGTTCAGTCGAATGATGCTTCAGAAAGCCAACGTTCTTCTTTTGGATGAACCTACCAACCACTTGGATTTGGAAAGTATTACAACTTTGAACAACTCATTGAACAACTTCAAAGGAAACATCTTGTTGTCTTCTCACGACCACGAATTGCTAGGAACAGTGTGTAACCGTATCATTGAGTTGACACCTAAAGGAATTATCGACAGAGATATGACTTACGACGAGTATTTATCAGACAAAAAAATCAAAGAATTACAAGAGCAAATGTATTCTTAAAATAATTTGGGCGCCTTTATCCGCCTTCCGCTCCCAATCTTTTTTGCAGACGATTTCCATTAAGTTGAATTGAGTGCACGCAAAAAAGGATTTCCGCTCAAGTCGGGGCGCGGTTTCTACATAAAACCAACGTTGGTCAATAACAACGATTCAAATACAACCCTTTCAGAATTCTGAGAGGGTTCTTTATTACCAAGTTGCAGTTCGTCAACAAATTAATTTGAAAAACTAAAAAACTCTTTTTAATTTTAGAGAAATATATAAGCCTTATGAATTCGTTTAAATATCTTCTCGTGATTCTATTGATTCCGTTTCTGGGATTATCACAAACCAAAGATTCTCGTTATCAGCCAAAACCTTACGTTCAGCTCAAACATCCAGAATGGAGCAAAAATGCAACGATTTACGAAGTCAATATTCGACAATATACCAAAGAAGGAACTTTCAAAGCATTTGAAAAACATTTGCCAAGACTCAAAAAAATGGGCGTTGATATTCTTTGGCTGATGCCCATTCATCCCATTGGAGAAGAACACAGAAAAGGAAAATTGGGAAGTTATTATTCCGTAAAAAATTTCAAAGGTGTGAATCCTGATTTTGGAACTTTGAAGGATTTAAAAAGTTTGGTTGACAAAATCCACTCGATGGGAATGTATGTGATTATCGATTGGGTAGGGAATCATTCTGCGTGGGACAATCCTTTGGCAAAGGAACATCCGGATTGGTACACCAAATCTAGAGAAGGTAATTTCCAGCCAACGCCTTGGTATGATTGGGATGATGTCATCGATTTCGATTATAACAATCCAGACTTTCGTGAATATATGACTGGTGCTCTGAAATATTGGGTAAAAGAAGCTAACATCGATGGTTACAGATGTGATGTCGCTGGTTTTATTCCCGTTGATTTTTGGGAAAATGCAAGAGAAGAACTCGACCAAATCAAACCAGTTTTTATGCTCGCAGAATGGGAATCCCGCGACCTTTACAGAAAATCATTTGATATGACTTATTCTTGGTCGCTTTGGGACAAGCTGAAATTAGCAACGACAGGTGGAAAAGGAGCAAACGCACTTTACGAATATATGGCACACGATGTCGGAAGTTTTCCTTATGATTCTTACAGAATGTTGTTCACAGATAACCACGATAAAAATTCTTGGGAAGGCAACCAGTTTTCTAATTTTGGGAAAGGATTGGAAACTGCAATGGCACTTTGCGGAACAGCCAACGGAATGCCTTTGGTTTACAGCGGACAAGAAGCCGGATTGGACAGAAGTCTTGAATTTTTTGAGAAAGATGAAATCGTGTGGAAAGACCACAAATTCTATGGAATGTATCAGAAGTTATTTGATTTGAAACACAAAAACCAAGCACTTTGGAACGGAAAATGGGGAGGAGAAATGATTCGAGTAACTAATAATCAAATGAATGATGTGCTTTCTTTTTACAGAGAGAAGAATGACGATGCGGTTTTATCTATTTTCAATTTCTCGGATAAAAGTCTTTCAACTTCTGTTGACACCAAATATTATTATGGTCAATACAGAGAATTGTTTACAGGAAAAATCTTTAATATTAATTCTGAAAAGACTGTTCTTAATTTGAAACCTTGGGAATGTTTGGTTTTAGTGAAGAATTAAATTTATTATAAAAATGACTTATTCAGCTTCGTATTACACGAGGCTGTTTTTATCTGCATAATTCAACTTAAAGAAAATAAAAGTCATCATAGAGAATGCCAAAAGTGAACTTCCTCCGTAGCTGAAAAATGGCAAAGGAATCCCAACAGTCGGGAACAGTCCCATCACCATTCCGAGATTGATGGCAAAGTGGATTAATAAAATGGAAGCGAAACAATACCCAAAAACTCTATTAAATGTGGATTTTTGCTTTTCTGATAAATAGTAAATCCTCCCGATAAAAAGCGTATAGCATAATATAAGAATAGTACTACCTGCAAATCCCCACTCTTCACCAACAGTGCAGAAGATATAATCCGTTTCCTGCTCTGGCACAAATTTACCTTGTGTTACAGAACCTTGTTTGTAGCCTTTACCAATCATTCCACCAGAACCAATTGCCGTTTTGGAATACAATAAGTTGTAGCCAGAAGTATCTCGGAAAGCTTTTTCGCCTTTGTAAAGAACTTCGATTCTTTCTCTTTGGTGTTTTGGTAATTTGGAAAGTACATATTCTGAGGAGTATGACAATCCACTTAGAATACCTACCGACAGTACAATTCCGATAATCAAAATTACATTACCTTGAATTTTATAAAAATTAAGAAAAACAAAAATAGCAGCGATAATTAAAATAGTAATCACAACATAAATTGGAGCTACGGCAAGCGAAACTAAAAATGTAGCCGCAAAAATAAAAATAACACCAAATAGCCAACCAGAAAGTCCTTCTCTGTAAAGTGCCATTACGAAAGCAAAGAACACCAAAAGTGACCCAACATCCGGAATCATTAGAACGACAACTCCTGGAATTGCAACAATTGCTAAAACCGTATAAAGTACTTTCCTATTTTTGAGATTGAAATCTGGATTGGAAACATAGTTTGCCAGCATAAGCGCTGTTCCAATCTTTGCAAATTCTACCGGCTGCATTGTAAACCCTCCGAATTTGTACCAGTTTTTCTGACCGAGAATTTCTGTTCCAAAAGGGAATAATCCAACCAATAACAAAACACCTCCTACATAAATAATTGCCGACATATTTTCAAAGAACTTGGTTCTCATAAAGAAAATAATCATCCCGACAAAACAAGAGATTCCGAAGAACATCAATTGTTTGCTTCCCAACTTGGCATCTACACTATTAATATTAACAATAGCGAAAACACAAAGCAGGATGTAAAGTCCAATTCCTAATTTATCTATACCTTCTGCCCACTTCATTTTACTTTGGATTTTAGAGGTTTAACTTTAGAACTGTCCTTCTTTAATTTTTTATCTTGGATTGCCTTCAGACTATCTTTAATTTTCTTCAACTGAATCGAATCTTTAGGAGGTTCTTTGTACCAACCTTTTCGTTTCATATCAGCAATGTACTGTCGCTTATATTCCGGCATAAAGCTGGAAGTAATCATCTTTTTGTACAGATTTTCTCTTTTAAGTTCTCCGGTAATATATTTTTCTGCAATAGTTGTACAAGCCGGACCTGCCCAAGTCGCTCCAAATCCCGCATGTTCCATTACTGCAGCAACAACAATCTTTGGTTTATCTGCAGGGGCAATCAATACAAAAATTGAATTATCTTTTCCTTGAGGAACCTGCGCCGTTCCCGTCTTCGCTAATTGAGTAAAATCTTTGGACATCAAACTTCGCCCAGTACCTCTCAACATTACTGCTTCCATCCCTTGAAGAATAACATTGTAGAAATGAGGATTCTGAACCAAGGTCATATGTTTCTTCTTGAATCTTGGGTCAGGATTTGGTTTTCCGTCAATAGATTTAACAACGTGTGGTGTATAATACCAGCCTTTGTTTGCAATTGCAGCAACAAAATTAGCCATTTGCATTGGTGTCAAAAGAACATCGCCTTGTCCCATACCATTGTAAATAGCTCCCGTCGGCATCTCGTCCCAATTTTTAAAATCGGTACGTTTTGAACCACTCGCTTTATAAATGGATTTCATTCTTTTTTCATAAAATTCACCAGACGGAATTCTACCTTTTGCTCCAACAGCCAAATCATTATTAAGGAATTCTCCTACGCCAAAACTATTGATGATTTTTTTCCATTCATCTACGCCTTTTGATGGATTTCCTGGATATTTTTTTATGATTGATATATAAGCATAAGTAAAATAACAGTTACTAGAAACCTGAATCGATGGAATCAGCGGGTCAGCTCCACCGTGACCTTTGATACTTTTCCCACGATAAAAGAATCCTCTTCCACAAGGGTAAATCGTTTGGTCTGTCATCACGCCCATTTCCATCGCAGCAAGAGCTGTTAACAATTTGAAAGTAGAACCCGGAGGATAAGCCGCCTGAACAGAACGGTCAAATGTTGGTTTGTTTTCAAAAATTGTATCGTTGGCTAATCGGTAAAGATTTCTGGATTTGTTTGGACCAGTAAAAAGATTTGGGTCAATATCTGGCCCAGTCGCCATTGTCAAGATTTCGCCATTATTTGGGTCAAGAGCTACAACTGCACCGTGTTTATTCACGAGCATTTCCTCTGCCATTCTTTGCAAATCGTAATCGATGGTTAAAGTCAAATCTTTTCCAGTTACAACTTCTTTATCAAGCTCGCCGTTTTTATATGAACCAATGCTTCTCTGGCGAATATCTTTCTGAATGTATTTCATCCCTTTTTCACCACGAAGTTCTTTTTCGTAAGCTTTCTCTATCCCGCTTTTTCCGGCAATATCACCTGGCAGATAGTAAAGAGAATCTTTTTTAATATCATTATCATTAACCTGATTGGTGTAACCCAAAAGGTTTCCTGAAGTATTGATTTCATATTGTCTCTGCGGACGCGGAACGATTGAAAAAGCTGGATATTTAAAAATTAATTCCTGAATTCTCGCCATATCTTCACGACTTAGATTCTTCATAAAAGTCATTGGCGTTAACTTGGAATAATATTTTTCTTTCTCGATATTTTTCATCGTTTTGATGAAATCCGGTTTGGAAATACTCATTAGTTTACAGAAACCAAGTGTATCAAAATCAGGTTTAAGAAGTGCTGCTGTATATGAAATCTCGAATGCCGGCTGATTCCCTACAAGAATTTTCCCATTTCTATCAAAAATAACGCCTCTTGGCGGAATTACATATTCGATTTTGATTGAAGTATTCGCGGCGTTAAGAGCATATCTGTCGGTAAACAACTGTAAATAAGAAAGCCTTGCAATAAAAATTAATGCAATGACAGAAAGTGCGATAATGATTTTGAGATATTGTGATTTCATATGTACTTTTCTATTTTTTAGAGGACATATGCAACCTCAATGTCAAAGAAAATATAGTTTGGTTTTTTATACACATTTTTCGGTTTCAGACTTTTTGCTTGATTTTAAATGCTAATGTATAGGCTAATATAAACACAAATGATATTAAACTAGTTACTATTACATTAAATAAAATTTCAAAAAATCTATCGAATTTAAAAAACTCGATGTACTGTACCAAAAATTGATGGATAAAAATACTGGTTATGATGAAAAATATGAACTGAGTCCACTGGATACCTTGGAAAGAAAAAAAATCTGTAGTTGTATCCGTAGATGTTCTGAATATAATTGTTCTAAAATAAGCGATAACTGTTGTTGCAAAAGCATTGATTCCCCAAGTTCCCAAAAATGCATCCACACATAATCCCAAAAGAAAGCTCAATCCTAAAAACTGAAATTGATTTCTAAAAAACGGATAAAACATTACAAATACAGGATAAAGTACAGGAATATATTGCCCAAACAAAGCAATCCTGTTCAAGATGAAAACCTGAAAAGCCGTAAGTATTGCTATTAAAAGCAAGTCTGATGCAATGTTTCTACTGACCATCTTTTTTAATTTGAGCTTTTAAAGTATCATCTATTTTTTGAACCTCCGATTTTTTAAGATTTCTTACAACGTAAACTGTACTTAATTTTCCAACTTTTTCGCTGAGTTCCACAGAAACATCCCAGAATCCAGTTTTGCTGTCAACCTGATAACCTGCAACTGTTCCAACTAAAATTCCTGCAGGAAAAATGGAAGATTTTCCATCTGTTACAACTGTATCTCCAACTTTTAAAGGAACATATTTCGGAATATCAGAAAGCGTCATCGTTCTTGTATCATCGCCTTTCCAAGACAAGGTTCCAAAATATCCAGACTTTTTAAGTGAAGCACTGATTTTGATTTTATTAGTACTCAAAACCGATTGAACCAAAGAATAATTGTCCGTTGTATTAATGACGATACCCGCAATTCCTCGTGGTGCAATCACACCCATTTTGGAACTCACACCTTGCAGACGTCCTCTGTTAATCGTGAAATAATTATCTTTTCTGTTGATAGTATTGTAAACAACTTCACCATCAACGAAAGTATAAATCTGTCCGCCTCCGATAGTATCATAAACTTTTCGGAAAACTGGTTTATCCAACTTTTCTTTTCCATAAAGTTCCTTCATCAAGGCTTTATTCTGAACAACAAGGTCTTCATTGATTTGTTTTAATTTCAAATAAGAAGTTCCTTCGTCAATATAACCAGAAACCCACGAATTGAAAGCCGCCGTTTTTGCCGCCAAGAAACTTTGCTGCATAGAGTTTTTGCTGAATATCAGTACAATTGCAACCAATTGCAGGAATATAAAGAACACAAACAATGCATTCTTGGAAAAAAATCTCAGCAAAGCACCCATCTATAAAAAGACCTCGAAAAAAAATTAATTACTTGATAAGGAAATTGAATTTATCCATATTCTTAAGAGCAATCCCTGTCCCTCTTACAACCGCTCTCAATGGGTCTTCTGCCACGAAAACAGGAAGTCCGGTTTTTCTGTGAAGTCTGTCTGCCAAACCTCTAAGAAGAGCTCCACCACCAGCAAGATAAATACCTGTTTTGTAGATATCAGCTGCCAATTCCGGAGGAGTCAAAGAAAGAGTTTCCATTACCGCATCCTCAATTCTAATGATTGATTTATCAAGAGCTTTGGCAATTTCTTTATAGTTAACCATAATCTCTTTTGGTTTCCCAGTAATCAAATCACGACCTTGAACAGGAATATCATCAATTGGAACATCCAATTCTTCAACAGCAGAACCAACTTCTAATTTGATTCTTTCCGCAGTTCTTTCTCCGATATATAAATTATGATGCGTTCTAAGATAATAAGCAATATCATTTGTGAAAACATCACCTGCAATTTTCACAGATTTGTCACAAACAATTCCGCCAAGCGCAACTACAGCAATTTCCGTTGTACCACCACCTATGTCGATAATCATATTACCTTCCGGTTTTTGAACATCAATACCAACTCCTATTGCAGCAGCCATTGGTTCATAAATCAAACGAACTTCTTTTGCATTAACTTTTTGAGCAGAATCTCTTACCGCTCTTTTTTCAACTTCGGTAATTCCGGATGGGATACAAATAACAATTCTGAGTGCGGGTTGAAAAAGCTTTCCTTTGATACCTGGGATTTGCTTGATAAATTCCTTAATCATATGTTCGGAAGCGTGGAAATCTGCAATTACACCATCCTTCAACGGACGCACAGTTTTGATATCCTCGTGAGTCTTCCCTTGCATATGTTTTGCCTGTTCCCCAACAGCAATCGGTTTGCCGGACGAGCGCTCTATCGCGACGATAGAAGGCTGGTCTACAACGATTTTGTTGTTATGTATGATTAGCGTGTTCGCCGTTCCCAAGTCAATCGCAATCTCTTGCGTAAACATATCCAATATACCCATTTCCGTTCAATAATTGTTAAGTTGACAAAGATAGGAATTTAGACTTATTCTATAGATTGAATTAAAAATATTTTGGTTAAAATTTCCTTAAAATTTCATATCGAATAATTGTTCAAAATTCCAAAATTCAGGTTCAAACAAACCTATCATATTAAAACTTCAAAAAGAGGAATATATTGTTGAAAATCTGCTTGTAATTTTCAGAAAACTTATAGATTTTATCAATTTCCCAAAATGATATTCAGAAACAGTCTTAGTTTTAAAAATTGTAAATTTGCAAACTGAAAAATGAGTCCAAAAAATAAATTTCATCAAACTTCTGATTTCGCCGTTCTAAGCATTAGTTATGAAAAAGCTGATGCCGAAACGCGTGGAAAATTTGCATTCTTCGATGACCACGTCAAATCTTTCGTTAACCAAATCCACGAACAGGATTACGGTGATGCTTTCGTGGTTTCCACTTGCAACAGAACCGAAATTTATTCAACGACAAAGAATTATCTTCATATTGCTGAACTCTATTGTAACACAGTCGGTGTTCAACTTTCTGAGTTTTTGAAATACGTGAATGTGATGCAGAGAGAAGATGCTCTTTTTCATCTTTTCCGTGTTGCAGCAGGTTTGGAAAGTCAAATTATTGGAGATTTCGAGATTGTTTCTCAAATCAAGAACGCTTATCATCGCTTCAAAAAATATAAAGATTTTTCTAATCCGTATTTGGAAAGAGCCATTAATTCATCAATTCAAATTTCGAAAAGAATTAAGAATGAAACTGGAATCAGTACAGGTTCGGCTTCGGTTTCTTATGCGGCGGTTCATTATATATTGAATAATACAAGACACATTCACGAAAAGAACATTTTGCTTTTGGGTGTTGGAGAAATCGGACAAAACACGATTGAAAATCTTGTAAAACATATCTATCAGCCTAAAATCAAAATTGCTAACCGTTCTTTTGAAAAGGCTGAGAAAATTGCCGATAAATACAATATTCCTCAAATTGATTTTAATGAATTTCCAGAAGAACTGAAACAAACCGATGTTTTGATTGTTGCAACTGGTGCTCAAAAATATATTATCGACGAATCTAATTTTCCAAAGGATAAAGAAATGTTAGTCATCGATTTATCAATTCCAAATAATGTTCAAAAAGAAATCGGGAATTGGGAAAATGTCACTTTGATTGATGTTGACCAACTTTCGCAAACCATTCAGGAAACAATGGAACAGCGCAAAAAAGAAATCCCGAAAGCGGAAGGCATCATCAAAGAAATGGCGAAGGAATTTGTAGATTGGGAAAAGAAAAGAAAACTCGCACCTCAAATCAATCAGTTCAAAAATTCTTTGAAACAGATTGAGGAAAACGAGATGCATAATATTCATAAGAAATTCCATTATGCGAAAATCGAGGATATGGAATTGTCTAACAATTTAGTTCAAAAAATCACGAATCGTTTTGCTAAATACATTCTGGAAAATCCATCACGCGCCAACGAAATCACAAAAATAATGGAAGACATTCTGGACATTCATAAACAAGAATCCGATGACAACAATAAAAATAGGAACGAGAAATAGTCCGCTTGCTCTTTGGCAGGCTCACGAAGTTGAATCAAAATTACAAAACCTTGGTTTTGAAACCGAGATTGTTCCTATCGTAAGTTCTGGAGACAAAAATCTTGACCAACCGCTTTATGCATTGGGAATTACTGGCGTTTTTACGAAAGATTTGGATATTGCTTTATTAAATAAGGAAATTGACATTGCTGTACATTCTTTAAAAGACGTTCCGACTCAATTACCTCAAAACATTCAGATTTCTGCGGTTTTGGAAAGAGATTTTCCTGAGGATGTTTTGGTTAGAAATAATGATGCTCAGCCTTTGGATTTGAACGTTTTGAAAATTGCAACCAGCAGTTTAAGAAGACGTTCGTTTTGGCTGAAGGAATTCCCCGAAACCGAATTCACTGACATCAGAGGAAATGTTCAAACTCGTTTGAAAAAATTGGATGACGGAATCGCTGATGCTACAATTTTCTCTTTGGCAGGAATCAAAAGAATGAATCTGGATATTAATTACGAGCAAATTCCGTTCTTATTACAAGCACCTTCGCAAGGTGTAGTTGCGATTGCAAGTTTATCTGATAATAAAGGATTGAATGATTCTTTAAAATCGATTTCTCATAAAGAAACTGAAATCTGTGTAACGATAGAAAGAGAATTTCTGAAAACGCTTGAAGGTGGCTGTACTGCTCCAATTGGAGCAAAAGCAGAAATGATTAACCAACAAATCAGATTCCTTGGAAGACTTTGTTCGCTTGACGGGAAAAACTGCATTGATATTGATGAGATTTTTGACTGGAACGATTCTGAAAACTTCGGAGAAAAATTAGCTATCAAAGTTTTGGAAAACGGAGGCAAAGAATTGATGGAAGAAATAAAGAAATCTTTGTAATTCATTTCTCATCTAGTTTGTCATTCCGAAGAAATCTCAACAGCTTAGATTCCTTCGGAATGACAAAATAATGTTTTAATTTTACTATTGTCAGTCTGAGGTTCTAAGACATATAATTAATATGAAAATCCTTTTTACAAAATCATTGGACGACGAAAAGATTTCTGAGAAATTAGGAACGGATTTTTCGGTTGATTTTGTTGAAGTAATCAATACCGAATTTACAAAAACTAAAATTTTCGGTTTAAAAAACAATTCATTGATTTTCACAAGTGTGAATGGAGTGAAAGCTTTTTTCGAAAATGGATTTTTACCGAATGAAAATTTTGCTGAACCCAAAAAATATAATAAAATTTATGTTGTTGGTTCACAAACTAAAAAGGAATTAAGACAACATAATTTCGGGACTTTTAAACTTTGTAAGAATGCGAGTGAACTTTCGCAGTTCATTATAGAAAATTCTGTGAACGAGAAGTTTTTGCATTTCTGTGGCAATATTGCGATTGATATTTTGGATGAGAAATTGCCGTTGCAAAATATTTCTTACAAAAAAATCCCTGTTTATAAGACAGAACTACTCTATCCGAAAATCGATGAGAAATATCAGGCGATAGTTTTTTTCAGTCCGAGTGGAGTTCGTAGTTTTGCGAAGTTTAATAATTGGGATGGTATGAAGATTTTTTCAATTGGAAAAACCACAACTTCCGAATTAGAAAAACTAACTGATAATAAAATAATTACAAGCTCGAAAAATACTTTAGCTGATATTTTGAATTTGATTTCTAGGGAAAGTTCAACTTTCGGAAATCTTGATTTAAAAGACTAGAGTTGTATTTTGCGAAGCGCCCCCCCGACTTGAGCGGAAATCCTTTTTACGCAACGAAGTGAAGTGAAAAGATTGGGAGCGGAAGGCGGATTAAGGCACCCAAAATAATATTAAAAATGATTAAAAACGACCTATATTTAAAAGCACTTCGCGGGGAAACCGTGGAAAGACCGCCAGTTTGGATGATGAGACAAGCTGGAAGATACTTGCCGGAATTCATCGCTTTGCGCGACAAATACGACTTTTTCACAAGATGTCAAACGCCGGAATTGGCTTCGGAAATCACGGTTCAGCCAATTAGAAGATTTCCTTTGGACGCGGCGATTTTGTTCTCGGACATTTTGGTAGTTCCGCAAGCAATGGGCATCGATTTCAAGATGAAAGAATCGGTTGGACCTTGGCTGGATGAACCTATCAGAACAGCTCAACAAGTTAACGATGTAATTGTTCCGGACGTGAATGATACTTTGGGTTACGTTTTTGATGCGATAGAAATGACTTTGGAAAAGCTGGACAACGAAATCCCGTTGATTGGATTTGCTGGTTCGCCTTGGACGATTTTCTGTTATTGCATCGAAGGTAGAGGTTCTAAGGATTTTAATATTGCGAAATCATTTTGTTTTCTACAGCCAGAAGCGGCGCACAAATTATTACAGAAAATCACGGACACGACGATTGCTTACCTGAAAAGAAAAGTCGAAAAAGGTGTTTCTGCAGTTCAGGTTTTCGATTCTTGGGGAGGAATGCTTTCGCCAGCAGATTATCAAGAATTTTCTTGGCAATATATCAATCAGATTGTTGAAGCGCTTACTCCGTTGACTCATGTTGTGGTTTTTGGAAAAGGCTGTTGGTTTGCTTTGGACGAAATGACAAAATCTAAAGCTTCTGCTGTTGGTGTGGATTGGACAATCACGCCAGAATTAGCAAGACAATTCACTAATAATGCTGTGACTTTGCAAGGAAATTTTGACCCTTCAAGATTACACTCGAAGCCGGAAACTATTAGAAGAATGGTTCACGAAATGATTAACCGTTTTGGAAAAGATAAATACATCGTCAACCTCGGACACGGGATTCTACCAAACATTCCGGTTGAAAATGCCGAAGCTTTTATAAAAGCAGTGGTTGAATGGAAACCATAAATGAAAAGGAGCAAATTAATTTGCTCCTTTTTTTATTCTAATTGTCCCGGTGCAGGTTCTTGAGGTTTTAAAGATTCGTTATTCAGACCGTCTTTTGGCGGTTGCAATCTTTTTCTAGTTTTATCATCCTCTATTTTCTGCCTTTCATTAAGATTGAATGTATCTACTTTTTTATTCATCTCAATATTCTGGGCAGAAGTATCCATTTTCATCTCAGTCGATTTCAGATTTTTCTCTGCTTTCGACTTCATATTGTCTTTTTTGGGAGTCGTTTGGGCGTTCATCAACAATGTTCCAAACATCAGAAACGCTCCCGTTATCATTAACTTTTTCATAACAATTTATTTAGTGTAGATAATTAGTTTCAAACACCAAACCATATTATGTTAAATTTAAGAAGCTATAAGTTTTTTGGGAAAACTTTAGTACAGTTTACTTTTCCAAAACTTTTCTTAGTTTCTCCACGAAAACATAAGTTGCGGGACAAATCAAAGTATTTTTGATTGTGAGATTATTGATTTGATAGATTTTTTTCCGGTCTGTGTGAGGATATTCTCTGCAAGCTTTCGGACGAACATCATAGATTGAACAAGTATTGTCATCATTTAGGAAAAAACAAGGCAAGTTTTGAAGAACCTTGTCATTATCTTCATCTACTCTCAAGAATTTAGACTCGAAATCAGCTTGTTTCATTCGGAGATGTTTCGAGATTCTTTCGATGTCTTTCTCTGTGTAAAGCGGACCTGTGGTTTTACAACAATTCGCACAACTGAGACAATCGATTTCTTCAAATGTTTCTTCGTGCTTTTCTAAAACCAGATAATCCAGATTCTTCGGTGGTTTCTTTTTGAGTCCATCTAAGAATTTCTTGTGGTCTTTCTGTTTTTGCTGTGCTTGTTTTTTATAGAAATCAAGGTCCATTCTGCAAAATTAGTTGTTTTCTCAAGAAAACACTAAATAATATAATCCGCACCAAAGTACAGAGAATCCCATTACAAATAGAAATGAAGATTTTAAATCTTGTTTATTCTTCTTTATAAAATGTTTGTACAGCGTAACAGCAATAAATCCCAAGACAACTAAAGTCGGTAAAAGAGTGAATGTGTACATAATTATGCTTTTATCAAATATACAAAAAACTGACATTAATCTTATTTCAAACTGATTCAAAAAGCGATAACTTTGATAGAATAAAATATCGAATTATGAAAGATATTACGAATCGAGAAGATGTGGAATTTCTTGTGAAGGAATTCTATGACCAAGTGATAAAAGACGACCTCATTGGATTTTTTTTCACAGATGTTGCGAAGATTGACCTCAGCAAACACCTTCCAAAAATGTATAATTTCTGGGAAAGTATTCTTTTAGGAAATCCTGTTTACGAAGGTCATCCGATGGCAAAACATTTCCCAATTAATGAAGTTTCGGCTTTGGAAGAGAAACATTTCAATCGTTGGTTACAGATTTGGGAGAAAACGATTCACGAAAACTTTGAAGGAGAAAATGCTGAAAATGCAATTAACCGAGCTTTGAATATCGCCAGAATTATGAATCACAAAATGGCAAATGCGAGGAATAATTAAGTTTCTCTAAAATCCAAGATGATGCAACTGACAGTCTACCCAGTCTGTCAGCATATGAAACAATAATCCGACACCAATAATTCTTGGAATTCCTTTAAAAAATAATAACAGAAAATAAACTCCAATTGCCCAATAGCTGTGAAGCGGATGAAAATTGATACTACATCTGTCTGGAACAAAAATTGGTGTACTCAACAAATGGTCTGCATCTACCAACATCGTTGCCAACATTATGAAATATGCTTTTTTCCAGTCTTTTCTGAAGAACAAAAAAGCCAACACAATCGGAAAGCCGAAGTGTAAAAAATAATGTAAAAATGGTCTCAACCAAGAATATTCCATTAGATTCTACCTTTTAAATAATCTTGTCGAAGTTCCTCATCCAACTTTTCAATCGCATATCGCAAGCAAGTTCTTGGCATTTCTTTGTAATGCAGATTAAGAAAATCCAACAATTCGGTTTCGTTCATTTTTCCCATCTCACGGAGAAGCCAGCCGTTGGCTTTATGCATCAAATCGTGTGGATGTTTCAGATTTTTGAGAGCGAAGGTTTTGGTTAATTCAAATTGTCCTTTTTTGATGTGATGCATTGTTCCGACAATCGCCATTCGCATTTCCCACATATTTTTGGAATCAGATAATTTTTCTAAGATTTTAGAATCTTGATTTTCAAAACAATACCAACCTAAAATCTTGTAACACGACGTATCAACCAAATCCCAATTGTTGATATGTTTCGTATGATTCAGATAAAAATCAATGATTTCTTTTTGTTGAATTTTATCTTTTGTTTTCTCGAATTTATAAACCAAAATCAGCAAAGCCGTCAAACGATGTTCGTGAATTTTTGAAGACAACAATTCGCTGAGTTCTTCAAGAGAAATCTTATTGTAAAATTCTTTTGCAACACTTCTTTGGTCAGGAACAGTTACACCAATAAACAAATCGCCTTCACCATATTCGCCTTTTCCTGTTTTGAAAAACTTGGGGAAGAATTCAGCTTTTTCGGGAATGGAAAGGATTTCGAGCGCTTGTTTTATTTCTGATGGAAGAGACATTTATTTTAAATTTAACTGATTTTGAAACTCTTCAAGATACTTCGCCAAATGAAAACCATCCATCAAACCGTGATGTCCTTCCACAGAAACAGGCAACATTTTTCGCCCATTTTTTTCTGAAAATTTCCCAAAAACTATTTTGGGAATCGATTCTTTTGGGTCGAAATCTGTTGGATGAAGTAAACCTGTGAAATGCGTCCAAGGCATTGTAGAATGTCGGATATGATTAGGTGGAAGTGATTCGTTTCTGATTCTCAAACCAGTTGAATTTTGAACCTCATCGATTTCTTTTTGTAAATTCTGGTTAAAGATTTGAAAATCATCAGAATATTCGAAATAAGAGAAACCAAACGTTCCATCATTTCTGGCAATTGTAGAACCAACGTGAACGATATCAAACGCTATAACTTCATCATTTACAATTCTAAAACCAAATTCCTCAACCGAATTAATGGCTTTCATCGATTTGTGAAGATAATGGGCGAAAAAAGATTTGTTATTCTCTTTTGCTAATCTGTAAGTTTCGGTACAATCAACTTCGGTAACGATTCCAAAATAGGGACTTTTCATCCCGGAAAAGAATTCGAAATGCTCTTTTCTTTTCCAAGTTTCTACATCAATGATTTTCATCTTCAATTGAGATTAATGAGTTTCTTCTTCCATAATTACATCTTCCATAATTTTTTCCTCAGTTGCAATCTTCTTCGGATTGGCTACTTTTCCAATTGTCAATCCTTGCACAACAATAGAAAACACCACTACACAATAGGTTATACTGATGATGATTTTGTTGTATTCGTTCTGAGGAATCGATAAAGCCAACGCAATGGAAACACCACCTCGGATTCCTCCCCAAACCAAAACTTTCACAGTCTGCGGACTGAATCGATATTTGAAAGCCATAAACTTCGTCGGAACAAAAATTGCAACCCAACGTGCTAAAAGAACAATCAAAATACAAATTCCACCAGCAACCAGATATTCATTTAAGTCTTTGATTAACAGCAATTCAAAACCGATAAACAGGAAAAGAACAGCGTTCATAATTTCATCAATTAGTTCCCAGAATTTAATCAGATAATCCTGCGTTTCGGATTTCATTTTGAAACTTTCACTGAAATTTCCCATAAATAATCCCGCCGCGACCATCGCCAAAGGTGCAGAAATGTGCATCTCGTGTGCAATCAGATAACCACCCATAACAACTGATAATGTGATTAATACCGAAATAATATAATCATCCACCATTCTCATTGCTCTAGAAGCAGACAATCCTAAAAGAACTCCTAAAAGTAATCCTCCACCAGCTTCTCGAAGTAAAAGTAATCCGATGTTCTCGACATTCAAATCGATTTCTTTTCCGATTGCCAATTGTAAAACGACTGTGAAAACTACAACCGCCATACCGTCATTAAACAAAGATTCTCCGGCAACTTTGGTTTCCAAGGATTTTGAAACATTCGCCTGCTTCAAAATACTGAGAACCGCCACTGGGTCGGTCGGAGAAATCAACGCTCCAAAAACGATACAATAAATCAACGGCATTTGAATTCCTACCAAAGGCAAAAGGTAATACACACCAAAACCAACGGCAAACGTGGAAATGATAACGCCGACCGTTGAGAATATCACAACCGGACCGAATTGTTCCTTCAAATCCTTGATGTTAATGTGGATTCCTCCAGCAAAAAGCAGGAAGTTAAGCATTGCTCCCATCAGAACTTCGGTAAAATCAAAATTATTGATTAATTCCGTAAGATGAGTTGTTGTCTTCGGTAAAAAGTTGTCGCCAGAAGCAACCAAGGTTACAGAAACGATAATGGCGATGACCATAATTCCAATTGCACTTGGCAATTTTAGAACTCTATAATTGATGTAAGCAAATAAAGATGCTAAAACAATTAAGACTGAGAATGAGTAATATAACTCCATTTTTATATAGTTTTCTGACTTATTTAGAAGTCATTATAAATTACTTTGATGTAAGTTTTTGTATTGTTGTTTTCCCAAATGTCAAACATTCCGCCTTCCGTTGGCTGGGATGACCTTTTAGCTTCCATTGGAAACCGAATGACATTGAGCAGAATATATTCGTCGCCAACAGAATTCACGAGATAGGCAGATTCTTCATTTCTCCCATCTCCGGAATCTAAAATCGCCCTTGTCAGCAATTGGAACTGACCGTAATAATAGGAGAAATTTTTAATATCTTTCTGCTTGTCGTAGCATTGCAACATTATCATCAGCAAGTCCAGATTGGTAGGGTCTTTTGATAATAAGTTCTTTGTTTTCGCTACTGTTTCATCATACTTCTGCTTATTGAAATCTTTCAGTATTTTTTTGAAATCGTCGTCACTTGTAGAAACTGTTTTATCTAAAAACAACCTTCCATAATACAAATTTTGCGCTTCCAGACTGTCAATCGACTTGGAAAGAGCCTGGAATTTGAAGACCATTTTTTCATAGAAATAATCCGATTCTTTATCCGTAATTTCTTTCTTGATTTTGTCCAAATCAATCTTTGATTTTTGAGAAAACCCAAAAACCGAAATCAGCAAAAAGAGAAATAAGAATATTCTATTCATTAATTTTCCTCTTCGTCCTCGAAATACTCAAACAACAAATCGTTGTAAGGGAAACGGGAAATATGAATCCTGTGAACCTCATCGTAAATCAGTTTCTTCATTTCTGGGAAGTTTTCTTTAGTCAAAGCTGAGATGAAAACCGTGGGGAATTTTGACTTCGCCATCCAAGTTCTTTTCCATTCTTCCAAAGAAATATTTTTGCTGGAATCCGGCGTCAAATCGTCTTCATCCTTTTTCTCATAAGTGAAATCATCGATTTTGTTGAAAACCATAATCATCGGTTTCTGATGTGCATCGATTTCTTGGAGAATTTCATTCACAGAATTGATATGGTCTTCGAAACTTTCGTGAGAAATATCCACAACGTGAATCAACAAATCCGCTTCACGAACCTCATCCAACGTCGATTTGAAAGATTCAACTAATTGAGTAGGTAATTTTCTGATGAATCCAACTGTATCGGTCAAAAGGAAAGGAAGATTTCCAATCACAACTTTTCTTACCGTTGTATCAAGCGTTGCAAACAATTTATTCTCAGCGAAAACATCGGATTTTGACAAAGCATTCATCAATGTAGATTTTCCAACATTGGTGTAACCAACCAAAGCCGTTCGCACGGTTTTGCCTCGATTTTGTCTTTGAGTTCCCATTTGCTTATCGATAACCTTCAGCTTTTCTTTTAATAAAGTGATTCGGTCACGGATAATCCTTCTATCAGTCTCTATTTCCGTTTCTCCGGGTCCACGCATCCCGATTCCCCCTTTTTGTCTCTCAAGGTGAGTCCACATTCTTGTTAATCGAGGTAAAAGATATTGATATTGAGCTAATTCCACCTGAGTTCTTGCATAAGAAGTCTGAGCTCTTTGTGCAAAAATATCGAGAATCAAATTGGTTCTGTCGAGGATTTTGACTTCCATTTCGCGCTCCAAATTCTTTAATTGAGAAGGCGATAATTCATCATCGAAAATAACCGTTCCGATGTTATGTTCTTTCGCATAGTCACGGATTTCTTCCATTTTTCCTTTTCCTACAAAAGTTTTGGAATCCGGTTGAGTCAATCTTTGGGTAAAACGTTTGGCAACTGTTGCTCCTGCTGTGAAAGCTAGAAATTCTAGTTCGTCCATATATTCTATCAGTTTATCTTCGCTTTGGTTTTGGGTAATTAATCCTACCAAAACCGCTTGTTCATACTGATGTTCTTTTTTTTCTAACATTTAAAAAATTATAATTTCTGATTTTGACAAGATACTATTTTTTATCAAAAAAACCAAATACAAAGACCGAGCCGTACGCAAGCAATAATCATTATAAAACAAAAAAAGACCGCTCAAAAAGAACGGCCTAACATAATTTAAAATTGAATAAATGATTATTTCTTGATGATTTTGAAAGTTTTCATTTCTCCCTGAACTTTTGCATTCACAATGTAAGTTCCTGATGATAATTTAGACAAATCAATTTCTGATTCTTTACGATTCAATTCCTTAGAATAAACTCGTTTTCCAGACATATCATAAACATCCAAACTCTTGATTTCCTTAGCGTAAGAAACTTTCAAGAAGTCTTTTACTGGATTTGGATAGAAAGAAATTTGGTTTTTAGTAGCTTCTGTAGTAGCAAGAATTCCAGTCACATTCACATTGAAAACGCAAGTATCAATCACAACACCATTATAAACCAAATTGTGAACAACGATTGTGTTTCCAACAGGGAAATCTGCACCAGATTCTAGACCTTGAACCAAGACAACTTCAGGCGTTGCAGTGTCACAAACATAACTTACTTTGAAAACGCCATCATAACCTTCTTTTGGAGTCCAGTCATTTCCATTAGATGTAAAAGCTGTTGTTCCGTTTGACAAAGCAGACTTAGTTTCCCAAGAAACAAGTGGTCCTTGCGCATTGATAGCAACCCAATATTTTCCAGCCGTAAGCTCTAATAATTCCGGCAATTTGATAACAGTTTCATAGGCAGAACCGTCGTTTGTAGAACCAATTATAGTTTGAGATTCAATCGTTGGTGTAGCGTAATTAACAATCAATTCGCCAGGTTTTCCGTTGTTGTCCTTGTAAAAAGTCAAAGATGCACCATAAGAGAACCTAACAAGATGAGGAATGATTCTATCAATTTTCAAAGTTTTCCCTTCAGGAATCACAAAGTCGTTAGCTACTATATTAAAGCCTGAAGTTGGCATCCAGTTTTGGAAGTTGTTCCCTGGGTAATCTATTCCACAAGATGAGTTACCAGAAGGTGTACAATTGAAAGCCAAATTATAATCTACTTTTGCAGTTGTAGCTCCTGGAAGTGTATCAGCATTGATATCAGTTGGACAAGTAAAACTACATCCTGGGTCAGTAACTCCTCCAGAAATATTCAAAGTATAATCTTCAACTTGTCCTGTGCTGTAATAATAACCGCAAGCTCCTGTTGGCCAGAACATAGAATAAGTTGTCGCAGAAACTATTTTTAGAATTCTCAAACGAGTGTTTCCATTCAACACATTTTGAGGAACTATGAATTGGAACTCTGTAAACTTGCCATCTTCTCCAGTAGAATTAAACAGATAACCTTCTTGAACAATCTCATTATCTTCATCTAAGATTCCGTTTTGGTTCCAATCCATAAACAAAGTGTAAGTATCTGGAGCGTAGCCTGAACCGTTTTTACCTTTTAATTTTACAGTATAAGTTTGTCCCGCAGTCAAGTCAAATGTTTTATTTGTAAAATCCTCATAATAATCTGTAGAACTTGCAGATGAAGTATTGGAATTAACGCCTACAATCTCGAAAGATGTAATAGGAGTCGGTGCAAAAAAGTTAGTCTGCTGTTGAACTGTACAATAATTAGTTGGCGACGGATTATCCGGCAAAACTCTGAAATATGCATAACCTTTGTGACCATTAGCTCCAAAATCCTGAACATTGATTCTCCATCTTCCCGGCGTATCTGGCATAGCTTCTCCCCAAGGATAAGATTGTGTAAATTGGTTAATCGTCATTTCAAATTCTCCGTTCGCGTCTGCAAATTTTTCTTCAGCAGGTGTAATTTCTGAACCGGTTTCAAATGGCGAGAAGATATGAACCTTAACTTGTACAAAAGGTTCAAGGTTTTTAATTTTCAATTTAAACCCTTGTGTTTCAAACTGACTCATTGTCAAAACACTACTTGAAACAGACGCTTCTAAAACGTCACTTGCATTTGATGTAACATTCAAAGTTGCAGTAGCGGTTTTTCCCTGAGAATCTGTAGCTTTTACAATATGTGCTCCTTTTACAGAGCTAATCATTTTAGCACTGATTTGCACAGAAAATTTTCCTTGCGCATCAACTGTCCCTGTAAAATCTCTCCATTTTTTCCCATTTGGGTCAGTATCGAAAACCGTTACTGTAGAATTAGGAGTAAATCCAGTTCCAACGACAGGAAATCCTCCTGACCAATACCAAAATTCTTCAATTGTATTAGGTTCATCGGAAACCAAAGAAGTATCCAATGTAATCTGCTGTGCGCTAGTTATGCCAAACATAAATAGAAACAGCCACTTAAATAGTAATTTCACATCCATTTTAAAAATATTTTATAATTATTGAGACAATATTAGAATATCATCAAAGATTTTGAATATTTATTGAGATAACAATATGACTACTATTAAAAAATAAGAGGTAACATTATATATACAATTCGTTTAAACAGCTTAAAATCAATTAATTAAAAAAGTAATTTTTTTTGAAATTTATTCTTCCTATCTTCGGGTAATATTTCTGAAAATGCGTTGGGCTTTTTGTGTTTTTTTAGCTTTTAATCTGATATTGGTTTCCGGTCAAACGAGTCTTTCCAAAGACCCAGACAGGTACGCCTCTACTCTTCTGAAGCAGACCGTAGATTATATGCAGACCAATAGAACAAAGGCGATGAGCTATCTGCAAGAAGCTCTAAAGTGGGAAAACAAATTGGCTGACAGTACAAAAATCAGTCTTTATGTTACTGCAGGAAACACCTACAAAGACCAAGAATCTTATTATCAGGCGCTTAATTACTACTATAAAGGATTAGAAATCAATAACAAAACAGATTCTCGTGATTCTTATTCTATTTTAAATAACATCGGAGGTTGTTATTACCTGATGGGAAATTTCAAGAAAGCCAGACAGTTTTGGGAACAATCTCTTAAAAAATTCGAGAATAGTAAACCTGATGAAAAATCTGTAGAAGGTTCTATTATTTACAACAATCTCGCAGTTCTGGAAAAAGAACAGGGAAATTATGCTCGAGCACTCGAAATGTTGAAGGAATTCAAGAATCGGAATACGGCTTCAAAAGACACGCTTAACATCATTATGGCTTATGAGAATATCGCCAACGTTAATTTGAAATTAAAAGAAACCGAAACCGCAGTCGATAATCTGAGGCAAGGAATCACTCTGGCAAAGAAAATCAAATCGCCTTACGACATTGCAAGCCTCTACAATATTCTGGGAAAAATCTATCTCAACAACATTATCAACAGAGATTCGGCTTTATATTACTTGAAAAGTTCATACGACATCTCGGAAAAAAGTAGCTTTTCTGATTTAAAATTATATTCATCAGAAAGTTTGGTTAAACTATTCGAAAAAGAGAAGGATTATAAAAATGCTCTGCAATATCTGCACACCGCAAAATCGTTATCCGAAGCTTCTATCAATCAGGAAAATGACAAGAAAGTTAATCGATTGGAAATTGAGTTCAATGAAAAAATGACCCAAAACGAACTTTTAGCTTCTCAAACCAAAAGAGAACGTTTTTTTATTTTCGGAATTGTCTTGCTTTTATCTTTCTCGGTTATAATCTTTTTACTATTCCAATTACAGAAAAACAAAACCGCCAAAAGAGTTGCTGAAAACGAATTACTAGCCAAAAAATTAGAAGAAAAAAACAAAGAACTGACTAATAGCGCCATCCAAATGTTGCAAACGTCCGAAGTTCTCCAAACTACACAAAAAGAATTGAGCGAACTGAATTCGGGAATAGAAACCTCCGACAGCAAGATTTCCAATATCTTAGCCGACCTTAGAAAAAGTTCCAAAAGTTTTGGAAAGGCAGAATTTGAAAAAATTTTTATGGAAACCGAGGAAGGTTTTTACAAAAAATTACTCAGCGAGTTTCCTGATTTGACAAAGAATGAACTTCGCCTTTGCGCTTTTCTTAAACTCAATTTATCTTCCAAAGAAATTTCCGACATCACGCATCAAAGTCCGCACAGCATTGTGGTTGCAAGATCCAGACTTAGAAAAAAATTAAGACTTTCCAATTCGGAAAGCCTCAATAATTTTTTGATTAAATATTAAATTGTCTAGCTAACTAAAGTCGCAGTCAAAGTTTTCTCAAAACTGAAAGCCTGACTTACTGGACAATTTTCTTTAGCATCTTTGGCAATTTTTTGAAATTCTTCTTCTGATATTGCTGGAATTTTTGCTGTCAAAGTTAATTCTGACAGAGTAATTTTCCCATCTACCAAACTGATTTTACAATCGGTTTCCAAAGATTCAGGAATATAACCGGCTTCTGTCAGCAATGCTGAAGTTTTCATTGTAAAACAACCTGCGTGAGCTGCTGCCAACAATTCTTCTGGATTAGTTCCAACACCTTCTTCAAATCTGCTTTTAAATGAATATTGAGTTTCATTAAGCGTTGTACTTTGAGTCGTCAAAACTCCGCTTCCATCTTTTACTGTTCCTTTCCAGACAGCTTTTGCACTTCTTTTCATAATTTTTTGATTTTATTAAATTGATTTATTGATGTTCTCTTCTTGATTCTTTTTACTTTTCTCTTGTTTCTTTATCAATCCCAATCTGCAGCAACAAATTTCATTGTTGATTTTCCGTCTGTTAAAGTTAAGAAATGTCCTTCGATTTTGTACTGATTCATATTAGGTAAATCTTTTCCAAATAATTCTTCCAACTTCATTCTTCCGTCACAATACATCATTGTTGAACCTACGCCAGAAAATTTTGCTTTTCCTTTATCAAATTCTGCAGTGAAAAACATTCCGTTACAACCCATTTTTGCACCAAATCTATTAGGAGCTTCCGCATTTTTGGTCAAATCCATATAAGCTTCAAGTTTTGTCAGCTCTTGTTTTGTGAAATCTTTATATTCAACAAGCATCCATTTTCTGTGAATATTTTGTTCCGTTGAAGTCATAGTTTTGTTGGCTTTGCAGGAAAAAATTAAAAACATTGTCATTAATAAAATCCCTATTACTCTGATATTTTTCATTACTCAATTTTTACTCAATCTCTTAGCCAAATTCGTACCACTTAAATTTAAAATAATGATTAAATTAGCCCATTAAAATAAATTTCTATTATGAAAAAAATATTTTTGGCGCTGACTTTTTTATTGAGTTTTGCGCAAATGAGAGCAGACGAAGGTATGTGGCTTCTGATGCTTGTAAAACGTCTGAACGGAGTCGATATGCAGAAAGAAGGTCTGCACTTGACGCCGGAAGAAATCTATTCTGTAAATAATTCCAGCTTGAAGGATGCTATCGTAAGTTTCGGTGGTTTCTGTACTGGTGAAATGGTTTCTGACCAAGGTTTGATTTTTACCAATCACCACTGTGGTTATGACGCGGTTGCTGCTGCTTCTACACCCGAAAAAGATTATCTTAAGAACGGATTCTGGGCAATGAAACCTAATGAGGAATTCAATGCGAAAGGTCTTTACGTAAGATTTCTTGTAAGAATGGATGACGTTTCTGCAAGAATCAATGCAAAACTGAATAACAATATGTCTGCAGCAGATAGAAAAGCTGTTATCGATGCAGAATACAAAGCTATCCAGACAGAAAACTCTGAAAACGGAAAATACACGGTTGTTGTAAGAGATTTCTTCAACGGAAATGAGTTCTATTATTTTGTTTATCAAGATTATAAAGACATCAGATTGGTTGGAGCTCCGCCTTCATCTTTAGGGAAATTTGGTGGAGACACAGACAACTGGGAATGGCCAAGACACACTGCAGATTTCACAGTTTTTCGTGCTTACGGCGATGCTAATGGAAATCCGGCAGAATATTCTGAAACCAACGTTCCATTGAAACCAAAACATCATTTACCCGTTTCTCTTAAAGGTTACAAGCCTGGAGATTTCACAATGATTCTTGGATATCCTGGAAGAACAAACCGTTATTTGACCTCTTTCGGAATCGAGCAAATGGTTAACAAAGATTATCCGGCTTGGGTAGAAGCTTCCAAAGTTGCAATGGATGTAATGAAAAAGTATATGGATAAAGACAAAGCGACTCAGTTGGATTATGCTTCTCAGTACGCAAGTGTTGCCAATTACTGGAAAAACAGACAGGGAACAATTGATGCCGTAAAGAAAAACGGAACGGTTGCTGAAAAACAAAAACTAGAGCAAACTTATAATCAATGGGCAGCTCAAGGTCCAAACGAGCAAACTTATTACTCAGTCTTACCAGAAATCAAAGCTTATTACAGTCAAGTTTCTGGAAGAAATGTAGAAAGAAATTATGCTTCTATCTTGCAAAGAAATGCGCATTACATTGGAACTGCTTATCAATTAGGAAGTCTTTTCAAAACTTATGCTGACCAAGATGAAGCTGGAAAAGCATCTATGAAACCTAAAGTACTTGAAGCGATTGAAAAAGCTTACGATGGTTTCCACGATAATGTAGAAGGAGAAATGCTTGTTGCCTTGACTTCTCTTTACAAATCAAAAGTGGCTAAGGAATTTGCTTCACCAACTATTTTGGAAGCTGATGTAGCGAATCTTTCTAATTTGGCTTACGCTTCTGTTTTTGCTAATAAAAAAGCAGCTTTGGCTTTTGTAGAAAATCCTGATAGATTGAAAATCGATGCTGATAAATTGAGACAATTTGCCAATGGAATTGTTGAGGACCAAAAACTAGGTATTGAGAAGTATTCTAAAGTTGACGAAAACTTCGCTAAAAACAGCAGACTATTCTTAGACGGACTTAGAAAAGCACAGCCGGAAAAAGTGTTTTATCCAGATGCTAACTCTACAATGAGACTAACTTACGGAACCGTACAAACACTTCCTGTAAGAGAAGACAGAAACTACAAAGGAATCAAAGAAAATTATTATACCGACATCAATGGTATGGTTGCTAAATACAAAAAAGGCGACGAAGAATTTGACCTTCCTAAAAAAGTTCTTGACCTTGCTAAGAAAAAAGATTACGGTCAATATGCAGACAAAGAAGGATTTATGCCAATCAATTTCTTGTCTAATAACGACATCACTGGTGGAAACTCTGGTTCTCCAATCATCGACGGAAACGGAAATCTTATCGGCCTTGCTTTCGATGGAAACAGCGAAGCTTTGAGTGGCGACATCGTTTTCGAACCAAACTTACAGAGAACGATTAACGTTGACGTTCGTTATGTTCTTTGGATTATTGACAAATATGCTGGAGCAACAAGAATCATCAGCGAATTAACTTTGGTAAAATAATTTATCATTAATATATTGAAAGCCACCAAGATTTGGTGGCTTTTTTGTTGCTCAAATCTCTAGAAATCTTTTTCAGTATTTTTTTGTAAATTAGAGAAATCATTTTCTATGAATTTAAAGTCGCTATTTCATTGGTCCTATATTTTCCCGATTCTATCACTTGTTTATTACTCTCTTGGAGTTACTGATGATAGTCCATTGCTTGCGATTTTAGGCGGCGCTTTATTGATATCATCTGTTTTAGGAGCTGTTCATCACGCCGAAGTTGTCGCACATAAAGTAGGCGAACCATTTGGAACCATTATTTTAGCGATTGCCATTACAGTTTTAGAAGTTGGATTGATTGTATCATTAATGGTTGCCGGCGGAAAAGAAACCGACAAATTAGCAAGAGACACAGTTTTTGCGGCAGTAATGTTAATTTTAAATGGAATTCTCGGCGCTTGTCTTCTTCTCGGTGGAATCAAATTCAAAGAACAATTCTTCGCACGAACTTCTGGCAATATGGCTCTGATTAGCTTAGTTGCAATCGTTGTAATGACTTTGATTTTACCAAATTATACAACAACCGAACTTTCTGCAACATTTAGCAAAGCGCAATTGATTTTCTTTTCTGTTGCTTCATTAGTTATCTACTCTACTTTTTTAATGGTACAAACTGTAAGGCACAGAAATTATTTTCTTCCCGAAAACGATGATGAACCGCACGCTGAACCTCCAACAAACTTTGAAAGTACAATGAGTTTAATTTTCCTCATTATATGTCTGGGCGTTGTAGTTTTCCTTGCAAAAGCACTGTCTCCACAGATAGAAAATATGGTTCATAGTTTTGGTGCGCCACAAGCTTTAGTTGGTGTCATCATTGCCGCAGTTGTGCTTTTACCGGAAGGAATGGCCGCTTTAAAAGCCGCGAGAAGAAACCAATTCCAAACGAGTTTGAACTTGGCTTTAGGTTCTGCAATCGCGAGTATTGGGTTGACAATTCCTTGTGTTGCTGTAGTTTCTATTATTTACGAAATGCCTTTGGTTTTAGGACTTGATATCAAATCGATGGTTTTACTGGCATTGTCACTTTATACCGTGATGCTTTCTTTAAACCGAGGGAAAACTAATATTCTGTACGGCGTTGTTCTTTTGGTCAATCTTTTCGCCTATATTTTCACTGTGATTGTTCCTTAAAATTTTTAATTTTATCGGATGAAAACCTTCGAAACCGAAAGATTAATTATGAAACTCACGGATTTAGACGATGCGGAGTTCTTTTTGGAATTATATAATTTACCTTCATTTATAAAACACATTGGCGACCGAAATCTTCGCACCAAAGAAGACGCGGAAAACTATATTTCAAACAGATTTCTGCCTCAAATCGAAAAATTGGGATTTGGGAATTATGTTGTGATTCATAAAGAACTTAATAAAAAAATTGGAGCGGTTGGCGTATTTGTTCGTGAAGGAATCGAAGTTCCTGATATTGGATTCTCTTTCTTACCGGACTTTGAAGGAAAAGGATTTGCTTATGAATCAGCTTTGAAATTAATGGAAATTTCTCTCACACATTTTGGATTAAAGAAAATCTCGGCAATGACTTCGGACGAGAATGTATCTTCTCAAAAACTGATTGAAAGACTGGGTCTCAAATTTCAGAAATACGTAATTTTTCCTGATGATAATGAGGAATTAAGATATTATGAAAATTAATTTATAAATAAAACTAATGTCAAAAACTTACGAAACAGAACGCTTAATCATAAAATTGGTTGATATCAACGATTCCGAATTTATGATGCAATTAGTCAACACGGAAAAATGGCTGAAGAATATCGGAGACCGAAATATTCATAGTCTTGAAGATGCTCAGAAATATGTCCGTGAAAAAAATCTTCCAAATATTGAAAGATTGGGTTACGGAAATTGTGTCGTGATTCTGAAAGAAAACAATGTGAAAATCGGAACTGTCGGTTTGTACGACCGCGAAGGAATCGACGGTGTGGATATTGGTTTCGCATTCTTGGAAGAATATGAAGGAAAAGGTTATGCTTACGAATCTGCAAGGAAAGTTATGGATATCGGAATCAATGATTTTGGTATTACTAAAGTAAGTGCGATTACTTTACCTGAGAATTTTTCATCAATCAAATTAATTGAAAAACTGGGATTAAAATTCAAAGAAGTGGTTAGAATTCCTAACGATGATGTGGATTTGAATCTTTATGAATGGAATTTAGAATAATGAATTTACCTCATCGAATCGAAATTATAGAATCAAAAAAATTAATTGGTTTTAGTATTCTCACTTCTTTTCAGGAAGATAAAACTCCCATTATCTGGAAGAAATTTATGATAAAAAGAAACGAAATCGTCAACCGAATTTCTAACCAATTATTCTCTCTTCAAATCTATCCTGAGAATTTCACACCAAATCAAACTTTCATCAAATATGCTTTGGCTGAAGTTTCTGATTTCGAAAATATTTCTGAAGAATTTGAAACTTTTGAATTAGAAAGCGGAAAATATTTGGTTTTCAATTACAAAGGAAAAGCAGAAAACGGACTGGAAATTTTCAGATATATTTTTCAAAACTTTATTCCTGAAAATCAATTCGAGGTTGACAACAGACCTCATTTTGAAATTTTTGGAGATGATTATAATCCAAACAGCGATTCTGCTGAAGAAGAGATTTGGATTCCGATAAAATAATTATTCTGTAATCTCAATGATATTATTTTCCGGGTCTAGAATTACACTTTCGTAATAACCGTCGCCAGTCGTTCTAGGTTCACCAATGATTTCAAAACCGTCGTTTCTAAGTCTTTCCGTCAATTCATCGACTTTCTCTTTGCTTCCTGTCGAAAAAGCGAGATGAATTAATCCTAATTTCTGAACTTCATTGTGATTATTAGATTCAGTAATATCTGGACGAAACATTATTTCCAATCGTGAACCGTTTTCGAAACTTAGAAAATAAGATTCGAATTTTTTAATCGGATTGATGTATTTCTCATTGGAAACTGCATCAAAATAAGTTTCATAAAAAGACCTCATTTTCTCCAAATCCTTTACCCAAAAGGCGATATGTTCAATTTTCATTTCAAATTATTTTTAGTGATGAATTTATTCGTCAGCCACTTTCGGACAGGAATATCATAAAACCTCATCGAAATATAAGCAAAAGCAATTGAAATAAAAACCGTCAAAATTCCTTGAAGCCAAGCATTTTCTAACGGAATTTTGTTATTCACAACCCAAGCATAAAACACATAAACAATCGGGTAATGTGTGATGTAAATCGGATAAGAAATATCGCCTAAAAACTTACAGAATCGGTTCGCTTTTTCGCCAACTACCTTTCCACTAGCTCCCAACCAAATTACCAATGGAAACATTATCATCAATGCAAAACATTCGTAAAGAGCATTTTGCCAATGCGCTTCGTTTCCACCTAATCTCGGAAATGCTAAAAGTGCAACCAAAAGAATACTCGTGGTTAAAAATGCTTTCTTGGTAAATTTCAGTTTAGAAACTTTAGCCAAAACAATTCCCGCAAGAAAAGGAAAAGCCAATCTCGTAAAACCGATTTTCAACTGAGTCGGGTCATCAATCGACCAACCGCCAATCATATCGCCGTTCGGATTTGTAAACGCAAAATGAATGGTAAATGCTCCCGCAATTATCATTAGAACAATTAAAATAAATTTTGATAATCGTCTTAAAATCAAAGCATAAACAATGTTGGCAATATATTCGAAAAAGAGCGACCAGCTTGGACCGTTCAAAGGATGCATTTCGCCCCAACCTCGTATATCAAGTGACTTTCCAACAGGAAAAACTGTCATTCCGATAACCATTACTAAAATCACTTTCCAAATCGGTGTTTCTGCAATTCCACCCCAACCTAAACCTGTTGAATGTTGGAAATAAAACAAAACTGCTCCAATTAAAGAACCAATAATAATCATTGGCTGAAGTCTTACCAATCGTCTGACGAAAAAATCCTTCAAAGTCATCTTGTCCCAACGATTGTCATAAGCGTAACTAATCACGTAACCGGAAAGCATAAAGAAAAAATCGACCGCCAGATAACCGTGATTGATGATTTGTTTGGTGTGGTCTCCGTTTGAAAAAATTTCGAAAACGTGAAAAAAAACAACCGTAATAGCGGCGACACCGCGCAGTCCGTCGAGAATCTCGTAATGTGGCTTGGTTTGAGAAATTTCCATATTAATTTAAAATTGGTCAAAAATAATGAGAATGAAATTTCTGGAATTGTCTGATATTTTTTTATTATTGTCTGATATTCTAAAAATAGAATTAATTTTAGATTTAAGAAATGAAAAATTTAAAATATTATCCAAGTAATTCGACCGAAACATTTAGTTTTGACCACGTTCATATTCCGTTTGATAAGCAGGTTCCGATGCATCAGCAGGAAACTTGGGAATTGGCTTACATCATTACAGGTTCGGGAATCAGAATCATAGGTGATGTTGTCGAGAGTTTTTCTGAAGGCGAAATTATTTTGATTCCGCCAGACATTCCGCATTGCTGGTCTTTTGATAAAAATGTTCACGATGAAGAAGGCAAAATTGAGAATATCTGTGTTTTCATTAAAAATGAATTTCTTGACAATTTAAAAAACTCATTTTCAGAACTTAATAAAACAATTTCGGATATTAAGGAAAATCAAAATGCGCTATCATTCTTTGGAGAAACTCAGAAAAAACTTCAGGAATTGATGAAGAAAATGAGTTATCAAAATACTATAGAAAGATTATCAAGTCTGATTCTGATTCTTGACCAAATCTCTTCTTCCAAATCTGTCAACATCGTAGGCAATAGAACTTCTGAAAGAAAAAATGAAAAAAAACTTCACGAGATTTATATGTTTATTTTAAGTAATTTTCATCGTGCAATTGAGCTGGATGAAGTTGCTAAAATTGCAGGAATGCCAAAATCGACTTTCTGTCTGTTTTTCAAAAAGATGACTGGAAAATCTTTTGTGACTTATCTTACAGATTTCAGAATTGAATCATCGTGTCAAATGTTACTGAAAACAAAAATGTCTGTTTCGGAAATCTGCGTGGCTTCGGGTTTTAATGATATTCCTTATTATAACAGGATATTTAAGAAAATTAAAAGCCAAACGCCAAGTGAATATCGGAAATTGAATGTTTAAATTATTCCAAAATCTGCGAAGCGTGGTCTTTGGTTTTTACTTTCTCAATCACTTGAACGCAAATTCCATTTTCGTCAAAAACAAAAGTTGTTCTTACGATTCCCATAAATTCTCTTCCCATAAACTTCTTTAACTGCCAAACTCCAAATTTGTCAATCACATCGTGATTCTCATCCGCAATGACATCAAAAGGCAATTCGTTTTTATCACTGAAATTTTTCTGACGTTTCACAGAATCCGCACTCACTCCAAGTAATTGAAAACCTTTCTGCTTCAAAATCGAATAATTGTCTCTCAAATTACAAGCTTCAGCCGTACAACCCGGCGTACTTGCTTTCGGATAAAAGAAAACAACAATTTTTTTGCCTTTCAGTTTTTGAGAATCGATTTGTTCTCCGTTTTGATTTGTTCCGATAAATTCCGGTAAAGAATCGCCAACCTTCAACATAATTTCTATTTTTGTATGACAAAGTTAGCATCAAAATGACGAAAAAGCAAAGAGCACAGATTGTTCAGGAAGAATTAGAAAAATTATATCCCGAAGTTCCAATTCCGCTGGAGCACAAAGACGTTTATACTCTGATGGTTGCGGTTGCACTTTCTGCCCAAACAACGGACAAAAAAGTGAACCAAATCACACCAAAACTTTTTGCTGTCGCTGACACGCCTGAAAAAATGGCGAAGTTGAGCTTTGAAGAAATCCGAGAACTTATCAAAGAAATTGGATTAACCAATTCTAAAGCGAAAAACTTAAAAAAAATGGCAGAAGTCCTAGTCGAAAAATATAATTCGGTTGTTCCTCAGACTTATGAAGAATTGGAAGGGTTGGCTGGTGTTGGTCATAAAACGGCTTCTGTTGTGATGAGTCAGGGATTTGGATTTCCAGCGTTTCCGGTTGATACGCACATCCACAGATTGATGACACAATGGAAACTGACATCAGGGAAAAATGTTGTCGAAACCGAACGTGATGCGAAAAGTATTTGGGACGAAAGTGTCTGGAACAAATTGCATCTTCAAATCATCTTTTACGGGCGAGAATATTCGCCGGCGAGAGGAAGTCAAGAGAAGGATTTTCTGACTAAAATGTTGTTTGAGAAATAATTAAATATCTAACAATCTTCTATGATAATTGATTTGTCCCAGATGATAATTGAGATGAGAAAGCAAATGAATTAGGAAATATTCGGTTGTCATTTTGTAGCCTAAAGCTTCTGTCGGATAATCTTTTTCTAAATCTTCCTGAGATAATTTATCCAATGTAGAATCAATTATTTTTATTGTAGATTCAACTTTTTCAATCAATTCAGTTCTGGGAATATTCTTTAGAGAAAACTCGAGTTCACGATTTCTGATATATCCGGTTTGCCCCAATTCTGCCCCAATATAAGTATTGAGATTTCCTACTAAATGAAGACAAAGGTTCCCTGCAGAATTCAAAATATTTTTATCTATTTTCCAAATTGATTCTTCACTTTGATAAGATTCGATTTCGAATTTCAATTTGTTTAAATCTCTATTGTAAAGTGATTTTAGACTTTCTATTATCATAGTTTTAATCTTTGTTTTTCATCATTCTCCTCATATGAACATATTTGGATTGACGAATTCGGTGTGGATATTTTCGACCTTTCGGAATATTATTGAAAATCAAAGCCACAATTAATAAAATCAAGGCACCACTCAAAACTGGCGACAAAGCATACCAATATCCCAATTCCTGAATTTTATCTGACGGAAGGACTGCAATCAAAGCTGTTGCTCCACCTGGCGGATGCATCGTTTTTGTAATTTGCATTACAACAATAGATGAAGCAACTGCGACAGAAGCATTCAGCCAAAGAATTTCCGGTAAAAATTTAAAAACCGTAACACCAACCAAAGCTGACAAAACGTGTCCGCCAATCAAATTTCTTGGTTGCGCCAGCGGACTGTTGACTGCGCCATAAATCAAAACGCTTGATGCTCCAAATGAACCAATTAGAAAAACATTTTCAATCTCTGAGAAATGTTGAGACTGTAAAAAAGCAATCAATCCAATTCCGAAAAAAGCGCCAAGAAATGACCAAAAATGGTCTTTGAAATCAACAAGCGTTTCCTGATAAAAGATGTATTTGGTGTGTCTTAGTCTTCTTTTGATATGCTTTCTCATTATTTCACGCCTTTCGCCCAAAGATTCATTTTTCTTTCCAAAACTTCCAATGGAAGGCAACCTTGACTCAAAACCTCATCGTGGAAAGAAGCCAGATTGAATTTCTTGCCTTGTTCTTTTTGATACTTGTTTCTTAATTCTCTGATTTTCATCGCTCCGGTTTTGTAACTCAAAGCTTGCCCAGGCAAAGCCATATAACGCTCCACTTCTGCCGTTGCTCCGGCTTCGTCATAAGCGACATTGCTCAAGAAATATTTAATCGCTTCTTCGCGAGACATTTGTCCTGTGTGAATTCCTGTATCGATAACCAAACGAACGGCGCGCAACATCTCATCACTCAAAGAACCCATTTTCTGATATGGGTCTGTGTAAAGTCCGAACTCTGGTCCGAGCGACTCGCAATACAAAGCCCAGCCTTCACCATAAGCTCCAATCCAACCGAATCTCATAAACTTTGGCAACTTCAAATTCTCCTGTTGAAGAGAAATCTGATAATGATGACCAGGAATAGCTTCGTGAAGAAAAAGAGACTCCATTCCCGATGTCACATTGAATTTTTTCGGGTCGGGAATTGGCGTGTAAAAAATCCCGGGACGTTTCCCATCCGGACTTCCTTGGATATATTCTGCACTTGCACTCGCTTCTCTATATTTTTCGGTTTGACGAATTTCAAAAGGCGTTTTTGGTGTTACATTGAACATTGTTTTCAACTTCGGAGTGATTTTATCGAGAATGGATTGAAATGCTCCAAGAACTTCTTGCGACGTTTTAAAAGGCATTGCTTTTGGGTCAGTTTTTACATAATTTAAGAATTCTTCCAAAGAACCTTTGAAACCAACTTGAGCTTTCACTTTCTCCATTTCTGAACGGATTCTTTCAACTTCAGAAAGTCCTGTCTTATGGATTTCGTCTGGTGTTTTATCTGTTGTTGTCCAGCTTTTCACATAATAAGCATAGATATTATTTCCGTTTGGCAAAGCTCCATAACCATCAGTTGCTCTAGATTTTGGAAGATATTCTTTCTCAAGGAAATCTGCCATTTTGAGATAAGCCGGAATCAATTTATTTTTGATGGCGTCCTGATAAAGCTTAGAATATTTATTAGCAGTAACCGGTTTGAAATCTTTTGGAAGATTCTTGATTGGACCGTAGAAAATATTTTTTTCGATTTCGAAAGTTGTGATTTCTTCGGCTTTCATTTGAGGAATCATTTTTATGACTAATGATTTTGGAAGAACCACATTATTTTTAATTCCAAGTCGGAAGCTTTCGATTGCGGAATCCATCCAGACTGGAAATTCATCAATTCTTTTCAACCAATTATCATAATCTTTTTCGGTTTTAAAAGGCTGAATTCCACTTCCGCTTCCCAACATCGGAAAAGTCAATGGCAAACCATCAAACTGCGTGAAAGGAATATATTCCGGATGATAAGCGTAACGTTCTTGTTTGTCAATCAATGTGTATTCTAAAACGTCAAAAACCACTTTCTGGTCATTATCCAAAGAATTGTAATCCACAGATTTCAGCTTATTCTGAACCGAGTTATAGAATGCAATTTCTTTTTTAATAAAATCAGAACTTAGATTATTTGGTAAAAGGTCATTGTATCTTTCGTCGCCTTGCGAAGTGGCTTCCAGAGGATAAAACTTAAGATATTCTTCGTAATAATTCGATGCAATAGAATCCAAATCCGAAGATGTAGAACCTACCGAAGTTTTCATCATTGGAGAATCTCCTTTTTTACAGGAAACAGAGAAAAGAAGAACTGTAAAAAATAATATTTTGTAAAAAGATTTCATTCTTAATTTTTTAAGCAGTGTAAAGATAATATTTTAAGATTATAAAAACTGACCTCAATTTTTTGAGGGGATTACAGTCTAAGATTAACACAATATCAAGAATCACATCAATCTTTATGATTATTATCAAAAATAATCAACAAAAATTTTTCACTTTCATCCAATTTTTTATCTTTGTTAGACACAATTAAAAAATTTTATTTCTAATTTACTATCCTTACAATGAAAGGAATATTGAAGATATACCATCCAGAGGAAACTCTGAAGTATTTTATTGACAGTACGTATTGCAAATCTGTCTATAGCAACAAGCAGAATTTTTTGGAAGTTGAGGTTATAACGAATGATTCTTTGGACCACGTTGAGGACGACTCTCTGCAATACAATTTTCCTCAGATTTCCCTTAATATTTTTGATTTTCCAATTACAACATCGGAATTGGAAGGACAGACTTTCTCTGTAGAAGACACGGATGATGATTCTTACACAGAAGTTGACCTTTTTGATGATGAGGAAGCTTTCTTGTTTGACAACGAGTTGGAATTTGATAAAAATGAGAATGATGACCTTCAACTTTGCTGGACAGGGAAAATCACAGATTTCTACACAGGTTCTGAAAATCCTATTGAATTCAAACTCAAATGCAACTTCCGTCCGGATGAGATAGAAGTTGACGAGTAATCTTTTCAGAAAATAATATTTATATTTACGATTCGTTATAGATAATAAGTTATAACGCAAATAAGTTATTCCCTATATGTATAAGGATTTAGATGATATTATTTTCGAAGACAGACATAAAGCTTACGGTGCCTATGAGTACCGAAAACATTATGATTTCACATTGACCAAAGCTTTGGTTGTGGGAATTTTTATTTTTTCCATTTTATTCTGTCTTCCCGCTACTTTTATTAAATCAAAAAAAATAACGGCTGTTAACAGCGAAAATATCATTCCTGTTGAACTGACAGAAATGCGTATCAATTACGGCGATAACAGGAACGGAAAAGACATAGAAGAACCGAAGGAAGAGGAAGGAAGTCCAGCTCCAATAGTTGAGAAAAAAGAAGAAAAAGAAATCGTAACCGAGGTCGCGAAAGTCTCCAAAGAAAAAGCTGAAAAAGATATTCCGGAAAATGTAGTTCCAACACCTACCCGAACAAAAAATCCGCCTGTTGCAAGCAAAAAATCGAATGAGAAAACAAACTCTCCAGCTGTTGCAAATTCCACTAAAACTGTGACAGGGGAAAGCACTACAAAAGGCGATATTAAAAAAGAAAATGCGACCGGAGACGGACAAGGAAACGCGGCGATTGGAAATCTACTGAAAGGAAGAGGAACAAAATCCGGCTCACAAGGAAACGGGACAGGACCTGGAAATTACGGCGACCCACTTGGCGGAGATGGCGATGGAACAAGCCTTATTGGTGTTGACAGAAAGCTCATCGGATTCATCCCAGGAACAATGGGAAGAGGCGGTGCGCAACCCAACCACGATTGTTCGGCAAGCGGAAGTATTACCATTTCCTACACCGTTGACAAATCTGGAAAAGTGACTTCTGCACGAAGATTAAGCGGCGTTTCTGACCCTTGTGTATCAAGCACAGCAGTCAATTGGGTAAAACAATATGTTAAGGCAGAAGCGTCCAGTACGGCATCCAAAGGAACTTATAAAATTGTTTTTTAACATTCCTATTAATAATCATATTTCGTAAAGTTTTCTTTAATCCATCTCGATTAATTCTCTGGTAATTCATAAATTTGAAACTGTAATAACAATTAACAAACTATGGCAAAACAATCGTCAATATCAATTTGGGAATTTCTTTTTGGAGGAGGTCTGCTAAGTGTTTCCCTTATCATTATTCTTATATTTTTAGGAATTGCAGCCATTGTTTTTTTTGGACAAAAATTGTACGCTCTTAATAGAGAAAATCAGGTTGACCCTTACCTATTAAAGAACGTGAATGACCTTCTAAACGATGGAAGAATCCAGTCTGCTGTTGATTTTTGCAGAAGAGATAATTCTCCCGAATCCAGAAGCGTAGAAAAAGGTCTTAATAGATTAGGCCGTCCCATAAGCGAAATTGCGAACGCAATGGAAACGCACGCTCAGATAGAACTTAATAAAGCAGAAAAAAACATTAGCTTTCTAGCAACACTTTCCGGCGCAGCTCCTATGCTAGGACTTCTTGGTGGTGTTCTTATTTTAGCATCCACATTTGGAACAATTTCAAAATCCGAAACAGTAATTGCTCAAAATCTTTTAGCTGCTGATTTTTATAAAGCGCTTGCTCCTTCTGCAATTGGTCTTTTAGTAGGGTTTTTATCTTATGTTTTTCACAACATCTTGGTTTCAAAGGTTGACTATCTTTTGATGAAAATCCAATATCATACGAACGAATTTTTGGATATCATCAACAAACCTTCTTAGAAAATGGAATTCCAAAGAAGAACCAAAAAATTATCCGGACTTCCGATTGCATTTTATGTTGTTGGGTTGTTATTTTTTGTGCTTTTATTTTCCTTTAATTCTCTTTATTACAAAGCTTCTGAAGAACCCAAACCTATAATTACAGAAGTTCCAAAACCAATTATCGAAGAACCAAAACAAGATTCTGTCGTAAAACCAGAAATCTATGTTCCAGATGTTGAAGTTCCGCCTCCTGATACAGTTTCTATTGCTAAAGCTCCTCCAAAAGAAGACAAGAAAGAACCAATTAAAGAAGAGAAAAAAACAATAGAAAAACCTGTAAAAGACGATAAAAAACTCGCTAAAAAAGAAGAAACAAAAGATTCTAAAACCACTGATTCTAAGGATGACAAAATTACCAAAATTGGAAAAGACAGAATCTTGACAGCTTTCATTCCAGGAACGATGGGAAAAGCCGGAAAATTACCTTCTCACAACTGTAAAACCAAAGGCCAGCTTGTGATGTTCATTACTGTTGATAAAGCAGGAAATGTAACCAATGCCGGTAGAAGTAGTGGAATAAAAGATGCTTGTAATATTACCGCTGCAGTGATTTGGACGAAGCAATATGTGAAAGCTAAAAAGTCACAGAATATTTCGCAGGGAACTTATACTATTAATTTTTAGTTCTTCTGAAATCAATTTTAAGTGAAAATTGCAACTCTAAATATTGATTGGTCAAGAAAAATCAAGAAAGAAAAGATTGAGCAATTTTTAGATAAACAGGATTTTGACTTTCTTCTTCTGACTGAAGCCATTAATCTCAATCTGAAAAATTTTAAATTCAAATATTTTTCTGAACAAATCCCGGAAAACATCAAATATGAAGGTTTAAATTATTCCAAATATCTTAATAAAGAAAAAGCTTTCAGAACCATTATCTATTCAAAAATTCCTTTCAAAAGACAATTCCCAGCAATAGATAATAAAACAAGTCTCGCTTTGGAATTTGAAACCAATTTTGGAGATTTGGTAATTTATGCTACAATTATTGGAACACAATTTAAGCGAAAACCTTTTGCGAAAATTGAACTTGAAAATTGTATAAATGATTGTAATAAAATTTTTGAAATCAATCCTAATCTAATCATCGTTGGAGATTTGAACACTTCTTTTCTTGAAGATGAAAAATATTTCACAATCAATTCTGAAACAACTGAATCTTTGAAATCACTTTTTCAAAAGCTAAATCTTACAATTGCAACCGGAGAAATCAAAGAAAACATAGACCATATTGTGATTCCGAAATTTATAGGAGAAAACTTAATCGAAGTAGAAACATTTGTAGAGAAAGATGTTTTGAGCGACCACAAAGGAATTTCCATTTCAATTAATTGATTTTTAAATTTTCTTCATTTATACATTTTAAATTCATCTTATTTTTAAATTTGTATTTCATTTTGAAATATGACTTCACAAGAATATCAGGAAGCCGTTGACTGGCTTTTTGTTCAGGCTCCGAATTACCAAATTGACGGTCAAAAGGCATACAAACCAGGACTCGATAATATCAGAAAACTTTGTGATTTTTTTGGAAATCCACAAGATAAAATCAAAACCATTCATATCGGCGGAACAAACGGAAAAGGTTCTACGAGCAATATGCTGGCTTCGGTTCTTCAGGAATCTGGTTATAAAACTGGACTTTACAATTCTCCCCATTTGATTGATTTTACAGAAAGAATCAAAGTCAATGGAAAAAATTGTGATAAGGAATTTGTTTATGATTTTATTCGAAAATTAAAACTATTACCGGACGAAATTCAGCCTTCCTTTTTTGAATTCACAACGATAATGGCTTTCGAATATTTTTATCAGCAAAAAGTTGATTTGGCAATTATTGAAGTTGGTTTGGGCGGAAGATTAGATTCTACAAATATCATCAAACCTTTGGTTTCTGCAATTACAAATGTTCAGCTCGACCATCAGAATATCTTAGGTGATACGATTGAAGAAATCGCAAGAGAAAAAGCTGGAATTATTAAAGAAAATACAACTATAATTTCTGGAGATGAAAATCCATCGGTTAAAGAAATTATCATTAATAAAGCTAAGGAAACCAATTCTCATTTTGTAGATGCAACAAAAATCGAAACAACTTTAGAATCTGATTTGAAAGGGAATTATCAAAAGAAGAATATCAAAGTCGTTCTGGCTTTGGTTAATGAATTGAGGAATCAAGGAATCAATATTTCTGATGACAATGTGAAATCCGGACTTCTGAATGTTCATCAGAATACAAACTTTATCGGTCGTTGGTTTGAGTTTTCAAAAGAACCGTTGACTATTTGTGACACCGGTCATAATCAAGCTGGATTGGAAGAGGTTTTCAATCAATTGAAAGATTATTCACAACATAAGCATATTGTGTTAGGTTTCGTGAATGATAAAAAAATCGATGAAGTCATTCCAATGTTACCTTCTGAAGCTGAGTTTTATTTTGTAAAACCAAGCATCAATAGAGGAAGACATCCCGAAGATTATGAAAACTTGCTAAAAAAATCAGAATTAAATTATAAAATTTTCGACACAGTCCAAGAAGGCTATCTCTCTGCAAAACAGAACTGTAAAAAAGATGAAATGATTTTTATCGGTGGAAGTAACTTTGTAGTGGGAGATTTTTTAGAAAAAAATTTGTGATTATAGTTATAAGTTGTATATTTGCACCACTCAAAACGGTAACACGTTGCGGGCTCTTAGCTCAGTTGGTTCAGAGCATCTGGTTTACACCCAGAGGGTCGGGGGTTCGAATCCCTCAGGGCCCACAAAAAGGATACTGAAGCCTTTCAAAAAATTTCAGGGCTCTTAGCTCAGTTGGTTCAGAGCATCTGGTTTACACCCAGAGGGTCGGGGG
>CAUSBY010000015.1:0-107783 GCA_963530025.1 uncultured Weeksellaceae bacterium
GAATGCCGCCCTGTCACGGCGGAGGTCGCGGGTTCGAGTCCCGTCCGGATCGCAACTACAATATCAAAGTAGTGCAAAAAGCTTTAAAACATATGTTTTAAAGCTTTTTTCGTTTTATGTCTATTCAAAGAAAGTTAAAAAAGCACAATTTGAAAGTGACCTATTCAGTGACCTGTTAAAATAGGTTTAAAAAGGTCACTGAAAATTCAACAAACCCTGTTCAGTAGCTAGTTCAGGAACTGAATATCTTGTGATAAGTTTTTGCTAAGATTAATTTTAAATCTCAAACCCTTTACGAAATGAACAAGACATTCAATTTACTTTTCTATGTAAAAAAAGCTAAAATCAATTCTTTAGGAGAGTCTCCTATTTACTTACGAATTACAATTGATGGCAAGATATCCGAGATAAGCACAAAACGTACAGTAAAGGCTTCAAAATGGAATTCTGCAATGCAGAAGGTTAGTGGCTCTTCTGAAGAATTTAGATCACTTAATTTTTATTTGAAAACTTTTGAGCAGAAAGTTTATGATGCCTATCACGAATTAATCAGAGATAAGGAAACAGTAACTTGTGAGACTCTTAAAAATAAGTTAGTTGGTAAAGGTAAATTGACCAGAATGCTCATTCCTATTTTTCAGGATCATAATGATCGAATGGAGAAACTGATTGAAAAAGAATTTGCACAAGGAACATTGACACGTTATAAAACATGTCTCAAACATACAAAAGATTTCTTGAAATGGAAATATAGTATTACCGACATTGAAATTAAAAAGATTGATTATGCTTTTCTAAATGATTTTGAATTTTTTTTAAGAACCGAGAGATCCTGCAACAATAATTCTGCTGTTAAGTATATTAAGAATTTTGGTAAGATTGTTCGTATTTGTCTTGCGAATGGATGGATAGAGCGAGACCCTTTTATGAACTATCATTCTAAGTTTAATGAAGTGACGAGAATGTTTCTTAATGAACAGGAAATTGAAGTGCTTTTTACCAAAGATTTTACAAATGAGAGATTGTCTTTGGTTAGAGATATTTTTCTGTTCAGCTGTTTCACCGGACTGGCGTACATTGATACCCAAAAACTAACATATCAAAATATCAATTTAGGTCTTGATGGCTCTCAATGGATTTATACCAAACGTCAGAAAACTAAAACTACTTCTAATATTCCCATACTTTCTCAAACAGAGAAAATTATTAAAAAATACAAAAATCATCCGGCTTGCCTTAATAGTGGAAAACTTCTGCCTATTCTTAGTAATCAAAAGATGAATGCCTATTTGAAAGAAATTGCAGATCTGTGTGGTATCAATAAGGAATTAACTTACCATATTGCACGCCACACTTTTGCAACAACCGTTACTTTATCTAACGGGGTCTCTATTGAAAGTGTAAGTAAAATGCTAGGTCATAAAAGTATTAAAACTACGCAGCATTATGCGAAGATATTAGATAGCAAAGTTAGTGAGGACATGATGTTACTTAAACAAAAATATCTTGACAAAAGAATGTAAAAAGATTTCTGAGATAATTAAATTATCAGACAAAGATAGTTGTATAGAGGATCTATATTCGAAGTTGATATGCCTTGTAAAGTAATGATACAGTTTTTTTAAAAAGATATTGAAATTTGTCTGTTAAGATTTCAAAAATGTCTTGAAGAAGACAAAACTTAAGTTCGACATCCTAAAAAAGCTGCTAGTCATCTTTTGTTAATAATCTTCATATATTTTTTATTTATATATCTTTCGATTTCCAAGAGAGATCGTAAGATTTGAATTTAGCAAAAAACATCCTAATATTTTTCCTGTAGGGAGTTGTGTGAGGTTAGCGGAGTATTTTTTATTGAAAAAGAAATCCAGCTTAATGATCAGAAAGAAAAACATTTTTTTCCAGAGATATCCTGTATTTATAAGTAAAGTTGTGAGAGATATAGCATCCTTCTTAGTGTCTAATAATTAGAAACAAAAGGAATGAGAGCTTCACATTCATTTATCACTGGATTTATGCGAGAAGATTGTCTTTAAAAGTTGTAAAGAAAAAATTTTAGAAAATTATTAATAATGTGTATGATTTTGTCTCAAAGATGGTAACAAGTTCAAAATATAATTTTATAAAAAATAGAAGTTATATCCTGATACCTTTTTTAAATATAATTTGTAAAAAGCTATTAAATCTTTTTGTATTTCAAATTTAATATCGTAATATTGCGATATTAAATAATTAAGTATGGGGCTTACAAAATCAGATATGTTTTCAGATGAACAAAATAAATTAGCTTCTTTGTTTAAAGTTTTTGGACATCCTGCAAGGGTAGCTATACTTCAATATATTATCAATCAAAAATCCTGCATTTGCAATGATTTGGTGGATAAATTAGGTTTGGCGCAAGCGACAATCTCGCAGCATTTAAAAGAGTTGAAATATATGGGTATTATACAGGGTACAATAGATGGAAAATCAGTTTGTTATTGTATAGAAGAAAAGAAATGGAAAGAGATACAAGAGTATTTCAATCAATTCTTTGAACAGGAAGTAAAAGTAAATCAATGCTGTTAAAGGCATTTTTTTACATTCCTTAATATCGTTATATTGCAATATTATGTATCGATTAAATTTGTATATCAAAAATAGAATTCCAAAGTATAGAAAAATATCATAATAAAATAGAAGATTTATGAAACTATCAGACATCAAAGAAATCTTACCAACATTAGATAATGTTGAATTTCAATTAGAGAACGGAATATTTGTACCAGAACACTTTCACGTTACAGAAGTGGGTGTAATTACAAAGAATTTCATCGATTGTGGTGGAACAATCAGAAATGAAAAAGTGGTCAACTTTCAATTATGGAATGCAGATGATTACGAGCATAGATTAAAGCCGACCAAACTATTAAACATCATCAAGTTATCTGAAGAAAAATTGGGAATGGAAGATGCTGAGATAGAAGTAGAATATCAAAGCGGAACAATTGGCAAGTACGATTTGGAGTTTAACGGGAAAACATTTGTACTAAAAAATAAAACGACTGCGTGTTTGGCTCAGGATGCTTGTGGCATTCCTTCAGAGAAACAAAAGAAAAATTTGACTGAATTATCTGTAAACAATTCAAACGCTTGTACGCCAGGAGGTGGTTGTTGTTAATATCTTAATAAGTAAAACAAAATTCAAAACATAAAAATCAATAAAAATGAAAATTGCATTATTCAGCGACATTCACGCCAATCTACCTGCCTTAGAAGCATTCTTTGAAGATGTAGAAAAAAGAAACCCCGACAGTATTTATTGCTTAGGCGATTTGGTAGGTTATAATATTTGGGCAAATGAAGTTGTAAACGAAATCCGTAAAAGGAAAATACCAACCATTGCAGGAAATTATGATTTTGGCATCGGGCGTATGAGCAACGATTGTGGATGTGCGTACAAAACAGACGGGGAAAAAGATAATGGGAAAATCTCTATTTCATTTACCAACTCTATTATGAAAGATGAAGAAAGAGCCTATTTGCGTACACTTCCTGCACATATCAAAGTAGAATTTCAATTGAATGAAGATAAGCTCAATTTATTATTAGTACACGGAAGTCCAAGAAAAATAAATGAATATTTATTTGAGGATAGAGAAGAAAAAAGTATGCTCAGAATTATGGAACAGGCGGACGCGGACATTTTGTGTTTCGGGCATACACACAAGCCATACCACCGTATTTTAAATTCTGGTATTGACGGAAAAAATCATTTCAGACACGCCATCAATATTGGTTCGGTAGGTAAACCTAAAGATAATGATGTAAGAGGTGGCTACGTGATGCTTACAATCAATGAAGATAGTTCAGTACTAGATAAAGATAGTATCAGTGTAGAATTTATACGCTTTGATTATGATATTGAAAAATCAGCAAAAGCAGTTGAAGAAAGCCCACTACCAAACGAATACGCAGAAAATTTAAGAAGAGGTTATTAATCCTAAAAATGATAAAAAGGAACTTCCAAACGATATAAAGTATTCAAAAGAACATACTTGAATTAAAGTACAAGAGAATATTGGTACAATAGGCATCACAGAATTTGCACAAAGTGAATTGGGCGAAATTGTAAATGCAGACTTACCGAATGTTGGATATAATTTTCAGCAGGATGAAGTATTCGGCTCTGTTGAAGCGGTTAAAACGGTCAGGGATTTATTTATGCCCGTATCGGGTAAAATCATTGAAACAATCGACCTACTATTGAAAGCACCTACACTTATCAATGACAACCCATATAAAGATGGTTGGTTGATAAAAATTGAAATCAAAGACCTTACAGAATTAGAAAACTTATTGACAGCAAACCAATATAAAGAACTTACAAATTAGCAACGCTATGCAACCAAAACTAAAATTTCTTGACCGTTACCTTACCTTATGGATATTCCTTGCAATGGCAGTTGGTATAGGATTGGGACATTTCTTTCCGGGTATTTCAAAAATTACGGATGCTCTTTCAGCCGGCACCACAAACATTCCTTTGGCAATAGGTCTGATACTGATGATGTACCCACCATTGGCAAAAGTAGATTACTCATTATTGCCCCAAGCATTTAAGGATAAAAAAGTAATCGGCATATCGTTGTTTCTGAATTGGATTATCGGTACTTTGCTGATGTTCGGATTAGCCGTTTTGTTTCTACGAAATGAACCCGATTATATGACAGGCTTGATACTGATAGGTTTGGCAAGATGTATCGCAATGGTAATCGTATGGAGTGATTTAGCTAAAGCAAACAGAGAATATACAGCTATGTTAGTGGCATTAAATAGTATCTTCCAGATGCTTTCTTATAGCTTCTTAGTTTGGTTATTTATTAATGTGTTACCGAGTAAATTAGGATTGGCAAATTTCAATGTAAGTGTATCAATGAAAGATGTTACAATAAGCGTATTGATATATTTAGGCATTCCATTCTTAGCGGGTTTTATAAGCCGTTATGCATTGGTAAAATCAAAAGGGATAGAATGGTATAACAGGGAATTTGTACCCAAAATATCGCCCATTACATTATATGCTTTACTGTTTACCATAGTATTAATGTTCAGCTTGAAAGGCGATAAAATATTAGAGTTACCAATGGATGTAATAAAAGTAGCCATACCACTAATTATCTATTTTATACTAATGTTCTTCGTTAGTTTCTTTATCAATAAAGCCTTAAAAATTCCTTGCGACAAAAACGCATCCATCGCATTTACAGCCACAGGAAACAATTTTGAATTGGCTATAGCAGTAGCAATATCTATTTTCGGTATCTATTCCCCACAAGCATTTGTGGGAGTTATTGGACCGTTGGTAGAAGTTCCCGTCTTGATACTATTGGTAAAGGTAAGTTTGTGGTTAAACGTGAGAGATAGTAAAAAAAAAATGAGTTAAATTTGAATAGTACAAAAAATTAAAGAGATATGTCATTATCTGATAGAAAAAATCATTGGGAAAAAATATACAATACCAAAGCTTTGGAAGAAGTAAGCTGGTATCAGCCTACACCCGAAACGTCATTAGCATTTATTAAAGAATTCAATGTATCAAAAACGGCCAAAATAATTGATATTGGCGGAGGAGATAGTTTTTTTGTTGATCACTTGCTTGACTTGGGTTATCAGGACATTACAGTTTTAGACATATCAGAGACAGCACTTAGTAAAGCTAAGCAACGACTTGGCGAAAAGTCAAACCGTGTAAAATGGATAGTTGAAGATGCCAGTACATTTAAACCCACAGAACAATATGATTTTTGGCACGACAGGGCTGCTTTTCATTTTTTGACAGAGGATAATGAAATTGAAAGCTACATCGATACGGTTAAACAGAACATTAAACCAACAGGAATTTTGGTAATCGGGAGCTTTTCAGAACAAGGTCCGATAAAATGTAGTGGTATTGAAATCAAACAGTATTCTGAAAGTTCATTGGAAAGTCGCTTTAAGGAACATTTCAATAAAATAGAATGCTTTACCGTAGACCACAGAACACCTTTTAATACCAATCAGAACTTTGTGTTTTGCAGTTTTAGAAGAAAAAGATGAGTTGGAATAAAAATATCGATAAAAAAATGAAATGGCAGATCTTATCAAAGTTTCACCATTCATTTTAGTTTGTTGATGTAGTAGACAGACAGCTTCACAGTATCATTAGTCAAAAATAAAACAGATGAAAAATCTACATTTGATTGTCGTTTGTTAATAGTTGCGAAATTTAAAAAGTTTATTAATAATAAGTTTTTGTTTTTCAAGAATTTTTATTTTAAAAGTTTTTAGAATATTTAGTTAAACTTTGAAAAATATATTTATATTTGTAAAGTGAGATTAGTTAAGTTCTTTTTAATTATTTATTTCATGGTGCTTGCCGTAGTGCCTTGTAATGATATCCATGCGCAGTCTCCAAATAATTCTAAAGATTCTTACAGTACTATCAGCAATTCTGAAGATTCTCATTCTAAAGACAAAGGAGATATTTGTTCTCCATTATGTACTTGTAACTGTTGTCAGATAACAGTAGCTTCTTTTAAAAGTGAACCTCTTCCACTTCAAAAAAAGGTCACTGAATATTTTTCAAAAAAGATTCATTTTCAGAAAAATGACTTTGCGTATTTGGTATACGACCAAATTTGGCAACCCCCCAAGATTTAGTTTTTATTGATTCAATGAAAGGTGCGTGTCTTTCATCAATTTGTCATGGATACTTTGCAATATGATTGCATTGTAATCCTGTTCATCTTTGTATTTCGTTTTAGGTTCATCACAATTGATGAACACATTTCGAATTTCAATAAAAACTTAAATTCAATGTTAGATAATATCATAAGATTTAGCATCAAAAATAAAATCATCATAGGCTTGATGACTTTGATGTTAGTCATTTGGGGTGCTTGGAGCGCCACAAAATTACCTATTGATGCCGTACCGGACATCACCAACAATCAGGTACAGATTATTACAGTTTGCCCGACGCTTGCAGGACAGGAAGTGGAGCAACTCGTTACTTTTCCAATCGAGCAAAGTATTGCCAATGTCCCAAATATTGAAGAAACAAGAAGTATTTCAAGGTTTGGGCTATCAGTTATTACCGTTGTTTTCAAAGAAGATGTAGACGTTTATTTTGCCCGTCAGTTAATCAGCGAACAATTAAAAAGAGCTGCCGAAGAAATTCCGAAAGGTGTGGGAACACCTGAAATGGCTCCTGTAAGTACAGGTTTGGGCGAAGTCTATCAATATATTCTTCACCCTAAAAAAGGCAGTGAGAAAAAATACAGCAGTAAGGAGCTAAGAACAATGCAGGACTGGATTGTCCGCAGACAGCTTAACGGAACTCCTGGTGTTGCGGAAATTAACAGCTTTGGAGGAGAGTTGAAACAGTATGAAGTTGCAGTAAATCCAAACCGTCTAAAAGCAATGGGAGTAAGTATTACAGATATATTTACTGCTTTAGAGAAAAACAATCAAAACACCGGAGGTGCTTATATTGATAAAAAGCCGAATGCCTATTTTATTCGTGGAATCGGAATCGTTACTTCGATTGAAGATGTAAAAAATATAGCTGTCAAAAATGAAACGGGTAGTGTTCCGATTTTCATTAAAGATGTAGCCAATGTTGGCTTAGGCCACGCAGTCCGTTATGGAGCTTTGACTTATAATGGCGAAGTAGATGCAGTGGGAGGTGTAATTATGATGCTGAAAGGCGCCAATAGTAATGAAGTCGTTCAAAGAGTTAAAGAAAAAATTCCTACCATTCAGAAATCGCTTCCGGCAGATGTTGTGATTGAGCCATTTTTGGACAGAACAGATCTGGTAGGAAGAGCAATCAGTACTGTAGAAAAAAACCTGATTGAAGGAGCATTGATCGTAATCTTTGTCTTGGTTATTTTCCTTGGAAATTTAAGAGCTGGTTTGATTGTAGCTTCAGCAATTCCCCTTTCATTGCTATTTGCTTTAGGAATGATGAATGTTTTTGGGGTAAGCGCCAACCTGATGAGTTTAGGAGCTATTGATTTTGGTTTGATTGTAGATGGTGCAGTGATTATTGTCGAAGCCACCCTTCATCATCTTGGAATGAGAAAAAGTATGAAGGTAATGACTCAAAATGAAATGGATGAAGAGGTTTTCCTTTCTGCGTCAAAGATTAGAAGCAGTGCTGCATTCGGAGAGATCATTATTTTAATCGTTTATATTCCGATTCTAACTTTAGTGGGTGTTGAAGGTAAAATGTTCACACCAATGGCTAAGACAGTAGGGTTTGCAATTCTAGGAGCTTTGATTTTGTCACTGACTTACATTCCTATGATGAGTGCCTTGATCTTATCAAAAAAACCTTCTCATAAAGAGACTTTCTCAGATAAGATGATGAACAGACTCCAAAAAATCTATCAGCCTCTTTTGGAAAAAGCTTTGAAAATTAAATATTGGCTGGTGGGAGTAACAGTTGCCATATTTGCCGTTGCAGTTCTGATTTTTGGTAGAATGGGAGGAGAATTTATTCCTCAATTACAGGAAGGAGATTTTGCTTTTCACTGTATTTTACCACAGGGAAGTTCTTTAAGTCAAAGTATAGAAACTTCAATGCAGGCTTCAAGAATTATCAAGCAATTCGATGAGGTAAAAATGGTTGTCGGAAAAACAGGAGCTGCAGAAGTCCCTACTGATCCTATGCCGCCGGAAGCCACGGATATGATTGTCGTACTAAAACCACAGGATGAATGGAAAACCAAGAAATCCTATGAACAATTAGCCGACGAAATTTCTGAAAAACTGGAAACCATTCCAGGAGTTTTCTTTGAAAAAAACCAGCCGATCCAAATGCGTTTTAATGAACTAATGACCGGTATCAGACAGGACGTTGCGGTGAAGATATTTGGTGAGAATTTAGATTCATTGGCAATTTATGCAGATAAAACAGCAAAAGTTATTCAATTGGTTCAGGGAGCAACTTCCCCACAAATAGAACGTGTTAGTGGGCTACCGCAGATTAATGTGGAATATGACAGAACAAGAATGGCCAATTATGGACTGAATATTCAGGATGTTAACAGTGCTGTAAGTACTGCATTTGCAGGACAGGCAGCAGGGCAGGTTTTCGAAAATGAAAGAAGATTCGATCTTGTTGTCCGTTTAGACAGTCTGAACAGAACTAATATCGATGATGTAAATAACCTGATGATCTCCACCAATTCCGGAGTGCAGGTTCCTCTTTCACAGGTGGCAAATGTCAGTTATAAATTAGGTCCCGCACAAATCAGTCGTGAGGCAGGAAAAAGAAGAATTGTTATCGGTTTCAATGTCAAAGGCAGAGATGTTGAAAGCGTTGTGGAAGATATTCAGAAAAAGCTGGATCAACAGGTTAAACTTCCGTCGGGATATTATTTCACCTATGGTGGTCAGTTTGAAAATCTAAAGGCGGCGAGCGCAAGGTTGATGATTGCTGTTCCTGTGTCGTTGCTACTGATCTTTATGCTTTTATATTTTACATTTCACTCTTTTAAACAGGCTGCGCTAATTTTTACAGCCATTCCAATGAGTGCTATTGGTGGTGTTTTCGCTTTAATATTAAGAGATATGCCATTCAGTATCAGTGCAGGAATTGGATTTATTGCTTTATTTGGAGTTGCGGTTTTGAACGGAATTGTTTTGATAGGCACTTTCAACCAACTGGAAAAAGAAGGCGAAACCGATATTCTAAAGCGCGTATTGGTAGGTGCCAAAACGAGGTTGAGACCCGTTTTGATGACAGCGACGGTGGCTTCATTAGGATTTTTGCCAATGGCAATTTCTACGGGAGCAGGAGCAGAAGTTCAGAAACCACTGGCAACAGTTGTTATTGGAGGTTTGGTAACAGCTACATTCCTGACATTATTTGTATTGCCTATGCTTTATATTATTTTTAATACAAAAATCAACATAAAGAAAATAGGTAATAAATCAGTTGCAACACTTGTGATATTAGGATTCTTATTTTTAGGTCAGACTTTTAAAGCACAGCAGGGTAATCCGTTGAGTCTTGAGGAGGCTACCAAGATGGCGCTAACCAACAATAACCTGATGAAGTCAAAAGATCTGGATATTAAGGCCACGGAAGCATTATTGCCTACCGCCAAAGAACTTCCTAAAATGAATGCAGATATGCAATTGGGACAGTATAACTCGAAAAAGTTTGATCAAATGTTTTCCATTTCTCAGACAATTCCATTTCCCAGCTTATTTAAAGCCAAAAAAGACCTTATTAACGAGCAGGTGAAAGGTAAACAAATAAGTAAAGAGGTGTCTGCAAATGAACTCGCTAAACAGGTTAGAACATATTATTATCAGATTGAGTACTTGCAGTACAATCAGACAAAACTTCAAAACCTGGACAGCTTATATACCGATTTTATTAGAATTGCAACAGTTAGGTTTAAAGCGGGAGATGTTAAAAAAATTGAAATTAATACCGCTGAAACGCAGAAAGGAGAAATTAATCTGTTACTCAAACAAAATTGGGTGTATTTGATTAATGCTTACAAAAACCTAAAGGCACTTTTAAATACTTCTGAGGATTTTACCATATTATATGATGAGAATTATCATCCTCTGAAAGCGGATTATGTTCTGGACAGTACTGTTGTTGCAAGACATCCTACGGTAAGGGCTTTTTATCAGGATATGGAGATTGCTGAGAAAAACAAAAAGGTTGAAAAGTCCCTAGGTTTACCGGATTTCACAATAGGTTATACAAATCAGTCACTGATTGGTTTTCAGACTGTAAATGGAATGGATCAATATTTTAACGGTGGAAACAGATTTCATTCTGCAACAATTGGAGTTTCTATTCCATTAACTTTTGGTGCAACCAAGGCGAGAATTCGTTCACTGGATTATCAAAAGCAAATGGCGGAGTCCAATGCGAAGTTTCAGCAAAAACAATTGGAAGCACAGCTTGAAAATGCTTTGAACCAATATCAGCAAAATATAAAACAGTATGATTACTATGTCAATCTGGCTATTCCAAATGCTGAGAAGATTACAAAAGCAGGGCAGTTGGGATATAAAACAGGGGAAATATCATATGTGGAATATCTTTTTGCTTTGCAGACTTCTACCAATATTCAGTTGAAATATCTGCAATCCATTCAGCAGGTCAATGAATCTGTCATTATCATTAATTCAATAATCAATCAATAAAATGAAATGCCTGTAATGCTATTAATTAATCAGTATTACAGGTACTTCATCTGACAAATAAATTTATAAAGATGAAAATCAAATATAGTATTGTATCTCTAGCTTTAATTTCACTTTTTGCTGTTAGTTGCGGAAAGAAAGATACAGCGGAAGCAACAACAGAAAAACCCAAAACAGAACAAGCTGAAGAGGGTGCTCACGAAGAAGGACCGAAAACTATTGCTGAACTTACAGAAGAACAAATGAAATCTGTAGGAGTCTTACTGGGACAAGTTGAAATGAAAGACCTAACGTCAACCATAAAAGCCAACGGATTGTTGAGGGTTCCTAATGATAAAAAAGCTACAGTGACCTCTTTATATGGAGGTGTTATTAAGACCATTAATTTTCAGATTGGTGATTATGTAAGAAAAGGGCAGGTGTTGGCAAGCATCAGTAATCCAGAATACATTCAGCTGCAGGAGCAATATTTAACCGTAAACAGTCGAATATCTTTTGCAGAGCAGGAATTCAGAAGGCAGAAAGAGCTATTTGACAATGATGCAGGAGCCAAAAAGAATCTACAGAGTTCTGATGCCGAACTGAAGAGTCTGAGAACACAAAGAGCATCTTTACAGAGACAACTTCAGCTGATGGGAATAAGCCCAGGAAAGGTTAATAACAGGAATCTACGTTCAGGATTGGTCATTACTGCTCCTATAAGTGGTATTATAAGTAATATCAATGCGCAGATAGGAAGTTATGTGGATGTTTCGTCTCCAGTTTTGGAAATGATTGATAACAGTTCGATTCATTTGGATCTTCAAGTTTTCGAAAGAGACCTTCCTAAAATGAAAGTAGGTCAAAATGTACAGTTTAAGCTGACCAATAACCCTGAAATGCTTTATAATGCAAAAGTTTATAGTATTGGTTCTTCTTTTGAAAATGAAAGCAAGACCATTTCTGTTCATGCCAATGTTACAGGAAATAAAGTGGGGTTGATCGACGGAATGAATATCACAGGTGTAATTAATCTTGAGAGTGCGACAACGCCTGCAGTTCCCGATGAGGCAATTGTAGAGGCTGACGGTAAGTTCTATGTATTTGTACAGACAGACAAAAAAGCTGAGGAGCATGAAGCTCTAGAGAAGGCAGATGATGATCATGGACATGGACATGATGAAGGAGAAGCTGAACACGGTCACAAAAATGAACAGGAAGCTGGAAATCACGCGAAAGAACAGGGGAAGAAAATGAATTTTGAAAAAGTTGAAGTGGCGAAAGGTTCATCAGAAATGGGCTATACCGCTATTACTCCTGTTACTGAAATTCCAAAAGATGCAAAGATTGTCGTTAAAGGAGCTTTCTTCGTGAATGCTAAACTATCGAACGCTGGAGATCATGGGCATTAGTAAACTCAAAGAGTGAAATTAACCTTAAGGTGTTTCACTCTTATTTAAAAATTAATGATTATGGCCTTAAAACAAGAACTTGAAAAACAAGGTAACTGGCTGTTCAGATACAGAAGTTTTTTACCGCTTATCATTCTTTTCATTGGTTTAGCAGTTTTTATTGAGACCAACTGGAACAGAAGTAGCTCTGAATGTAATGTTTATTATGAATTGTTTTGCCTCCTTATAAGTATTTTCGGATTAAGCATAAGAATTTACACAGTTGGTTTTACTCCAAAAAATACATCAGGCAGAAACACAAAAGCGGGTCAGGTGGCTGATGAATTAAATACAACAGGAATTTACAGTATTGTCAGAAATCCACTGTATCTCGGAAATTTCTTTATGTGGCTTGGTGTAGCTCTGTTTACTGAAAACATATGGTTTATAGTTTCATTCATCCTTTTTTATTGGATCTATTATGAAAGAATCATATTTGCTGAGGAGCAGTTTCTTGAAAGAAAATTTGGGGATTATTATATCAGGTGGACTGAAAGAGTACCTCCGTTTATACCTAATTTTTCATTGTTCAAAAGTAATCAGCTGAGGTTCAGTATCAGAAAAGTTTTGCTTAAAGAAAAAAACGGACTTTTTGCCATCTTTCTGATTTTTACTGTATTTGATCTTACGGCAGAAGTTATGAATAACCACCTTCATTTCAATAATGTTTTTATTACAGGTTGCATAGTGACTATGCTGTTATATGTGGTCTTGAAAATAATAAAAAGAAATAAAGGGTTTTCCCTCGAAATTAAAAGGTAGAAAACATATAAATATTAAATACAAAAAAACTATGTTACTCAACAAAAGAATTTCAATAGGATATTTTGTCCGTCAGATTAAGTACCAGATCATATTGATTGTATTTTTTGCTTTTCTTATAGGTTTTTTGGATGATATATCTTTATTTAAAAAAATATCTATTCCATTAAGCATCCCCGCTTTGCTGGGAACGGCAGTGTCATTACTTCTGGCATTCAGAACAGCACAGTCATATGAAAGATGGTGGGAGGCAAGAACCGTATGGGGAGCTATAGTCAATGACTCAAGATCTTTTATAAGATTAGTAAGACAGTTTGTTCCTGAACTACCTGAGGAGAGCAGGGTATTTACAGAAAGACAGATCGTGTGGGTGTATGCATTAGGTGAAGCGTTGAGAAAACAGGTATTTTCAGATAAAGTGAAGAATTATCTGCAGTCCCATAATATTACAGGAACAAATATTCCTAATGCAATTTTGGATAAGCATTCTGAACATATTAGAAAAATTGCTGCAGAAGGTCGTATTTCAGATTTTAAAGAAGTTCAGTTAAATGAGGTTCTTATGAGATTATGTGACAGCATGGGAAAATGCGAGCGTTTGAAAAATACAGTATTTCCAAGAGCTTACAGTATCCTGCTTCATACATTGATTTATGTTTTTGCTTTTTTACTGCCTTTTGGTTTGGAAGATTCTCAGTTGACTGTTGAAATAGCGACTACTATCATTGTCCCTATTATATTTATTACGATAGAGAAAACAGCTATTATCATGCAGGATCCTTTTGAGAATACTCCTGTTGATACGCCAATGACAGCTTTGGCTCACACGATTGAAATTAACCTTCTTCAAATGATTGGTGAGAAAAATATTCCCGCTAAAAGACAGAATGATTCCTATTTTGAAATGTAGTTTAAATACATGATAACATCTTGAAATTATGAATAATGATAATAAAAATCTTTCAGCCTCATCAAAGCACAAAAAGAATCTATTGATTGTACTTTGCTTAAGTGGTACATATATGATTGCAGAAGTAATAGGAGGTATTACAACAAAGAGTCTTGCGTTGTTAGCTGATGCAGCGCACATGTTGACAGATGTGGTAGGGCTATTTTTAGCATTCGTTGCTATCAAGATAGGTGAAAGAAAAGCAACTTCTCAGAAAACTTTTGGTTACTATAGAACAGAGATATTGGCTGCCGTTATTAATGCAGTTGTTTTATTAGGTATTTCTCTATATGTTTTGTTTGAAGCATATCAGAGATTTAGTAGTCCTCCAGAGGTACAAAGTACTCCTATGTTGATTGTAGCTGGGATTGGTTTAGTGGTAAATATCATTGGGATCATAATTATCCGTAAAGATTCTTCTGAGAGTCTAAATATGAAGGGCGCTTATTTTGAAGTTCTTTCAGATGGATTAACATCAATAGGAGTAATGATTGCAGGAATAATAATGTTAACAACAGGTTGGTATTATGCTGATCCATTAATTTCTGCTGCAATAGGTCTTTTAATATTTCCAAGGACTTGGAAACTTTTGAAAGAGGCTATAAATGTCCTCTTAGAAGGTACACCAAAAGATGTCAACATAGAAGATTTACGGAAATCTCTTGAATCCATAAATGGAGTCAAAAAATTACATGACCTGCATGTTTGGTCTCTTACTTCAGGTGTAAATGCAATGAGTTCACATGTCATTGCTGACCGTAGTGAGGATATGAATATTCTACTAAAAACACTTACAGAAATAGCTACTACTGATTTTAAAATTTCTCATACTACTTTTCAAATTGAAACAGAAGGACACAAAGAAAGCGAAGCACATCTTTAAAGATTTAAAATACTAATAATCAAAAATACTGGAATATGGAAAACAGATTTGATGTAATAATTGTTGGCTCTGACCTACGGATTATGAATCACTTCGGGAAGCTTGCTTGGCGGTTCATGGGATCGCTATCCACATTTAACTTTAAAATAAATCTATTCTCGGTATGAAACCTAAAAGTCTTTTTAAGAGCAGCTATGCATTGCTTACCAGATTTTTTCTATTATTTATCATAATGTCTTTTTTACTAAGGCTGGGATTTGTATTGTCCTCATTTCAAAAGGCTGAGTTTTCTGCAGTATCTTTTATTAGAGTATTTTTATTAGGACTTATATATGACATAGGGGTAGGTTTGTTTTTCATATTTCCATATAGCCTTTATTTGTTGATTTTGCCCCAACGATTGGTAGATTCTAGATTAAATAAAATCATTACCTACTTTTCTTTTTCTCTTGGTATATTGATTCTGTTTTTTTCCTTTTTTGCTGAAATAACTTTTTGGCAGGAATTTGAAAGCCGGTTTAATTTTATCGCTGTAGACTATCTTATTTACACTTACGAAGTAATTAATAATATCAATGAATCTTATCCCCTGCCCATATTAATTGCAGTGATGATTATTCTCACATTTTTTGTAATTTTTTTCTGTATCCGAAAAAAATATTTTTTTGATACTTTCAAAGGCACTACCATATTTTTGTCAAGGCTGAAAATAACGGTTGGAATTTTTGCAGCAACTCTTGTTTATGCTTTCTTAGTCGAAAACAATTTTGCGGATTTGAGTACCAACCGCTATCAAAATGAATTGTCAAAATCAGGAATCTATTCATTCTTTTCTGCTTATAATAATAATGAAATCAATTACGATCATTTTTATCAACTTATGGATAATAAGGATGCTTTTAAGATTATTAAAAATGATTTGAAAGACAGCAGTTCAATATTTCTGCAGAACAGTTTCTCAATCGAAAGAAAAATTAAACCTACCACAGCAACTATACAAAGACCTAATGTAATTATGATTACAATGGAAAGTTTCAGTGCAGATTTCATGAAAACTTTTGGAAATAATCAGGATATAACTCCGGTATTGGATTCGCTTGCAAAAGAAAGTGTTTTATTTACAAATATGTATGCTACAGGTACGAGGACGGTTCGAGGAATGGAAGCTCTCTCTCTCGCAATACCACCTACACCAGGTAATAGTATCGTCAGACGAAAAAATAATGACCAGCTGACAACAATAGGGTCAATTTTCAGTGAGCAGGGTTATGATACAAGTTTTTTTTACGGAGGGGACGGATATTTTGATAATATGAACAAGTATTTTGGGAATAACGGATATAACATTATTGATAGAAACAGAAATGCATTTGCAAGGGAAAACTATCTTGCGCCAAGAACTTCAATCGATGATAGAAATATTACTTTCGAAAACGCATGGGGGATATGTGACGAGGATCTTTACAATGAGGTAATCAGAAAATCAGATCAGCAATATAAAAGTGGCAAACCCTTCTACGACTTTGTTATGACTACGTCAAATCACCGACCGTTCACCTATCCGGATGGTAAAATTGATATTCCCTCTGGTTCAGGAAGAGAAGGAGCAGTTAAATATACAGATTATGCAATAGGAGCATTTCTGAAAAAGATAAAAAATAAGCCATGGTATAAAAATACTGTTATTGTTATTGTTGCAGACCACTGTGCTAGCAGCGCCGGGAAAAATGAAATTGATATATCAAAATACCACATTCCCGCGATGATTGTAAATCTTCAGGACAAGCAGTCTTTGAAAATCGATAAAATGTGTTCTCAAATTGATTTGTATCCTACTTTATTTAACTTTTTAGGATGGAAATATACAAGCAATCTGTATGGGAAAAATGTAATTAGCGACAACTATATTCCCAGAATATTTGTGGGAACTTACCAAAAACTTGCCTATATGGAGAATGATGATCTCGTCATCCTTTCACCCCAACAAAAAGTTGAGACTTTTAAATATATACAAGGAAAAAACGATCAGATTGCTGTATTACCTAAGCCGGAAATAATAAGAAGGGCAATTGCCAATTATCAAACAGCCTATTACCTTTATAAAAATAATGGTTTGAAGCAGAATAAAAAAAATAATTGATATGAATATGGATCTCCGCTTTGAGTTAATTATTGCAGCTAAACTCTTTTTGTCAATAGTATTAGGTTGTATTATAGGTTTTGAGAGGGAAACATCCCATAAAGATGCGGGAATCAGAACTTTTGGTGCAATTACCTTGGCTTCGTGTCTGTTTGTTGCAATTGCATCTCACCTTACAGATGATAAATCTGCTATTGCACGAATGCTCGCTGCGATAGCAACGGGACTCGGCTTTATCGGCGCAGGTTTGAGCTTTAAGGATAAAAGCAACAGTCTTATGGGGCTGACAACATCATCTGCCTTATGGGTTACGGCGGCAGTCGGCTCTGCAGTTGCTCTCAATATGTATGTACTGGCTATATTTTCTACCGTTTTAATTTACATATTATTATCTCTTAATAAATTCACATGGTTTAGAAAGATAATAAAAAGTAATATTTCAAACAAAAGTAAGCATGATGAAGGAAACGACGTTTAGCTTACTTTAAGATTTAAAAATGTAAACATTTAATCAAAATATTATGGAACACATTCACAAGTATGACGCAGAGGGCAAACAGCTATGCTGCTCTGCACAAGAGGAAAAGATTGATAAAAAGGCTGATAATCTCCTGGAAAAATCGAAACATACAGCGAACGACGGGCATGATCATGATCATAACGATGAAGACGGGCACGACCACGGAAGCACGGATAAGACTATTTTTCAAATGTTTTTACCATCAGTAATATCACTGGTGCTTCTATTAACGGGAATAGTATTTGATAATTACGTGAAAATTGAATGGTTTAATGGATGGATTAGGACAATATGGTATGTGGCTGCTTATGCTCCTGTTGGCCTTCCTGTTATAAAAGAAGCTATTGAAAGTATCGTAAAAGGTGATGTCTTTTCGGAATTTTTACTGATGACCATTGCTACTGTCGGCGCATTTATTATCGCAGAATATCCTGAAGGTGTTGCTGTAATGTTGTTCTATGCTGTAGGAGAGACCTTTCAAACTCTCGCAGTTACAAGGGCTAAGAGTAATATTAAAGCTTTACTTGACCAGCGCCCAGATGAGGTTACAATTTTGGAGAATAATATTCCTAAAACTATAAAAGCTGCACAAGCTAAAATAGGAGAGATTATTCAATTGAAACCTGGTGAAAAATTAGCGTTGGACGGTGAATTGCTAAGTGATTCGGCATCCTTTAACACCGCTGCTTTAACAGGCGAAAGTAAACCAGATACGAAAAGCAAAGGGGAGTCAGTTTTAGCAGGAATGATCAATCTGACGAGCGTCGCACAAGTAAAAATCACTACTGCTTACGAAGATAGTAAATTAAGTAAGATTTTGGAATTGGTACAGAATGCCACATCACAAAAAGCACCTACAGAACTTTTTATCAGAAAATTTGCTCGTATATATACACCTATAGTCGTCTTATTGGCAATTTTAATCTGCGTTGTACCATATTTCATTGTTGATGATTATGTATTTAGAGATTGGTTGTATCGTGCGCTGGTATTTTTAGTGATCTCATGCCCTTGTGCATTGGTAATATCGATTCCTTTAGGATATTTCGGAGGGATTGGTGCCGCAAGCAGAAATGGGATTTTATTTAAAGGAAGTAATTTTCTCGATAAAATTGCTGAGATACAAAACGTTGTAATGGACAAAACCGGAACAATGACTGAAGGTGTTTTTAAAGTTCAGGAAGTTAAAATTCTGCCAGGTTTTGACCAGGACGAAATTCTTAAGCTGGTAAATGCACTGGAGAGTAAGTCAACGCATCCTGTCGCAACCGCTATTCATGAGTATGTTGGAGAAATTGATAGTTCTATCAATCTTGAGAATACGGAAGAAATTGCAGGTCACGGTCTTATAGCGACTGTGAACGGAAAAGATTTGTTGGTAGGTAATTTTAAGCTAATGGATAAATTCAATATTAAATATGATATTGACCCTTCCACAATTGTTTATACTATCATCGCAATAGCATATGAAGGAAAATTTGCTGGCCTTATTACTATTGCAGACAGCATAAAAGAAGATGCAGGGATTACAATCAAAAAACTTCATAATCTTAATGTTAAGGTGACCATGCTCAGTGGGGATAAGAGTAGTGTGGTTAAATATGTTGCGCATAAGATAGGAATTGATAATGCTTTTGGAGATTTACTTCCGGAAGACAAAGTCAATAAAGTTAAAGAGATTAAAGCAAGAAAAGAGAGCGTTGCATTTGTTGGTGACGGGGTAAATGATGCACCAGTGGTTGCATTGAGTGACGTAGGAATTGCTATGGGTGGATTAGGAAGTGATGCGACTATTGAAACAGCCGATGTCGTAATTCAGGATGATAAACCGTCAAAAATTCCTATTGCAATTAATATTGGCAAACAGACAAAAAAGATAGTTTGGCAGAATATCATCCTAGCATTTGTAGTGAAAGCAATTGTACTTGTTCTGGGAGCCGGAGGGCTGGCAACGATGTGGGAAGCTGTTTTTGCTGATGTAGGAGTTTCACTTATTGCTATTCTGAATGCCGTAAGAATTCAGAAAATGAAATTTGAATAATTACTTTTCAGATTTTTTTAAATACTGTAATTCAATAAATAAAATGAAGTTTTTAAACCAGCCTCCAATATCTAACTAATCTTTAAATCAATATAATTCTATTGTTTTTATTCCGATTTTATATCGGAACAGCAATAACTATGTTCAGAAATAATTACAGAAATTAAATCAAAATGCATATTCCCATGACAAATTTATTCAAAAAATATATGCTCATAATATTGATGCAGATTTGTTGTTTAGCCTCAGCACAAGACAGTCTGAAGTTAAATACTGTAGATTACTATGATTCTTTAGAGGTATCTGATCTGAAACATCATCAATTAAGTTACAAGAAATTAATTATCCCGGCAAGCTTGATTACAGCCGGAGCCATCAGTTTTGCTGTTCCTCAGATGAAAGAAATAGATCGTGATGTTAGGGGAGAAGTGAACGAACATAATTTGTCCAATTCAAAACTGGATAATTATACACAGTACGTCCCTGCTGCAATGGTGTATGCCTTGAATTTAGCAGGGATGAAGGGTAAACATAATTTTAAAGAAAGAACAATTATTTTTGCAACCAGCCAGGCTTTGACAGCGGCTATTGTACTTCCAAGTAAGAAATTAATCGGAGAAGAGCGACCTGATAAATCCAATAATATGTCGTTTCCTTCGGGACATGCTGCTGTTGCCTTTTCGACTGCCCACTTTTTATTCCGTGAATATAAGGACACCAATTACTGGCTTGGAATATCGGGATATTCATTTGCGGTTTTTACAAGTGTATACCGGGTAATCAATAACAAACATTGGGTAACTGATGTATTTGCAGGTGCTGGAGTTGGGATATTGTCAACAGAACTAGCTTATTGGTTATATCCCAAAATCAATTCTTTGTTTAACATCAGCAAGGGTAAGTCTGCTTCGATGATTTCGCCATTTTATCAAAAATTTGATAAAACGAATATGATGGGGCTAAACTATCAATTGTCCTTTTAAAAGTAATATAATGAGTTTTAAAAGGACATTAAAAAGAAAAGCAATACGTAATAGTAAACATAGGGTTTCCTCAAAGGATATCTTTTATCTGATATGTTGTGCCCTTTTTTTTCTTTTGCTAATAATACATCAGACTTATAAATTTAGTGTTAAGTATACAAAAATTCATCCCAGACCATCTAACCATCAAACACACTCTAAATAGTTAAAATACAATGTATCATTTTCTGAATAATACTTAAGTATTCTCCAAACAATATTTTCCAAACAAAAATTCATTCAAACAACTTTTATTAACCTTTTATTTTTTAACATTAGCATGAAAAAATTATTACTAAATCTTTTGACGGGCTTTGTATTTTGTACAATCTCTGCACAAGCACCAACGAATTATTATGACGGAACAGCAGGTCTTTCTGGAGCAACCCTAAAATCAAAACTTAAAACAATAATTACCAATGGGCACCAAGACAAAGGGTATGCAGGATTATTAAATGCATTTCAAACTACAGACCGAGATTATTTTTATGAAAACGACGGAACTGTAATGGATATGTATTCAGAAAATCCACTTGGATCAGATCCATACAACTATAACCACGGTTCTAACCAGTGTGGTAATTACAGCAGTGAAGGAGATTGTTATAACAGGGAGCACGTAGTACCACAAAGCTTATTTAATCAAAACTTACCAATGAGATCTGATGTCCATTTTGTGACACCAACTGATGGCAAAGTAAACGGAATGCGATCAAATTACCCATTTGGAAAAGTAGGAACGGTTTCTTTTACTTCATTAAATGGCTCAAAATTAGGAAGTTCGGCTTCCGCAGGCTACGCAGGTACTGTTTTTGAACCAATAGATGAATTTAAGGGAGATATTGCAAGAATGATTTTATATTTTGTAACAAGATATGAAACACAACTTTCTGGTTTCAGCAATGGAAACATTTTAGGCTCTGTGGCATTTCCAGGTCTTCAAACTTGGGAACTCAAACAATTACTTGCGTGGAATGATGGAGATCCAGTCTCAGCTTTTGAAATAGCACGAAATAATGCAGCTTTCACATATCAGGGAAATAGGAATCCATATATAGACCGCCCTGAATTTGTTGCGCTGATTTGGGGAGCTTATATGGGTGTAGATGATGTTTCATCAATATCTAAAAATCTAACCATTGTTCCAAATCCAGTTAGAGGAAATGTCTTAAGAGTAACTGGCGAAAAAGATTTGAAAAAATTTAAAATTGCATTAATTATTAATTCTGCTGGACAAAATGTTCAAACAATTGAAAAACCATTTGAGAATGGGAATACAGTTAATTTGAAAAATCTACCAAAAGGAGTTTATTTTCTTAAATTAGATAATAGCAATACAAAATTTATTATAGAAGATTAAAAAAGCAAAAGGAAGTGTCCTAAAAGTCAGATAAACCTTCTGAGAATCAAATATTCATATACTCCTCCTGTATTGGGGCACAAATAAAACCAGCAAAAATTGAGGCTGTCCAAACTTTTCGGACAGCCTCTTTGCTTTTTTAATCTAGTAATTAATTGTATGCGTCGCCAAAAAAAGTTTGGACAGAATTATACCTCCGTTTCTTACACTATAAAAATCTTCTATTACGATTACTCTGAGTAGAACTCTTTTAAAATTTTTGGAATATGACTCTGTGTTAAATAAGATAAAAGTTCAAAAACCGAAATCCAGATTAAATATCACAGTAAAATTAGATTAATATAAACAAATTGTTAGATTAGTCTAACAATTTATTTATATTTGTAAAAAAAATAATCGTGAGTAAAAGATATTTATCTGTTTTTGTACTTTGCTATCTTGTTTTTATTATCGTGCAGGCTTGTGATAACCTTCATCCGGAAGCAATAGACGAAGGTGAATTACTAGATGGTCCAATTGAGGGTTTGTCTTATGCTGAAAACCAGCAATTTTTAAAAGGAGATATAGCTTTTAATGATGAAATTTTCACAGTTGAAAAAGGGCTTGGGCCTACATTTGTAGCAACAAGTTGCGGCAGTTGTCATGCCGGTGACGGAAAGGGCACACCTTTTTCTACGCTGACTCGTTTTGGGCAGGTTGACGAAACAGGTAATTTATTTTTACATTTAGGTGGTCCCCAATTACAGAATAGAGCGATACCGGGTTTTACTCCGGAGACAATTCCTTTCGGAGCGACATTTTCCAAATTTACTCCGCCTGCAAATACAGGATTGGGTTTTATTGAATTGGTATCCGATACAGATATCTTGGCAATGGCTGATCCTTTTGATGCAGATAATGATGGGATTTCAGGAGTTCCAAATTACATAGTGCTTCCAGGGTATCAAGCGCCATTCCCCTTTGCTATCCCAAAAGAAGGAAAGTATATTGGACGATTTGGTAAAAAAGCATCCACATACAGCTTACTTCAACAGACTGTTAATGCCTATAATCAAGATATGGGCATTGCTTCAACATTTAATCCTCAAGATGTTTATTCAGGAATGAACATTGACCCAGAGGTCTCTGACAAAACCATTGCAGATGTCGTATTTTATCTGCGTACATTAAAAACGCCGATTCAACGAGATCCAGAAAACAATAGTGTTAAGCAGGGGCAGGCTCTATTTACCCAAATAAGTTGCATTAAATGCCATGTCCCGGAATTAAAAACTTCATCATCTTCAATTTCAGCATTATCAAATAAAAAGTTTTACCCATACACAGATCTATTGCTTCATGATATGGGCAATGCTTTGGATGATGGATATACAGAAGGATCTGCAAAGACCTATGAATGGCGTACTCCTGCATTGTGGGGACTGGGTTTATCACCAAAATCACAAGGGGGGCAATATTTCTTAATGCATGATGGTAGAGCAAAAAGTATAGAGGAAGCTATACAACTGCATGGTGGAGAAGCTACAAATAGCAAAAATAAATACATGCAGTTATTATCTCAGGAGAAAGAAGCTATTATTAAATTTTTAAAATCATTATAAAAGTGGACAGACTTGAATTTATAAAAAAATGTGGTTTTGCCTGTTTGGGGCTTACTGCACTTCCTATCGTTCTTTCAGGGTGTATAAGCAATAAAATAGTTGCTGGAACAATTGAAGAAGATTACATTATATTGCCTTTGGTAGATTTTGTGGAAGCAAAATATCCAGATAAAAAACGTTCTTATGTCATCATTCAAAATGATATCCTGAAATATCCTATCTGCGTATTTCGTTTTTCAGAAACCGAATATGAGGCACTATGGATGCAATGTAGCCATCAGGGAAGCCAATTACAAGTGTTTGGAGACAAGCTCCAATGTCCTGCACACGGTAGCGAATTTACCAATAAAGGGCATGTACAAAATGGCCCTGCTGATAGGGCACTAAGAAAATTTCCGGTGTACATAGAATTCGATTTTTTGAAAATTTCTTTAAAGAAACCCGTATGAAAAAAATCCTCTACCTTACTGTATTTTTAATATTTCAAACAACCATAGCACAGGTCGATACTGAGCTATTAAAAAGAATTCCTGCAGACAGCGCCCAATCTTTAAATATGGATGCTGTCTACACACGCCCTTTCTTAGGCCTAGGAAAAGTACCTGTCTCTATCGGAGGCTATGCAGAAGTCAACTGGCAGCACATCAGTACCGACGGCGTATCAGAAGGACATCAATTTCAATTACGAAGAACGACACTTTTCGTATCTTCTTCAATTTCGTCCAAAATAAAATTTCTTAGTGAACTAGAATGGGAAGAAGGTGGTAAAGAGATTAATATTGAATTTGCTGCCATTGATGTGGAGCTCAATCCCCTGCTTAATTTGCGAGGAGGAATTATCATGAATCCAATTGGGGCTTTCAACCAAAATCATGATGGTCCGAAATGGGAATTTACTGATCGTCCTATATCAGCAACACAAATGTTGCCTGCAACATTTAGCAACGCCGGCTTTGGGTTATATGGAAAAATGTATAAAGCAGATTGGATGATTGGCTATGAAGCCTATCTTTCCGGAAATTTTGATAATTCAATTATTGATAATAGTCAGAACAAAACTTATTTGCCCGCTGCCAAAAGTAATCCGGAACGTTTTGAAGAAATCAACAGTGGCATCCCTCTTTTAACCGCCAAAATTGCTACAAGACATAAAAAAGCAGGAGAGATTGGAGTTTCTTATATGGGAGGTATTTATAATAAATTTCAGGATGATGGTCTCCAGATCGATGATAAAAGAAGTGTAAGGGTATTTGCATTGGATTATAATAATACACTTCCAAATTTGGGAACTTTTATTACTGCGGAATGGGCATGGGTAAAAGTAGATGTTCCTGAAACTTATACACAGCAATATGGGGATAGACAATATGGAGGATTTATTGATATTGTGCAACCCGTAGTTAAAAGAAAAATTCTAAGTTGGGAAAAAGCTGTTGTTAATGTTGCTTGCCGTTTTGAATATATAGATTGGAATGTAGGCCACTTTAGAGAAAATAACAGCAAAATTGGAGATGACCTATGGAGTGTAATGCCTGCAATTAGTTTAAGACCAAATGCACAGACTGTTTTTAGAATTAATTACAGATTTCAGAAACAAAAAGATGTTTTTGCAAATCCTTCATCAACCACGACAGGCTTCAGTTTCGGAATTTCTACCTATTTTTAATTTTTGGGAGATATTTTTTACGCAAAAATATCTTATATATAAAAGATAAAATGAAATAATAGGTGAGGAATTTAAGTATGAGAGTTTCAATTTTTTATTGGATAATTTAAATTTTTAATCAAGAGCATTGGGTGAAATTTTACTAAGAAGTTGAAATATATATAGCTAAGCTGTTGAAAATATATTTTTATTTGTAAATTTGTTATGTTGAAAAATTTAAGAATATATACGAGTGTGATAACACTATTTTGTTTGGGTTTCTTTTTGATACCCTTTCAAAGCTATGCCTGTTCCAAAAAATCAACAAGCACTGAAAAAAAATCCTGCTCAAAAGAAAAATCTGAAAAATTGCACTACAAAGACAGTTGCAAGTACAAGTCAGATAAAAAATGTGACGATGGTAACAACTGCGATGGCAATTGTAAACACAGCTCTTGCAGATGCAGTACTACTTCATCTTTTGTCAGCTTACTAATACCATTTGATTTAAATATAACAGACCCTTTTGCTGAAAACAAAAAGCAAAAATTCGGGTTTGAACAAGTCAACTATTCTTTAGGTTACTCATCCATTTGGCAACCACCTAAAATAGGCTAAAACGGAGGCTTTACAGCCAAAGTTATGTCTTGTCGAAAACCAAATCCGGTTTTCGCACCCCTTTTGTATTTCTTATTAAATTAAAAATTTTCAAAATGAAATCATTATCAAAAATAATGGTGGTAATCGCCGTATTACTATCATCAATAAACAGTTTCGCACAACTCAAGAATGCGAAAACAGAAACCGTGAAAATTTACGGCAATTGCGGTATGTGTAAAGCCACTATCGAAAAAGCAGGCAATGTGAATAAGGTAGCCAGTGTAGAATGGAATGAAGACACAAAAATAGCTAAACTCACTTATGACAGCGGTAAGACCAATCAGGATGAAATATTGAAACGTATTGCTTTGGCAGGCTATGACAGCGAAAAGTTTTTAGCTCCGGATGATGTGTATGCTAAACTTTCAGGATGTTGTCAATACAGCAGGGAATTAAAACCGGTCGCAAAATCTAATGATGCAGGTATGGATATGAAAAACGAACACGCAAATCATAACGAAATGGCAACAACAAAAACTGCCGATGCCCAAAATGCACCACAATTGAAAACTATTTTTGATAATTATTTTTCAGTGAAAGATGCTTTGGTAAAAACTGATGCAGGCAATTCATCCACAAAAGCTGCCGAATTGGTGAAAGCCATCAAAGCGATAGAAATGGTAAAACTTTCTACCGAAGAGCATACCGTTTGGATGAAAGTAATGAAAGACTTGACTTCAAATACCGAAAAGATTGCTGCTTCTAAAAATGTTGCACAACAAAAGGAAGCATTCGCTTTGCTTTCTAAGAATATGTATGAGTTGGCTAAGGCATCAAAGCAGGAGATCCCTGTATATTATCAGCATTGCCCGATGTATAATAACGGGAAAGGAGCAAATTGGCTGAGCAAGGAAGAAGCGATTAAGAATCCATATTATGGCTCTAAAATGCTTACCTGTGGCAGCGTACAAGAAATCATAAACAACAAATAACCACGGAATTATGGAAGGTATTGAAAACAAACACGAAATGCAACCTAGTATTAAAAATGAAGTACATAGTGTTAAACATTCTTTGGCAATGTACAAACGCTTTGCAATTATGGCGGTTGTTATGTTCGCAGCAATGTATTTTATAATGTATGCAATGATTGATGGATTAAACAATCTTATACCCAACATTAATAATTTATATATGACTTTGCTAATGGTTTCTGCAATGTTGATAATAGAATTATGGATAATGAAGGGTATGTACGAAAACACGAAAATCAATTGGAGTATTATCATACTTTCAGCTGCAATAGGTATCTTTTCATGGTTTGGTATTCGGAAGCAGTTATTTGTTGGTGATAATGAATTTGTAAAAGGTATGATCCCACACCATGCAGCGGCAGTATTAATGTCTGAAAAAGCAAACCTTACTGACCCCGAACTGATACAGTTGCAAAAAGACATACTCAAAACCCAAGCAGAAGAAATCGAATTTATGAAGCGAAAGCTTAAAGAATTTGAAAATAAATAACAAAAAAATTACACATTATTATTTAAAATCATTAAAATGAAAAATTTAATATTCTCCATCATAGGAACGGCTACAATTGCAGTTGCCACAATTTCGTGCAACGAGTCATCAAATAAAAATACGGAAACAAAAGCTAATGATACTAGTATTAATTCCGAAAATCTACCAGTTGAAACACAAACGCTAAGCGATACAGCAAGTACAACTGCATCAATTGACACGATGACGGAAAAAGTTGAAAAACAAGATGTAAAAGACAAGGTTCAAAACTTCTCTATAGCGCCCATAATAAAAGATTATTTGGCATTAAAAAATGCACTTGTAGGAGATAATGATAAAGCAGCAGCCAATGCAGGTAAGCAATTATTGGTAACATTTAATCAGATAAATATGAAAGCCATTCCTGCCGACAAGTACAAAAAATATATGGACATTGCTGACGATGCCAAAGAACATGCCGAACATATTGGTGCCAATGCCGGAAAAATAGGTCACCAACGAGAGCATTTGGCATTAATGAGTAAAGATATTTCAGACCTTATCACATTGTTTGGCTCTACTCAAAAATTGTATCAAGACTTCTGCCCAATGTATAATGATGGTAAAGGAGCTGTTTGGATTAGCGAAGCAAAGGTAATTAAAAATCCTTATTACGGTAGCCAAATGCTTACCTGCGGTTCTGTGAAAAAGGAATTCTAAAATGAAAAAAGTATTAAAGATAATTTTGCCTATAGTGCTGTTTATTTTTATTGCTATACAGTTTTACCAGCCTGCCCTCAATGTAAACAAGGGGCAGGTTTACGAAACAGATTTTGAAAAAGTTTATGACGTTCCATTAAATGTCCAAAGCATTTTACAAAATGCATGTTACGATTGCCACAGTAACAACACAAGAAATATTTGGTATTCGGATATTCAACCTATGGCATTGTTTATGAAAAGGCATATTGGTAGAGGAAAAGAAAAATTAAACTTTAGTGAATTTGGCAATTTAGGTAGGCGAAGGCAAATAAGTAAATTGGAAGGAATAGCAAACCAAATTAAAAACGATGAAATGCCGTTAGCTTCTTATAAAATATTGCATAGCAATGCAAAGCTTTCACGGGGGCAAAAAAAAATCGTCATAGATTGGATTAGCAAGACAGCCGATAGCCTTTCGACCATAAATTAAAAACAATGCGTAAAATATAAAGCAGAAAACCACGCAATGTTGCCATAAATGCAATTTTTTTAAAATCAATAAAAATAATCAATGAAAAAGATAACACTAATATTATTCATCCTTTCTGCATTTTCCTGTTTACAAGCACAAGATATGAAAGCTATGGATATGAGTAAAGAAAAGTTTCAGCAAATAACTTATACTTGCTCAATGCATCCCGAAATACATGCCACGAAACCAGGTAACTGCCCAAAGTGTGGTATGAAATTAATAAAAGAAAAGGCTAAAACGGTAAAACAGTCATCAAACAAAGAGAACGTTGGAATGCCGAATCTCACAAAGGAGCAGCCAAAAAAGGTAGACAAAATGCAGAATATGTCGATGCCTATTGAAATGCCTCGAACTCTAAAAAGAAGGGTAGAAGCCACTGCACCAAAAACTGTTCGCTACGATTTATTTGTTAAAGATACCCTTGTAAACTATGCAGGTAAAGAAAAAAGAGCCATCTCCGTAAATGGTCAAATTCCAATGCCTACATTAACATTTACTGAAGGCGATACAGCCGAAATTGTAGTACATAACCAATTAAAAGAAAGCACATCATTGCATTGGCACGGTGTGTTCTTACCCAATAAGGAAGATGGCGTGCCTTGGCTTACTCAAAAGCCCATTAAGGCAGGTACAACTTATACTTATCGTTTCCCAATTATCCAACACGGTACACATTGGTATCATTCACATTCGGGCTTGCAAGAGCAGATTGGGATGTACGGAAGTTTTATAATGAAAAAGCGTGATGATGATACAACCTTTAGAGAAGGAATAGATGATTTGCCAACTGTGCCCATCATTTTAAGCGAATGGACAAATTTAAATCCCAATAACATTAATAGAATGCTGCATAATGCCAACGATTGGGCGGCTATAAAAAAAGGAGCAACACAATCTTATGCGGAAGCTATTAGAGAAGGACATTTTAAAACAAAATTAACCAATGAATGGAAACGTATGTTGGCAATGGACGTAAGCGATGTCTATTATGATAAGATATTAATCAACGGTAATCCTACTACCGATTTAAAAACCGTTGATGGAAAAGCACTAAAAGCCGGAGATAAAGTAAGACTAAGGGTATCAAACGGCGGGGCTTCATCCTATTTTTGGTTACGATATGCAGGAGGTAAAATTACAGTAGTCGCCAATGATGGAAACGATGTAGAGCCTCTGGAGGTTGATAGATTAATCATTGCAGTTTCCGAAACTTATGATATTGTAGTAACCATTCCTGATGACGGCGTTGCCTATGAGTTTTCGGCCACTACCGAAGACCGCACACAATCAGCAAGTTATTTTGTGGGTAATGGTATCAAACAATTAATATCACCGCTTCCAAGATTGAAATATTTTGAAGGGATGAAGATGATGAACGATATGATGAAGATGAATGGTGATTTAGATGATATGGGAATGAAAATGAGCCTGAATCAAATGGATATGAATGTTGTGATGTATCCTGAAATTACGGGATTGTCAGGGAAAAAACCAGACCATAGCAAGCACGAGAGTATGAATATGGATAACGACCCCAACCGTTACAATGCAAATGCTTTAGGAGAAATCAAAACCCTGAATTATGCAATGCTACAATCGCCCTATAATACAGAACTTCCCAAAGATGCTCCGGTAAAGGAATTAAAATTTACACTTACCGGAAATATGAACCGCTATGTGTGGAGTATGGATAATAAAATTCTTTCAGAAGTTGATAAAATACCTGTCAAAAAGGGTGAAATTCTACGTATTACCATTTATAATAATTCTATGATGCGACATCCTATGCACTTACACGGGTTCGATTTCAGAGTGATTAACGGTAAAGGCGAAAAATCTCCACTGAAAAATGTGTTGGATATTATGCCGATGGAAACAGATACCATTGAGTTTTTAGCGAATGAAGAAGGAGATTGGTTTTTTCACTGTCATATCCTTTATCATATGATGTCCGGAATGAACAGAGTTTTTGCAGTGGACGATTATCAAAATCCTAATTTACCTGACAAAGAGAAGGCATATAATATGTTGCAGCGAGAGAGTAATATGCCTCATTTTATGGCACAGAATGATTTTGCAACCAATGGAAATGATGGTGACGCAATGCTTCAGAACGCAAGATGGAGTTTAGGTACAGAATGGCGTCTAGGTTATAATGATATGCACGGTTATGAAGTAGAAACACACTTAGGTAGATACATTGGTAAAATGCAATGGTTTATGCCATTCATCGGTTATGATTGGCGTTACCGAAAAATGGGTATGGATGAGCACGAAACAAATTTATTTGGACAGAAAAATGAAAAAGATACACGCAGAGCTTTTAGTCTAGGTTTTATGTACACTTTGCCAATGTTGGTTAATTTTCAGGCAGAAGTCTATCACGATGGCATTGTACGTCTGTCATTAATGCGTGAAGATATTCCGATTTCAAAAAGATTAAGAGCAGGCTTTATGGTAAACACTGATATGGAATATATGGCAGAACTTAGATACATCATTACCAAAAACATTGGTATCCGTACACATTATGATAGTGATATGGGTTTTGGTGTAGGAATGGCATTTACATACTAAATAGCAGCTGGAAAAATGAACTATTAAAAATGTTTACAATAACAGAACCTTAATTATACTAATTCAAACAATGCATAGTTATTTTCAGAACAAATAACAGTTTCAGAAAACCGCTGATCTGTGTGCATTGTTTGATTTAAAAAAAAATCAATGTTTCGGAACTAAATGAGTTGATTTCATAGTTAAATATTGCAAAATTAGAAACAGAATTATCGAGATTGATAGCTGAAGACTGTTTCTTAGCTTGAGTAAAAGAGATGTAGGTTGTATATAAGTAATCTAGGTATAGATATAAAAACAAAAAGATGTATTAGTGTTTTGATATCATTACTTTGTGATGTTTTTATTAAGATATCTGAAAAATTGTTGGTCTTTTAGGACAAGATATTTTTTTTTTTATACAAATATCTAAATTTTTACAATCAAAGCGACCTTGTTTTTTGCATAGAATGCAAAGAAACTTCTTAACTCGTTTTTTAAAATATAATAAGATTTCAAATTAACTGCAAAGCTAATTCGATTATCTTCTTATAATGTAAGGAATAATTTTGATATAAATCAGTTCAAAGAGAATTTCTACAATGGTCTGAGTTACAATTACCACTCCAACTAATTGATTATCGGGGGAAGGAAGAGAAAGTGCTAGAGGTAAAACAACTAATGAATTTCTCGTACTTGTCGAAAAAGCTATTGCCCTTGTTCCATAAAGATTTACCTTAAATATTTTGGATGATAGCATACCAATAAATGGCGCACATATGGCAAATGCAATATAAATAGGGATAACAGTTAAAATCGGTTCAGGATTATTGTAAAGTGATGAAATTTGAGACGCAGTAACAACAAAAAATGTCAACGCCATAAATGGAACTGGCAACCAGCTCGAAAAGTCCATTATTGTATTTCCTATTTTATTGTTAGCTTTTGAAGCTGTCTGCGTTAAAACTGATAATATAAAAGGTATAATTATCAAGTAAATAAAAGATTTAACAAAAGGAGTAATTTGGATTATGTTGATTACTTCTCTTCCCAAGAAAATCCATAGAAATAAGGGTAACAACAACATCTGAATGATAAATAATAAGGGTGTTGAAGCTAGGACAGATTGAGAATCACCTTTTCCTAAGAACGTAAATACAATTACATAATCTATACAAGGTGTCAAAAGAACTAAAAGAACGCCAACACTAATTACAATTGTTACAGGAAATATATTTATTAAAACCCAAACAAGTAATGGTATCAGTACGAAATTTCCAAGTAAAAGAGCTTTAAAAAAAGACGGATTTTGAAATGTTTTTTTTAGTTTCAAAAATGGTATCTGACAAAACATACTATAAAGCAAAATTCCAATAACTGGTTCAATTGTATAGTGTCTCAAGAATTTTGCTATTACCCCAATTCAGTCCAATAATAGCACTTATTAAAAGTGTGGCTATATATATACCAATTTGTCTTTTTTCGAGTATTTCTTTAGTAATCATTAGTTATAGCAAATTTTTTTAGATTGAATACTAAAATTCAATTCTGTTTTAATACCGTCAACAACTTTAGTTTTTAATTAAGTTTTACCTTTTCATCCATTGACAGGTATTGCAAAAGTATAAAAATCAAAGCATTCTATTCAGTTTAATAACTTTGTATGTTCCAAGGAATTTATATGCAAAAACTTTTTTTAGTTCTCTCCTCTCAATAATCTTATTAGAAAATATACACGTTTTAAATTAAGATTTATCCAATTTAGTAGGGTAGGTAAAATAACATCAAATTAACTTCGGTTTTGAATAATTGTAATTTTCTTTAGTAGATAAAATTGACAAAATGGAATTCTTAGAGATTTTTTTTAATCTTTTGTGCTAAATATACTTTCGATAGGAATATGACTCGTATTTGCCAGCTCAAAAATGTTTCCAGTTTTAAGTTCATCGATTATTTTCATATATTAAGATAATTATTGTTTTTTATTCAATTAAATTTAAAAATTGCTTCAGGTTTGCTAATACATATAAATAATTCATTCATTTTTTTTAGCCTTCCATAAACTCGAAACTCTCATTAAGATTCAATTATCTAATTCTGAATAATATTCTTTAAAATCAAAAACTATGTCAAATAGCTCCTTAGGATGAATACGTAAACCAGTTGCTATTTCAATAAAAGTGCTTAATTGACAATCTATCTTATCATTTGACACATCACTAATTCGCGCCGCGGTAATATTGCACTTGGCCGCAATTTTAGAATAAGGCATATCACCTTTAATTTCTTTAATTCTTTCAGCGACTAATTTCTTGATTTCGTTAGTCTTAAATTCACTCATAATTGCACTGTTTATTGCAATTTCACATTTATTACAATATTTATCATTACCGAATTCGGTAATGATAAATATTTTTATTATATTTGGAACAAATTACTTATTAAAGTAATTTTGCGATACTTCAAAGAATTATAGAAGCTATTGCTTAGAACCTCGTACTAGAAAATCGCCAATTTTCAAAACAAATGCAACGAGACCATAAGTAAAGTAGCTCACGCTTCGGCGTGGGCTCACTTACGGAGTTTGTTGCAAGGTGTTTGGCGATACCTCTAGTACAAGCGATGATGTAGTGAGTCCACGCTGTTTTTAATTCCAATGCTGTTCGTTCACTCTACATTACAATCTAAGCCCTGCTTACAAAATAGTATCATGCACGATACAATAGGAGGGTACAACCTATTGAGGCAATAAAATGCCAACTTGGGACACAGATTTCATTCATATTAAATTCTTTCCGGTGCCTTGCGGTCACTGCTTGCAGAACCTCACCAGTCCTTTTTCATACCAAAAGGCATTAGGAAAGTCTTTACATTATCCACATGAATCAACAATAGCAAAATTAAAATCAGAAGAAAAAAGAAAAAGCCCCTTCCCATACAGTTTGGAGACCTAAGGGAAAGAGCTGAAATCAGTTATTAATTAAATTAAAAACCTTTACAAATCTATGAAAAAATCCTATTACAATATAGGAGGTATTTTCTTTGGCCTTATGCTGACAACAGTAAGTATCAATACACAGGCTCAAACACGCACCATTTCCGGTACCGTAACTTCGTCAGACAAACCACTTTCGGGAGTTGTCATTTCTCAGGAAGGAAGCGACCAAGTAACCATTACCGGCAATAACGGAACCTACCGAATGGAGGTTAATACAGAAAATCCCATCCTATTGTTCAGACATCCTGATTATGCAGAAGTAAAAATTACAGCAAATAATCAGACCGTCGTAAATGTCAGCTTAGAACAGAAAGTAAAGGGAATCGAAGAAGTTATTCTCAACGCAGGCTACTACAAGGTTAGAGACAGAGAAAGAACCGGTAGTATCGCCAAAGTTTCAGCAAAAGATATAGAGAATCAGCCAGTCACCAATGTTCTTTCAGCGGCGCAGGGTAGAATGGCAGGGGTTAACATTACTCAAAGCACAGGAGTTGCAGGTGGCGGTTATGATGTACAGATCAGAGGAAGAAACAGTCTCAGAACCCTATCCAATAGTCCTGTGGACGGAAATCAGCCTCTATATGTTTTAGACGGAGTGCCTATGGCCACATCAGTTACCTCAACATTTTCTGCACAGATCTTACCATTCAGAAATATCAACCCGTTGAATAGCATAAGTCCCAATGACATTGAAAGCCTGGAAATCTTAAAAGACGCTGATGCCACTGCTATTTATGGAAGCAGGGGAGCTAATGGTGTGATCTTAATTACAACTAAAAAAGGAATTAAGAATAAATCCAGTATCACGGTTAATTCAAGTCTGGCTTTCAGCAGTGTAGCATCAAGGATGAAAATGATGAATACCGCAGAATACATCCAGATGAGAAAATCTGCATTTGCCAATGACAATATTTTAATGTTGCCGGCTACGGCTTACGATATCAATGGTGCATGGGATCAATCCCGCTCTACCGATTGGCAGAAAGAATTAACAGGTAAAACAGCAACAACGTCGAATACCAATGTGGGACTATCGGGAGGCTCAGACGGATGGACTTACCGGATCAATGTTACCCATAATGAACAGACAACGGTTTACCCAGCTGATTATCAGTATAAGAATAATGTTTTATCAATGGGATTTACCCACAGATCGAAAGATAAAAAGCTGAATATTGCTCTTGCAAATAATTTTTCGCAGCAGTTCAATAATGTCATTAATGAAGATATGACCAATATCGGTTTGTCTTTGAGCCCCAATGCTCCTACGCTTTATAATGTTGATGGCTCATTGAATTGGCAAAATAACACCTTTACCAATCCCATAGCATCAACATTAGCTACTTATCAAAACGATACCAAGCAGATCAGCAACAGTTTAAATGTGTCTTATCAGCTTTTTCCAAACATTAATTTTAACATTAATTCAGGATTCAATTATCAGAATTTTGAAGAATTTAACCTGCGACCTCATACAAGGTATAATCCTGCCTTTAACTTTACGAGTTCAAATGGGTCAAGTACCTTCACGAGTTCATTTTCCTCATTTTCATATAACGTGGAACCACAGATTACCGGGGACTTTGTGTTGGGAAGAAATAAAGTCAGTGTTCTACTGGGAGCTACTGTTAATTCTTTGGAGTCAAAACAGTCTTCTATTCAGGGTTCAGGATTTGAAAGCAATGCATTAATGATGAATATTAATGCAGCAAAAACAAAAATATTCTCGGATATTATTTCCACAGATTATAAATATATTGCAGCCTTCGGAAGAATAAACTATCAATTTGACAGTAAGTATATTGTTAATCTTACCGCAAGAAGAGATGGTTCCAGCAGATTTGGACCCAATAATAGATTCGCCAACTTTGGAGCCATAGGAGCAGCCTGGTTATTTTCCAAAGAGAACTTTTTGGCAGACAGAAAATGGTTAAGTTTTGGGAAACTGAGAGGCAGTTACGGTATTGCAGGAAGTGATAATATTGGTGATGCTCAATTCAGAGACACCTATTCAGTAGCTTCATCAAGTATTTATAATGGAGTAGTAGGGCTTGTACCCACCAGGCTGTTCAATGGTAACTTTAGCTGGGAAAAAACAAAAAAGCTGGAATTTGCCCTTGAAACTTCATTTTTTTCTGATGCTATTGGAATGAATATCTCCTGGTTTAGAAACAGATCAGATAATCAACTCGTTGGACTTCCATTGCCGGCTACTACGGGCTTTACATCCGTTCAGGCTAACTTAGCGGCAACTGTTGAGAACAAAGGTTGGGAGTTTGAATTCAGAGCTACACCCATTAAAACCAACAATTTTACTTGGGAATCCAATTTCAATCTTACGATCCCCGAAAATCGTCTTCTAGCATTTCCTAATCTGGAAGGATCCACTTTTTCCAATCAGTATGTAGTAGGTTACAGCACATCTATTGTAAAACTGTACAATTTTACGGGCGTTAATCCACTAACGGGACTTTACTCATTTACAGATGTTAACGGAGACGGTAAAATCTCAGCCCCTGATGACAATAAAAGTATTGAAGATCTTTCAGTGAAATTTTATGGAGGGTTGTCTAACAGATTACGATATAAAAATTGGGATTTGTCCTTCTTATTCCAGTTTACAAAGCAGAGAAATTATAACTACCACAGCTATATGTCAGTTCCCGGAACGATGAATAATCAACCGCAGGTGGTTTCTGATGTATGGTCTGTGAATAATCCAAACGGTTATTACATGCCGTACACCACTGGTGTAAATGCAACAAAAAATGCTGCGCATACCAATTTTATGAGAAGTACAGCAGCTGTTGGCGATGCATCATTGATAAGGTTAAAAAATATCCAGCTTAATTACAGGCTGCCCCTTCAAAATTCTGTTATCTCTGAAGTGATGATTTATGTTCAGGGTCAAAATGTGATTATATGGACAAACTATTTCGGTCTTGATCCAGAGTTTGTTGCCACAGGATATTTACCACCCTTAAGAACATGGTCCATAGGAACTCAGATTAATTTTTAAAATTAAAAAAATGAAAAATAATATATTCAATACATTGAAAAGTGTTTCAATAAGCTTAGTCCTGTTGGGATCGATATCATGTGAACAGTTTATCAATACAGAACTTCCCTATAATCAAATTGGAAACACGGAAGTGTTTGCAGATGTCTCATCAGCCAATGCCGCCCTTGCAGGACTGTACGCCGAACTTTGGAGCAGCTCGATGATTTCAGGAGATGCGACAGGTGGAGCTGCTATTCTTGGAACGTATACGGATGATCTCAACTGTTATTCCCCATACGTTCAGAATGGTCTTGTTGATATTTACAACAATGTACAGATTCCAAGCAATACGATTATCTACAATTTTTGGTCGAGAGCATATAAACACATTTATTATGCAAACTCAATTATTAAAGGTGTAAGGGAATCAACCTCTATTTCACAGGCAAACAAAGATCGATTAATTGGAGAAGCTACGGTTATACGCTCGATTTTATATTTCAACTTGTCACAGATTTTTGATGACATTCCGTATACCGATACAACGGATTATGTTTACAACAGTCAATTAAAAAAGATGTCGAAGAGCCAACTTATGTCATATCTTGAAAATGATCTGAAAGGCAGCATTAGTATTCTGAATGACCAATATGCTAATCAGGAAAGAATCTACATCAATAAAAAAACGGCGGAGCTATTACTGGCAAAAGTTTTAATGATGGATGACAAATGGAGTGAAGCAGAAATTCTGTTATCCCAGATTATTCAATCACCGCTTTACACTTGGGAATCTGATTTAAGTAAGGTTTTTATTAAAACAGGAAAGCACATTTTGTGGCAGTTAAAGCCGGCGAACTCAACGGATGCGACAAAAGAATTTATCATGTTCAATTTTACAACAAGTCTGCCAACATCTTTTTCGCTGTCAGATGCTTTAGTCAATTCTTTTGAAACAGGAGATTTAAGAAAGCAGGCTTGGATAATTTCTACAGTAATCAATCAGAAAACCTATTTCCGTCCATTGAAGTATAAGAATCCTGTCAATGCCAATTCGACCGAAGACTCCGTCATCTTTAGAATTGAGGAAGTGTACCTTTTATATGCTGAATGCATGGCTCAACAGAATAAACTATCTGAAGCTAAAGCAGCTGTTGACAAAATCAGACAGCGAGCAGGACTTAGTCCTTTACCTTTTGGTCTTTCAAAAGATGGGCTCATTGATAAAATGATGGAAGAATCAAGACATGAGTTTTTTGCAGAAATGGGTCATCGATTCTATGATCTAAAAAGATTTAAAAAATTAACCTTGCTTCCTCTAACAAAACCCAGCTGGAAAACTTTTCACAGTGCTTTTCCTATTCCGGAAAAAGAACTGGTCATTAATCCAAATCTTAATCCACAAAATTTCGGGTACTGATGAAAACTTTTTTAATATTCGTATTGTTTTTCTTAATCCAGCAAGTATTTTCTCAGGAGAAAAGTGAAATGGCATCGAGAGAAAAATATGATAACTATGACATTAATCTGAAAGATACTTCATTAGACGGCAAGTGGCTGGCATTTTATAAAGTGTATGATGACAACAGTGATACTCTTGTGATCGTAAATCGGAACAATCCCGACAAGCAATATCAGAAAGTAAAAGTACAAGATCACAAGTGGAGTAACGACCGACTAGTGCTGAAGTATAATGACCATACAGAAGTTTTTGATTATAATAAAAATAAACAATGGGAATTACCTGCATGTAAAAGCTTTGGAATGATTCCTAAAGATCATTTATTGGCACTATACAGTTCTGACACAGTTAAGGTCTATGATTTGAAAAATGAACAGTTACTGGATAAGATAGGATTAGTTTCTAACGTTTTTTTTCATGATGATACAATTTGTATGCAAGTTAAAAATGGAACTGAGTATGACCTAGTTGACTTAAAAAATAATGGCATCGTATCTTTGTACAAAACACCTAATACTATATTTAGTGTAAAGTTTCTCAGAAATCATTCTTTACTAATTTTTGAAAAAAAAGATGGAAACATTCAAGACATTGTATATTATAATGGGTTTTCAAAAAAAACATTCAAGTTTGCGCAAGTACTAAAGCCTCAATTTAATTCTGCTACCGGATACCAAAGAAATGATGGAAGCATAATAATCACTACGGAAAAGACAAAGGTCAAAAGACAATCTTCTGATCCTGAAGTTTGGTTAACATCAGATAACAATCTTATACAGAAATTTAAAAATACTGTACCAGGTCAATTTCTTTGGCAACCAGAAGAAAAAAAGATTCTTAAGTTGGGAACTAAGAACCTAGAGAGAGTCGTAGATATCAATAATGACAACTATTTTTTGACGTTCAGCTTTTCCCAAATGCAGGATTATACGACAAAACAGGTTTCATCAAAAGTTTACAGATTTGATCAAAGAAACGAAGAATTTAAATATGTTGATACGATAAAAGAAATCGCTTTTTATTCGCCGGGTGGTCAGTATATAATTTATAAAAAAAATAAATTTTGGAAACTATTAAATATTAATACGTTACAGTATACAGAGATTAAAGATAACTCTTTTGCCAATGTCTATTTTACAAAAAATAACAAGATCATATTTGACGGATCGGAGGGACTTTGGGAATACGATATAAAAACAGATCATCTTAAACTCAGTTACAGAGATGAACCGGGAATTTACAAGATTCTTACCTATGACTATTCAGGCAATTTTCTAAATTATCTTTTAGAAATCAATTTTCGTAGTCGAGGGCTTAATGAGAATAGTTTTATGTTTGAAGTTTATGATCCATCTACGTTAGTGAAATCATTTTATGAGAAAACCAATACAAAATATTTACCTCTGATTAAAACTACCACTTCAAAACTGGTTTATCAGAAAACTGATATTTCAAAAAACAGTTACGTTTTTACAGAAGAAAACTATAATCTGCCTAAGCAATTGATCACTTTGAGCAGGTCAGAAAAAAAGAAGGTAGTTTATCAGTCAAATAGAGGGGATAAAGCACAAGCAGATTTTCGAATAGAAACCATTCATTATCAAAACAGTGAGCATGCTAATCTTAAAGGGACATTGCATTATCCTCTCAATTATATTCCATCTAAACGCTATCCATTGATCGTCCATGTGTATGAGATACAAAGTGACAAACGCAATGAATACCCGGTATTCTTGGAACAAAATATAACTGAAGGCTTTGATATCCGATCTCTTTTGGAACAAGGATATTTCGTTTATATGCCTGACATTGTTTTTGATAAACGGGGAACAGGCATATCGGCACTGGACTGCGTGAATAAATCTCTTGATGCAATAAGTGGTTACAATTCAATAGATTTTGATAAGATAGGGATGATTGGTCATTCGCACGGAGGTTACATCACCAATTTTGTTGCAACCCATTCAAATCGATTTGCAACCTACATAGCAGGTTCAGGATATAGTGATATTGTTCGCTCCTATTTTTCAATGAGTTTTCATTATATGAGTCCGCTTTATTGGCAGTATGAAAACGGACAATTTAATTTAAAAACTTCTTTTTTGGAAGATAAGGAACTTTATTTCCGCAATAATCCAGTTTATTATGTGGAAAATGTTTCAAGACCCATCTTGTTATGGACAGGAAAAAAAGATCTGAATGTTGAGTGGGGGCAATCGATGGAATTTTATATCGGGCTTAAGCGAAATAAAAAAGAGGCTACATTGCTCATATATCCAGAGGAAGGACATTATATAGCTTCCAGGTCGAGTTCGAAGGATCTTTTTCAAAAAACGATGGAATGGTTAGGACACCATTTGAAAGGAGAAGAAAAACCAGCATGGACAGAATAAAAATAAGAAGGATGCCGAAAGGCATCCTTCACTTTTTAATTTCTATATAATGTCTGTCCGCATTCCGTATCGCTGAGATATGACTGCATTACTTTTGGTGAACCGTTGACCAATTCGGTGCAAACTGTACCACCAATGACATCACAGTCAATTTCTCCAAATGGAATACATTTCTCAGCTGGAGCAGCTGGGTCAAAATGATAAGCAAAAATACTTGCTTTCTTCTCTGTTTTTGCTTTGTTTGTAGCAAAAGCACTTCCGACACCAAACACTAAGATGGCTACGGGAATCATGATTGTTTTAAGATTTCTCATAATAATTGTATTAAGATGTGCCTACGATTAAAACAGGTTTTCGGCTTTACCTGTGAAATTGCTCAAGTATCGGTTGCGCAAAATGATATTTGACAATTTCATTTCCAATGAGGATATATAAGTACTCACCAGCGATAAACATGTCCTTTACTTTCTCACCATGGCGATTGGGTACCAGAAAGCTCCCGGAATAATATTGCTGATTAATCTTATAAAGGTCAATAATGCTCGACTTATTCCACTGCATGGTTCCATCATGGACAGCTTTGGAATTTGAATTGACAAACAATAAATTATTGGTGACAAAAGCATTTTTTACACTTTGCTGAAGGGGATTCTTAATTTTCGTTGAACCGTCAGGAAGTTTTACGGTTTCGGTTTTCTGCTCTTTTTGAAAACCAATCATTTTTAATCTGTTACTATTTCTACTTTTTGCATGATCAAAAGCAACAAACTCATTTTTGTAGTAATATAAATACACTGACATTTTTGTCTGCAGGTCAGAAAGTAAAAGACCATCATTGTCAATATATCCTGCTTCATCAGTTCCCAGAAGATCATATTCCAATTTAACAATGTTGTTTTGATAATAACCCAATACGAAATTTTTGAATTTTGAGCTTTGTGATCTAAATAAATAGTTTTCTTCCGAAAGAACATTTAACTGATCAAAAAACATCTCATTTTCAGTCACTTTATGTAACGGGTCATTATTTGAAATCGTTCCCTTAAAAATCACTGGAACAGTGCCGTCATAGATATAATAAAAGGGAGCTTTCCATGCTATTTTCAGACTTTTAAATTGATATGATTTAGTTTCTAAAGGTATTCGATACTTTGAGAAACCGCTCAGATCTTTTTTTACAACAGTAATATTTAAAGGTGCGGTTGTGTTGCCGAGGTAAAGATTATGAGAATCATCTCCCATAAAATAAAAAGAATTATAATCAATATTGAGATGAGTTTCTTCTTCTACTGCATGCGGTATGTATCTTCTTGTGAAATTATTATTTTTTCTTATTTGTTTTTCAGACTGAAGATATAAAAGGCTAACAGACAGTGAGCTGATGAAGATTACCACTACAGGTCTTGAAATAAACTTAATTGCCTTCTGACCTTGGTGTCTTTCAGCCAGTACAATGGCAAAACCTGCAATAATTACACATATCCCATTAAAGATTAAATGGGATTTCCATCCCATATTTTCCAAAATTCCACCACAGGAGCACGGAACAAACTCACTATACTCGAGAATTAGGTAAATATACATCGTAAAAGCAGACATCAGTCCAAGCGAAAAGTATAAGCCTAAAATTCTTTTTGCAGGAATCATTAGAAAAAACACCGCTATAAATTCTATAACTATTGTAAAATAGGATATGCTTCCAGCATAGACGCTAAGCAGAGGAGACTGGGCAATCTGTGACTGAAAGTTTTCAAAATCCAGTACTTTACTCACACTTGCATAAATAAAAAGGATGGCAAAAAAATACGAAACAGCAGTAATACAATAAATTTGAAAATTTTTCATGATATATAGTTTTTTTGATTACTGTTCAGTCAAAAGTTTCCATCGAACTTTATGACCGCAATAATCCGGCATAAGCTCGCCTTTAAAAAGGGCAATGGTTGTTTTAAAATTCCCCATACTTTCCCAAATGCCACTCGCCGGACATGGTAAGCCTGTTGCAATTGATATATAGGTATGAGGAATCATAGGTTGTAAATTGATTAATTGCTTGGCTTTATTCTCCAATTATCTCCATCTCTTACTGGGGGATCAGGATCTATTATTTGTTGTACTGTTTTTGCAGAATCATATCTCATCTGTAGATTAGTTTTTATTTCAAATTTTTCATTATTAGTTGAGATGATATCTTCATCTCTCTGGACACAGCTTTGAGATAAAACTGATCCAATCATTATGCTCAAAAATGGGATAAACTTTTTCATTTTATAAATTTTTGTTGATTATCCCGACGTCGGATTATGTAGAATTCTGAAGCCAAAGTTATCTGGCAAGTGCCTAGAAAAAAACTACATTACGGTACTATTTTAAAATAGTGACGTCACTATTTTAGAATAGTACCATGTGATTTTTAATGATAATGTATTATTAATCAGACTTATGTACGTTTTGCGTTTAAAATGCTTGTAAACTGCTAAAATAGATAGTGTTTATAGGCAAATTGCGTAATTTTGGAATGGTGAGGCTCTAATAATAGCATATGAAAAAGTTAAATTACTTTCTCGTCTTCATTTTTGCATTTTCTCAACACATATTTTCACAGCAAAAAAAAGAGAGAACCTTCTGGGAAATCAGAAAAAATTATCAAAAAATGACCATTGACGACATTCGCGCAATGCCATACGTTAAGGACTATATTCAAAAATCTAAGAGACAGAATAACTTGCCAAAACTCATCCAAGGATATAGGGACGGTAGGCAATTTGATTTTGCTAACAAAATGAAATATGCCGACAGCGCGTTGGCGGCAAGTATTAAATATAAAAACAACGATGATATTAGCAAAGATTACTTAAGCAAAGGAATCATTTATTACTTCTATCAAAAAAAATATAAACTGGCTTTGAATGAATATTTAATGGCATATAAATATTCAAAGGATTCAAAAGATGAGTACCATTATTATAAAGTTTTATATCATCTTGGAATAGTTAAAGAACATTTAGGTTATTATGACGAGGCTTTAGAACATTTTTCAAATTGCGCAGAGTTCTACAGCACCAAAATGAACAGTAAAATGCACGAGAATATACTTTTCAACTATAAAAAAGCTTATTATAACTCACTGCATCAGATGACAATAGTAAACCGATATCTGAAAAATTTTTTGAAAAGCGACAGTTTAATCGATCTCGGATATCATCTGACAAGAAATGATGGTGATTTTCTTATTGAAAATAGTTACTTTCTTAAGTGTAGGGGAATTTCAAAATTTCATAAAAAGGATTATTCGGGAGCAAAATTAGATTTAGAGCAGGCACTTCCGATATTGTTGCAAAGAAATGATTTTGCATGGACCTCGGTAATTTATTATTATCTTGGAAAGATATCAGAAGTAAGAAACCAGTTACCCAATGCTATAAAATATTATGGCGCAATCGATTCAATATTCGAAAAACAACAATTTATATTTCCTGAGATTTACAGGGGTTACAATTATCTAATTAGCTATTATAAGGATAAGGATCTTAATAAGCAGCTTTATTACACAAATCAGCTTTTAAAAGCTGACAGTTTGGTTACAAAAGATTATCCTTATTTATCAAATAAGTTGCATAAGGATTACGACCGAAATACTCTAATACAAGAAAAAGAAAATATTGAGACAACTGGACGAAATAATATGTTGTTTGCAAATATTCTTATTGTAACGGGATCACTTGCATTTACAATTCTTTCCTACAAATATATAAAAGACCAAAAAATAAAAAAGCAGTATGATTTACTTCAAAAGAGAATTGCTGAAGGTAACAATGTGCTTTTGGACAAAAAAGTAGATGAAGCAGATGATAATTTGTTAAAAAAGAGTTTACTCACTCCTGAATTGTCCCATGAAATTAGAATAAAGTTGGACAAGTTTGAGAAGGAACTCCAATTTACCAAGCGTTTAACTCAAAATAGCTTAGCCGCTAAACTCAATACTAATTCACGATATTTATCGGCTTATATTAATGAGAATAAAGGTGTAAATTTTAATAAGTATATTGCTGGATTACGGATTAATTATATTACAACTTTATTAAACAGTAATAATAAATACTTAAATTTTACAATAGAGGCTTTAGCAGAGGAGTGCGGTATTGTGGCTAGACAAAACTTTTCAAAGCTTTTCTTCGAGATTAATGGGATTCGTCCAGCGGATTACATAAAAAAGCGAAAACAAGAGCTCGGTTTAAGTTGAAAATGGCTCCAGTAAACGTTTTTTTGTAAATTTCTAGAAAAAGGACATGGTAACAAATACTATTTTTAGAGAAATTACTCAATTACATGATGAGTTAGAATCAGAGATTAATAAAGTTTATAAAGAAGATAATGATGTTGTCAAACTCGCTGAAAAATCTTTGATTCTCATTGATAACGCTGTGCGAAAAGTTAAAGGAATGATTTCATCCCATCATTTTGATACAATTGCTCAAGAAATACATTTTTTCAAGAAAATAAAACCGCAGTTTATTTCAAAATTTATTTATCATTCAACAATCCTTGATATTGAATCTCATAAGCCTAATGCAGGCATTAAAATTATTAAAGAATATTATGAAGCTGAGCAAGAAAAGTTAAAAAATTTTTATACTGAACAATCCGAATTTTACAGTTATTATCGTCGTGATGCCACCTATTTGGATCACAAGATATTTGTGAGGAATTCTTATGATTTAAAAATGAAGCTATCTTTTGGCTTTTACAATTTCGATACAAGTTTTACAACATCTCACGATCATCTAGTAGCAAGATTTATTGCCAATCAGCTATTTGATGAATATTTGAAAGAGTCAATAGCAAATTTAAGTGAAAACCGCAGCAATAAAATTTTATCACCACTAGTATGGTCTGCATCGAAAGTGAGTCTAACTGAATTACTATTTGCCTTACATCTAAGTAATTGTTTTAATTCGGGTCACACCGAACTATCGGAAATTTTTAGATGGGCAGAGAAATCATTTGATATTAGTTTAGGTAACTATCATAAAACTTTAGGTGAAATAAGACTAAGAAAAAATGATCGGTCAAAATTTCTGAATTTACTCCGACAAAATCTTAATCAGTATCTGGATGATTTAGATATCTAAGTAATTTTTCGGTAGTACGACAAACTACCGAAAAATACCCTAACACAAATAATCAGAGAATTTGTAAATATTTTTGGGAAAATATCCGCTTAATTACGGAAGTTATATGTTATACACCTATTGCTTGGAAAGTTTGAACAACTTTTTTATATAAAAAAAATCTTTCGGTAGTACCGAGAAACTACCGAAAGATATTTTGCGTGATTTTGAAATTTTGTCAAATAAAACAATTTTAAAACTATGGCAATATCCATTATCACCAAAGAAGACCTTCAGCAGTTTAAAGTTGAATTGCTGGAAGCTATCAAAGAACTATTACAAGGTAATACTACAGAACAAAAGTTGTGGCTTCGCACCTCTGAGGTCAAGAAGATGCTTAATATTTCTTCAGGCACATTACAGAACTTAAGAATTAATGGAACACTATCTTACAGTAAGGTAGGAGGGACATTATACTACAATTACAAGGATATTGAGAAACTACTGAAAGATTTCAAACATTAATTGGTAGTAATAATTATGGAGAAATCTAAAAATATCATCAGTTTCTTAGGCTCTTTTATTCAGGATAGCCGGATGTATCCTTCACATCTCAGCTTATATGTTTCAATTTTCCAATTGTGGAGTTCAACCAAATTTCAAAATCCCTTTCGTGTTTGTCGCGAAGAGTTAATGAAGCTAAGTAAAATTAAATCTTTTGCAACCTACCATAAATGTATTAGGGAGATACATAATGCAGGATTTATTAATTATTCGCCGAGCTATAATTCTTACGAAGGAAGCTCGATTGAAATTATTGATTTTGAAAGTGTAGATAAGAACAAAAATGAATTAAGCTTGGAAGAAAAAGCCTTGCAAGAGGAAATATTTAATTTTTCTGTACCAGCGCTATATGAGATTGAAATGTATTTCAATGAGCGGGATATAGTATCTGAAGAAGCGTGTCAATTTTATTCATTGTATCAATCTAAGGATTGGAGTTTGACAAATGATAAACCAATGAAATGCTGGAAATCAGCTGCAAGAAATTGGATTTCGAAAATGAAAAACAGCAATCAAAACCAGAACCTATGAAAGAAATAAATCTTAAAACTCCAATGTGGAAATTAACTGTTGGAGAGTTTTTAGAAATTTCAAAAGACTTCATATTTCAACAAAAATACGAATATGGATTAAAGGGATTGGCAAAAATTCTGGGATGTTCCATTTCAAAAGCTTCTGAAATAAAATCATCTGGAATATTGGATGAAGCCATTATCCAAAAGGGTAATATAATCATTATTGACATTGAGAAAGCTTTGGAGCTTTTCGCCCAGAAGTAATATGTATTACCTTGAATTAATACAACGATTTTGGGATTTTAATAAGATTGTCAAAATAAGTCCTACTGAGATTGCTTTGTATTTGTACTTGCTTAAAATTGGTTATGAAAAAGACCGCTATGATTTTAAAATCTCTGATGTGGAATTAGCAAGAGAGTTGGGTCTGACGAGAGTTACCATAAAAGCGTCAAAAGATAAGCTCAAAAATAGAGGACTAATACAATTTCAGACCAGCAATGGGCTTCCTTGCTACTATCGTTTACTTTTAGATTATTCTTTTGAGATTAAACCGGAAAAAGAAGGTATAAAAAAAGATTCTGATACGGAAAACTTACAAAAAAGAGCAATTCTAGAAATCCCTCAAATCATTGACAACTTAGCCAATGAAAGTACCATCATCCCTTCTTGGGAAGAATTTATCAGTTATGCAAAGACGTTGCAAAGCTATGATTCGCCAATGGATTTTTCCATTGAAAAAAAATATAAAATCTGGGTTGATAAAGGATGGAAAAATGCATTTAATCGTCCAATCAGTAATTGGAAAGCAACACTAAAAAGTACACTGCCCTATATGAATAATTCAAGTGAAGATAATCCAATTTCATTAAAAGATATTCCAAATATAAAGCGCCCCTAACTCAGAATTAAAAATCATTAAATCAAATTTCAAAAAGTAATGGGTAAAAAAGAAATTACAATATCCGATTTAAAACTTGGACAAAAGGTTATTATTAATGGTATGCTTGCAGAATATAAAGGCATCCAAAAAGTACGAATTCTCAATTTGGGTAAGGCTGACAAAAGAGTTTTTAAAGCAGAAGGAGTTAATATTTTTAAATATTACAGCTTAGCTGATGGCTCGAAAACGCTTAAAAGTGAAAAAATTAAATTGATTTAGTCCTTCCAAGCAATTTGAAATATAATTAGATTAAATCTTACAATATCTTAAACAATAGAATGGCTAATCCAGATAAGGATTTTCGATTAATCCGTAACAAATTTGAAGTTAAGAATGAATTCAGTCAGGAAAGAATAAGAATAGGAAATCGTTTTGTAGATGACTTTATTTTCGATGACAACGAGGCTGCAGATATTCCAATTAATGCTTTGCGTGTTATTTTCAATATTATTTCTATAATCAGTAATGAACAATTTCGTCCGCAAGACCGACCTAAACAATTATCGCTTTTTGATGAAGAGTTTGAGACGGACAACAATATTTTTGCGTCCATTAGAATCAGAAACAGTAAAATTTCACCAAGTGGTTCAACACAACAAGTCGTTGATGCATATGAGTTTCTTGCACGATTCAAAATGGGTTGGTATAAATCTTTGAACTCAAAAGGAAAAGAAATTAAAACTTTCGGTGGATTGATTTCTACACCCAGTTATGACAAACGTGGTTATACTACATTTTTAGTCAGCAGTTATTGGCTTAAGAAACTGTTGGTCATTCCTGAATACAACTACATTTTATATAATTTGGTCTACAACGTAAGAAACAACAAACATATTATTTTCGCCATCTGGCTTTCAAAAATACCTGAAAGTGGAACAGTTCTAAAGTTATCGACTTTGAACAAAAAATTTGGACTTAACTATAAAACAGCCAATGATTTCTGTTTTAAGTTTCTAAAGCTTGCAAGAATTAGCTTGGATATACACAATAGTTTATCTTTCAACTACCAATACAAAGGGGATTCTATCTTTATATTTCCTTACAAAGCTAAAATTACTTCAGATGTTTTGATGTCCGAAGACTTACAAAAAACACCTGAAATCACTAAAAGGTTAAGCTATTTCCGGAAAAGATTTGGCTTACAGGAAAATGAAATGAAACAATTCTTTCATCAATACAGAAATATTCCCCAGACCCGAATATTGATAGAAAAAGCTTTTAAAAGATTCATCAAAATCTGCAGATTGAAAAAAATACAGTCTGTCATATTTCAAGGGATAGCTTTTTTACAAGAAATTCAGAAGCTGGTTATACAAATATATCAGGAGAGTAGAACCGGAAAATTAATTCCAAATGGTTACCCGATAATATTGTGAATTCGGAATTGCGCTCATTCGGATTTCGGAATTGCGGTAGCTGGAGTTAAAGAAATCTTAAAAAATGATAGCTTCAGTCATTGTTTTCGGAATTGCGCTCATTTCATTTTTTCTAATAGAGTTAAAATTATTGGTTATCATTAAAATCGCGAATAATTGAGAGAATCTATAAACAATTAAAAAAGGCATTTCGGAATTGCACTCATTCCAAAATCTGGTTTTTTTCGGATTTGTGCTCATTTCAGTTTCGGAATTGCACTTATTTTAAATTCGGAATTGCACTCATTCGAAAAATAATGGAAATCCTTTGTGGTAATACGATATGGCGATTTACTAAAAGTATATTAAAAGTAGATAAAAGTTTTTTTTTATCTAAAAGGAAAATGAAGATGAAAAATTTGCTTTAAAAAGAAAAAAAATGAATTGCGAAGAAATTAAACAAAAAATAGGAATCAGAACTGTTCTGGAATCGTTCAACTTATTTCCGTCCAAAGAAAACCGAAGAACGGCTTTTTACTTTGCAATTGACAGAGAGGAGAGGACACCCAGTTTATCTGTTGATTTTGTGAAAAATAGAGCATTTGATTTCGGGACTGGCAAAAGCTATGATGTGATTTCAATTGTGCAGCAAATTAATCAATGTTCTGTTTCTGATGCTTTGAAATACTTGGCAAGGTTTGGCTTTTCTGTCCAGAATGATATTCAGAAAGTTGATTCTAATCAAGAATTGGAATACGAAATCTTAAAAACGAGTGAAATTAGGCACTTTGCATTAGTTCAGTATTTAACATCACGAAGAGTTTATGAGCAAAAGGATTTGGTCAGAGAGATTCATTACAAAATGAATGGAAAAAAGTATTTTGGAATAGGCTTTTTAAATGACTCTGGTGGTTTCGAAATACGAAACAAATATTCTAAAATCTGTTTGAGTAAGAAAGATGTTACATTAATAAAAACTCAAAATAATAACTTTGATGAAATTGCAATCTTTGAAGGCTTTTTCGATTACCTTACTTACAGAAATATGGAAAAAGAACAAAGCTCAGATTATCTGATTCTCAATTCTACATCAATGCTTTTTAAAGTTGAAAACGAATTGAAGAAGTATAATAAAATCTCACTGTTTTTAGATAATGACTCCAATGGAAAATCTGTCAAGTCTAAAATTGAAAAACGATACAAAAATGTAGAAGACTGTTCCGTGATTTATGAGTCGTATAATGATTTGAACGAGTGGTACTGCAACATTTAGAGGGTGTTTTTTATTTAAATATTACGAGAAAAAATGATGGAGAAATAAAATTATTTCAAATATTACTGAAAATGAATTCGCATCTTTTGTCGATATTTTCCTTAGGAACTTCAATAACTTTATAACCAAATTTTGTATAAGTCTGTTTCATTAAATCAAAAGTATATACTGCCTCTTTCCAAGTTTGTTTTCTTTCATTATCTGTTTCGTAGATGTCTAACCAAGGTGGCAGGATAAATACTTTTTGATTATATGGATTTGAGCGTACAACAGCCACTATCTCATCGGATACAGGAATATTCTCCATTTCCATATAACAGATTGCACCCAAAATTCCTCTATCAAAGAAAACTGTTTTATCCAAAACTTCGCTTGTTACTTTTTGATAAGTTTTTAAAGAAGCCTCAAACATCAACTCCGCATATAAAATTTTATTCTTCCACGGCAGTCCTTCACCATTAATCTGCATCTGTTGTTTAATAATTTGGCGGGCATCTTCAGGAATGACACGTTTTCCCTTAATTTCAAGTGCATTTAGTAAAGTTGTCTTTCCAGCTCCAGGTCCGCCGGTAATAACAAATAGATGTTGGGATTTATTTTTGAGCATAGATTTTTATTTTGGTATTCAAAAACAAATCCCAACTGAAAAGCTGGGATTTATTTTTTATCAATTATTATTTCTTAGATTCTTCAACAGAGATTTTTCTAAAGTCTTTAAATAATTTACTTAGTTCCAAAGCAGATTTTCTTGCTCTAGTTCCAGCTGCTTTGTTTCCTTTTTCAACTTGTTGGTTTGCTTCTGTAGTGAACGCCTCAAATTCTGCGTTGATTTTTTCGATAAGTTCTTTCATAATGTATGTTTATATATTTAATAAGACCGCAAATATAAATTTTTATTCCTTTTTATAAGCACTTTTAAGCCTATTTGCAAATTTTTTATAGAATGATAAATCATCAAACTATTTGAATTTCATTTTACAAAAGTCAGAATGTGAAAAACGATTTTTTTCTAATGGATTTTCCTTTGTTTTTCGTTGACAAAAACTTCATTGAACCAATTCATAACTGTGGTTTGTGCTTTTTACTATTGCAAATGTAGGATAGCATCATTCACTCAAAAAAATCTTTTTGGGTTTCTACAAAAATTCTTTCCACTTCATTCCAATAATTTTTCCAGACACTCCTAAATCCTTCGGACAAAAAGATTTCAAGCCCGATTCACCACTGTAATCCATTACGGGAAGTGAATCGGGTTTTGTGTGCCTGATGCTTTCCTATAATCATAGGCAAAGAAAAAGCCGGAACCTCAGTTATACTAATCAATTCAACTCAAGACGCTCTTTGACATCAACGAAAAAACAAATAGAAAAACAACAAAATATACTGTTTTTCAAAACTTAAATATAAAAAAGAGAGCCGAGTGTCCTCGATACCAAATCAAATCACTCAAGATTTTAATCATTAATAAAATAAATAATTATCAACGAAATCATTAACAAAATAAATCGAAACATTATGAACACAATTATCGGTAGAGTTACCAAAAACGCAGAAATCAACATCTTAAAAAACGACAAGCAAGTTGTGAATTTTTCAATAGCCATCAATGACAGCTACAAAAATAGACAAGGAGAAAAGGTGGAGCAGACCACTTATTATAATTGCGCATATTGGCAAAGTCCTAATGTCGCAAAATCTTTAACTAAGGGAACTTTGGTTGAACTATCAGGCAGAACGAGTTCAAATGCGTGGATAGGTAAGGATGGAGAGATAAGGTCTGGATTAAACTTCCATACTTCAAATATAAAGTTTCACGGAGGAGGAAAACGAGAAGATGTACAAAACTTTGTGACAGAAAAAGCGCAAGACAAAAAAACATTTGCGGAAGATACAGACGACGATCTACCATTCTAATTAGTGAAATTTATGGAAGCACAATTTAATTTTCAGATAAAGCAGAAAAAAGACAAACGAGGATGGGAAGACATAGAAGTTTATTATCTCACCGAATGTGACAGAACTACAGCAGTACGATATGCAAGAAAGATTTCCAAGATCTTTAAATCAGAAATCCGATTAACACAAGGGGCAGAACCTCTTAAAGTAAGTGGAACTTATATCTACGAAACCAATTAACAAGAAAAATTAGAAAATGAAAAAATCAATCAAACCAACCGAATATTTTTTAATAAAAGCAAAGAGCGAATGGGACGACTGTGATTTTGCAATTATACATATCACCGAAGAATGGAAAAAAATCCAAAAGAAAAGATTGGAAGTTGTGAAAATTGTGAAAAATGATTCTGATTTGAAATGGCTCAACTATGAAGATGTCAAAGTTGAGTTTTTCAAATTCTCTAAAGAAAACTACCCTCAAATTGAAGAATGGCTTTCAGAAAAAAATCAATTTTTCGTCGAATTGGAAAAAGATGATTTGAAACAACTTTTACAACCCGAACACGATTTGCACAACCGTCAAATGCAAGTTTTTAAGAGCGGAAATGCCATCTACAACGCATTCGGAAAACACACAAGCGAAGAATTTTTTACAGAAGAATTTTCATTGGAGGAATTCACAAAATAATTTATAGATTCAAAATTTCACATCATAAGAATTATGCAGACCAATTTTTTCAGACATATAGCAAAAATGGACTTAACAGGAGATTTGCAAATCACACTTCGTCCAACGACTGAAAATTGCTTTGTTCTTTCCATACTGCTCAGTAATGAGCAGTGTGGAGACGAAGCAAGGAAATTGATTCCACCTCTCAATCTTCGTGGTACAGCAGAGGAACTCGATAACGGTTTTTTTGAACAAATAACGACACCATTGCAAACCGCTTCTGGATTGATGGTGGATATGGAAGCTTTTATGAAGCAACTTGAAGAAGTTAAAAAGAAATCGGCAATGGAAAAGGAAAAGACGGACAAGGAAAAAAAGGAAAAAGATACCAAAGAAAAAAAGTATAAAGAAGCATTGCAAAAAGCCGAAGAACTTGAAAAAGAGGGAAAATATAAAGATGCTTGGACAGCACTTCCAAAAGCATCAGATTATCCCGACTTCGCCGAAGTTATCCGCGGTAAACAAGACGAGTACTCCAAATTTCTTGCCCCCAATCTTTTTACTGAAAGCAATGACAACAATGTACCAACTGAAACTACCTAACCTTAAAAATCTTAAAAATGTTACTTGCAACACTATTAGAACGAGTTTTTGTTTTGAAACACAATGGACACGAAATAAAACTTACAGACCCCGAACCTAAATGGAGTGTAGAAGCTGTGATGAATTTTTACGCTAATACTTACCCAATATTAACCACTGCAAAAGTTTCAGCACCGCAGATTAAAGATGATACTATACAGTACAAATTTGAAAGTGTAATGGGGACTAAGGGATAGATAAATATTGCGACTTGTTAAGAGCAAATAACTTTAAATCCAGTCCTCATTTTTCAGCAACCAACAACAAAATAAAAATGAATGCAACAAAAAATCATATCGGGAAAAATCAAGTTACCGGAAGAAAGACAACAAGAAGAGTTACATCAACAATTGGGCAGGTTCGCTCATTGGCTTCAAAAACCAAAGACCTTGAACGAAATTCGGAAAGACAAACAGAAGTCTGTACCAATAGCAATGCTTCCAATGGTTTTCTGAAATGTAAGTTTCTACCAAAACAAGAAGAAGTTTCACATTTTCAAGGTAGCAAGAAAATACTTAACACAGAAAGGGACTTTTATAAGTCCCTTTCTAAATTTTCCAAACAGTATGGAGTAGAGCCAATGCAAACAAAAGACTTTGGTTTTCCATATAATTTGGCTTTGGCAATGTGGGATATAAAAACGAAAATGAAACAGGCTAATGCGGATTGGAATCAATTCAAACTCATACGAACTAACAAAAAGTTTCATTTTGCAAAAGAAGAACAGTTCTGCACTAATACATCACTTTATTTTATTCCCGTTGTACCACTTTTTAAAATGCTTCACGACAAAATGTGTAAAAAGAATGCTCAACTTTTACTTTCGGTTTTTAGTTACCTTTATCATATTGCCAACGTTCCATATTATAGACAACAAGCTAGTTATCTGTATTGGATATACGAAATGCACGAAGGATGGATGGAGGAGGATGAAGCAGGAGAGGATTCACATCATTATTGCAGAGAGTTTGAAATGTCAAAGAATATAGGAGACAAAATAGAACGAAAAATTTTTAATATTAAAAATTTGGATTTTTTTGAACAGCGTTTGAAGTGTTTTAAAATCCAAAATGAATTTGACATCATTTGCCACAAAGTTGCTTCCGAAGCTTTTGCTCTTTATTCAGAATATCCAAATACAACAATTTTCAGAAATAAACCATCATCTGAAGAAAACCCGCACGATGACGATTATTCCAATAAAGCTATATCAATGGATATGTACATTTCATTTGTAGCTAACACCAAAGGCTGTTTGTACAATAATATTGAAGATAGCATTAATGCGGAGTTCAATGAATACGGAAGCATTGAAGAGCCAACTATTTACTTACCTATTAATGGAACAGAAATTCCAAAAGCGGATTTTGATTTTGAATATCGTTTATTCGCTTTAATGGAAAAATTACATCAAGTATTAACCTGTAAAAAATTAGAATGAATAATGTAATTGACACCAACAAATATTTCGGAATACTGTACGAACCAAAATCTGCATTGGTTTTTTACGAATCTTTAGATAAAAATGAAATGTACGTTGAACATTTTGATATGGACAGAAATGGAAATCCAGTCAATGCACATCCGTTAACTGTTAATGAAGCAAAAGCGTTAGCAAAATCATTAGTCATTGATGAAGAAATCGAGAAAGCCTTTTTAAAATCTAAAGGAATCTTAGCCAATAACATTTTGCATATTAACCCAAGCCAAAAAGGTTCAGTGATTTGGTACACCAAAGCACAAGAACGACAAATGTATTTTGTGAAAAATCTGGAAATACCCAGCGGAAAAGCAAAAGTTCCTGCAATGCTATGGATTGCGGATAAAGAAACTCTTTCTGTTTTTGCATTATCAAACGATAAAAGACCAACAGAAAAAACACCATTGCATTATGCTCCATTTTTCAACGTCTATAATGACGGTGATGTTTGTATGGGAACTGTAGATATAAAAATTAAAAACTCAGCTTCGGTCGAAGAATTTATAGAACAATGGGAGAACTACTTTTTCAATTCTTATTTCAGCCATTTGGTAGGTAATCATAATCCTATTGATGGGAACTTAGTCAACCTTTGGAAAAAATTGCTTGAATCAAATGAAGCTTTTCCTGTCAAAATGTTAAAGAAAAACAATAAAACCCTCAAAAATTTATTACGATGATTGCAACAAAAATAATGGTTCATTTTGCAGACAATTCTTTGCTTAGTCCGACCAACCCAATTTCATTAAACCTAATTGGAGGAGGAGGGACAGGTTCTAAAGTTTTAACAGCTTTAATGGAAATGAACCACAGTCTTATTGAATTAGGACACGCAGGATTACAGGTTCGTCTTTGGGATGATGATATTGTCACAAATGCCAATATAGGCAGACAACGGTTTGCAGAATGTGAAAGAGGATTGTATAAATCCGTTGCGTTAATCAACCGCATCAATCGATGGGCAGGAACCAATTGGAAAGCCGAAACACAAAAGTTTGAAAAAGATAGCTTCGGCAGATTTTCAGAAGATGCTAAAGCAACGATTACAATGACCTGCGTAGATAATGTACAGGCAAGGTTTGGTGTTGCAGAAATTTTAAAAGAGAGAGATGATTATAAAAGTTTCAGCAATCAACCTAAATATTGGATTGATTTTGGGAATGGTAAACATACGGGGCAAGTCTTGTTATCTACTGTTGGAAGCTTAGCACAACCAAAATCCGATAAATATGAAACAAGAAGTAATCTTCCATTTATTACTGAGGAATTCGGAGAACTTCTAAAACAATCCGAGACTGAGGACGATACGCCAAGTTGCAGTCTGGCAGAAGCTTTAGCAAGACAAGATTTGTTTATCAATTCAACTTTGGCTCAAATGGGATGTTCGCTTTTGTGGAATTTGTTCTGTGATGGATTAACTGAGAACAGAGGTTTTTTTCTTAATCTAAAGAACTTCCATTCTCAAGCGATTAAATTGTAGATTTTGCTGTCCGATGAAAGTCGGGCGGCAAAAATGCAATTCCTTCCTGAGGTCGGAAACGCATTTTTGCAAAATAAGGAGCAACCCTATTTCAAAAAAATTGCCTTGTTTTGGCTTTAGATATTTTTGAAAAAAGGATGCGGAGTATTTTATTTTTTTGAATTATTAAAATCAAGTAGATTCAAAAAATCTTGTTCAGTCATCTTAGTTCCAAACAACTTTTAAATCTTTAAATTCTAAGTTTGATTTCGTTTTCTCAAATGTATTTCTTTCAGGCTGTGAGGTCGTTTTGAATTTAAATATTTTGATAAACAATGGCTCACCTTGTATATCTTTAAATGAAAAATTTAGTCTGAAAGGAACATTTTTGGCCAATTCAGGAAATGGTTTGCTGGATTTATACAAGTCAATTTTGTGTTCATTACCTTCGATATCCACAATACTAATATCTTCGATTGTCATTTTTTTATTCTCATCCTTGGACATAATAAGGAAACTTATTTCAATGTTTTTCCCAGCTTTATTACCTGTAACTTTTGTGATTCTATAAGAAGAATTTTCTGTTTCTGTTTCAAGAATTGGCTTATTGATTTCAAGCACTTTTTTTAGATAATCGTTTTCAGAAGTCAAAACTTTATTGGTTGATTGCAAAGCTTCGTTTTCTTTTTTTAGAGCTTCACAGTTCGTTTGGCTAAATCCTGATATTCCGATTAAAAGTAGTGATAATATAATTAGTTTTTTCATAAACCCTCTTTAATAATGTGTTTGTTGGATATTCAAATATACAATTATTGATTTTTATTTCTTGTTTTACAATCGAAAAAGGGTTCTAATTCTTATGCTTTTTTTCTGACTACATAGGTTGTTTTCAGTTTGCAAAAGTATAAATCCTTTTCTGCTCAAAAAATCTTTTTGGGTTTCTAAAAAATTCTTTCCACATCGCTTCAATAATTTTTCCAGACACTCCTAAAATCCTTCGGGCAAAAAGATTTCGAAGCCTTCATTTCATTTTTCCATTCCGGTTTTGGCTGAAACTGGATTTCTATCGTCAAAAAGCAATGAAAAACAACTCCATAATCAGAAAAAATTAAAACACAGCAATCTGTGACTTTTCCGAAAAATAAAACAAAATACAAACATTTTTAAAATTTCAATTATGAAAAATCCAAACATTTCAGCCAATGATTTTTATGACAGTTTTATGGGAACAGAATCTTATTACTCCTACATAGGAAAATTGTTATTAACAGATGGTGTCATAACTATAGCTCGGGAAGAATCTTGCTTTTGGTTTCTTGACTGCATTGCATCCTACCAATATTCAGAAAAATTTCAAAAAGAAGAATTCCAAGTCTGGAAAATCGAAAGAATTGAAGCGAATAGATTCAACCTTTCTGCGACTGACGGAAATGATAATGTTCTGGCTACACAAGATATTGAGTTTTCTGATTTCTTCTTTAATGAGTTTACAATCTGGAAAGAAGATAATGTTTTACTCCTACCAGTGAACATTAATCAAAAAGAACCTCACGATGTACAGGCAATCGTATTTTTTTAAATTAAAAATATTTAAAATGGGAACTTACTCGATAATATATTTGAAAAAACCAGAAAAAGCGATAGAGGTAAATGAACTTCTCAAAGAACAATATAATCTAAAGTATGAAACTTACAATGGGATAGATTATGGTCTATTCTTTTCGCAAGAGATGTTTAATGAGGACTTACGATTTATGAATGAAGATGAGGAAGGTATAACTAATTTACCACATTTTAAACGTCCTATTTCCAAAGAAACTTACTATTCTCTTCTTTTTGGTTTAGGAAATTGTTTTGGAGATATAGGAACTGTCTGCATTAAAATCTCAAGTATTTCCGACAAAGACATAGATACTATTGCGGCACTTCAAAAATTTTCAAAAACTCCGGAGTTTAAAAAGTTGATTAATTTCAGAAAATCTAAAAATCTTCAACGATTATTGCAGACTAAAATGTAATTAGTTATAATAAAGCCAATTGGGATAAATTCCAATTGGCTCTTTTTTTTGTAAAAAGTTGTCAAAAATGCAATTGCTCCCTGTGGTCGGAAACGCATTTTTGAGACGTCTGAAGCAACCCCATTTCAAAAACATTTCCGTGCAAAGACTTTAGATGCTTTCGAAAAAAGGTTGCAATCTTTTTGAAAGAATTTCTAAGATTTATTGTAATATAATTTGACCGCTAAATCAAATTCTTTTAATATTTCATCATAACTGGTTCCTAACAACTTAAACTCGGTTGCGAGCTGGGACTTATATTTAAGAATTAAATTTGATGGAATACCGTAGAATGTATTTCTAAATATCTCAGAAGCATATCTGTTTTTATCATTCATAGATAATGAATTGATTAAATATAGATGCTTTAGAAATTTAATACAAGTATTAATGACTGATTCATCACCGTGTATTGTAAACTGTAGATTCTCTAATACTAAAGGGTAATAGTTCTCTCTACCTGCTATAAAGTCATAGAATTCGTTTTTTAAGGTGTCAAGTCCTATTCCTATTCCCAAATATTTTGACTTCAGAAGAAATCTGTAAAACTCACTGTTACATTTTTCGGGATAATAACTGAGCAAATATTTTTCTGGATTTATATAATTATAATATAGGTTTTGTTCAGATTTTATTCTTATTAAAGAACTGTCACTGCTTATCAATCTGTACTTATCATTAGATGAAAAATACATATTGTCTACCATTAAATTTGAAAAATTACCTGTGAAATCAGATTCATTTTGTTTTAATTTAGGAAGAACATTTAGCTTTTCTTCAACATAATCGATTTCACAATTTTCATTTACCCAATCTAAAATCGATTGAAAAAAGGTAGTTCTTTTTTCATTGTAATCTTCAGGAACTGGGCTTGGTCTGACACCATCCATAGTTATCTGAACATACATAAACGTTTTGTGAGAACCTTTTAATTCTAAAATTTTATTTTCAATATGTTCCTTTATGTAATAAGATATTTTAAACTTATGAATGAATTTGAAATCAAGTTCTTTTTCCAAGAAATAAAAAAGCATCAAAGAACTAAAATCCAATGCGAATAGAATGTCAGGACTATCTGTGATTGACCTGACTAATCTATTGGGAAGTGTAGTGAACTTACTACCAGAGTCAGTTGTTAGATGTAGATAGGCATCTATAAAATTATCTTTGAATACAGCTCTTACAACTTCCGTATATCCAATTTTCCAGCTGTAATAATTGTTTAGTGATTCTCTAATTCGTTCATTTTCTTGGGAACCACTAATGCCAAATTGCTCAATAAGCATTTTCTCAAAATCCTTAGGATTTGTAGGTGTCTGAAAAGATTCAAATCCCAGATTGTTTAGCGGATTATGTGCCTCTTCATTGATTTCTCGGAATAAGTTTACAGCATCATTGAATATCTCAATAATCACTACAGAATTAATTCTATTGGTCATTGGGGAAGGTATAGACACTTGATCTCCAATTTTTTTCCCAATTAAATTCTTATGAAATTCATTACCTGGAGAAATCTGTTCGCGAAATTTTTGATCACCAATTGTATACACCACATAGTATCCAAAACAAATCTCGTCATATCTTTCAAAAAATGAATCATATAGAGTAGATCCCACCATATAGTTTTTTCTGGCCATTGTATTACTAGGATTTTTTGCCAGGTTGTAAAGTATATCGAATCCCTTTTTTGGATTAATGTCATTTCTTCCCAAGATTCCAGAAATAAAAACTCCTACCTCTTCATCATTAAAGATCTCAGACATACTGTCAGAAATATCTTTGATTTTATCAAAATCACTAGATCTCTCAAGCGAAACTAAATAAGAATACAAATATCGTTCGTTACTTGGAAATTTAATATATAGAAATTCACTGATTGTTTTTAGCTTTGGAAAGTCATTAATTGTTAGATAAAGATTATACTCGATTTTACAAAGGTGTTCATCTACAAAACTGCTGTTTAACCTCCAAAACTCTAAAAGAGTTAGTAATTCTTTGTAACGAAACTGTTCTGAATCATTTTTATCAGAGAGTTGTTTATCAAGTAATAATATGTAAAGTCGTAGGGTGCCAGAAACTTTTGATTTGTCTAAATATGAATCCAGATATTGTATTGCTTCGTTGGTTTTCCCTATAAAATCTAAATCCTCAGCAATAAGATTTTTACAGTTAATATTTAACTCCACACTATCTTTTATGCTATTCAGGGATTTATAAACTTCTTTTTCATCATATTTCTCAATATATCTTAAATCTACAATTGTTTTTAATAAAGTCTTAATCTCGTTTGGATAAAAGTTTTTTTGCAGGGCTAAATCTAGATATTCAACATATTTGTGCTTATTTCCGATTTGCCTTTGAACATTGAAAAATGCACTGATAATGTTGAACAAATGTCGTTCATCAAGAATATCTGTCGATTCCAAATAATTTTTATACAATTCATCAATATCATCATTCTTTTCAAGAAGATAAAGAACGATTGATTTGAAAAGGTAAAATTCAGAATGTAGTTCTTCTCCTGATTTTTCATATAGATTTAAAGAATCCAATGCCTTTTGGTAATGCTCTTGGTGATTATAAATCTGGCATATTGCATTAGTGAAAAACCATTTAGGTTTTTCTATTTCATTGTATAAACTTTCTAATATCTGTATATCTTCAGGGCTATTGGATATTAAGTATTTTAAAAAATGGAGATAAAATTTTTGATTTTTGGTGGAATCTGCGATTTCTGAGTTTTCTAGACCAACTACATATTTCTCGATGAGGCTCAAACCACTATTCAATTCTGGAAAACGTTCAATAGAAAAATGTTTTCCGTTGATGTATCGAATAGGATGGTCATTGAAAGTTCTATTTACAAAAAGATCTATAGCAACTAAAAATGAGTCCTTGTTCTGAAAATTAATTTCTTTGTACTTCTCGAAATCAAAAGTTAGCTTAAGATTATATTGTCTCAAATCTTCTAGATAATTAAGTTTCTCGACTCTTATAATGTGATAAATTATACTGTGACGAAAACCGTAATCGTTGATTATTACATTAGGAACAGTTTTTAAAAATTGTTTGATATTACTGGACGTTATTGTCTTTACTATCCAAGCTGTAAGATTATACTCATCAATACTTAATAATTCGTCTGCTAATATTACAGCTTTTTGAGAATCTGGAATATGAAGATATTCTATGCAGGCTTTGGTTTTTAAAACTTCATCCTCTTTATTGAGATTATAAGCGTGAATGAAATCTTTTGCAGATTCTTGACTTGTAAACTCAGACAATTCTCTTTTACAAAGAGCTTTTAAGAATAATAACTTGCTTTTTGTTTTATTATCTACTGTAGTCTGGCTGTCATTTATTCTTTTTTCAAGAGCTTGAAGTAAAACAAGAGCTGTTTTGGGTTTGAAAGCCAGAATCAGGTGGTTGATTTCATCAAGCTGTTGCTTATACTCTGTAAGTAAAAGACCTAATCCATCTATAAATTGAGTAATATTATTATAAATTTTATCTCCAATCTCAACGCTTTCAGCATCAATATTTCCAGTGTTTACATTTTTATACTCCATAATCGTCGCCTATCCTAAAATTACCACCTTGGGTATTTACGTCACCAGTATTTACGTTTTTACTTTTGTATATAGAAGTTTCTGTTTTTGGAACTTTGTTAAGAATTTCCTTTAGAAATTTGTCATTTTCAGGATTATCTTCAATAGAATTCTCAATTATTGCTTTAATGACATTTTGTCTTTCTTTGTCTTCAGGAGCATCAATTAATTCTTTAAGTGCATTTTTTGGTTCATTATTTTTGAAAAATAAAGACTTTAACCAATCAATGCTTCCTTCGGTTAGTTTTTCACTTGATGTATCAACAACTTTCTCAGCACTTTTCTTAGCTAATTCAATTAAAAATGGGTACAATGCAGCAATGGCTGCTGTAGTAATTAATGGCATAGTTTAAGTATTAGTAGATTATCACAAGCAATGTACCAATTTGGAATGTGTCAAATTGACAGTGAGTATTGTAGCGGAGTTTAACTAGTACACAACTAAAAACTTCTAATATGGCATTGTTACCTTAACCTGCATAAAATATTTGCAGCCAAAAAAATCTTATAACCTAGCATTTTACCTGCAATAAAATCATAAATATGAACCGCAATCCTGTAAAAGTAATTTACAGGTTTTGTTAAGACCTCAGTAGAAAGTTTACAGTTTCACTCCAAACCTGAACAAAAAAGTGTGTAATAAGATATCTTCATTTTATTATTTTTTTTGATTGCATAATAATGTCTTTTAAAATATTTATAATCAAATATTTATATTGTTTTTTTGTTTCTCTAAAAAACTCGTGCGTTCTGATAGCAAGATGTGTCTTTGTATATACAAACTTTTCAAGTTTGATACACAAAGACTCTCTTGCCTTTTCTTCAAAAAGGGTAAAAAACTGCGGAACTTGTTTTTTTGTTTTCTGTGAAATTAGGTTTAAGATTCCAGATTAATCCAGATTATTCTTTTTTAATCTCCAGAGATTCCAGAATCATCCAAATTCATCTTATTTAGCCCAGCTCCCATTAACACTATTGTTTTCAAGGTTTTGATGTCCCAACTTTGCAGAAGAAATGTTAACCAAAAAACGAAATGAGAATACCTTTTTATTTTTTTCTGCTATTTACTGTGATAACTATGCGAGGGCAAGTCGGAATCAATACCAAATTACCAGAAGCTACTTTGGATGTTGTAGGAAAACCAAGTGATTCTAATCATTATGATGGCGTAATTCCTCCTCGTATTACAGGCGACCAGTTATCTGCTAAGGTATATACTTCAGGTAAAAAGGGTGCTATCGTTTTTGTGACATCTCCTGCGACCAATTTAGTCGGTCAGGTTAAGTCTGTTGTTGAAACAGGATTATACTGTTTTGATGGAAGTTTTTGGCAGCTACTTTTACAAGATAAAGATCCAATCGAATATTTCATTTTACTGACATTCGACCCAACCAGTACTGCAGGTCTTACTGCAACATCAACTTGGTCAACTCCGAGAAATCAGTGGGGTAATACAAACGCATATTTGACTTCATCGAAATCTTACTCTGTAGGAACAAAAAATTTTGGAGGATTAAATGGAAATATATCTTTTAAAAAAATTAATGGTATTGTCAATATCCGTTTTCAGTTATACAGATTAGATAGTGAACCAATCACAGGAAATACTTTCATAAACATTGGAGATATATGCAGTGATTTAGGGTTTGTTCCGTATCAAATCGCCCTACTGCATCGAGAAAATTCAACACAATATTTTCCAGCCTTGCTTGAAAATTATGGTTTTCAAATTCCGCAAAGCACTTTAAGTTCAATGTCACCCTCATTTTATACATATGGAGAAGTGCAAAGTTATTCTAACTGGAGGAAGCCATATCTAAAATAGAATTTTCAAAATTGAAATTCTGATACAAGTGATGAAAGAAAGCGATTCTATAACCAAATGAATTTAAATAAAAACAATAATAAAATGAAAACACTTATTTATCTTTTTTTGTCCTTTTTTGGTATAGCGGTTCACGCTCAAGTCGGAATCAATACCCAAACACCAGAAGCAACATTAGAAGTTGTAGGCAAACCCAATGATACTAATCATTATGATGGAATTATTCCACCACGTATCACGGGAGAGCAACTGGCAACAAAAACTTATTCAACTGCGAAAAAGGGAACAATAGTCTTTGTCACATTACCTGCTACAAATTTAGTTGGCCAAGTCATTCATATTACAAAATCAGGTTTATATTATTTTGATGGTAGTGCGTGGATACCTTTTATTCAGGAAGACCCTCTAAATAACGTTGCTCTCAGAGGAAACTCCTCAACTGTCGAACTCGTTGTCAAAAGTAATCTCCATCTTGATTTTGATAGTAAGGAAAATTATACACTTGGAAATTCCCGAAGTCAAATTACAGGCGAGTATAATTCCATCGTTGCAACAGATTCGAAGATCACTTCAGGAAAAGGAAATTCTGCTAGTTTTTACGCAATGTCTCAGGGAGAAATAACCGGTAAGTTAAACTATGGAGCAGGTGTATCAGCACTAAATGGAATTGCAAACGGAATAATTTCAGGAAACAGAAATATTGGAATCGGAGCAGGAGCAATGTCATACATCACTTCCGGAAATGATAATATATCGATAGGATATTTGTCAGGTACAGGAAACCGAACAGGTTCAAACAATGTATTTATTGGTGTTGGAGCAGGTAGTCCAGCTTCTGGAAATAGAAGCGTCAGCAATAAATTAGCTATACATTCAACCCCCGTTACAACAAGTTCAACCAACTTCTGGGATAGTATCACAAATAATTATACTGATTACAAATTCGCGTTGATTTCGGGGGATTTTTCTGAAAGATGGCTCAATATCAATGGAAAATTAAGTGTCACTCCTTCACAAATGCCAAATGCAGATAACGATTCTTCATATACGAAAAGAGTGGTGGCTAAATCTGATGGATCATTTGGTTTTGCTACTGAATTAATTCCTCAACCACCACCTGTAGGAACGTATGTTCTAAAGAGTGTAAATGGTGTGGCAAACTGGGAAGCACTTTAATGCATTGCAAATTTAATTGAACTTAAAAAAATAGAGTGATGAAAAATTACCAAATATTTTTAATTCTGTTATTATGTATTTCATTGACCTCCTGCAAAACCATAGTAGCTAATCCTGGGAAACCATTAATTGAAAGTTCAATAGAAGTTGGCAGAAGCTATGAAGTTCAAGATTTTAATGCAAAAGTACTTAATCTAAAAATAACGGGATTTGATAAAGATTGTATCTATGGAATTTCAGCTAAGAAAGAACAGATTAGCCTTGAGAAAGCAGGCATTAGGCAAATGAAGAAATGGAAAGTATTGAATTCTGTTTTTGTTGGCGCTTTAGCAATTGCTGCTCTAATTTTTATTCCAATTTAGATATACCAGAATGAAACTATTTACTATTTCAAATGAGTCCGATTGAAACCGAGAATAAGACTATCATTTTTAGAATCAGTAATCAGAAAAAAGAAAAGTGGAAAAAAATATGCGACACAAGAAATATTTCTCTTACAAGTTTAATCATCAATTCTGTCGAAAACAGAATTTTGGAAGATGAAAGAAGAAAAGTTCTGGAATTCATTGAAAAACAAGATAATGTTTTTGTAAAGATCGAAACCAATATCAATCAAGTTGCCAAGATTGTAAATGCCCAAAAATTCATTAGTTCTGAGGATTTAAAAGTTTTTTCTGAAAAGCTTTCAGAAGTAATAATTCTAAAAAAAGAGCAGAACAAAATATTTGAAAACATTTATTCTTTGCTATCTAAATGATTGTTAAGATAATGAATCCAGCAGGATCCGACTTTCCAGGAGTTAATTACAATGATAAAAAAATAGACAAAGGAAAAGGGGAGTTGATGATGATGAAAAACTTTCCGTCCTTCATTAATGAACATAGCAATAAGCAACAGGTAAGAGATTATTTAAAAGCTATTTCGGCTGGAAATAAAAGAGTAATTAAGCCTCAATTTCACGCAACAATTTCAACCAAGTTCAGGGAGCATTCCAAAGAAGAACTTACAAAAATTGCTGATGACTTTATGGATGAATTGGGATATGGAAAGCAACCATTTATTGTGGCTTTCCATAATGACACAGAGAACAATCACATTCATATTGTTACGACTCGAGTAGATAAACAGACTGGAAAGAAGATTAATGACAGTTACGAAAAGTTAAAAGCTCAAAAAGCTTTAGCTAATACTCTCGAAAAACTTTACGGAATCAAACCGGAGGAAGTATTGAACAAACTGTTGAACTACAAAATGAGTTCCCTCCATCAGTTTGAAACTTTACTTAACAGAAATGGCTATAAACTGGGCAAAAACACAAATGATGCGAAATCTTTGACCATTTTAAAAAACGGAGTAATCCAGCGAACATTATCAGGAGACCAGATTGTTTATGATAATAGAAAGAATGAAAGAAGAACAAAACAACTGAAAGCCATTTTTTCCAAGTATAAAGAGATTTATTCCAACAAGGTTTTCAAAGTTGAGGATTTTAGAAAGCAGGAAGCGATGCTTCCTGAAGAAAAGCAAAAAGCTGATTGGACACCGAAAATTGAATTTGAAAGTGAACTTCAGAAGAAGCTAAGAGATGTTTTTGGGATTGACTTGGTTTTCCACCATAAAGATGAATTTCAACCTTTTGGCTATACTGTAATTGATCATAAAACAGGCGCAGTTTGTAAAGGAAGCGAACTAATGAAAATGAATGAGTTGTTTGAATTCACTTCGGCGAAAATGGACAAGAAACTGTTTGAAAGTCTCAAGGATTACAATATTCCAAATGATGAAACTAAAGCAGTACTGCAAAGGTTTTTGAAAGATAGAAACCCAAAAAATGAAATACAATACTTTATGCTTTTTGAGAATAAAAAGCTGAAAAATAAGGACACATTCACAGCTATCAGAAACGATGTAAAAGAATACGTGAAAATCCAAAATAATAAAGATGTTAATATAATTAAGTCGGAGGAAGGAAAATATTACGTCATTTATTCGAGACTTCACTACATCGGAGAATTGAAACCGATGATTGGAGAAAAGCAATACCAGGAATTCCTAAATCCTCAATTAGAAAGTACCAAGGAAAATAAAGAAGGAAATGAATTGAAAAAAGCAGTCAATGAGATGTTTTTTGAACTGATGAGAAGCTCAGCCAATTCTAAAGACCCGGCAGAAAATGAATTGAAGAAGAGGAGGAAAAAGAAAGGTCGCTGAAATGACTGGCTTTCAAGAACCTGTAATCAATGTAAAATTATGATAATCACATTTGCAACGCAGAAAGGAGGAACAGGTAAAACAACGCTTGCAATTGCTTTTGCCAATTATGTTTCTGCTCATTCTAAAAGAATGATCAAGGTCTTCGATTTCGATTTTCAAAAATCGTTTTACCACAAATGGAAAGAAGATGAATTGCTGGAAATTCCAAAAATATATGATGTTGAAATCATTGATGAAGAGAATGAAGAACCCTTCACGGATTTTGATAGTTTGATAGCATTGAAAGAAAGTGAAGAGATAAACATATTCGACCTTGCAGGAACATTGGATGTAAAGTACAGCGACCTTCTTATTTACAGTGATTTTATTGTCATTCCCTTTGAATATTCAAATGTCTCAGCAAAATCAACTTTGGTCTTCATTAATTTTTTGGGATTGTTGGAAAGTCAGGCAGAAAGGGTATTCATTCGCTCACGATTTGATAAAGGCTATGTATACCAGAATCAAGAAGGAATGGACGCCGAAATCAGCAGGTATGGACTGCTATTGAAGAATCCTGTATTCAAAAGAAATTGTCTACAAATTCTTGATACCAGAAAATTAACGAATCATCAGAGATATGCTGTGGAGAAATCATTCAACGAATTAATTGACCACATTAACAAATGCCTTGAAATTACATTATAACGGATCACTATAAACTCATTACAAAATATGATTAAAATAATTACCTCTATCATAGCCATTTATCTGCTTTATTATGCAGGGAATGTATTGTATGATCTTTTTTTGAAAAAAGACAGTTCAAAAAAAACGGATGAAACTGAAGAGTATTCTTTAACGGAATTTTCAGAAGAGAACAAAAACGAAGTACAAAGAATAGAGATCGATGATGTAGAAAATATCAATACTCCTAATTCTTTTAACAAGAAAGAGCTATTTCGGGCTAATCAGGAAGAGCAACAAGATGAAAGCCGTGACCTTGATCACTTTCGAAAGAAGTTTGAGTCTGAGCAGAATATTGATGATTTTTATAACGTTCCCGAAATACAAGAAAAGCCAAATGAAAAAGAACAAAAGGAAACTGTTTCACTTGATTCCCAACAGGAAAACATTATTCAAGAGCAAGAAAAAAAAGAGATTCCATCCCCAAACCTCGACGCCTTACATAAACAGTTTAAAGACTTTCTAAATCTCGCCGAAACAAGCGTTCAGGTTATTCTAAACCAAGATGGACATAAGGTCTATCAATCAATGATCTAAGAGGTTAATCAAAACTTTTCACTACTAAAATGATCCGCCTATAAAAGGCGGATAGCACACCCCTTATGCATAATTCTAAGCTAAATAAACACAATTCTAAACATAAATCCTTAATCATTATGAACTACAAATCGAAACATTACAAGCTGTTTAAAAAGTTATTGACTGCTTGTGTAATCCTCCTTGCTGTAACCCCAGCATTTGCACAGGGTGGTGCAACAGCAATTTCCAATGCAGCCAATGACATCAAAGATTATTGGGATCCGATCAAGCTTATCCTCAAAGCTGTCGGAGGATTGGTCGGTTTCATCGGAGGTCTGAGAGTGTACAACAAATGGACAAATGGCGATCAGGATGTCAACAAAGAGATCTTGGGCTACGGAGGTGCTATGATCTTCTTATTGGTAGTTCCGGAATTCGTAACAGCATTCTTTGCTTAATATGGGGTTCTATCTCTACAAGGGGCTTAAAAAACCCCTTGTATTCTTCGGGCTTAAAGGCAAATACATCTTTTATGCAGTAGGAGTCATTGGAGTCGGTGTCATCGCAGCACTCATATTATCCAAATTCGGATTGCTGGGTTCTCTTTTAGGACTCGCAGGTACAGGAGGAGGCGTCTATTTCATCTTCAAAAGACAGGATAAATATGGTCTGTACGCTAAGACCAAAAACTTCGATCAAGTTTTGATTTTCCCCAAAAAAATAAACAATAAAACACTTTTAGGTTATGTCCAAAATAAAGAAACAAGCATTTGATATTCCTTTTATCGGTTTTGATATTGGAAAAGATTTCGGATGGGACTTTGATGTTTTATTTGGGCAGTACGGAAATCCTATCATCGGAATCAAAATAAAAAATCCTGTTGAGCAATATTCGGCAGATCCTGACAATTATCTGAATTTCCACACGGTTTTAAATCAGGTTGTATCTATTATAGGAGAGAGTAGAATCGTACAAAAGCTTGATATTTTTTCAAAAAAGAGATATACAGCCGAACAATCCAATCAATTTCTGCAACAGAAGTATTCGGAGCATTTTGAGGGGAGGCTTTTCAAAACTATTGAAACCATACTTTTCTTCACAGATATTGTCGATGATAAGCTGAAAAAGAAAATGAAGCACTACCATTTCTCTGACAAGAGTTATAAAGAGCTTCGTGATAAATGTCAAAAGGTATTTATGCTTTTGAAGCAAAGCGATTGCGAACCAGAATTTTTATTTGAAAAGGAGTTTGAACATTATATATCCGGCGTATTGTCGATGCAGTTTTCAGATGTTCCCACTTTTGATAATATTAAATCAACCAATGAATATCTGCAGATAGGAAATAAGTTCGTTAAGAATATTTCATATGTCGATGTTGAAAACATTGATCTGCCTTCTGAGATAGAGCCTTATTCCATACTTGGTGGAAATGGCGCAGCTGCAGAAACGGCTGTTGATAATTTCACATTCATCAATGATTTGGAGGATTACGAAACCATCATTTACAATCAGGTAATTACGATTCCTCTTCAGGCACAACAACAGAGAGAACTCGACAAGAAAAAGAAAAAGCACGAAGGTGCAGCCAATAATTCTCCTTCCAATGCCATTATAGCGGAAGAAATACAAACTCTTCTGCATAACATCGCTATCGATGGGCAATTGGTTGTCAATGCGCATTTTTCCCTACTATTTTCAACAGACACATTGGAAAAAATGGAGGGAACACAATCCCTGATTGAAAATAAGCTATTCACGAAAGGGATCATCGTTTCCAAGAATGCCTACAATCAACTGGAACTCTTCCGGTCTGCCATTCCAGGGAATGCCACAGAGCTCAGGGAATACGATCTTTTTATGACGACAAGCGAAGCGGCCTTGTGTTTTTTTTTTAAAGAGAGTTACCCCCTGAATGAAGAATCCAATTTCTATTTGAGGTTTACAGACAGACAAGGAGTTCCATTAAAAGTTGATCCTGCTGACGTACCGATGAAAATTGGCAGAATTAACAATCGAAACAAATTTGTTTTAGGACCAAGTGGTTCAGGAAAGAGTTTCTTAATGAATAATATAATTGAGCAGTACCTTACCTATAATTATGATGTCGTCATCGTCGATACCGGAGATTCTTATTCAGGAACCTGCAAATACAAAGGTGGGAGATACATTCAGTACACTGAAGAAAAGCCGATCACAATGAATCCTTTTCTGATGGATAAGAAAGAATTCAATATTGAGAAAATAGAATTTTTGACCAATCTGATCTTCCTTATCTGGCAAGGTCCGGATGCGTCAATGTCATCTGCCCAGAAATCAATATTGGACAATGTGCTGATGTCCTATTATCATCAATATTTTAATTCGGGAAGTGAATGGTATGAGAATAAAACTTCAGAAGAGTTAATTCTTTATTTGAATAAATACAACATTCACGAAGAAGATATTTACGCTCAGTATGAGAGTAATGTTAATGAACGGCGGACATACTACGATGTTTTAGGAATTGCCTTCAATGCAAGTACTGAAGAGATCAAGGATGCAGGAAGAAGACTATTAAAATTCTATCATCCTGACAAGAACATCAATAATCCTGATTATGACAATGAAAAATTTTATACAGTTTATGAAGCTTATGAAACGCTGGGTGATGAAGAGAGAAGAAGAATTTACAATGAAACCCAATTGATTCTTATCAGATCCAATGAAATCATCAAAAAGGACAAAACGGAAGAAAACTGGGATGAATCATTTAGGAAAGCCATTATCATAAAAATCAAAGAACTTGAAGAGAAGTTGGATGCAAAAGAACTTTCCTTTAATGGTTTCTATGACTATTGCGACAAATTTCTTCCTCTTTATCTGAATAATAAGAAACACAGCATCACAGAAAGAGAATTTAACCTGAGAACTTTTCTATTCGTTCTGAGGGATTTTTACAAAGGTGGACGTTATGGAACAACGCTCAATGAAAATGCAGATAATACTTTATTTGATGAGTCATTTATCGTTTTCGAGATTGATAATGTTAAGGATAATCCCAAGCTTTTTCCAATCGTGACACTCATCATAATGGACACGTTCATCCAAAAAATGAGACTCAGAAAAGACCGCAGAAAAGCTCTGATCATTGAAGAAGCGTGGAAAGCCATTGCAAGTAAACTGATGGGTGGATATATTTTGTATCTCTATAAAACAGTAAGAAAATTTTGGGGAGAAGCGGTGGTGGTAACACAGGAGTTGGATGACATTATTGGCAATGCTGTTGTAAAAGACAGTATCATCAACAATTCGGATACATTTATTCTTCTTGATCAGACCAAGTTCAAGGACAACTTTGACCGTATTGCAGCTTTGCTTTCATTAAATAAGGTGGAGCAGAACAAGATATTCACAATTAACAACCTTAACAACAAATTCGGACGTAGCAGATTCAAAGAATTTTATCTGAAACGTGGTTCCAAAGGAGAAGTTTACGGTAATGAAGTTTCAATAGAGCAGTACCTTACCTATACAACAGAGAAGCCTGAAAAGTCAGCAGTAGAGTATTATGTGCAGAAGTACGGAAGCTATGATGAAGCCCTTATTAAAATTGTATTTGATTTAAAAATTTTTGGAGACAACCTTGAAAATCTTGTTTCACTGGTCAATCTGTATCAGAATCCTCTAGACCAAAAGATTGTTTCCTATTACAACAGGATGAAAAATGAGAACAAAGGCAAAAATGTTTTCAAGGTCATTTCACAGGAGCTTGAAGATCATCAAATCAGTTTTTCAGAATTAATCAATAAAAATTATCTGTATGAAAAAGTTTAGTCTCCTATTTCTAGGATTCAGTAGTTTTTTATTTGCACAGAATACCTACATCGATCCTACGGTAACGGCTGCAATGATTCTGTATTCAGAAAATCTGAAAGCCAAGCAGAACGAGGTTATCGAAGAAACATCAAAATTAAAGGATGCACAAACCTGGGTCGGAACCCAAATGGTAGCCGCCAATGATATTCAGAATAAAATATTAAAAGGTTTGAAAGAAGTTTCCGGAACACTACAAAACGGTATTCAGGTACAACAGATCTACACTGAGTTGAACAAATGCTACGATTATTCTGCTCAGGTTGTCCAATTGGCTTCGCAGCATCCGCAATATGCCATATTCGGTACCAAAGCTTCACAAAAAACCTATGAGCAAAGTCTGAAAATAGTCACCGATATTACGGATATTCTGGCATCTGGAGAACTGAATCTGGCTACTGCAGGAGATCGATATAAAATCCTGCATAATATCTCAGGAAATGTAAAAAATCTGAAACTATGGCTTTTGGCAATAAAGCTAAGACTGGAAAAAGCCAATCGATTGGGATTTTGGAATTCCATCAATCCTTTTGCTGGATACATCAATACCGATAAAGGCATTGTGGAGAACATAATGAATAAGTACAAGAGAAATTTTTAAAAGTCAAAAAATGAAAAAGATTTTTCTAATGCTGACCATTCCTATTTACATCTTAATCACTTCTTCAAGCGGTGGTTCTACACCTGCGTGGCAACAGGAAAATGTTTCTTTTCCAATGATGGATCTGGAGATCAATGCAGCGATGAAAGAACACGACCGACAAAAAGAAATGAGACAGAAGCAGACTGCAAATGCCACTGTGGAAACAGTTAATCAATCACAATGGAAAGATTTCAAGGATAAGATTACCAAAGTACAGGACAGGTTACGAATTGTATCATTTGCTGTTCAGGCAATACCAACAGGAATCGCTATGAGCAGAGAGATAACGAAGATTACGGATAATCAGACCACTATTATTAATGAAATCATTACTGCACCATATTCAATCATAACTGTTCTGCCATCGCAAGTACAGTTTGTGGATGACCTCCAAATGGTCACTCGATTAATTACAGGAATCATCCTGTCTTATGGGGCAATCAACCAAATGGAAAAATCGGAACGAAAAATTTTGCTGGATTATGCATTGGATGAAGTCAAAGCAATAAGTAGAAACTCTACCCATATGCTTTTAAAGATAAGGGACATCAAAGCAAAGGTCTTACGTAACAAAAGAGCATTCCAGTACTATGTCAACAGAGATAAACAAGTTGTGGAAAGTATAATGAATAACATCAAATCTTTTTAAAATGAAAAAAATATTAATACTTGGAGTCGTTGCGTTATCTAGTATTTTAGTAAAAAGCCAGCAGATTGTTATCAATGATAAACTGTTATCACAAATCACGCTTAATCACGGTGTTCGACTGGCAAGTGAGCAGGCTTTTTTGGATTCCTATGAAAAACAAAAGGAGCTGTATGACGAAATCAACAACAAGACAACTCAAATTATTGCGATTCAGGAATACATCTATCAGCAGCTTAAAAATGTCAATTCAGCGCTTACACAAAGCAAGAAATTAATCTATCTGTATCAGTATTTAGGAAAGATTGCTACCAATTCCAACAAGATGCTGGATCTGTCGGCACAACATCCTGAATATGCAGTTCTGGTTTCAAAGTACTATACTGAAATTGGTAAACAGGTTATTAAACTCCAACAGGAAGTTACCCAAGATGTCTTGAACGAAGACAAAGATTTCCTGATGGATGCAATGGACAGAGAAATGCTGATTGAGAAAGTTTTTACAAGGGTAAGAAATATCAATGGGAATATCCTTTATATCATTTTACGATTAGAGAATGCCAAGAAAATCCCATATCTGTTCCAAGTCCCTGTACTAAGAAATTACCTCAATGTCGATAAGGCGATTGTCGGTGATATTATTCAAAAATACAAACACCTATTCAACTAAAACTATGGAAAATCTACTTAAAAAAGGAAAACTTTTTCTCTTACTACTAGTTGCGGTAAATGGCTTTGGACAAAGTGTGAAAAGATTGAATGACCCTGCAATTGTTGCGCAGCATAAAAGGATGACTTTTGAAAGCTGGGGTGATTGGCGTCCTTATCCTAAATATTTTCTGGGTATTCAAACCAATTTTGCTTATGCAACAGTTTGGGGAATGTGGGCTCCTAAAATTAACAGGGATTATAAAGATGGTGATGATATAAGACCTCTGAAACCAACCGGAGAACAGAATATACGATTTGCTCAACTGAAATTTCAGGAAGAAGAAGCGAAGAAGATCAAAGCTGCTTCCGATACAATTTATAAGAGAAGTGTTCAGGATCTTGCCCATTGGACTTCTGCTACGGTCGATGCAGACCCGCTCTGGCTTTTATACTACAAGCGAATGCTGAAACCCATCACAGAGTTTCCAGACACACCACAGAATTTTATTGAATGGAGACTGAAAGATCAGCAGACTTATGAAACACTCAATACGACTGGTACATTGAAAAGACTGCAGGAAGAACTTGATCTCATTAAAGATAAGTATTCTATGTCCCGCTCAATGGATATGCCAAGAGGAAAACGCTTTGTAATGTATCACGAAACGCTTATGAAATGGAGAAAATTTGTTCAGGAATTAAGAAAGCATAATAACAAAACGACTTTGCTTCTGGATTACAAAAATATACTGAATAGCCATTTACCCACAGCTTTACCGACGCAATGGGCACCTGCTTCAGATAGACAGATTGTTCAAAATGTGATGCAGCAATACAAACACAGATACTAATATGAATAGAAAATTGACATACTTTTTTTGCCTCTTTGCAATAGGATTACCAATAATGGGCTTTGCCCAGACCGATAGTGATTACAGCAATCTGTTGCAGTTTTTAAAAGGCGACGGTGCTTTTGAAAAATGGTTTATGGAGGTGTTTACTAAATTGGACAACAGTGTACAGGATAGTGCGGAAGGTTCAGCTTTGGTAGGACGGGCTATAGGCGGATTGGGAGCATTGATGTATCTAGGATATATGGGATGGCAGATGGCAGCCGGAGATCGCGAATGGGAAATTGTACCAATGCTAAAACCTATTTTAATTGGATTCACACTGATTTACTGGACTGGATTTGTCAATCTAATTCAGGCACCTTTTGAAGCCATTGCAGAACCGGGGATAGCCATCTTTAGTGACATCGAATCTGAGGTAAACGATTTGAGAATTGAAAGGTTCAAAAAACAACAGCAATTGTTGGATGCAGTCATCAGGTTAAATGCTGAAGAGGATGCCAAGCAGGAAGTAATCAATAATACCAGCGAGGATGTGGACGATTCGTGGTATGATATCAGCGAAGGCATTGATAAACTGTTGCAACCTATCAAGGAATGGCAGATCCGAATGGAGTTTCAATTACAAAAATTAGTGGCAGAAGTCATTGAGTTTATATGTTTATCCATACTAAGAATTTGTGTTTATCTCATCTTCTTTATCCAAAAAATATGGGCATATATATTAATAATTCTTGGCCCTATTGCAGTGGGAATGTCAATGATTCCCGGATTTGAAAATTCTTTATACAGTTGGGTTTCAAAATTCATCAATATCAACCTGTACACTTTTGTTGCCTATACTATTATCAATATTGGACAACAGCTGATCGCATCAGGCTATACAATGGAGATTGAACGATATGATACGCTTTTAACCAATGGAATTATTACCAATTTGGATGCTTTAATGGTTTACGTGTCAAATTCCGGAATGATCTACAATCAACTCTTTACCTGTGTGGCTTATATCGTCACAGGCATTGGAGTTCTGATGACCCCAACCATTGCCGACACAATTGTTACTGCAGGTGGAGCAGGGGCGATGACCAAAATGAAAAGTGCAGCAGGCAGAATTGCAAGCGGTGCAAAAACAGCGGTTTTGGCGGTCAAGACAGGCGGAGCATCCGCAGTGAAGTCTGCGGCGGCTGCTTCTGCATCAGGGAGGGTAAATGATGCAATGAAAAATAAAAAGTAATCAGACTAAAAAAATTCGAGAATGCTTATAAAAAATATAGAACAAAGAATTAAGATCAACAAGGTGGTTTCATTGGGAGCGATTGTATTTGCTGTCTTTATCATTATTGCAGGGTTTTTATTTGCCTACAAAATGATTCAGGATTCAAGAAAGTCAATTTATATTCTTGATAACGGAGTTCCGGTACTTGCCAAGCAGACCGATGTGCTTCTGAACAGACCTGTGGAATATAAAGCCCAAATCGAATTATTCCACAGATTATTTTTTACGCTGGCTCCTGACGACTCCTATATCAAGGAAAATATCCAAAAATCATTATACCTCATTGATGATAGTGGAAAAAAAGAATACACCAATCTAAGGGAAAAGGGATTTTACAATCAGATCGTTGCTTCCAGCTCAATGGTCAGCATTCATACTGATTCTATTACTCTGAATATGGAAAACAAGAAATTCCAGTATTTCGGAAAACAGATGATCACCAGAAAATCTTCTGTCATTACCCGAAAATTATTTACTGAAGGTTTCTTTGATGACATTATACGAAGTCCCAACAATCCGCACGGTGTTCTTCTTAAAAACTGGCGGATCATCAATAACGAAGAACTCTCTAACCAAAATAAAAACTCTTATTAAAATGAATGCTTTTGTTAAAAAGATTGGGCAGAAATGGTTTGCCTGGACAGTCAAAAACCCTAAGGAATTTTTTATGTATTCGATGGCTTTCCTATCAGTTTCCTTCATCATATCAATTGTGCAAGGAATATTCTTTCCTTCTGATATGACATTTAAAATCAAGCCTCCTGTGCTTTATTCCAAAAGTTCGGTAGGTCAAAATACTTTAAAAAGTAATGATAAGGAAATGAAAAAAATAGTGGTTGAACTCCAGTCACTCAAAGTAAAAAGAGATCAGCAAAAACTACGGAAAGATGACAGCCTTAGAATAGAATATCTGTTTAACCAATACCAACACTTAAAAAATGGACATTAATAAAATCAACTTTAAAGAAAAGAAATATGTTCTGCCACTCCTTGCTCTGCCGTTCGTTTGTCTTTTTGCATATGTAGGTGCTCAATTTATGAAAGAAGATAAACCTGCAGACAAACCGAAAGAGCTTTCTATGTCACTTGGTGAATCTCAGGATTCCATTATGACCAAAAATGATGCGTATGATGCATTCTTTAAAAAGGAGGATAACAGAACAATGCTTGGAGGATTGGACAAGGAACAGGATAGTCTGCTAAGCTATGACGACCAATTGTCGTTAGCTCAGAAAAGAAGGATTGATTCTTTAAAAGCTGTCAATTCAAGGCAGAGTCAATATGAGACCACAGGAAATCCATCATCCTATTATGATCCTAAGCAGGGTAAAGAAGATCAGGACTATAAAAGATCAACTGAGATTATTAAAATGCTAAATGACAAATCCTACGGAAAAGCAGAAGATAATATTCAGATTATAAAGCCTAAAACAAAAGAACAAAATACACAGCAAGATCCTGTAAAATATCTAAAGCAGCAAATGCTGGTGATGGATTCTTTAGAGAAAGCAAGAGATCCCGAGTATCAAAGCAAGCTGGCGGCTGAACAAAAGTTAAAAGCCAATAAAGAAAAGATGGACGAGTTCCTTAACTCTACTTTCAACGTCAGTAAGTCTGGTATCAATAATGACTTCAACGCCATTTATAAAGACAAGGAAAATAGTTTTATCAAGGCTGTTATCGATGAAAACAACAAAGGATTTTTAGGAAGCAGGATTAGATTCAGGTTGCTGGAAGACATCTTTGTTGGAAACAGAAAGATCAGTAAAGGTTCCATTTTATATGGTCAGATTTCTGGATTTACAATGCAGCGAGTTGACTTGAAAATCATTTCGGTATTTGCTAAGGGAGAGATCTTTCCAATCAACCTATCTATCTACGATGTTGATGGTATGAAAGGATTGTATGTTCCACAAAGTGTTTTTAGAGATATGATCCGTGAAATGGGAAGCAATTCTGTGCAAGGAACACAGATGGATATGGGAGGAGAAGGATTTTTTACCACCATTGGTTCCAAATTATTTACGTCCACCTCCAAATCGATTGCGAATCTCATTAAAACCAACAAAGCCAAATTGAAATACAACTCTTATGTATTTCTGATTGACGAAAAACAATTGAAAGAGTCACAAAACCAACCAAAACCTTAAAAGCAATGAAATCATTTTTATATACACTTTTACTATTTACTGTTACACTCAATGCACAGACAGCAACAAAAGAACAAATTATTTCTGACCTGCCAGAAATAGAAATCACAGAGGGAGTCAATCTGCATATTATTTCTCCGGAACCTATCCAGTACGTTGATCTGTCTACAGAAAAACTGACAGGAGATTTACCGACGACCAATATTGCAAGAATCAAAATTACAGACAGCCAAACATCTGAAGAAAAAGATAAAAAGAAAAAGACCTCCATCTTTTTTAATGGAAATCAAGTCGGAATTATTACCGTTGTGGGGCAATCTTTTATTGCACAGTATAAAGCGGTTTACAGACATTCTGAAAACTTAAATACAATTACCAATATACATATTCAGCCAGAAGCGATGCAGCCCATTGAATTTGATAAAATGGTGTTCTCTAACCTTGAACTCAGAAAATTTGCAATGGGAATTATTCAGAAGAAATCTGAAGGTAATCCAATCAGGGAAGAGAAAAATCTCAAACTTAGTTTCCAGCTCAACAATGTGTATGTCATTAGTGATTACATCTTTCTTGATATGACCTTTAAAAATAACTCTAATCTGAGCTATGATATTGAGGCGTTAAAATTTTCCATAGAGGATAAAAAAATCCATAAGGCTACAAATAGCCAAAGCATCGAGATGACGCCACTTTTTCAGTTGAATCCTCAAAAACATTTCAAGAAGAATTTCAGAAATATTTTTGTGTTCAAAAAGTTCACTTACCCGAATTCTAAGGTAATGATGATAAGGTTGATTGAAGAACAGCTGTCGGGTAGAACCATTGAAATGAAAGTTAATTATTCTGACATTCTAAAAGCTGATACTTTCTAGGCGGAAGTTCCGCTTACCATTAATTAATATGAAACTATAATAAACTGCTATGCAAGAACAACAACATCAAATTAAAATCTATGGATTCCTGCAAAAGGTGGTCTATGCTGTAGTTGCATTGGATTGTGCTTCGCTGTTTTATCTGAATGCTGATGTTCCTGTAGTTTCCAATTTATTGAAGAACTTCTCTAAAATGAGTTTCATTTATCCTCCCATCAATGCAAAATTTGCCACGGTGGTTTTGATTGGATTGGTTGCTGTTGGAACAAAAGCTAAGAAGAAGAGAGACCTTAATATATACACAAAGATTGGAATTCCAATAGTGTTAGGGTTATTGATGATTTTCTCATCCTTGATCTGGCAGGATGAAGCTGGAAATAGAGAGCTTCCGCATATCTTTCCGGGGCTTAATTTTTATCAAATCATCTATGCAGTTCTTTCTTTTTTAGGAGCAGTTATTCTTCAGATGGGAGCAGACAGTATTTCTAAATTGATGCAGCAGAAAATGGGAAAAGACCGATGGAATGTTGAAGAAGAATCTTTTGATCAAAACAAAGAACTTGTAAACACGGATACTTCTATCAATATCCCTTATATTTTTAGATATAATAACAAAACCTATGAAGGCTATATTAATATCGACCCTTTTAGAGGAACAATTGTAATCGGAGTACCTGGCTCTGGAAAATCATTTGGGGTTATTAATCCATCTATTAGACAAATGATTGCTAAAGGATTTTGTCTTTGCATTTACGATTTTAAGTTTCCTGACCTGGCGCAAATTGCTTATTATCATTACTTATTGAAAAAAAGTAGAGAATCAGATTACAATTACAGTTTTCATATTATCAATCTTAATGAAGTAGAAAAATCAAGAAGAGTAAATCCGTTCCATAAAAAGTACATTCAAACATTGGCTGAAGCTCAGGAAATGGCTGAATCTATGGTTTCTTCATTGCAAAAAGGAGGATCCAGCTCAGGAGGAGGTTCCGAAGCTTTTTTTACTCAATCGGCAATTAACTTTCTTTCATCTTGTGTCTACTTTTTTGCTACGTTGGAAAATGGGAAATATTCAGATCTGCCGCATATTCTATCTTTTATGAACCGCAGTTATAAAGAGATCTTTGATACACTTTTTACCAATGAAGAGATTCTTTCCTTGCTTTCACCATTCAAAACAGCCTATGACAACAAGGCTTTTGATCAGTTGGAAGGACAAATTGGAACTTTGAAAATCTTTCTTTCCCGATTGGCAACTAAAGAGAGTTTTTGGGTATTCTCAGGAGATGAAGTTGAGCTTAAAATAACAGATAAGCAAAATCCTTCAATTCTGATTTTAGCTTCTGATCCGAGCACACAGGACATTAATTCAGCCTTATACTCTTCAATTCTTAATAGGACCTTACGCCAAATCAATTCTAAACATAATTTACCTGGTGGAATTATTGGCGATGAATTCCCAACAATATACATTCATAAAATTGACAATATAATAGCAACAGCAAGAAGTAACAAGATAGCTGTTTTATTAGGGCTTCAGGAAATTCCACAGCTTCGACAGTTTTATAAAAAGGAAGTCGCGGATACTATTTCAGCGATTGTCGGAAATGTTCTTTCCGGTTCTGTAAGAGATAAAAATACCTTGGATTGGCTTGAAAAATTGTTCGGAAAAATTAAACAAAAGTCTTACTCCCAATCTATTTCGCAGCAAGGAACATCGACCAGCATCAATGAAAAAATGGACTTTATGATTCCTGCAGGAAAAATTGCTGCACTCAAAACCGGTGAAATGGTTGGAATGATTGCGCAAGGAGAAGAGAACAGTAGTGAGGAATATAAAACTTCTGCAATAAGAGGAAAAATCAATCTTGATATGAAAGCTATCAAGGAGGAAGAACAAAACTATGTAGCTATGCCTAATTACTATTCATTCGTCGATAAAAAGGGCAATAATCGTAAAGAAGAAGTTCTGATGACCAATTTTAGAAAAATAAATAGAGAGGTGGAACTCATCGTAAACGAAAATATTAAAGATTAATACAGTGGGATTAAAAATGAAAAATATAATAACAGTGCTGTTTTTAGGTTGCTATTCGTTGGTTTTTACACAGTTCAATACACTGACTCCTAAAAAGGTTACATCCAACGAGATTCTTAAAGAACAACAAAGTTTTCAGAAGCAATCTACCTTCAAAATAGAAAAGGAGCAAAAAAGCATTATTAACAGACTTTTCAATGCTCCAACTAAAAAAAATCTGAAAAAGGAGATTGATTCTCTGAAGACATTAATGCTTCGTTACAATGTATCAAGAATTGAGGAAAGTAAGGCAGACTCAAAAATCGATAATGACTCACTCTTACAAAACTATAAAAAGCAATCAACAAATCTGGAAAATTCAAATACAGAAAAGCGTATTAAAAAGTTTGATTTCGTTAATGAAGAGGAATCTATCTCAAAAATAAGTATGCCACTTAACAATAGGATGATGGTTACTTCTCCTTTCGGATGGCGGGTTCATCCTATTTTTGGAGCTAATAAATTACACAACGGTGCAGATTTTAAAGCCAACTATGAAAATGTATATGCTGTTTTAGATGGAGTTGTAATTGCATCGGGTTGGGATTTAGGTGGAGGAGGGAATTATATTAAAATCAGGCATTCTAATTCATTTATAACCTCATATCTCCACCTTTCAGAAATGTATTACAAAGCTGGAGAATTTGTAAAAGCCGGATTCATCATTGCAAAAAGTGGGAATACCGGAAATTCTACCGGCGCGCATCTTCATTTTTCAGTGACAGAAAATGGAAAATACATTAACCCCATCCGATTTCTAAATGATCTTATTAATGCCAATAATTTAATTGCCAACTACTATGAATCACGAGCAAACTCATACAACCAACATTAAACTTCTAAACATTATGCAAAATCACAATTTACCAACGGACGAACTTAAAAACTTTGGAATTATCAATGACGATTTTACATTTTCCAAAAAGCTAAGCGAAGATGATATTCAGAAATTTCTTCAAGGATATACCATCGTTGCCGACAATGATAAGAATAGAGCCACTTTTCAGCTCACAGAAGATAATACAAAACTGAAGGTCATCTTTCTTGAACGAGATAAAAGCCTAACTAAACTTCTTGAAAATAGTAAAGAGAAAGTTCAATATACGGACATTAAAGAGCTTTCAAATGAATTTCCTTCACTTGAAAAGAAGGCTTTTGTATTCGATAGTGAAACAGGAAAAGTTGTAGAGTTTGATTTCATCAAAAATGCGACAGAGCTTACTGCTATCATTGCTGATAAAAAGGATGCGCAGGAACTTAATCGTTATAAAAACGAATTGCTAAAACTTAAAGGCTTTCTACAAGATAAAGTCGACCAATATCCTGAAATAGCAAAGGAAATCACAAACGATGTAAACATTGTTTCGAGAGAGATTGACGCTGTAAGTCACATTACTGAAACTGAAAAACAACTTTCAAAAGGAGGTGATTCAGATATTCAACTGAATGTGAATGATAGAGATATGTATGAAGATGCTAACAGAAACAGGAAGGAGCAGGAAGAACAATCTGAGGAACAGGAGAAAAGAAGAGGATTCAGAAGATAAAATCTCAAATAATTAAAAATTGTGGAGAATAAATTATCCTGGTTCGACAGAGTGATTACTCCAAAAACCAAAACTTATAAAGATTTTGAAAAAGAAATAAAAAATACAGCTCCCGAAAATTTTTTTAGAGATGGAGAAAGAAGGTTTTCCAATCAGGAAAAAAGATTTATGCAAATCTATAAATCCAGAGAAAGTCAAATGATTCAGGGATCTGCTTTTACTGTGAATTCCATTTTTAATTCAGATAGTAAAGCATTGATTAAAACAAACTTTAAAAGCTTTAGTGAAGCTGTAAGATTCCTTGATAAACAGAGAATCGATGACAGATTTTTAATAGTACAAGATAATACTTCCTTTAAAGAAGTAACTATTAGCGATGAAGCTTCAAAGCAAAAATTTCTTTCAGATTCTTGGGCAAAAGAATTGGAGAAAAGAACAGATTTAAGTTTGGGGATGACCAATACACAAATTGATGAACAACAGGCCCACCATTACCGGAATTATGAGATTGAAGCAGGAAAATTGGGAATAGAAATTAATCCACTCACTGAGGAACTTCACAAGAGCTGGGAAAATAGTAGTCAACTTGATTGGGAAGAAGACAGTTTCGAATTTGATGACCTGTTTTCAAAAGATGACTTTGATGAAAGTTTGGTTCCTGCATCTGGTCTTCCTGAAGGATGGATTTGGCGCGAGTACGATGATGGGAGCGGTTCTCTGAAAAGTCCAACTGGTAATATTTATTATAGTTATGATATACAAACCCAAGAATATAAGTCATCCTCATTTGGCAATGGTTGGACTGATATGAAAGATCTTTATGATCGACCGAAAAGTTTGAACGAATTCAAAACCTATGTGGAAAATGACCTGAAGGGAAAAGCACCTCAAAATAATCTTACCCCTAAGCTTTCTGAAGATGAAAAAAATAATCTGCTCAATTACGTACTTATTAATAAAGAAAATGAATTTATCCTAGAAAATCTGCACTTAACAGATAAGCAAAGAAAGAGTTTTTCAGAAAAAGTAGAATTTGGAACGACGGAGGGAGATTACACATTAACAAATAAACAATTAGAGAAAATTCCGGATGTACTTGACGGACATCACTTATCAAAGAATGATAAATACGCCTTGGCTTTTGGCTTATTGGAAAGACAAGGGAATGGCGAATCCTATAAATTATTACAAAATGGAGAAATTTTAAAAACTTATCTCGATGAAGATAACTTATCAATATTCAGAATATTAACAGTCAATGATATAAATTTTAACAATCAAAACCCAAATATTATGGAAAAACAACAAGACTTTGACCAAGTAAAATATCTTAAAGACCAAATGAAATATCTCGGTTTTGGAGAAGAGGAAAAACTTCACAAAGATTTAGAAAAAGGTATCAACTCAAAAAAGCAAGAGTTTGAAATTAAGACTAGCTCAGATAAAACCTTACCCGCAAATAAGGTTGATTTTATATTAAAATTCAATAAAAGTGAAAGCGGAGGTGTTTTTCTTAATTCCTACAATGCAAAATTGACTAATGACAACAGTGAGGAGATCTCTCATAATTTTCCTGTTAGCCGGGATAATAGTTTTACAGCAAAAGAAGCGGTCAATCTTTTGGAGGGACGTAGCGTGAAAATTGAGTTTCTCAATCCAAAGAGTCAACAAGTCGAACCTGCTTTTGTTCAATTTAACTTCAACGAACCGAAGACCGAGAAGGGAAATTATTACTTCCAAAATTTCTACAAAAACTATGGTGTCAATACGGCTAAGATTGTTGACAAATCTAATCTCGTATTTGACAGACCTGAATGGAAAGAAAGCGCAATAAAATCTCTAGAAAAAGGGAATGTATTAAAAGTAAAATTCAAAGAGAATGATCAGGTCATAGAAGGAAAAGCAGTTCTGGATCCTCAAAATCGAAATCTTAAACTTTATGACAATGAAATGAACAGGCTTAATACTAACAAACCTTTAGAAGGCCTGGAGCAAGATAACAAGAACGATAAAGCCAATGTTAGGGAACAAAGCATCAAAAGATAAAAATTTTACTTACCATAATACCATCGGAAGCGGTAAGTCAATATGATTTGCCGCTTTTTTATAAACTCAATTGAAATGAAACTAAAATTAATATTTCTACTTAATGCAATTCTATTTACAGTAAGTTCTTGTCACAAGGAAATCGTTTCTGAAAGTGGAGGGATTGATCTTATTTCCAATGTCTATTTTGATGCTTCGAAAGGTTTGGACCAAATGGAAAGCTTTCATCTATCTAAAATAAACTATTCTCAAAATCATTTGATAGAATTGGTTCCCGATACTTCGTTTCCGGAAATTAATAAACAAACTTACTACATTAAAGATTCATTGTACTTCCAGGTAGATCCATCAGAGAATAATATCATATTTTCAGCAGTTTCTCAAAAACAAAGACCATTATCGGTTTGGGACAAAAAAGTAGGTGCTATATTTTCCAAGGATTGGATTCTCAACTACAGAAACAGAAGAAATTTGTCTGATACAGTATTATTCAAAAAAAAATTTAAACGCTTTGAAATCAACTCTCCTTGGAATTATACGCGTTTTTACATTTATCCTACAGATACTATTTTACCATATTCCTTTTACAGACACGCCGAAAAAGACTACCATGGTAGACTGGAGCGCATTGATTCTTATAATAAGAAGAGCGACATTTTCGTAACCCTTCAGCTGCTACCCAGAAAAAAATGGGATGATCAGGCAAAAGAATTATTTGAGTTCAACAACTTCGTAACAAGCAGAAAAAACAATTGAGTATGTCATTGGATTCTTCAAATTTTAAAGATGATATTTCTGTTATCAATGGAAGCAAGAATGAGCTTGTTGTATTTGAAAAGGAAACTGATACGCTCTCATTTCTCGAATTATTGAAGTTGAATAATCAAAACAATAACAGAACTCTTGTTACACTTAATTCTGCGAGTAATACTAATAAATTTCTCAACCGATTTAAAGATTTTGATGGGAAAATATTTTTATGTTTGGAAGCAAGCAGAATAGGGGATGCTGCAACGCTTAAAATTTTAATGGAATTGAAGCTGAAGAATAAGAATATTAAAGATATCCGAAGTATGTATGAGGTATCCCAAACCGCAAATAAGAATCTGAATGAATATCTACAAAACAAATTAAATCTTCAGAATAAAAATATTAATTTAGTTGAACCAAAAAAATCAGAGGATGCAGAAGTTATCATTAGACCAACAAGAATTTCCGACACTCAGCACTTGGGATCCAAATTTTCTGAACGAAATTCTGGAGAGTCTCTCCAAAGAAGCCAATCCGAACAAAACGGAGATTACTCAGGAGGACAAACTTTGGGCAGCAACGATGCTGGAAATGGACTTGAAAAGTCAGAACGGAACGATCTTGGAAACACAGGAAGAGAATCCATTGACAGAGCACAACCTGAAAATGTTGAAGAAAATGAAGACAGAAAACATTCCTTGGACGGAATCCTATCCGGGAGAATTGTATCCGATAGAATCGAAAGAAGAGTAGATGATTCCAAAAATATTGAGGAATTAAATTCTCTTATTTCAAAATATAAAGGTCAAAAACTGACCAATGAACAAGTTGCAGAAGTAGTTTCTGCAGCTTGTTTTGTTTCCGAGGATAGAAAAATTACTTTACATCCAAATGTTGAGATTTCTGACGATGTAAAAAATATTTGCAATCAATACAAAAGTGGTGGTACTGCGAAGGAAGGGCGTGGAATCCTTGATGAATATTACACGGATTCAAAGATTGTGGAGGCAATTCGCAATCTTATAAAAGACCAATTCAAAAATCAAAAAGAGATTTCAGCTCTAGAGCCAAGCGTAGGAACCGGAAGTTTTCTTTATGCTATAAAAGATCTCTCTGTAAAAATAAATGTTACAGCTTTTGAAATCAATGATACTACAGCTAAAATTGCCAAAATTTTCCATCCTGAAGCTGACATCAATCTGCGCTCGTTTGAAACTGAATTTATTAATGAAAAAGGTCAAAAAACTGACGCAAATGACTATAATGAAAAGTATGACTTGGTTATTGGGAATCCGCCTTATGGAGAACATCGAGGTCTATACAAAGGATTAGGGGAAGAACCCAAAATTAGTAAGTACGAAGATTATTTTTTCAAACGTTCTTTAGATTCTTTGAAATTAAATGGTGTTTTGGCAATGGTACTTCCTTCAGGTTGGCTGAACAGGCAGAAGAAATTAGAAAATGTAGAGATTATGAAAGCCTACAGATTACCTTCAGGGGCTTTTGCCGGAACTCAGATCGAAACTGACATTATTATCCTTAAAAAATCATCGGTAAAAATCACTCAGGATATATCTGATTATTTTGAAAAGAACCCAGAAAATATCTTAGGAGAAATTCGGAAAAAAAGCAATCGTTTTGGGAGAATGGAGCAATATGTCCACGGCAATTTGGATAATGCTTTACATATTCTGCACCGGCTTCAAAACAAAAATGAGACAGAAAGAATTGGAAATCTGTTTGAAGATTTTATTCCAGAGAATACTGAACCGGAAAACAAAAATACAGTCAATGATAAAACGGAAATAGATAATGAAACCGAAAGCGGAGTAGCACTGAATGATGTTACAGACAAAATCACTGAAGTTCTTTCATCCTTAAAGGAAATCAAATTTAAATCTCCGGCTATTGTCAAAGAAATTGAGAAATATTCCAAGCTCAAAGAACAGATAGAAAAAGATGCTCAATCTTTTAATTCCAAAGAGCTAAAGGAGGTTTTTGATAAATCCGAAAAAATAATTCAAACTCAAAAAAGGAAAGACTCAGAATATAGAACTCAGACAAAACCGGAAATCAAAAAAGGGGTTTTAAAATATCTGTTTTTCAAATCTGATGAAGTTCTAAATACTTCTCTTCAAAATAGCAGTTCAATTTCCAAAGAACAAATTGATGCTTTTCGTGATACCAATTATGACGGGACTTTGAATAATTATGGTAAACACTATCAATTTGCCAATTTTATTGATGGAAAGTGGATGCACGATTTTTATTATGCAGAAGGAAATATTTATGCAAAGCTGGAGCAGTTAGAAAAAGATTTTGCTGATAAGTATGCTGTTGGCGGAACAGAAGATCAGTATGATAAGCAAATGAATCTGCTTCTTAGTGTTGTACCAATTCCTAAATCTTTGGATGACATATCCATTAGTCCCAATCACGAATTTGTACACAAGTTTGCACTTGGTCAAGTAGAAAAAGAGAAATATAACCCAAATTCAAAACTGGTCGAAACTGTAATTGTAGATTACAATCTTGCAGAAAAGTTTAAAGATTTTGTAGGAGATTTATCAAGTGATGCGTTTGCAGGTTCTTCAGCTTGGGAGGTCAAAAGTTTCGTAGATAATGAAACAGTTACTGGAAGTGACAAGGAACGAAATGCTTTGGTTCGTGAAAGACGTAAAGCTGCAGCTAATGATCTGTTTCAAAAATTCATTCGTGAAGAATTATCTGATGAATTGAGAGAACGTTTTGTAAAAGAATTTAATAGAAACTTCAATAGCATTTACGTTCCGGATTATTCCAAATTCCCATTGTTTTCGAAAATCTATCAGAATTTTAAAGGAAAAGAACTTAGATTGACTGAAGTTCAAAAAGCGGGAATCGGAAGATTAACAACAAAGGGAGTTGGGTTGCTTGCTCACGAAGTTGGTTTTGGAAAAACACTTTCTGGAATATTGTCAATGCACGAAGCGATGGAGCGTGGAAACGCTAAAAGACCTTTGATTGTTGTACCCAACGACAGTATTTTAAAACAATGGATAGAAACAATTTTTGAAACTGTTCCGAAGGCAAAACTAAATGTGCTGGGCAATCTTGGAAAGGATTATGATCTTTCCAAATTTGATAACAGAGATGGAGAAATCACAATCGTTACTTATGAAGGTTTTAACAATATTGGTTTTTCAGAAAATATTACTCAAGATTTAGCCGCAAAGTTTTCGTACATCTCAGAGAGTGAACTAAGAAGTGTGAACTCCATCAGCGAGCGAGATTTTCAGATAGAATTAGAAAAAGAGAGGGAGCTGGAGGGCAAAATGAAACGTGGAAAAATCCACGACTGGGAAGATTTTGGTTTTGATCATCTAACTTTTGATGAAGTTCACAACGCCAATCATATTGTGGGAAAAGTAAGAATTGAGGATCGAAGATTTGCATCCGATTTTAGAAGCCAAAATCAACAGACTTCCAAACTTGGGATCAATACTTGGATGGCTTCGCAATATATACAGGATAAATACAATGGCAGAAATGTTACGTTACTTTCAGCTACGCCTTTTACCAATAAGCCTCTGGAGTATTATTCAATTCTTTCATTGATTGCCAATAAGAGGTTGGAAGAATCTGGCTACTTTAATGTCAACAACTTCTTTGAAACCTTTATGGAGGCGGATACTGATATGGAAATTGATGCTAGAGGAGATGTAAAGTTCAAGGCCAATGTTCGGAGGTTTAAAAATAATTCTTTGTTTCAACAGCTTTTGTCTGAGTTTATTGATATAAAAGGAGAAGATGATAACCCTGAACTGATTCGTCCTACGAAAATCAATAAAGAGTATAAAATTGAGCAGAATGATTTAACTCAAGAACAGTATGATTTACTGAAAGAAAATTTTGAAGAAACTCAAAAGGGAGCAATTTTAACTCACATACTAAATGCGAGGCTTATTGCAATTTCACCATATCTGTCACCATATTATGATGGAGAATTACCTTCAGTAAAAGAATTTATTGAAAATTCTCCAAAGCTTATTGATACAATGAATCTGATACGGCAGAATAGAAATGATATTCCCGATGCAGGCCAGATCATTTATTCTGAGTTAGCAGTTTCAGAGTTCCCTAAAATTAAGGAGTATCTTGTAATAGAAGTTGGTTATAAACCAGAAGAAGTGGGTGTCATTACAGGAGCAACGAGCAAACCAAACAGATTGAAAATTCAGGATGATTTTAATTCCGGAAAAATTAAAATCATCATTGGCAGTGAAGCCATTCAGGAAGGAATGAACCTTCAGGAAAATACGACCGATCTGTATATGCTTTCTCTTCCCTATAATTTTACAACCTTGAGACAAGTTGAAGGTCGTGCTTGGAGACAGGGCAACAAGTTTGAAAACGTGAGAATCAATTTTATGCTCACTAATGATAGTATCGATGTGTTTATGCTACAAAAGTTACAGTCTAAACAAGCAAGATATTTAGAAGCGATGAAGAAAGGAGCGAATGTATTAGATATTTCTGACATAAGTACCCAAGAACTCAAGACCTCTATTATTACTGATCCGGAAACGAGAGCAAATATTGAAATAGAACTCTTAAAGAAGAAAATTGAAATTGAAAAAAATAAACATCTTGCAGACATTGCATTTGTACTCAGAAAACACAATGACTTCCTAAAAGTAAAGGAGATGGTCACCAAAGCTGAAGAGTCATATAACAGAATCTTAGGTTATTCTAAAAATGTTGATGGAAATACTGATTACTGGAAAAATCAACTTCCATCTTATCAGAAAACGATTGACTTGGCTAAAGCTGAAGTTCAAAAAACAGTAGAATTATTAGCTGAAAAAGGAGTTAATGTTGCAGAAATAGAAGTTCAATCCAAAAGTACAGAAGATAAAATTGTAGAGTTTGATAAGAAACTTGAAAATCTTCCTGAAATTAGAAGTAAATTGGTAATTCAATACAAAATTGAAAAAGAGGAACAAATGAAAATTAATAAGCATAGAGACTATGTAAGAGAAAGAACCATTGATAATCGTATTTTGTATAATAGTTTCTTAGCAGTAAGCTCCAATAATAATGTTGAAAAGGTTTCTGTCATAAACAGAAAGAGGTAAAGAAACCTTTAAAATTCTATGATTATCATAACATATTAATTATCTATAAAATTAGGCTCAACTTAAAATCAATAAAAAATTAAATGATTTTTATTTTGTATTTCAAAAGTACATCGTAATATTGCAATATAAAATAATGAAATATGGGGGCAACTAAGACTGAGCATTTTACGGACAAACAAAACCAAATTGCAACAATTGCAAAAGCATTAGGACATCCTGCGCGAATAGCAATTATCGAGTATTTGATGAAAGTCAATGAGTGCATCTGTGGAGATATCGTGAACGAATTGCCTTTAGCCCAACCAACAGTTTCTCAGCATTTAAAAGAATTGAAAAACGCAGGAATTATAAAAGGTAACATTTCTGGAAACGCTATCTGCTATTGTATAGACGAAAAGACAATAGAAATTCTAAACACTTATTTTTCAGCTATAGTACAAACTGTGACCAAATCAAAATGCTGTTAAGTATTTTTTTACCTTAATATATCGCAATATTGCATTTAAGCTATAAAGATTCAATTATGAAATTATCAGAAGTAAAACAAATTTTGCCAACATTAGAAAATGTTGAATTCCAATTAGAAAATGGAGCTTTTGTTCCAGAACATTTTCACGTTACAGAAGTAGGAATGATTAATAAAAACTTTATTGATTGTGGCGGTGTGATCCGTTCAGAGAAGGTTGTGAACTTTCAGCTTTGGAATGCAGACGATTTTGAACATCGTTTGAAGCCTAAAAAATTACTCAACATTATCAAACTTTCTGAGGATAAATTAGGAATCGAGGATTTTGATATTGAAGTTGAATATCAAAGTAATACTATTGGAAAATATGATCTGGAATTTAACGGGAAAACATTTATTCTAAAAAATAAGACTACAGCTTGCTTAGCACAGGACGCTTGTGGAATCCCATCAGAAAAAGAAAAAAAGAATCTAATTGAACTTGGTGTAAACCAAAACAATTCTTGTACGCCAAATTCTGGATGTTGCTAATTCAATTGCTATGGAAATAAAGCCGATTACCAAAGACAATTTTGCAGATTTGGTAGAGATCTATGGTCAGGGATTAGCTACCAATATTGCCACTTTTCAAAATGATTTACCAATATGGGAAGATTGGGATAAAGGACACCTTAATTTTTGCAGAATCAGTATTTATGAAAATAACGAAATGCTTGGTTGGGCTGCATTATCTCCTGTCTCCAGCAGATGTGTTTATTCGGGTGTAGCAGAAGTAAGTGTTTATGTAGCAACAATTGCAAGAGGAAAAGGGATTGGTAAAATGTTGTTGAATGAATTGATTAGACAAAGTGAGTCAAGTGAAATATGGACTTTACAATCCGGGATATTTGCAGAAAACCAAAATAGCATAAGATTACACGAGAAATGTGGTTTCAGGATCGTCGGTTATAGGGAAAAAATTGGAAGAAAGAATGGGGTTTGGAAAGACACTGTCTTGATGGAATGCAGGAGTAAAATTATCGGAATAGATTAAAAAATAAAAATTATAAATCAATAAAAAATGAAAATTGCATTATTCAGCGACATTCACGCTAATCTCCCTGCATTGGAAGCATTCTTTGCAGATGTTGAAAAAAGAAATCCCGACAGCATTTATTGCTTGGGAGATTTAGTAGGTTACAATATCTGGCCAAACGAAGTGGTCAATGAAATCCGTAAAAGAAAAATACCAACTATTGCAGGCAACTACGATTTTGGCATTGGGAGAATGAGTAATGAATGCGGTTGCGCCTACAAAACAGACGCTGAGAAGGACAACGGCAATATTTCCATTTCTTTTACCAATTCTTTGATGAAAGATGAGGAACGTGCTTACCTGCGTACACTTCCAGCCCATATCAAAGTAGAATTTCAATTGAACGAAGACAAGCTAAATCTGCTTTTGGTACACGGGAGTCCGAGAAAAATTAACGAATATCTCTTCGAAGACCGTGAGGAAAAAAGTATGCTTCGTATTATGGAACAAGCCGATGCCGACATTATGTGTTTCGGACATACGCACAAGCCCTATCACAGAGTTTTAAATTCGGGTGTTGATGGTGAAAATCATTTCCGCCACGCAGTGAATATCGGTTCCGTTGGTAAGCCAAAAGACAACGATATAAGAGGTGGTTATGCGATGTTGACAATTAATGAAAACAGTTCTGTTTTGAACAAAGAAAGCATCAGTGTAGAATTTATCCGTTTCGACTATGACTTTGAAAAAGCTGCAAAGGCTGTGGAAGACAGCCCTCTTCCAAACGAGTACGCAGAGAATCTAAGACGTGGCTATTAATCTAAAAAATCTAAAAAATGGAATTTCCAAATGATTTAAAATATTCAAAAGAACATACGTGGATAAGCATACAGGACAACACAGGTACAATAGGTATCACAGAATTTGCACAAAGTGAATTGGGCGAAATCGTATATGCAAATTTACCAAACATTGGATATAGTTTTCAGCAGGACGAAGTATTCGGTTCTGTTGAAGCGGTTAAAACGGTCAGTGATTTATTTATGCCAGTATCGGGTAAAATCATTGAAACGAACCAACTCTTATTAGAAGAGCCAACACTAATCAATTCAGAATCTTTTGGAAACGGTTGGCTGATAAAAATTGAAATCAAAGATATTACAGAATTAGAAAAATTATTGACATCAAACCAATATAGAGAACTTACAAATTAGACACACAATGCAGCCAAAACTAAAATTTCTTGACCGTTACCTAACCTTATGGATATTCCTTGCAATGGCAATAGGTATAGGTTTAGGACATTTCTTTCCGGGAATATCAAAAATTACAAATACTTTATCCATTGGAACTACAAATATTCCATTGGCTATAGGTTTAATATTAATGATGTACCCACCATTGGCAAAGGTTGATTATTCATTATTGCCCCAAGCATTTAAGGATAAAAAAGTAATCGGTCTGTCATTATTGCTGAATTGGGTCATTGGTACTTTATTGATGTTCGGATTAGCCGTTTTGTTTTTACGCAATGAACCCGATTATATGACAGGGTTAATACTGATAGGTTTGGCAAGATGTATAGCAATGGTAATCGTATGGACCGATTTAGCTAAAGCAAACAGAGAATATACAGCTATGTTGGTTGCGTTAAACAGCATCTTCCAGGTACTTTCTTACAGTTTCTTAGTTTGGTTATTTATCAATGTTTTACCTTCAAAATTAGGATTAGCTAATTTCAATGTAAGCGTATCAATGAAAGATGTTACAGAAAGCGTATTGATATACTTAGGTATTCCATTCTTAGCAGGATTCGTTAGCCGTTACTTCCTTATTAAATCAAAAGGTACAGAATGGTATAATCGAAAATTTGTACCCAAAATATCGCCCATTACATTGTACGCTTTACTGTTTACGATAGTTTTAATGTTCAGCCTGAAAGGTGATAAAATATTAGAGTTGCCAATGGATGTAGTAAAAGTAGCCATACCATTAATCATCTATTTTGTACTGATGTTTTTTGTCAGCTTCTTTATCAATAAATCTCTAAAAGTACCTTACGACAAAAACGCATCCATCGCATTTACAGCAACAGGAAACAACTTTGAATTGGCAATCGCTGTTGCTATAGCAGTTTTCGGTATTCATTCCCCACAGGCATTTGTAGGCGTTATTGGACCTTTAGTAGAAGTTCCGGTACTGATACTTTTAGTACGTGCAAGTTTGTGGTTGAAGAAAAAATATTACAGTTAGAAATAAGTAATAGAAGTTATGAAACGACAATAGGATTTCAACCGATGTGCAAAAAATATAGGGTTCAATAATTAAAACAAGCGTACAAAATGATAGAACTAATTAAACCCATTCCCGCATTTCTTGTACGGAAAATTAATAAGGCAGTTAAGTTTTATAAAGCTCGATTTGGTTTTGAATGCAGACATCAGGAAGAAACTTTTGCAATATTAGTTAGGGGTGGTATAGAGCTGCATTTGTGGGCTTCCTGTAATTACAGTTGGAAATGGAAAAGTGTTTTTTTATTTCTAAAACCGATTAGTAGCGGAGCAGAAAGTTTTTTGGCAGGTACACACAGTTGCAGGATTGAAGTAAAAGGCATTGACTAACTGTATAAAGAACTAAAAGAAAAAGAAGTTTTACACAAAAACGAAAATAAAAAGCACATATTATGGTACAAGAGAATTTGCAACATTAGACTTGTATAGGAATTTGATAACTTTTTATGAGGATATGATATAGCGTGAAAAATAATTATAGAAAGAGTTAGTGTATAAAAGAGCCTTGTTAAAACTGTAAAGAACAAGACAATGAAAGTTAAATTGTTTATTTAAGCAAACGCTAAAATAAACAAATTAGCTATATTTGCACCATGGATAGTATTTCTTGCATTAGACAACAGGCAGACATTAAACAAATCAATCGCTGTAAAGAACGAGTTTCGGAACTCCAAGGTTCGTTTGACTATTTATCTAACGGACTGGAATTGGCGGGAAACAATGTAAGACTGAAAATCCTGTTTCTTATTTATGAAGAAAAACGACTTTGTGTTTGTGATGTGAGTGAAATTCTTGGAATGACAATTTCAGCGATTTCTCAGCACTTGAGAAAACTTAAAGACCGAAAGCTTATTGAAACCGAAAGAGAGGCGCAAACCATTTTTTACTCATTGACAAAAGAGTATGAGAAAATGTTGGACCCATTTTTTAAAATACTTGACGATAAAAAAAATTTAGAAACAATATGGTAACGGACGGAAAACTAATTGGGACTGGACTTTTGACAGCAATAGCAGCTTCATTATGTTGCATTACACCTGTTTTGGCTCTCATAGCAGGAACAAGTGGACTTGCTTCAACTTTCTCTTGGCTCGAACCTTTTCGTCCATATTTTATCGGGTTAACTATTTTAGTGCTTGCTTTTGCTTGGTATCAAAAATTGAAACCGCAAAAGAAAATTGACTGCAACTGTGAAACAACTGAAAAATCAAACTTTATGAAAACAAAATCATTTTTAGGAATTATTACCGTTATGGCGGCTTTACTTTTATCATTTCCGCTTTATGCTCACATCTTTTTTCCAAAGACCGAAAGTAAAGCAATTATTACCCAAACTTCCAAAATTCAGAAAGTTGAGTTTACAATCAAAGGGATGACTTGTTCAGGTTGTGAACACCACGTTAAAACGGAAGTTAGTAAACTAAAAGGAATTGTGGAAGTTGTGGTTTCTTATGAGAAAGGCAATGCCATTGTTAAGTTTGACAACAAACAAACAAGTATTATAGAAATTGAAAAAGCTATCAATTCGACAGGTTATAAATCACTAAAAAGTAAAATTATATCATAATGGAAATTAAATTACAATCAATTATAACTTGCCCAAATTGCGGATACAAAAAAGAGGAAACAATGCCAACAGATGCTTGCCAATATTTTTATGAATGTGAAAATTGCAAGACAAGATTAAAACCATTACAAGGCGATTGTTGTGTGTATTGTAGTTATGCCAGTGTTCCTTGTCCATCAATACAACAGGATAAAAAATGTTGCTATTAGAAACCAATTAAGAGAAAAAAATGTTCAGTTTTTTCAAAAAATATTTTCAAAAATTTAAGAAGAATACTTATGCTATCAACAGAAAAAACATTATCAGAAGTAATTGAAGTACTAAGACAAAGGGGTTATACGGAAGACTTTAATCTATTGGAAGAAAACATTTCGTACAAAATAGACGGAGAGAAAGTTAATTTAAGGGACATTGTTATTGATAAAATTTATCGTTTTACTGGGCTTAATGACTTGGAAGATGAGGCTATCTTATATGCGATGAGAAACCAAAAAGATGGAGCAAAAGGTGTTTTCGTAAATGGTTATGGTACATACTCTGACAGTGCAGCAAACAGCATCATTGAGCAAATATCAGTTGACGAGGACGATAATGATGATTGGACGATAGAAAATTAAATCACAATGACTGAATTAGAAAAAATTTTACTGCAAAAAGCTATAAAACCCACCGCTATGCGTTTGTTGGTGGTTGAAAAGTTATTGAAACAACAATATGCAGTAAGTCATAAAGAGCTGGCAGAACAGTTTGAAAAAGCAGATAATATTACTCTCTTCAGAACACTTAAAGTATTCCTAGAATACAAACTTGTCCATACCATTGATGATGGAAGCGGAGTGATTAAATACGCACTTTGCCAATCAGGATGCAATTGTAATTTATCAGAACTGCACACACATTTTTATTGTACCGACTGCAAACATACTTTTTGCCTTACTGAAACAGAAATTCCGAACATCGAAGTTCCTCAAAACTTTAAATTAGATGGAGCTAATTTAGTTCTTAAGGGGAAATGCGACAAATGTAACAAATAGATTTTTTCAACTTTGCAATTCTATTGCACAATCTATTTATTTATATTTGTAGCTGATGAAACTATTTATATTCATATTCAGTATATATTTTCTGGCATTATCCGTAATGCCGTGTACTGATGCGTGTGGTATGGATACCAGTAATACTTCAAAATCAGAGCTTTCTAATACAAGCAATGGTCAAACGAAAAACGGCGATTTATGCAGTCCTTTTTGTTCTTGTGCTACTTGTCATACCGTTGTGAATTTTACGTTTCAAACGTTCAAAATAAACGAGGCAAAGCCAAGTCTTAGCAAGATACAAAAATTCCCACTTCAAAATTTCAATTTCATTTCCAATTATCACGGAAACATTTGGCAGCCGCCAAAGATTAATACTTAATATTTTCAGCAAATGTATTTATTGGTAATGGATGATATATTCATTTACTATTAGATAGGTGTATTATCTAAATTGCACATTTAGCTGTCCTTTCTGTAACGGACAGAAAGTATTTATATCCATTATTATTAATTATTAATCAAATGAATTGTGTTAGACAGTATCATAAAATTTAGCATTAAGAACAAGCTCGTCATTGGAATAATGACATTGTTGCTCATTATTTGGGGAGTGTGGAGTGCCACAAAATTACCCATTGATGCCGTACCCGATATTACAAATAATCAGGTGCAAATAATTACGGTTTGCCCCACATTGGCGGCTCAGGAAGTAGAACAATTAGTAACTTTTCCGATAGAGCAAAGCATTGCTAATATTCCCGATTTAGAAGAAACCAGAAGTATTTCTAGGTTTGGTTTGTCCGTAATTACAGTTGTATTTAAGGAAAAAGTAGACATTTATTTTGCCCGACAGCTCATTAATGAAAAACTGAAAGAAGCAGAAGAAAAAATTCCGAACGGAATAGGAACACCTGAACTGGCTCCGGTCAGTACAGGGCTTGGTCAGATATACGAATATATAATACATCCCAAAAAGGGAAGTGAAAATAAATACAATGCCAAAGACCTTCGTACAATGCAGGACTGGATTGTTGCAAGGCAACTGTATGGTACACCCGGAATTGCAGAAGTAAATAGTTTTGGTGGCGAGCTAAAGCAATATGAAGTTGCTGTTAATCCTAATCGCTTAAAGGCTATGGATATAAGTATTACCGATATTTTCAACGCTCTTGAAAAAAATAACCAAAATACAGGGGGAGCATATATTGATAAGAAACCAAGTGCTTATTTTGTTAGAGGTATTGGTTTGGTTACATCATTAGAAGATATAAAAAACATCAGTGTAAAAAATAATCCTGGCAGTGTTCCAATTTTTATAAAAGATGTGGCAGATGTACGATTTGGTAATGCTGTAAGATATGGGGCTATGACATATAATGGAGAAGTTGATGCAGTAGGCGGTGTGGTAATGATGTTAAAAGGCGAAAATGCCAATAATGTAATTGAAAAAATAAAAGAAAAACTTCCTACTATACAAAAGTCATTACCTGATGATATTATTATTGAACCCTATATAGACCGTTCAGTTTTAGTTGACAAGGCAATGAGTACCGTAGAAAAAAACCTGATAGAAGGTGCGTTGATTGTTATCTTTGTATTAGTACTTTTTTTAGGAAATTTTAGAGCCGGATTAATAGTAGCTTCCGCTATTCCATTAGCAATGCTGTTTGCCTTAGCGATGATGAATGTGTTTGGTGTAAGCGCCAATTTAATGAGTTTGGGAGCCATAGATTTTGGGTTGATTGTAGATGGGGCAGTAATTGTTGTGGAAGCCACATTACATCACTTAGGCTTACGGAAATCTAAACAAAGGCTTACACAAACCGAAATGGATGAAGAGGTTTTCCTGTCTGCCTCCAAAATTCGTAGCAGTGCAGCATTTGGTGAAATCATTATACTAATTGTTTACATTCCTATTCTTACGTTAGTGGGTGTTGAAGGTAAAATGTTCCGTCCGATGGCACAGACTGTAGGTTTTGCCATTTTTGGAGCTTTGATTTTATCCTTAACATACATACCAATGATGTGTGCTTTGTTCTTATCCAAAAAACCTTCGTATAAAGAAACCTTTTCTGACAGAATGATGAATTGGTTACAAAAAAAATATCAGCCTTTGCTTGAAAAAGCGATTAGCATAAAGTATTGGTTCGTGGGTATCACCATTGCCATATTTGCGGTTAGTATTTTCTTGTTTAGCCGAATGGGAGGAGAATTTATACCCCAACTACAAGAAGGAGAATATGCAATTGAATTTAAAATGCCTATTGAAACCTCATTAACGCAAAGCATAGAAACTTCGATGCTTGCTTCGAGAATTGCCAAACAATTTGATGAAGTAAAAATGGTGGTAGGTAGAACTGGAGCTGGTGAAGTACCTACTGACCCAATGCCTCCGAGTGCAACAGATTTAATAATTATTCTTAAGCCTGAAAGTGAATGGAAATCCGGAAGGACATACGATGAATTAGGCGATGCAATAGAAGAAAAAATAGCCGTAATACCTGGCATAATTGTCGAAAAAAGCCAACCCATTCAAATGCGTTTTAACGAACTTATGACAGGGATAAAACAAGATGTTGCAATTAAGATTTTCGGAGAAAATTTAGATACACTAGCGTTAAATGCCGATAAGGTTAGCAAAGTTATACAAACAGTAAAGGGAGTTACAGTACCTCAAGTAGAACTGGTAAGTGGGCTACCTCAAATTAATATTGAATACGACCGAACTCGTTTAGCCAATTATGGAGTAAATGTAGAAGATGTAAATAATGTTGTGAGTACTGCATTTGCAGGAAAAAGTGCAGGTGTGGTTTTTGAGAATGAAAGGCGATTTGATTTAGTTGTGCGTTTAGATAGTACCTATAGAGGTAGTATTGAAGATGTAAACAATATGATGATACCAACTAGCACAGGCAGTCAAATTCCTCTATCACAGGTGGCTACAATTGACTATAAATTAGGACCTGCGCAGATAAGCCGTGAAGCTGGAAAGAGAAGAATTGTAATTGGTTTTAATGTTGCAGGCAGAGATGTACAAAGTGTGGTAGAAGAAATTCAAAAAAAGTTGAACAACCAAGTAAAATTACCATCAGGGTATTATTTCACTTATGGAGGACAGTTTGAAAATTTACAGGAAGCAAGCAATAGATTACTGATAGCTGTTCCAGTTTCTTTAATATTGATATTTGTACTGCTTTACTTTACTTTCAGTTCCTTTAAACAGGCAGGATTAATTTTTACAGCCATCCCAATGAGTGCAATTGGAGGAATACTAGCTTTGTTACTTCGAGGAATGCCTTTTAGCATCAGCGCAGGTATTGGATTTATTGCATTGTTTGGCGTTGCTGTCCTAAACGGAATTGTACTGATAGGTATTTTCAATCAATTAGAAAAAGAAGGAGAAAAAGATGTATTGAAACGGGTAATCGAAGGAACTAAAATCCGTTTGAGACCAGTTTTGATGACTGCAACAGTAGCCAGTTTAGGATTTCTGCCAATGGCTTTGAGCAGTAGTGCAGGCGCAGAGGTACAAAAACCATTGGCTACAGTTGTTATCGGTGGTTTGGTAACTGCAACATTCCTTACCCTATTCGTACTGCCTCTATTGTATATCATCTTCAATTCAAAAATTAATTTAAAAAGAAAATTTAAAGTGAAACCCATTACAACTATCGTTGTGTTACTGCTATCATTGGTAGGTTTTACAGCAAACGCACAAACGAAAGATTTATCCAGTGTTGATGAAGCAATAAACATCGCGCTGAAAAATAATCAAACCATAAAGGCTTCAGATTTAGAAATTGATGCAAGTAAAGCCTTGAAAAAAACTGCCGGAGAATTACCAAAATTAGGTTTTAATGCACAATTGGGGCAGTACAACAGTACAAAATTCGACCAGTCTTTTGAAGTGGCACAAACTATTCCTTTTCCTACATTATTCGGAGCAAAAAAACAATTGATTAATGCCGAAATAAAAGGGAAAGAATTACAGAAAAATCTTACCGTACTAGAGTTAAAAACGCAGGTCAGAACTTACTATTATCAAATCCTATATTTGCAACATAACCAAAAGCAATTACAACAGTTAGATAGTCTGTACAGCGATTTTATAGAAATAGCACAGCTTCGTTATAAAACCGGCGATACAAAAAAAGTGGACATCAGTACGGCAGAAGCTAAGAAAGGGGAAATCAATTTATTGTTAAAACAGAATAAAGTGTTTTTAAATAATGCTGTTGCCAGTCTGAAAACTTTGATGAATACAAGAGAGGATTTTCTCATTGCAGAAAATGGAATTTTTCAACCTTTACAAATCAGCAATTTATTGGATAATGATGTAGTAGCAAGTCATCCCGCCATTCAATCCTTGTATCAGGATGCTGTTATTGCAGAACAGACCAAAAAGGTAGAACGTTCCCAAGGTTTACCTGATTTTACAATTGGTTTTACAAATCAATCTTTAATAGGTTTTCACACAGTAAATGGTATGGAAAAATATTTTAATTCTGGTAACCGTTTCAATTCTGTAAATATTGGCATTGCAATTCCTATCACTTATGGTGCTACCAAAGCAAGGATAAAATCTTTGGACTTCAGAAAACAGGCTTCCGAAGCCAATGCTCAGCAGCAGCAGCAAGCATTAACAACACAATTACAAAATGCTTTGCAGCAATACCAACAGGATATGCAACAGTTTAATTATTTTCAGCAAGAAGCATTGCCTAATGCCAAAGAAATAGTATCAGCGGCACAATTAGGGTATAAAACAGGAGAAATTAGCTATGTGGAATATCTTTTTGCATTGCAAACCGCAACCGACATTCAATTAAATTATCTGAAAAGTATTCAGCAGGTAAACCAGTCTGTAATCAATATTTATTCTCTCATTAATCAATAAGTAAAAAATGAAATTCAACATAAATAAAATCACAATTGTAACAGTGATAACTGTTTTAATATTTGCATTTTCCGCTTGCAATAATCAGAAAGATGGAAATGGGCAGAACCAGGAAGCAAAAGAAATTCAAAGAGAAGAAGCCGAGGAAGAAGTACCAACCATTGCCACTCTTTCAGAGGAACAATTAAAGATAGTTGGAATAAAAATAGGCACAATAGAACAAAGAGAGCTGTCTGCAACTATCAAAGCAAATGGAAATCTGAATGTTCCTAATAACAACAAAGCCAACGCTACAATTTTATATGGTGGAGTGATAAGAACATTGAAAGTTCAAATTGGGGATTATGTTAGAAAGGGTGAAATAATAGCAACTATTGCCAATCCGCAGTTTATACAATTACAGGAAGAATATTTGAGTGTAGTAAGTAAGATAACTTTTGCAGAGCAAGAGCTATCAAGACAAAAAGAGTTAAATGAAGGAAATGCTGGCGCAAAGAAAAATTTACAAAGTGCAACAGCCGAATTGAACAGCCTTCGTACTCGAAAAGCGTCTTTACATCAACAACTACAATTAATGGGCATCAATCCCAGCACCTTATCAAACAGTAATTTGAAATCTGCTCTGACAGTAATTAGTCCTTTAAATGGCACAGTAAGTAATGTTTACGCTAAAATTGGAAGTTATGTAGATGTTTCTTCGCCGGTAATTGAAATAGTAGATAACAGCTCATTACATTTGGATTTACAAGTATTCGAAAAAGATTTACCACAAATAAAAATCGGGCAAACTATTCATTTTAGATTGACAAATAATCCAACCACAGAATATGAGGCTACGGTTTTCAATATCGGTTCATCTTTTCAAAACGAGAGTAAAACTATTGCTGTACGTTGTCGTATAAAAGGTAGTAAAATTGGTTTAATTGATGGAATGAACATAACAGGGGTTGTAAGCTTAAGCAATGTAACTACACCTGCTGTTCCCAATGATGCCATCGTAAATACTGATGGTAAATATTATATTTTCGTACAAACCGATAAAAAAGCAGAAGAGCATCACGAAGAAGGTAAAGAAGAAGAAAATCATAAAGAGGGAGATAAAAATGAAAAAGAAGATAAGGCAAGTATAAATTTTGAAAAAGTAGAAGTATTGAAAGGGGTATCTGATATGGGGTATACCGCAATAACTTTTGTCAAGCAAATTCCTGTCAATGCCAAAATCGTTGTAAAAGGAGCATTTTTTGTAAACGCAAAATTATCTAATGCAGGAGAAGACGAAGATTAACCAATAATAACTAAACGATGATAAATACAGATAAAAATCACAAGCATATTTATGATGCGCAGGGCAAGCAACTCTGCTGCACGGAGGAGAACAAAAACGATGCCCAAACAAATACAGGGCAGAGTACTGATAATGTTTGTTGCTCAACGGATGAAAAAGTTAATCAAAAGAGCAATGAACGAAGTGAAGCTGTTGATAAAAACAGCGTTGTAAAAATGTTTTTACCAGGAATTATTTCTTTGGTACTATTGCTAATTGCTATTTACTTAGACAATGTCTTGAAACCTGAATGGTTTCAAGGTTGGGTAAGAACTGTTTGGTATATAATAGCTTATGCACCAGTCGGATTTCCTGTAATTAAAGAAGCTTTTGAAAGTATTGGTAAAGGCGATGTTTTTTCAGAATTTTTGCTGATGAGTATTGCTACTATTGGAGCCTTTACCATTGGTGAATACCCCGAGGGTGTTGCTGTAATGCTGTTTTATGCTGTTGGTGAAGTCTTTCAGTCATTAGCAGTAAAGAGAGCTAAAACAAATATCAAATCTTTACTCGACCAACGTCCTGATGAAGTAACCATTTTACAAGGCACTCAAACAAAAGTTGTAAAAGCTGAAACAGTTACTATTGGAGAGATAATACAATTGAAGCCTGGAGAAAAGTTAGGATTGGACGGAGAATTATTGTCCGAAACTGCATCTTTCAATACAGCAGCTCTTACGGGTGAGAGCAAGCCTGACACGAAATCAAAAGGTGAAACGGTACTGGCAGGGATGATAAACTTAAATACCGTTTCACAGGTAAAAGTGACAACTGCATATACTGATAGCAAGCTGAGTAAAATTTTAGAATTGGTGCAAAATGCTACTGCTCAAAAAGCACCGACAGAATTATTCATTAGAAAGTTTGCAAAAATATACACACCGATAGTTGTACTGTTAGCTATTCTAATTACAGCATTGCCCTACTTCTTTGTAGAAAATTATGTGTTCAGCCAATGGTTGTATCGTGCTTTGGTATTCCTTGTTATCTCTTGCCCTTGTGCATTGGTAATAAGTATTCCTTTAGGCTACTTTGGCGGAATTGGGGCAGCGAGTAAAAATGGAATATTGGTTAAGGGAAGCAACTTTTTGGATGTTCTTGCCAGCATACAAAATGTAGTAATGGATAAGACAGGTACAATGACGGAGGGCGTATTTAAAGTTCAGGAAGTTGTATTTGACAAGGCATTTGATGAGAAAGAAATTTTAGAAATGGTCAATGCTTTGGAAAGCCATAGTAGCCACCCCGTAGCAACTGCCATTCAAGAATATGTAGGCGATTTAAACCACAATATCCCATTAGAAAATATAGAGGAAATTGCAGGACACGGACTAAAGGCTAATGTAAATGGGAAAGAATTATTGGTAGGGAATTTTAAGCTGATGGATAAATTTTCTATTACTTATGACATAGACCCGAACAGCATTGCCTACACGGTAATCGCAGTGGCTTATGATAGAAAGTTTGTTGGTTACATTACCATTGCGGACAGCATAAAAGAAGACGCACAGGAAACCATAAATCTATTGCATAAGCTCAATGTTAAAGCTACTATGCTTAGCGGAGATAAAAGTACGGTTGTAAAGTATGTAGCGGAACAGTTGGGGATAGATAATGCTTTCGGAGATTTATTGCCTGAAGATAAAGTAAACAGAGTTAAAGAAATTAAAGCCAAAGGCGGAAGCGTTGCTTTTGTTGGCGACGGTGTAAACGATGCGCCTGTTGTGGCTTTGAGCGATGCGGGTATTGCAATGGGCGGTTTGGGAAGCGATGCGACCATTGAAACGGCAGATGTGGTAATACAAGACGACAAACCGAGTAAAATACCTATGGCAATCAATATAGGCAAGCAGACAAAGAAAATCGTTTGGCAAAATATAGCTTTAGCATTCGGAGTAAAAGCTATTGTACTAGTTTTGGGAGCTGGGGGCTTAGCGACTATGTGGGAAGCTGTTTTTGCCGATGTTGGGGTTGCCTTATTAGCTATACTAAACGCAGTAAGGATACAGCGGATGAAATTTTAAGATTAGAACATCCTAATGATGAATAAAACAGACAATTCGTAAGAAAGGCAAAAGTTATCAAATGTCAATTTGTCGAAGGAGAAGAAGAAAAGACCTTCGCTCTTTATGATACTTTTTGGGATATTTTTTAGCTCTGTGTCTTATTGCTTTGATATACATAAAACTAGACACTATTATATCTATCCCTATCACTAAAAATGGACTTATTAGTTCTGTATCGAGCAAAAACCAAAGTTCCAAAAGAGAAACCCGAAAATGCAAATTTCTTTCAAATATGACAGTATTTGGGCTTCTCTATTATTGTTTAAAAAATAGATTTAGGATAACGGATGGATAAATTTTATAACGAAACGCTGGCTAAGCTGGAAAACGAAATCAAAGAATTTGAGATTGAAGCAGACTGTTCGATAGAACGCATTGAAGCAGTTATACAACTTATTATCAAATGTTTATTCGACGTAAAAAAATATATTTTAAAAAGAGGATTTAAGAATGTTGATGAAGAAATTCGCTTTTTTAAATATCAAAAGCCAATTATCGTTTCAAAGCTCATCTATTATAATGCCATCTATAAAATCGAAACGAGAAGACCGTATGGAAATAAGCGTACCAAGAAATATTTTGTCAAAGAACTGAAAAAGCTAAAAAGGTTCTTTGAAAATAACCTTGATTTTTATAAGTATTACCGTAGCAATAATTCTTTCTTTGACGAACAATTTTTTGTACGTGGCAAGCACGATATAAGACTATGGTTAGACACTTTTTATTTTGAGGCAGACCATCGCTTTTCTACTTCGCACGATTATAAGGTTGCCAAGATAATTGCTAATGACCTGATACAGGTATATTTGGAAGACAGGTTAAATAACATCAACGTTAAAAAGGTTTCAGATAATTCGTTGATATGGACAGCAAGCAAAACTGCACTCACGGAACTCATTTATGCACTGTACTCCCACGGTGCATTTAACAATGGGAATACAGAAATAAAATTGATAGCCAAAACGTTTGAAGATGCCTTCAATATTGAGTTAGGCGACTTTTACCATACGTTTATGGAACTTAAAGCCCGCAAAATAAACCGAACGAAATTCCTCGACAGGCTGTGTGAAGCACTGATAAAGAAAATGGACGAACAAGATGAAAAACAGTAAGTATATATGTACACAGGCTTTATTCCTCTTGGCAAGAAGTCAGAGTAATTAAACTTAAATTGTAAATTTGTTTATTGCTTATGTATTAAATACTAAACGTAGTCAGTAAATAAATATGAATACAATCTTTATTAAAAATATGGTTTGCGACCGTTGCATTATGGTGGTACAAAACGAATTGGAAAAAC